>CASFNR010000028.1 GCA_949296115.1 uncultured Eubacteriales bacterium | reverse complement strand
TACCGGCGATCAGAGCCAGACCTGCGCCGATGCCGCAGCCGGCCAGCGCGATACCTTTAGCCAAAATCTGAAAATCATTCATGAAATGTTCCTCCTAAAATTTTAGTTCGGTTCAATATTCAAATGGCGTTGGGACTCAGTCGCCCGCCGCCTGTTTGATGAAGAGGGTGGTCAGGGTGCAGAAGATGAAGGCCTGGATGCAGCCGCCGAACCAGTCGAAGTACAGACTGGGAATGGCAGGAATGCCGATGGTCAGCCAGGGATACTCCACACCCACCCAGGTCAGGATGGCCAGAACGCCCAGAACAGCCAGGATGGCGCCGGGAATCCACAGCTTCTTTTTCTTCCGGGAAACTCCCAGAGCCGTCAGAATCCCGCCGAAACCAGGGCGATGCCGGCATACAGGCTGGAGCCCAGGAAGCCGAACAGGGCATTGTTGGCGGTGGTCAGGGCAGCGTAGATCAGGGTGCTGATGACGGTGCCGGAGATAATGTTGCCGAAGTGACGGCAGGCCATGGAAACCGGCGTGAAACACTCGCTGAGCACGTTGATGGGGGCAAGAATAAAGACCGGATCCAGAAAGCCCTTCAGGTAGCTGAGGATGCCGGCGGCCTTGATCTTGTGGTAGGTAATCAGGACAAATACCACCAACGCCCAGGCAAGCTCCGTCATCAGGTCGGCGGTGGGACTCCACACGCCAATCAGGCCGATGAGATTGGACACAACGCTGGTAATGAAGATGGTGCCGATCAGCGGAATGTAGTGGTCGAAGCCGGTGCCCATATTGCCCCGGACAAACTTCAGCAGACTGGTTACCGCCAGCTCCGCCACAGCCTGTTTCCGGGAAATGTTGGTCACCCGCAGCCCAGAGCCCAGCCAGATGCACAGTGCGGAAATAATCAGCAGCACCAGCCAGCTGGCTATAAGCGTCTGGGTGATCTGCACGGTGCCGAACAGAGGCACGTTGTCAATGGTTGCCAGAATTTTTGCGCCGTTGATGGAGATATCCATGAACAAAACCTCGCTTCACGTTGGAATGGATGGGTGGAAATCAGGATGGCTGAGATTCGTCGGGCTTTTCCGGTTCCTTGGGCATCAGCCTGCCGGTGAACTGGAGGTAGTAGATTACCACATGGGGAAACAGAATGGGCAGGGCTCCGGCGAAGAAGGGAATCTGCGGGATCAGGAAGGCCGCCACCACCCACCCGGCCTGCAGGAGCATTCGGGTGTTGTAGCTGAACTGGAATCGTGCCTTCATTTTCCGGCGATTCTCCATCCCCACGGCGCTCTGCACCGTCAGACATAGAATGGTAAAGTTTAATACGGCAATCACGGTGCCGCAGAAGATCCCCAGCAGCACGGGCCAAAGGGAGAAGGTGCCCACTCCCACCAGGCTCAGCAGAAACAGAGCGATCAGCAAAATTCCATCGCATACCAGGGTGCCCAGGGTGATGCGGCGGATTTCCTTTCGGGACGCAGGTTGTAGTTTCATAGAAGCAGTTCCTTTGCAAGATGGTTACTTGTGGTCATTGAAAGCCACGGGGGGTTCCTGCTCACCGGCGGCCTCATTGGCGGCCTTGCGCAGGGAGCGGAGACAGGAACGGGCGGTACTGAAGGAGGTCATCAATCCCAACACGCCCAGCACTGCTACAATCCACAGCCCAAGACCGAACCGGTCCCGGAGCCATACCGCCAGCAGCAGGAAAAAGAGGGTGGGAAACACCACGGAAAAACCGAATTGCCCGACCCACATGAGAAGGCTCAGCAGTTTCATAAGGGAACCTGTCCTCTTTCTGACGTTCTAAAACGATATTTTTGGAATGATTACCTGATTATTATAACCGAAAAAATGTACCGTTGCAAGTGGTTTTTGTAAATTTTACATCGACTCGGGTACCGCTTGACAAATCCGGGGGGATATTGTGGGAATGGTACTTTTCTTTTGCCCTGAAATGTTGTAGAATGGAGACAATCGGAACCAAACCGCCGGGGTACGCATATACTGTCCTGAGGTGATCTGCCGTGGCGGGATATGCGGTGGCGGCGTTTTTTGCCGCAGCGGGTGTGCTCAGCGTGCTGTGGGCCGTGTTCGGCTGGCTGCTGCCGGTGTGCCGGGAGGGAATCCTGATCTACCGGGGGTCGCCCGGGCCATGGGGATTCATTCCCGTGTATTTATGGATGCGGAGCATGGGACTGGTGCGCTGCCCGATGCTGGTGGTGGCGGAGAACGTGGAACAGAAGCAGCGGGAATGGCTGCGGGAACGGGAAATCGATGTGTGCAGCCTGTCGGAATTGCCCGGCAGGCTGGGAATGGGAGCGGAAACAACTTGACGGAAGATTTGGAAGTAATACAGGGCGCCATCAGTGCTGTTGTTTACCAGAATTATGACAATGGCTACGCAGTGCTTCGCCTTTCTGTGGGCGGCGGACAGAATATCACCGTGGTGGGCACCATCCCCCTGCCCGCCGTGGGGGAGCGGCTGATGGTCACCGGAAAATGGAGCACCCATGCCAGTTACGGCCGCCAGTTTGAGGCGGAATTTCTGGAGCGGCTGATGCCCCAGACTGCCATGGAGATTCTAAGCTATCTCAGCAGCCGGGTGATCAAGGGCATCGGCCCCAAAATGGCGACCCGGATTGTGGAGCGGTTCGGCGCAGAGACCCTGGCGGTCATGGAGCGGGAGCCGGAGCGGCTGTCGGAGGTGGCGGGGATTTCCCGGGAGAAGGCCCGCTCCATCGGGGAGGAATTCCGGCTTCAGGTGGGCATGCGCCAGCTGCTGGAATTCTTTGCAGTGCATCAGCTTCCGGCGGATCTGGCGGTGCGGACCTACAAAATCTATGGGGACAGCACCCTGGAGCTGCTCTATGACGATCCCTACCTGCTGATGGACGAGGGGTTGGAGGCCCCCTTCGGAGCGGTGGACCGGTTTGCCATTGAGCTGGGCGTAGTGGGGGACGATCCCCGGCGGATTGAGGCGGGGATTCTGTTTGAACTGAACTACAACTTGTCCGGCGGGCACAGTTTCCTCCCGGAGGAAAAGCTGATTCCCGCTACTGCCCAGCTGCTGAGTGTGGAGATGGAGGCGGTCAGCCAGGGGCTGGCCCGGCTGCTGGAGGCGGACCGGCTGGTGAAGCAGAGGCTGGCCGGTATTTCGGTGATCTATCTGCCCCGGCTTTATGAGGCGGAGCAGACCTGCGCCCAGCGTCTGCTGTCCTTTGCGGCGGAGTCCTTTCCTGCGCCCCACGGTCTGGAAAAGAAAATCCGGGGGGCGGAGCAGGAAAGCGGCGTAGAATACTCCCCGGAGCAGAAGCAGGCCATCCGGGAGGCGGCGGGCCGGGGCCTGCTGCTGATTACCGGCGGCCCCGGCACCGGTAAGACCACCATTCTCCGGGGCATCCTGTCCCTGCTGGGGCAGATGCAGCTGCGCTGCCTGCTGGCGGCGCCCACCGGACGGGCGGCGAAACGGCTGACGGAGGTCACGGGGGAGGATGCCTCCACCATTCATCGGCTGTTGGAGGCGGGAATTGACCCCAATACCGGCAATATGGTGTTCGCCCGGGATGAGGACAACCCCTTGAAGGCAGATGCCGTGATTGTGGACGAGATGTCCATGGTGGATGTGGAGTTGCTGCACGCCCTGCTCCGGGCCATTCCCCAGGGCAAGCGGCTGATTCTGGTGGGGGACCCGGACCAGCTTCCCCCGGTGGGGCCGGGGTTCCCCTTCAGCGATATGCTCCGCAGCGGGGTGCTTCCGGCGGTGCGGCTGACGGAGATTTTCCGCCAGGCCCAGAAGAGTCTCATCGTCATGAACGCCCACCGGGTGAACCGGGGGGAGATGCCCGATCTGAAAACGGTGAACAGCGACTTCTTTTTCCTGCGCCGAAGCAGCGAGGAGGGAGTGGCCCAGCTGATCCGGGATCTGTGCACTACCCGGCTGCCAAAGAACATGGGTATCCCGCCGGAGCAGATTCAGGTGCTTTGCCCCACCCGGAAGGGGGGCGTGGGCACGGTGAATCTGAACAAGCTTCTCCAGGCGGCCTTGAATCCTCCCGCCCCGGGAAAGAAGGAACGGGCTTTTGGGGATTTCCTTTTCCGGGAGGGGGACCGGGTGATGCAGATTCGCAACAACTATGACATTGTCTGGAAAAAGACCGACGGCACCGCCGTGGGCACCGGTATTTTCAACGGAGACGTGGGGGTCATCCGGGAGATCGACCCCGGAGCGGAGACCATGACCCTGGTGTTCGACGACCGGGAGGCGGTGTACGACTTCACCCAGCTCAACGAACTGGAACCTGCCTACGCCATGACCGTCCACAAGAGCCAGGGCAGCGAGTACCGGGCGGTAGTTCTCACGGCCTGGAACGGGTCCCCCTACCTGCTCAGCCGAAGCATTCTCTACACCGCCATCACCCGGGCCAGGGACCTGCTCATTGTGGTGGGGCGGGAGGAAACCCTGGCGGCCATGGTGAACAACGCCACCAAAAACCGGCGCTATACCGGACTGAAGCTCCGGCTCCAGGGGAAAGCAGAATGAGACTGTACCGGTGGCTGATGGAACTGCTGTTCCCGGAAAAATGCGTGCTGTGCGGCGCGGTGTTGGAAAAAGGCCAGACGGATTTGTGCAAAAACTGCCGGATTGAGGCGCCGAACTATACAAATCAGAAAACTAAGCTCCAATTTCTTGACAGTTTCGCCGCTGTCTGGTACTATGAAGGGAACGTAAGAAAAAGTATCCTGCGTTACAAATTTTATCATGCCCGGTCTTTTGCGCCGGCATACGGCCGCCTGCTGGCCATGCGGATTCTGGAGCAGCATCCGGAGGGATTCGACCTGCTGACCTGGGTTCCGGTGAGCCCGCTGCGCCGGCTGACCCGGGGGTATGACCAGGTTCACCTGCTTGCCCGGGCGGTGGGCAGGGAGCTGGGCATGACGCCGGTTCCCTTGCTGAAAAAGGTTCGGCACAATCCGCCCCAATCCGGCCTCCCCGATCCGGCGCTGCGCCGGGCCAATGTGCTGGGGGTCTACCGGATTCGATCGGGGCAGCCGGTTGCCGGGAAGCGGATCCTGCTGCTGGATGATGTTCTGACCACGGGCGCAACCGCCGGTGAGGCAGCCAGAATTCTTCTGACAGCGGGAGCGAAGGAAGTACATTGCGCCGCAGTTGCGGCGGCACGAAAGTAAAGGTGTCTTATGTCTCTGTTTTCTATGTTTTCCAATGACCTGGGTGTGGACCTGGGTACCTGTAATGTGTTGATTTATGCCGATGGCAAGGGCCTGGTGGTCCGGGAGCCTTCCGTTGTGGCGGTGGACAAGAACACCGGCAAGATTCTCCAGGTGGGCGCTGCCGCCCGGAATATGCTGGGCCGTACCCCCGGCAACGTGGTGGCCATGCACCCGCTGAAAGATGGCATTGTCTCCGACCATGAGATGACCGTCCGGATGCTCCAGGAGATGTTCAAGACCGCCACCAAGGCGGGCCTGTTCACCCCCAAGCCCCGTGTGGTGGTGTCCGTTCCCTCCGGCGTGTCCGAGGTGGAGGAGCGCAGCGTCATCAACGCCGCCATCGAAGCCGGCGCCCGCCGTGTGTTCCTGATTGAGGAGCCTTTGGCGGCGGGTCTGGGCGCCGGCCTGGACATCCGGGGCGCCAGCGGCCATCTGGTGGTGGACATCGGCGGCGGCACCACGGACATTGCCATTCTCAGCATGAACGGCGTAGCGGTGTCCTCCTCTTTGAAGATTGCCGGCAACTACTTTGACGAGATGATTGCCCGGTATGTCCGCCGTCAGCACGGCGTGGTCATCGGCCAGGTCACCGCGGAGAGTGTGAAAATCCAGATTGGTCAGGTCTATCCCCGGGACGAGGAGCGGAGCATGAACGTGAAGGGCCGGGATTACAAAACCGGTATGCCCAAGGTGGTCACTCTGACCTCCAATGAAATTTATGAGGTGCTCCGTCGTCCTGCCCGGCAGATTGCCGACGAGGTGTTGTCGGTGATGGAGCAGGCCAGTCCGGAACTGGTGTCCGACGTGTCGGAAAACGGCATCACCATCACCGGCGGCTGCGGCCAGCTGTGGGGCATGGATCTGCTGCTCATGGAGCGGACGGGCATTGCCTGCATCCTGGCGGACGACCCGGATTCCTGCACCGCCTATGGCGCAGGCAAGAGCCTGGCCTGGATCAACAACATGCAGGAAGGACCCATCAACATTGCCCGGAAGCGGGCCATGCGGGGTCAGTAACGTACAAAAATTTGCCGGTACACAGCGGTGTACCGGCAGTTTTTTTCGCTTCCGGGGGAAGGACCAGCCTTCCCCCGGTGAATCAGCAGGTCTGGTAGCAGGAGTCTCCCTCCTGCTTATCATCACAGCATTTGGGGGCGAATTGTCCAGCAGGGAAGGGGATCCGGCTGAACATTTCGCAGGGGTCCTCTCCGCCGCCCGGCGCGTCGCAGCATTCCTTGCAGGGAATGGCGTACTCCAGTACCGGCACCACCAGCTGGGCGTCCCGCTCCAGACGGACGATGGAGAACTGTCCCAGGGTGACGAACAGCCGCCGCCGGTCCCCGGAGAGCACCAGCTCTTCGTCGAACTGGCTCCGGATGGCGGTGGGGATCTGGGCCAGGCATTCGCCGCAGCCGCAGTCGCACACGTCCTTGACCTTGGAGCTGAGGACCATGGGGTCCAGAACCTCCACCACGGCGGTGGGCAGGTTGGCGCAGATCCGGGTCAGTCCGTCAGGCTCCCCGATGCGGGTGTCGCTGCGGTAGATGTGGGCCCGGCTTTCCTCCCCGCACAGCACCGCCCGCTTGCTGAATACCGCCAGGCCGTACAGAGTGGCGGGACGGGAGACGCCCACCACTGCATCTGCCAGAATCCGGTAGTAGAAGGTGATGTCGATGCAGTAGTGGTTCCGGTCGAAGGCCACAGGCTCCACATCCATGTAGGTATACAGCAGCTCGGCACAGCGCACCCGGGCGCTGGTGGCGGCGTCCAGGATGGCCTGGGAACCGGTGGTTAAGTAAACCCGAAGATCTTCGATACAGTCTTTGTCCCGACAGGAGTCGGTGATCTTCCGTGTATGGATGGACATGGCCTGGCGCAGATCCTGGGGATCGCAGCGCAGGGTGTCCTTTTTTTGCTCTGCCATTGGAATACCTCCCGAAATGAGAATAAGCGTAGCGCTTATAGGACAGTTTATGCAGGGCAGGGCGGGAAGTGCAGACAATTCCGGCGGGTTGGAACAAAAGGAAGCGGAGCACACGCAAGTGTGCTCCGCAAATGGTTTTGGAAGATTTTTCTTACAGGTGCAGGACCCGGTCCTTGATTTCCTGGGTACGGCCCTGGTTCCAGAACTGGGTGCCGATATAGCCGCAGGTCCGGCGGGCCACATTCATTTTGGACTGGTCGGTGTTGCCGCACTGGGGGCAGACCCAGATCAGCTTGCCGTCGTCCTCCTTGATCTCGATTTCACCGTCGAAGCCGCACGCCTGGCAGTAGTCGGACTTGGTGTTCAGCTCGGCGTACATGATGTTGTCGTAGATGAACTGCATCAGCTCCAGAACCGCATCGATGTTCTGCTGCATATTGGGCACCTCCACATAGCTGATGGCGCCGCCGGGGGAGAGCTGCTGGAACTCCGCCTCGAAGGACAGCTTGGTGAAGGCGTCAATGGGCTCACTGACGTGGACGTGGTAGGAGTTGGTGATGTAGCTCTTGTCCGTGATGCCGGGGATGATGCCGAAGCGGTTCTGCAGGCACTTGGCGAACTTGTAGGTGGTGGACTCCAGGGGGGTACCGTAGAGGGAGAAGTCGATGTTGTGCTGGGCCTTCCACTGTTTGCAGGCATCGTTCATGTGCTGCATGACCTGCAGGGCGAAGGGCTTAGCGGCCTCGTCGGTGTGGGACTTGCCGGTCATGTACTTGACGCACTCGTACAGTCCGGCGTAGCCCAGGGAGATGGTGGAATAGCCGCCGTAGAGCAGCTTGTCGATGGGCTTTCCCTTTTCCAGCCGGGCCAGGGCGCCGTACTGCCACAAAATGGGGGCGGCGTCGGACAGGGTGCCCTTGAGCCGGTTGTGACGGCACATCAGCGCCCGGTGGCACAGCTCCAGCCGCTCGTCGAAAATCTGCCAGAACTTGTCCATGTCCTTGCCGGAGGACAGGGCCACATCCACCAGATTGATGGTGACCACGCCCTGGTTGAACCGGCCGTAATATTTGGGCTGATTGGTTTCCGGATCCACATAGGGGGTCAGGAAGGAGCGGCAGCCCATGCAGGTGTAGCAGTGGCCCTCGCCGTTTTTGTCCACCTTCAGCTCCAGCATCTTCTTCTCGGAGATGTAGTCCGGCACCATCCGCTTGGCGGTGCACTGGGCGGCCAGCCGGGTCAGGTAGAAGTAAGGGGTGCCCTCCCGGACATTGTCCTCCTCCAGCACGTAAATCAGCTTGGGGAAGGCGGGGGTGATCCACACGCCCTTCTCGTTCTTCACGCCCTCATAGCGCTGACGGAGGGTTTCCTCAATAATCATGGCCAGGTCCTGCTTCTCCTGCTGGGAGCGGGCCTCGTTCAGGTACATAAACACGGTGATGAAGGGGGCCTGACCATTGGTGGTCATCAAGGTAACCACCTGGTACTGGATGGTCTGAACGCCCCGGCGGACCTCCTCCCGGAGCCGATCTTCTACCACCTGAGCGATGGCGCTTTCCTCGGCGTCAATGCCGAACAGCTTCATTTCCTTTTCCACGGACTTGCGGATTTTTTCCCGGCTGACCTGGACAAAGGGTGCAAGGTGGGTCAGGGAAATGGACTGACCGCCGTATTGATTGGAGGCCACCTGGGCAATAATCTGGGTGGCAATGTTGCAGGCGGTGGAGAAAGAGTGGGGCTTCTCAATCAGAGTGCCGGAGATGACGGTGCCGTTCTGCAGCATATCCTCCAGGTTCACCAGATCGCAGTTGTGCATGTGCTGGGCATAGTAATCGGAGTCGTGGAAGTGGATGATGCCCGCTTCATGGGCGGCCACAATATCCTGGGGCAGGAGAATCCGGCGGGTGATGTCCTTGCTCACTTCACCGGCCATGTAGTCCCGCTGCACAGCGTTGATGGTGGGGTTCTTGTTGGCGTTCTCCTGCTTGACCTCCTCGTTGTTGCATTCGATCAGGCTGAGAATCCGGTCGTCGGTGGTGTTGGCCTGACGGGCCAGAGAGCGGATATAACGGTAGGTGATATATTCCTTGGCCACCTCAAAGGCTCCGTGGGCCATGATGGCCTTTTCCACCAGGTCCTGGATTTCCTCGACGGAGGGGCTGCGGCCCATCTCCTCACAGGAAATCTGGACGCTCTGGGAGATGCGCTCAATCTGCAAAGGGGTCATGCGAACTTTCTGCTCGGCGGCGGCGTTGGCCTTGGTCACGGCCATCCGGATTTTATCGATGTCGAAAACGACCTCTGCGCCGTTGCGCTTGATAATTTTCATGGTCTTCCTCCTTGGACGAACAAACGATAGATTTCACTCACGCAGGCACTATTATACTAGATATTGTGTTTTTGTCAAGCGCAATCTACAAAATGTAGTAGGCGCATTTTCTGAGGCAGAAAATTATGATTTTTCCTGCCCATGAATCCGTCCGGGGAGGGAGCGGAAAATCCGCTTTTTTCCCGAATCGCCGAAAGAAGGATTTGAAAATCCGCAGAAAATATAGTATAATTTCTTGAAAGGATCTTTACATAATTTCCGGGTTTCCGGACTGAAAAATGAAAGGGGACATTTTGATGAAAGAATCTTTCGGCGTTTTGCCCTCGGGGGAGGAAGCCTCCCTGTACACCATAACCGGGGGCGGATTGACTGCCGCAGTTACCGACTACGGTGCGGCCCTGGTGCGGCTGCTGGTCCCGGATGCAGCCGGAAACGTGGCGGATGTGGTGCTGGGCCATGATTCCTGGGAGGGCTACCGCAATGGCGGCGGCTGCCTGGGGGCGACGGTGGGCCGCAGCGCCAACCGACTGAAGCAGGCGACCTTTGCTCTGGGCGGCAAGGCCTACGCCATGACCCCCAATGAGGGGAAGAATAACCTCCATTCCGGCCCGGATTTCTTTTTTCACCGGCTGTGGCAGGTAGCGTCCCATACGGACAACGCCATTGCCCTGTCCCTGTTCAGTCCCCACGGGGACCAGGGCTTCCCTGGAAACGCGACCGGGATACGGTGTTCAATTTCACCAACCACAGTTACTTCAATCTGGCGGGACACGAGAAAACTGATGCCGCTATGAATCAGGTTCTGACCATTCCGGGGCGGTTCTTCACCCCGGACGATGCCGAGAACATCCCCACCGGGGAGCTGCGGCCGGTGGCGGGAACCCCCATGGATTTCCGCAGCCCCAAGCCCATCGGCCAGGACATTGAAGCGGACTATGAACCCCTGCATCTTCAGGGGGGATACGACCACAACTGGGAGGTGTTCTGCGATCCCTGCGCTGTGCTCTCCGATCCGGTTTCCGGCCGGACCATGGCGGTGTCCACCGACTGTCCCGGCATCCAGTTCTATGCGGGAAATTTCCTGAATGAGATGGGCAAGGGTGGGGTGTACTACGGCAAACGCTCTGGCGTGGCCCTGGAAACTCAGTTCTACCCTGATGCCCTTCACCACCCCGAATGGCCCCAGCCGGTGACCAAGGCCGGGGAAACCTATCACAGTGAAACGGTCTACCGCTTCACCTGGTAATGCAGAAACCCGTTTCCCTCCTTTTTTCTGGAAGGAAACGGGTGGAGACTGTCGAAAAACCCCTTCGGGCTTTTCCGACAAACTTTGGCAGTCTGCTGCGCGCATAATATGTCCCCCCATGGGGGACATATTCCACACTTGCAGCCTGTAAAGTGTTTTTTGACTTTATTTGCTGCTGCCGCAGCAAACTCTGCGAGGCTTTTTTGACAAGCTGACCCGTTTCCTTCCTCTTTTCTGGAAGGAAACGGGTGTTTTTTTATGGTTTTTCCCGAAGGATGTCCCGGAGCGTCTGCATAGAAATATCGACAGAGGCGATTTCGTCGGCACACCGCCGGAGTTCCGCACAGATGGTTTTCTCGTGGGGGATGTGCTGCTTGTATTTCAGCTGGTGCTCCAGGGCCGCCCAGAAGTCCGTGGCAATGGTGCGCAGCTGAATTTCTCCCAGAAGTCCCGCCTCCGTCCCCTGAGCGAACCGGACAATCAGGTGCAGGCTCCGGTATCCGTTGGGTTTGGGGTAGGCAATGTAGTCCTTTGTCTCGACGACGGAGAACAGGGACTGACCGGACAGCCACCGGGCCACGGCGTAAACGTCCTCCACGAAGGAGCACACAATCCGCAGTCCCACAGCATCGTGCATCTGCGCCAGAGCGGTGCCGGCATCGGTGGGCAGATTCCGGGAGGCCAGCTTTCGAATCATGCTGTCCGGGGATTTGATTCTGGTTTTGCAGTACAGGATTGGCTGGAGTCCCTCCGGGGACAGGGACCGGATATTGACGGGGGAGCTCCTGGAACGTCTGCTCCATGTGCCGCAGCCGGGGCAGGTCGCGGCCGTAGTATTCTTCCATGGTCAAGGGAATCGCCTCCAAGGATAAGGGAATGCGGAAGGAATGGAAATCAGGTGCTGGGGGGCTGGTCAGGGGGTTCCTGCCCATCTCGTCCGCCATCAGGCTTCTCCATGGGCTGACCCGGATCGTCTCCCGAGGGAGGGGTCATATTCTCATCCATGGGCATTTGTCCCTTTCCGCCTCTGCCCATGCCGCCGCCGAAACCGCCGCCCATGGCGGCTGCCGAGCCATAGCTCAGACTGTCCATGACGATTTCGGTGACGGTATCCCCGGCGGTGAGGGTGTAGGTTTCTCCAACCTGGATGTCCGGGCAGCTGAGGACCACACAGTCAAAGGCCTTGTCCGGCTGCCAGGAAACCAGCACGGCTCCGCTGCTGTCAGTGAGGGCAACAGTGCTGCCTGCGGCGCAGGAGCCGATTGTCAGGGTAATCACGCCCTGGGTGGAACTGGAACCAAAGGTCTGGGCCATGCCGGAGGAACCGGCCGCAATGATGGTACCGCCGGTAATGGCGGCCTCCCCGTTATAGTCCAGCGCACCGTTCCCGTTGTCTGTGGGGCCGGAGACGTACACCGCTCCGCCGGTCATATACAGATCTCCGTTGGAATCAATGCCGTCGCCGCCGGCATCGATGTGTATATACCCGCCGGAGATGCGGATATAGACGCCCTCCGTGGCGGCAAACTGATCTCCGCCCCGACCGCCGAAGCCGCTGCTGTCATTGCCCCCTGCAGCGTTCAGTCCGTCATCGCTGGCGGTCAGATCGATTTCACCGCCGTTCAGATCCAGGGTCATGCCTTCCAATCCCTCATAGCTCTGGGAGATGTGGATGGTTCCCCCATTGACCGCCAGAGCGCCATCGGCGTGGATGCCGTCATCTCCGGCGGCAATGGAGAGGGCGCCTGCATTGATGGTGACATCACCGTTGGAATGAACGCCGTCATCGGCGGTGTCCAGGATATAGCTGCCGCCGTTGATGGTCAGCGTGCCCGCCGCCTTTACGCCCTTGGTGCTGGCGGTTTCTTCTGCGTCCGTCTGGGTGCTCTGGGCAGGCCCATGACCAAAGTCCCGGCCGCTGATTTGCTCCGGCGCATTGGTGCTGCCGCCTCCGGCGGTGATGGTGAAGTCACCGTCCTCAGCCAGCAGGTAGCTGCCGGCACTGAGGCCGTCGCCCTCGGCGGCAATGACAAAGGTCCCGCCGGCAATATACAGGAAGCCCAGGCTGTCATCGTCGGCGTTTTCCGCATGGATGCCGTCCTTGCCGGAGGTGATGGAGAGGCTGCCGTCGGCGATCCGGACACTGTCCTTCCCGGACAGGCCGTGGCTGGCGGCGGTGATGACATAGCTGCCTCCCGCAACCACCAGATCATCCTTGGACACCACACCGTGCCCGGCATCCGCCTGGATGGTCAGGCTGCCGGTGCCGTTGAGGGTCAGGTCGGATTTGGAGAAGATCACTGCGTCCACATTGTTGTCGTCGGTTTGGGCATAGCTGCCCCCGTTGGACAGGGTGTTTTCCGAGCCGGAAGTGGTGGTTAGAAAGACCTTGTCCGCTTCCACAACATAGATGGCGGCGGAGTCGGCACAGGAAATGGACACATTATCCAGAATCAGCTGAACCTTGTCGGAATCACCTGTCTCAATACGAATCTGGCCGTTGTCCAGGGTGCCGGAGAGCAGGTAGACTCCCTCCTCTCCAATGGTGACCACGCTGCCGGAGATGGATACCCCACTGCCGTCGCAGACGGCGGTGGAACCGGACAGGGTGATGGGAACGCAGTCGGATACATCGTATTCCGTCCGCAGATCCCGGTCGGTGAACATATCCGACGAATCCACAGCGGAAGTAGTGGGAACGGCTGCCGTCGTTTCGGCAGTTTGGGGTGCAGCCGAAGTCTGAATAACGCTGGCCTCCGTCTGGGCGACGCCGCCGCAGCCGGACAGGGCCAAGGATAAGGCCAGCAGACCGGAAATCACAACGTGTTTTTTCATCAAACTTCCTCCTGAATTACAGCTCTCCCAGAACCGTTTCCTGCCGGGAAATGGAGATTTCCAGATTCCCGTTGCGGCAGCGGAGCTTGTCGATCAGGGCCTTCTCAGAGCCCTGGCTTCGCAGGGTCAGGTCATAGGTCAGGCGGAACAGGCTGCCCATATTGGTGGTTTTCACCTGGGTCAGCTCCCACCGGGAGGCATATTCCGTCAGCAGGGGATCAAACACCCCGGTGTAGTCCAGATCCTCGGGGATGGTGATGTGCAGGGTCTTATATAGGGCCGCCTGCTTTCCAGCCCCAAAATCCAGCTGGTTGTATACCACACTGACTGCGCCAAGCACAACAGCGCATAGGAACGCATAGCCCAGATAGCCCATACCGGCGATCAGGCCGGCGGCCATGGCCAGGAAGATAGCGCCGATTTCCTTGGCGGAGCCGGGAGCGGAACGAAACCGCACCAGGCTGAAGGCGCCAGCCACCGCCACGCCGGTGCCCACGTTGCCGTTGACCATCATGATGACCACGCACACCACTGCAGGCAGAAGGGCGAGGGTTGCCAGAAAGCTCCGAGTACACCGGGAGCGGAACCGGTAGCACAGCGCCAGAAACAGGCCGATCACCAGGGAACTGCCCACGCAGAGGAGAAAATCTCCCGGGGAAATCACATCGGTCAGGGAGGTGTCAAACAGCCCTCCGAAAAAAGTGCCGTTCATTACATTGCCTCCTTCCAGAGCTGACGATTTCCTGCCGTCATGTGGCAATAGGCTGCACCGTATTTGGAAAAGGAGGTTTTGTACAGATGCCGTTGGTTCAGAATCCGGCTCATCCACAGAGGAATGGCGCCGGAAGTCTTGATTTCCATCAGAGTCTGCCCTTCTTCCAGCAGGGGGATGCCGTAAACGCCGCTGCCCAGGGACAGATCCTGCCGGCGGTAGAGAATGTTCTCATCGAAGGTCACCCGAAAATCTCCGCCCTCCAGGGGGAAGAATGCTTCCCGCTCATAGGACAGAAACACTGCCGGGCGGAGAGTCTGGTAAAAGCGGCGGAAATAGTCGATTTCCTCCCCGATCTGGGAGAGGGCGGGCAAAGGTGTTCCCTGGGCGAAGCTTTCCACGGCTTGCTCCAGAGGCAGGGTCATCCGCCGCTTGTATACCACCGACTGATACTTCTTTTTCAGTTCCACAAAGACCGGGTCCTGGGGTCCTGCAGCCTGGTAGCTGCGCAGCCGGAGCTTTTCCTTGTAGGCGGGCTTCTCCAGGGAGCGGCGAATCAGCCGGTAATTGTCTGTATCGAAGTAAATATTCCGAATGGTGGTGCGCCCGTAAGTGTCCAGGCGCATGTGGGGGTCCATCGCCTGCAGGATTTTGATTTTGTCCTGCCGGTTCAGCAGATATTTGATTTCAAATCGCTGAAAGGTTGCCTGATAGGCCATAAAAAATGCTCCTTCTTTATCACGTTCCCCCGCTCGGGGGGCCTTGAGAATGAGTGCAGTATATCGCCCCAGTCTTAACCGGAGCTAAAAGAACGCCTTAAGCCAACCTAAAATTTGCTTGGGGGAATTCGCCGAAAAACCGGACGGCGGGAAAGGCTCCCGGCCGTCCGGCCGATGGGTTACAACGGAAAGACTGCTGTGATTTGAAGAGACCGTTCATCCTGGGTGGCGGCGGTGATTCTGCCCTTATGGGCGCTTACAACGGCTTGGGCAATGGATAGTCCCAGGCCATACCCACCGGTCTGGGAATTCCGGGAGGCGTCTGTCCGATAAAACCGGTCAAACAGGTGAGAAAGACTCTCCCGAGGGACGGATTGGGCGGTGTTGAAAACAGAGAGGGATACGCTTGCTTTCTGCTTTTCCACAGTCAGGATAATCTGTCCGCCCTCGTCGGAATACTTTATTGCGTTGTCCAGAAGAATGGAAATCAGCTGCCGCAGAGCTTTTTCATTGGCCTGCAGGGAGATCATGGGCTGGATTCGGCAGATTAGGGTTTTGCCATGGGTTTTGGCCAGGGCCTGGAAGCCCTCCGCCGTCTCCTCCGCCACATCCGACAGGGGGAATTCAATCATCTCCATACGGGCTTGACTTTCCTCCATCCGGGATAGGAAAATCAAATCATTGGTCAGGTTTGCCAGCCGTTTGGTCTGAATTTGGATGTCCCGGAGCCATTCATTTTCCCCGATATCCATTTCCAATACTTCCGTGTCGGCATCGATGATGGTCAAAGGAGTTTTCAGTTCGTGACCGGCATCGGTAATAAACCGCTTCTGCTTTTCATAATTTTCGGAAAATGGCTTGACAATCCGCCCGGACAGGAACCCAAGCAGCAGCCCCACCGCCAGCAGTCCGGTCAGGGATACCCCAATGCCGATGAGAACCATTCCCCGGAACATGGACATAATGCGCCCGCAGTCCAGGAAGATAATGTGGGTTTCCGTTCCGACGGAATACACAATGTAGCGGTAATCTCCCACAAATCCCTGCTCTTTCCCACCGGACAGGACGCTCTCAGCAAAGGAAACGGCGGTTTCCTCGTCCACTGCTGCTATTTTCCCGGTGTTGGCGGAGAGTACACTGCCATCCTGGGACAGAAAAACGGAGAAATACCGGGATTCATAGGGCAGCTCCTGGGAAATTCTGGGGTGCTCCCGGAGAAAGTCCCCTTTGGAAAACAGGTCCTCTGGAAATTTCCCGTCATTGGCGGAGAGCATGGACAAGGTGACATCGGCGCTCCATACGGTGCGCTGGTAGCCAACCACAGCCACCACACTGAGAATCACCGTCAGCACCACCGTCAGGGAGAACATGGCGGCCACAACCAGCTTGATTCGCAGCGCCCGGATCATGGGAGCTCCTCCAGGGTATATCCCGCATTCCGGGTGGCCTTGATCTGGATGTTGGCATGGAGGGCGGCCAGCTTTTTGCGCAGGTAGGAGATATATACCCACACCACATTCAGCTCTGCCTCGGTGTCGTAGCCCCAGATTTTTTCCAGGAACCGCTCGGAGGAGATCAGAGTTTTGGGATTGGACATCATCAGTTCCAGCATCTGAAATTCCTTGTTGGCCAGCCGGAAGCTGCCGGTGGGGGAGGACAGCTCGAAAGTGGCCCGATCCAGGGTGATGTTCCCCATCTGAAGCTGAGAATTTGCCTGGGCAGTCTGGGTGCGGGTCATGGCCCGAATCCGGGCCAGCAGTTCCCGGGTATTGAAGGGTTTGGTCAGGTAGTCGTTGGCGCCGGCGTCCAGCCCCAGCACTTTGTCGTCTACCTCAGATTTGGCGGTGAGCAGCAGCACAGGGATCAGGCTGCCCTGACTGCGGATTTCCTTCAGAACAGTAATCCCGTCCACCTTGGGCATCATGATATCCAGGATGATGCCGTCATAGTTCCCGGCTTTCAGATAATCCAGAGCGGCCTGCCCATCATACACCGGATCCACGGAATAATTGTTCCGCTCCAGAATGGCAGTCAAGGCTCTGGACAGCGCTTTTTCATCCTCCGCTAACAATAGTCGCATGGTTTCTCTCCCTTTCCAATGCTTTTTCACCAGTTTAACCCCAAAACTTTAAATACGCTTAAAAGGATAAGGACAATTCCATTATATCCGGCGGAGGGAAGCAATGCAAGTCCCGGCGCTGCGGTGCCTATGCTGACGCAGAAAAATGGAAAGAGGGCCGCCACAATGCTATGGCGGCCCTCTCCCTCAGGGAGGAAATCAATGGAATTGAAGAAAGATAAAACAATATGAGCAGATCATCTATGGCTTGCCTTCGGAAAGGGCGCGAAATCCAGTCAGAATCTGAAAATCAATCAGACATCAGACAAATCGTTATCCAGCATACACAAATGAACGGCGCCGACCTTGAAGGCCAGCGGAAGTGCCAGGATCCTTGGGTTTGGACCGACATACTTTCGCATGGCATCTTCCAGCGCTTCTTCAAAAGTGGCCCGGGTTTTGAGTCCCATACCCCGAGCGATGCCCGGCTCCTGGGCGCCGACAATGTAGATCGCCGATGTGTTCATTTCCGCAATGTGACCGCAGCTCATCATGGAAAAACCGTGGAAGGGGTGGAATGCGTTTGCGAAACGATATTTGCGGATATATTCCGGGTTCGTGGCAAAATACTCGCCGTATCGATCCATGTCCGGCAGGATGTTCATGTGGTCATGCTGGAACATTTCATAGAGCTCACGAAGGTAGGGCCAACGCTCATCGTGGAAATAGCCGTTGCAGGTTGAAGAGCAGATGATAACGCAGTTTTCCTTCATTACCCGCTTGTGACGGATGACCTGAGCAGACAACGCCTGCATCATCTGAATCGGGTTGGTGCCCATTCCGTCTCCATAATGAAAATCCTGGGGCATTCCGAACACCATAACGTCGTATTTCTCTTTTGCGAAGGGGACATAGGTGCGCTTGTTGGCAATTTCCCAGGCGGCGGGCTGCATCAGCTTGGCGTAACCGGAGAAAATTGCAATCTGTCGGGAATAGGTATCCAGAACCGCATCACAGCAGAAGAAGGGGTGCCCCATTTTCTCCTCCATATGCATTCCAATCTCATCAAATTTTGTACGCATCAGGGAGTGATTGGAGACGGGGGTAAAATCTCCCCGGTGCATGACCTTCGGTGTATGGTGGGATGCGATGCTCCTCCAGTGCGTGATACCGGTTGCACAGTGCTTATAGCCGCCGGAGTATCCGCCGTAAGGGTTGCCCTGGGCATGACCGATCAGGATGGGAATGTCGCATTCAAAAACATATTTGTTCATGAGCACCGGGTCACCCCGCTGGGTGGTTCCCAGATCCATCATATGCTCCTCGTCCTCAGAATCGTGGGAGGTAATCTGATTGGTCCAGAAGAACTCGTTGAACAGTTTTTCACCGAGAATTTTCCTGTATTCTTCCATGGTGGCACGGGGGTGCAGACCATTGGAAATCAGCAGCAGGACATCTTTCTTTTCGACGCCGCATTCAAAGAGAATGTCCAGGCAGGCCTGAACCGCAACCTTCCGGTGAGCGGTGGGCTGAATGCCGCCTTTCACAATATCCGGGATGACAAAGACAACTTTCTTTCCCTTTCCGTTTTTAGCAATTTCACGAAGCGGGGGCATTCCGATGGGATGTTCGATGGAATCCCGTGTCGCGCCATACAGCGTGTCCCAGTCCTGGGGCAGACACGCAGGGTCGGCAACTGTCTGCCCGGGAATAAATACGTCTGTATTGTCTGGTAATTCGGCACTCATTAGGCCATGGCCATATTCGAAATTCAGTTTCATGGAAAGTATATCCTCCTTGGTCGATCAGTTCAGCGTTTGGTAATGCTGCGAAAATACTTTGTACAGGGAACTGGTATCTTGGACACCCAGACCCTCGGTGTGGGCGAGCTCATTGTAAATTTGGACCATACCGGCGATCACAGAGGGGGCGTTGGCATCCGCAGCCATCTGAAGCCCCAGCTTTGCGTCCTTGATCAGCAGATCCACTGTGAACGAGGGAGAGGTGAAGCGGTTCTCGACAATGCTCTTTCCCACCTCCCGGAACAAACCGCTGACAGTGGCGGCGGAGGAACCTGCTACGGTTGCGTAGAACACCTCTTTATCAATTCCAACATGGTCGCTGATGGCCATGACTTCGGCGCTGATGGCGTTGATGCAGGAAAACATCAGCTGATTCAGAAGTTTCAGAGCATTGCCGGCGCCGGAAGCTCCGACGGAAATAGCGTCCGCTGCAAAGGTGAGTAAAACCGGTCTGACTTTTTCAAGGGCCTTGGGATTTCCGCCTGTGGGAAGCATCCATTTGCCGGCGGCCGAAGGCCGGCCAAGAATCGGACAGTCCAAATAGGCGGCGCCTATTTCCTCCGCAATTCGGGCGGAGAAGGAGCGGGTGGTTCCGGGGTCTACAGTGCTGGTATCGATGATGACATGATCGGAAGTCATACCATAGATCAATCCGCTCTCTCCCCAGATCACGTCTTCCAGCTGTGCAGGGCCGGGCAGGCTCATCAGAACGATATCGGCTGCTGCAGCCAGCTGACGGGGTGTCTCAGCCGCCTGCGCACCCATTTCCTTTGCGCTTTCGATAGCGGGGGGATACTTGTCGTAGACGATCACGGGGTAGCCCGATTTCATCATGCATTCAAGCATGCACCGACCCATTCGACCGCATCCAATGAGTCCGATTTTGACGATGGGTTTATCGAATCCGGTCCAGGATATCATACAGGACGCCTCCTTCCGCATCTTTTGGCACGTCAATATTCAGAATTTTGCAGATTGTGGGTGTAACGTCAATGATTCTTGCTGCGAATTTCCGCTCATACTTTGGGACCCCCGGGCCTGTCAGCAGCATACAGGCGTGCATATCGTGGAGGGTGGGGTCCGCCAGGTGAACCCCGGTAAAATTCCCGCATACGGCGGTATAATCTCCTCCGTTTTCCGCAACAATGCCGGCAATCAGATCCGGGAAGTTTTTGCACAGGACCGCTTGCTCATACAACTCTTTGTTGGCGATGATACGTTCCGAGCCGTCCCGGTATTTCACGGCGGAGCGATAAATAAAGGGGTGGGACATATAGCCCGGATTCCAGGCGTACAGTACATCTCCGACCCGGTCATATCCAGGCCCCTCCACAATGCCTAACCGGCCCGCTTCTTTCTTTTTCAGTGCGTAGGCCACAACATTCGCGCCGGTTTCTGGGTCACGCATGCTCATGAGACAGTTGATAATCTCCTCCTGCACTGCTTCATAGTCCTCAGGCTCCACAATTCCATGGGGATCGCGGCCCTTCAGGTTTACGAAAATATGGGCATGACAGGGTTCCAGAGGGTGACATTTGGTCTTGCTCCAGTCAATGGAGAGGTTGGAGGGGTCGTCCGTACTGAGATCCAGATTGTACTTCAGAAGTCCGGCACGGGACAGGTGCTCCTTTACGAAGGGATTCCAATCCAAATGCGTCATTCCGTGATCCGAAATCAGGATGACATATGTCTCGTTCAGATCAACATGCTCCAGAATCTTTCCGATGTTGCGGTCAACCTGACGATAAACCTCCCGAATCATGTACCAGCAGAAGGGAGCGGTCCGTTCGCTGTAGACACGGGACTTGGGCTCGATGCCTGCGTATAAGGCGTGTTCGATGTGGTCGATGGTTCCTACCCAGCTGAAGGCAAAGTCCCATTCCTTATTTTCCAGAATGTACTTGGTAGCGTTACCCCACCAGTTTGCGTGCAGCTCCAGCTGCTCCAGATAGAGATCGGAATCCATCCAGCCGTCCATAAATGCCCAAGGGTCATCGACTTCCATATAGGTGCCGGCAACACGTTCCACTTCCTCGGTCAGGGAGGCTGGCATGGAGTAAATCCCAGCAGTGTTGATGGCGCTTTGATACAGCTTAAAGTCTTTTCCATCCTTGCTCAGTTCCAGAATCTGGAAGCGGAAACGGCCGTCCCGTTCTTCGCCGCCGGAACGGAAGCGTTTGGTGATCCACGGGCCGTAGTCGCCGACAGCAAGATTGGTGATGGCCCGGGCTGCGTCTTTGGTCTCGCTGATGAGCATCCGGTCGTAGCCTTCCTCGGAGGAGGCGAAAATCAGGACCTGCATTTTGTATCCCTCCACATAAGTGGGCGGGACGGTGATCTCAAATTCCAGGCAAGGCATTTTGCTGTCGGGCAGATTCGCCCAGCCTTTTGCCGGTTTGCTCTCCAGCTTCACAGCACGGCCGGGGATCTGATTGCAGTGGAGCAGCTTGTTGGAGAAACAGGCGCTGGAAGCAACGTCCCACAGCGGCATGAAGAAATAACGGAATGGAGGGTTCAGGGAACCGGCCAACTGGACGCCGTCTTTTTCGGTAAATGTTTCGTCCATGGGGAAGGTTTCCGGCCAGTTAATCAAGGCGACCTTCTTTCCCATTCTTCTGGCGACGTCGAGAAGCGTCTCACAGAGCACCTCTCTGCGGTCAAAGGATGTATGCCAGTGATCCAATTCCTCGCCGGGGTGCTTAACCATCAAACTGGGAACGCCGTTGGTGCCGGAACCCGCACCGCTGATAATTGCGGTCCATGCGGCAGCTGTCAGGGGAGGAAATACTGTTTCCAGCCGGGAAAAAATACCTTGGTCCATCAGTTTTGCGGTGTTGGGCATGATGCCTTCCGCAATGAATTTCTTCATTAGATCCGGCATCGCTGCGTCCAATCCAAGGAATAAAATCTTTTTGTCCATGTTGTGTTCCCTCCTATTGTAGTTTGCTTGAATTTGCGTTTATTTTACGAAATAAGCTGTCATTTTGCACAACAAAATGATTTTTTAATTGAATATAAAGTTCAATCTGACTAAAGTATATCACTGGACGATTGTTCCTGTCAACAAAAAATAATGAAAACGTTTGCGTAAAAGAGGTTGCATTTGCGTGGAAAATGAATTATGATTAAAGAGAAAATTGACAAGGGACTGCCACAAGCGGTTCGGGGGGAGGCATACAGAGAATGACAATCAAAGATGTTGCGCGGCTCGCAGGAGTCTCTGCTTCGACGGTTTCCCGGGTCATCAACGGGGGAAATACTTCGACGGCCAGCGCAGAAACGCAAAAAAGAATATGGGATGCAGCCCGGGCAGTGGGGTATGTGCCCAATCAGAACGCCCGGCGGCTGCGTCAGCCGGGGCCGGCTGCTCCGGTGTCGGCGAAACGCTTTGACTGTATTTTTGCCCGGGTAGTGGACGAAAAAGCGGACTATTTCTTTGAGCAGCTGATGTTCGAGATTCGGAAACAGGCGATTGCACACGGATTCCAACTGGGAACCATCTGTAATTTGCAGGAAATACTGCGTGACGATTCGCCTGGAAGCCACGGGGGGGCTACCATTGTCCTGGGACGCATAAACGAGGAGCAGATAAAAAGGCTGAAACAACACTATACGCACATTGTTGCAGTCAGCCTTCAGGACCATGCCCTCCCAGTCGACCAGGTAATCAGCAGCGGCTACGACGCAGTGGGAGCTGCGATTGAATATCTGAACTCCCTGGGACACGAGCAGATCTGCTATCTGGGAGAAACCGTGGACGAACAGCGCTATGAGGCGTATCTGAACCAAATGAAGCGGCTTGGGATTCTGAATCCGGAATCCTTGGTAGTGGAAACAGCGTTCTCGCCCAGCGGCGGCTACGATGCCGTCAAAGCGCTTCTTGAGCGTGGAAAACCTTTTACTGCCATCTTGTGCGCAGACGATGTTCTGGCTCTGGGGGTTCTGAAAGCGCTGAAAGAGCATAAGCTTCACGTTCCCAGGGATGTCTCTGTTGTGGGGATCAATGACAAAGAAGAGGTCCGCTATCTGGACCCCATGCTTACTGCGGTCAATATTCCCATTGAAGAGATGGGAAAACACGCAGCCAAACTCCTGATTGACCGAATCGAGGGAGGGCACAAGCTTCCGGTAAAGCTGATTTTGCCCAACCGACTGATCTGCCGGGAGTCCTGCGCACCGGTCAAAACCGGTTAGTTCCCCTCTGGGCGGGCAACCGGATGGGGAAGAACCAACCATAGGCCATGATAGACAGCCCCGCGCCAGACCTGTTGTCTGGCGCGGGGCTTGCTGTATGGGAGGCCGGCGGGGATGAGAGAAAGCCGGGGCGGGGAGATTAAAGCACCACAATGCCGGCCTGAGTCATGCTTCGGACCGTGGCGGGGTCCAGTTTGCTGTCACTGACCACAATATCCACGTTTTCGCAAGCGAAGCGGTAAGGAGCCCGAATGGAATCTACTTTGGTGGAATCCATCAGAATCACCATTTTGTCCGTGTGCTTTCGCAGCGTTTCCAACAGGGCACCGAAGTATGGATCGCAGTAGATAAAACCATGCTCCTGGGAGAATCCGTCCGAGCCGATAAATGCATAATTGAAATGAAGATTGAAAAGCTCAGCGAACAGCTTCGGCCCCTGCATTTGCAGCGTGTGGGGGTTCAAAATACCGCCGAAGACAGAGGTTTTAATTTTTGAAAATTTGGAAAGCTCCAATGCGGTGGCAATTCCGTCGGTAAAAACCAACATGGAGATGTCCGGGAGCACTTTGGTAAACTCATTGCAGGTAGAGCCGGATCCAATGTAGAACGCATCGTTTTCACTCAGTAGTTTTATGGCTTTCTGTGCAATTTCCTTTTTGGCTTCTGTATTTGCTACGATGCGTGCGTGAAAGCTGTCAATCATGCCGATGGCGGTGGGTAAGGATTTTGCACCGCCGTGAACTCTGACCAGCTGAAGTGTGGAGTCGAGAAAACTTAAATCCTTGCGCAGTGTTACATCTGATACCCCGGGGAACTCATTTCGCAGCCGCTGAAAACTGACATAATGTTCCTGGTTTACCAGTTCTGCAATTCTTTTCCTTCTGTTTTCCATTCCAATATCCTCTTTCCTGATTTGTTTGAAGGTATCTGAACTGTACGCTGATTTCGATACGAAACCAGTCCGTGCCGTAATTTGTTCCCTTTCCATTATATTCCATTTAATAAAACTTTGCAAATAAAATCTTTTTTTACAAGGATTTTTGTTGACAATTTACAAAACATATGGTAGCATGAAGGTGCGAAACGAAATAGGATGTATTTCGATACGAAACTATATCAAGCAAAAAACTATCGCATCAAAATCTAACTGGGGGGATTGGATGGGAAATCAGATCTTTCATGTTGAGGGAAGACTGTATCTGTTCTTGAACAAGGCAACGGATATTTTCCTGTGCAGCCTTCTCCTGTTTCTTTTCAGCCTTCCAATTGTAACTGCCGGAGCTGCGATGTCCGGTTTCTACTGTGGCCTCATGAAAATCAACGAGGAAACAGACCGGGGAGTATGGCGTGATTTCTGGAGCGGCTTTTGCAATGCGTTTTCCAAGGCTACGATGCTGTGGATGATGGAGATTATGTTGGTTGCACTGCTGACGGTGAATCTCCTGATTGGGCTGAACATGGGCACGGATCTGGGGACGGTTCTCATGGTGATGAATGGGATGCTTCTGCTGGCGGTCCTCGCTGTTGCCCAATATGCATATCCTATGGCTGGGTATTTTGACTTTTCGATTGCGAAGCTTCTGCACGATGCGGGTGCGACGGCACTGGCCTGCCTCCCGCATAGTTTGGGACTTCTGGCGCTGGCGGCAATTTGCGGTATTGCGGCCTATTTTATTCCGTATGCATTTATTTTTGTTGCGCCCGTATATGGATACCAGGTTGCCCGGGTGAACGTATGGATCTTCCACAGGTACTGCCAATCCTGCGAGGAAAAACAGGAAAACAACCGGGAAGGGGGTGTACCAGAATGCAGGAATTGACTTGCGATTTTCCTGCCATTATCGCCGTGGATCTGGATGGGACGCTTTTTTCTGCCGATCACAAAACCATCACTCCGTTAACGCACCGGACCTTGTGTGACTATGTGGACAGAGGCGCCTATGTTGTACCCACAACAGGCCGGTGTGAGTCCATTATTCCGCTCCAGGCCCTGCCGCCTGTGCGATATGTCATTTCCTGCAATGGGGCGATGATCACAGATGCGGAAGGAGGGCTGGTGCTCCGGACAAAGTACATTCCCAAACAAGATGTAATTGCGGCCTGGGACCTGATTCGGGATCGTGTCCGGGAATTGGATGTGGTGGTGGAAGTATTTGAAGAAAGACAGGTGGTTGTGGAGGACAAAATTTTCAGCAACATCGGACAATATGCGGCTCGGATTCCGTCTTTTCATATGCCGCATATTTCCAGCGGAAAGGCAAAATATGTTCCTTCCTTTGATGAATATCTGGAAAAGGAGGGAAGCAAAGTCACGAAAATTAATTTTCCGGGGAAGAATCTTCGAAAATGTCCGGAGCTGCGGGATACCCTCCGGGAGACCGGGCTGTTTGAGGTTACCTCCGACGGGCTGAATTTGGAAATAACCACGCTGGGGTGCAACAAGGGGGAGGCTTTGCTGTGGCTCAGTGACTATCTGAATATTCCTCGCTGCCGCACGGTTTCTTTTGGAGATGGAAATAATGATTTGAGCATGCTGCTCTGCGCTGGGTATGGAGTTGCCATGGGAAACGCTGCGGCGGAGGTGCGGAACGCAGCGCCCTACTGCACGGCTTCCAACACGGAGGATGGGATCGCCCGGTTCCTGATGAAAACGTTCTTGCCGGTATCAACTGTGGAACAATTCTAGCAAGCCATGACTGCCTGTTCGAAGGGCAGATGGATAATAAAAACGAAGGAGGACCTAAAAATGAAAAAAATGATTGCGTTGCTGTTGTCGCTGGCGATTCTTCTGTGTTTGTCAGGGTGTTCCGGCGGCACCAATCCTGCTGCGGTTCCCGCTTCAACAGGCGTGTCCGGAGAGGGGGATGAGACAGCGGCAGCGGCCAGCTCCCCGGATCTGTACCAAATCACGGAACCGATTGAGATTGAATTCTGGAACAGCTATACAGAGGAAGCGAAAATTGACTGGCTGCACGATAAGGTTGACGAGTTCAATGCGTCTCAGGATTTGATTACCGTCAGCATCATGGACATCTCCGGCTATCCGGCAGTTGATGAGAAGATTACAGCGGCGCAGGCTGCTGGAATGGGCTTGCCTGCCCTCTGCCTGATTAACTGCCCCAGAGAACAGACATATGCGGCCAACGGCATGCTGGAACCGTTGGATGATTACATCAGCGCAACCGGGTTTGAAATCGATGACTTTTATGATGGCATGGTTGATTCCATGATTCTTGATTCGGATGGGAAGATTTACGGCATTCCGTTCGGAATTTCCAGCTCCGTTGTTTTCTGGAACATGGACCTGCTGAGGGAGGCTGGAATTGAGGAGATGCCTTCTACCTGGGACGAGGTCCGGGAGGCTGCGAAAATCATCAAGGAGACCACCGGAAAGACAACTGTTGGATTGCTGTCCGAGCTGAACTACGTGGAAGTGATGATGCGCAATGCGGGGGCGGATCCTCTGGGAGACGGGACCGTTGCGGATATGCAGAATCCTGCGATTCTCGACTTCTTGACGGAGTACAAGGAGATGATCGATGCCGGAGAGGCGCAGTTCTATGTAGGCACCGATCAGAATACAAACATCTCCACTGCCTTCTACTCTGGGGACCTGGCCTGTATGATCAATACCTGCGCAGTTGTAAACCAGGTGAGTGAGAATGCAGAATTTGAGGTTGCCACCGCGTTCGGCATTAAGGACCAGGCAGATCCTGTTATTTCCTGCGTTGCCGGTGCTGCGGCCATCATCCCTGCGAACAACTCCCAGGAGGTGAAAAATGCCGCATTTCAGTTCCTTACCTGGCTGACCAATAAGGAGAATGTCTACAGTTGGTCTGTGATTGGAGGAACCTATCCCAGCCGCTACTCTGTGTTGGAAGACGACGCCATGATGTCGGAGCTGTACAGCGCACAGCCGCTGTATGAAGGAATTTTTGCTGGGTTGGAGGGCATCGTTTCCAAGAATAAGACACCTTACCAGACTGCTGCGTACAAGATTCTTCTGGACGCCATGTCGAAATACTTCTTTGACGGCGCAGATCTGAATGAGGTCTGGACAAACGCGGAGAACGAGATCAACTACCTGCTGGCAGGAAACTGATTCGATTACGGTCCAGGCTTTACCGTGGGGAGGATCTCCTCACGGTAAAGCCCTTGCTTTTAGAATGGTTCCATGGGGGGGAAGGTCGTGAAAAAAATTTCGATGCGGTCAGAGCCGACTGCAAAACGCAGAAGAAAATTCCGGATGGAATCCTTTCAGGAGTTCCTGTGCTGTGTGCCTGCGATGGCGCTGATCCTTCTGGTTGCTTATTATCCGATTGTGGAGTTGATCCGGATCAGCTTTACGGACTGGAATCTGATTCGGCCTACCTATACATATGTTGGCCTGACAAACTGGAAGTGGCTTTTTGAAACCTGGCAATACAATCATGTGCTGAATAGTTTCTTTGCGACATTAAAGTTTACAGTCGGACACATGGTTATCATACTTGTGGCTGGCCTTCTGATGGCTCTGCTGTTTAATCGCATGAGCCGGGGGTTTTCGTTTATGCGTTCGGTGGTATTTTTACCCCACTACGTGGCAATGACGTCTGCTGCCCTAATCTTTATGGTGATCCTGAATAAACAGTATGGTGTGGCGAATGTGATCCTGGAGGCGGTTGCCGGAATTCGTGTGGACTGGCTGCAAACGGGATCGCTTGCGATGCTTTCCATGATTGTCATTGCCTCCTGGCGTTCTGTCGGCTATGATATGCTGATATATCTTGGTGGAATGCAGGGCATTTCCAGGGACTATTACGAAGCAGCCATGCTGGATGGCGCAAGCGGCGTCACGTTGTTTTTCAATATTACGCTGCCGCTGCTGGCGCCCACCACATTGTTCTTGGTCGTAACACAATTTATCTCTTCCATGAAGGTGTATGCAGTTGCTGATGTTTTGACAGCCGGCGGACCCTATCGTGCCACGGAAGTCATGGTGTATCTGATATACACAATGGCATTTGTCGATTTCCGGGTGGATCGGGCGGCTGTGGTTTCCATATGCTTCTTCCTGTTCCTTCTGGTAGTTACCGCGCTGACCATGAATGTGTCCGAACGAAAGGTTAACTATGACGCATGAGGAGGATGAGTATGGGAAAAGCAGATAGCCGCCTGGATTTCAGGAAAACGCGGAGGAGAAAGAAGCTGCTGCGGCTGGCACAAACACTTGCCGCCATTCTCGTGACCCTGGTGATGGCGTTCCCGCTATATTGGATGTTCATTACGTCGCTGAAGTCGGGAAAGGAACTGATTGGGCCGACAGCGTCCTTCTTCCCCACGGATGGCATTCATTGGGAAAACTACTTGAAAGTTTTTGAACAGATCCCGTTTTTCCGCTATCTGTTCAATACAATTTATCTCACCGCTCTGACGCTGGTGATACAGATGGGAACCGGAATTCTGGCGGCATATGGCTTTGCCCGGGGAAATTTCCCGCTGAAAAATACGCTGTTCATTCTAGTCCTCGGCGCATTGATGATTCCTCATCAGGTGACTTTTGTGCCAATTTATATTCTTGTGGCGAATTTGGGCTGGATTGACACATTTGCGGGACTGGTGCTGCCAACGTCCGTATCGGCGTATCTGATCTTTATGCTGAGGCAGAATTTTATGTCTGTGGACCAGAGCTATCTGGATGCAGGCAAAATAGACGGACTTGGAATCATAGGCACTTTGCGGCATATTCTGATTCCCATGTGCCGTTCTTCCGTGGCAACGGTTGCGTTTGTGACAGTCATGGACGGATGGAACAACTATTTTTGGCCGAAGATTCTGTCCAAAACGGAGCAGACCCGGCCGATTTCTGTGGGCTTGGTGATGCTGAAAAATTCTTTTGAACAATCTGTGCAGTCTCAAAATTACAATGTGGTCATGGCTGCGGTGCTGGTATCCATGATTCCGGTTGTAATCCTGTTTGTTCTGAACCAGAAAAATATGCTGACTGGCTATTCCAAAGCCGCCATGAAATAATCCGGAGGCGCGGCTGCTATGAATCATTACCGGTTGCGGGATGTGGCCAAAGGTCAGCGGTGGAGTCACTTCTGGACCTATTATGGTTTTACGGTGGTTGCGGCGGCTGTAATACTGGCGCTTGCGGGGTACACGGGATACCTGATTTTTGGAAAACCTGCTGTGGATGTGCAGATTGTGATATTATCCGACCAATTTGACCTGCGGGAGGAAGAAGCAATCCGATCCCAGTGGGAGAGCCTGCCGCTGGACATCAATGGAGATGGTGTAACCCGAATTGTGCTGAGTTACATCCACTTTGACAAGCCCTATGAGGAACTGGCGGCCGATACCAGACAGGAGCTTCTTACCATGCTCTCTGTGGGGGATACAATGGTGTTCCTGGCCAACGAGCCTGGGGGAAGGTGGCTTGAGGAACTGTCTCTGGTGGCGGTGTGTTCACAAGGGGATGAGGAAGGCGAGGTTTTTCGACTGGCGGTCGCACAAGTTCCAATGCTGGGAGACTTTCGGTCGATGGATGGTCTGACACTTTATCTGGCGGCATCCGGAAAAGACCCATCGGCCTATCAGGTTGGACGGGATGCCTTGCTTCAGATCCTGAAGCCTTATCTCACATGACGGAGGTAGAATATGAGAATATCGACCAATACGGCCAGCTGCATGGTTTCTCGGGGAAAATCCGGCTTAATCCAGGATGCGGAAGCGCTGGCGCTGCTGAAAAATGCCGGTTTTGACACGGTGGACTTATCCTTTGTTTTTCAGGCTTATCCGGAGTTCATCCTTCATGGGCCTGATTGGGAAGAAAAGGTTGAGGCCCTGGGACTTGCTGCGCAGAGACTGGGCGTAACGTTCAACCAGTGCCATTTTCCTTACATTGAAATGCGAAAGCCGATTTTCCGGGAGAACGGCTATGCGGAGATGTTTGCGGAAGCAACACGACGGGCATACTGGGCTGCTTCAATTTTGCATATCCCCTGCGGCGTTGTTCACCCGCAGACATATCCCCACCTGAATCATGAGCGGCGGGCCTGCCTGGAGGAGAACAGGAGATGGCTTGATCCGTACATCGAACTTGGCGTAAAACTGGGGGTGGCGACTGCTATCGAAAATATGCCGCCGCTGCTGGATAAAAGCTATCCCATGCGGTACTGCATGCATTACGATGATTTAATCGAGCTTGTGGACAGCTTCCAAGATCCCCAGAATGTGGGGATCTGCTGGGACACCGGCCATGGCAATCTGGCAAGATTGGATCAAGCCAGGGCACTGCGGGCGGTCGGAAGCAGATTGATTGCACTGCATATCAATGACAATCACGGACAGGACCGGGATGAGCATCTGCTGCCGTACCTGGGCACAAATGACTGGGATGCGATTTTACGGACGCTGATTGAGATTGGATACAAGGGAGATTTGACCTATGAGGTTGGCATGGTGAGCAAGCTTGCGCCTGCCGGAGATTTTCAGAATCACCTTCTCCGGGCAACCTGGAACAATGCGCAGGATTTGCTGAAGCGATACCGGGAACTGTGCGGTTCGGCGCAATAGGCGCAACTTGGCAGTAAGCGTGGAAATGAACACTTCAATATGAGGGCGATCAATGTGGGATGATATTCACACTCAAGACCTTGCCGCACTGGGAGCGGATACGGCGGTTTTCCGTGTTTGGCTTGCGGTGGCAATGGGGGCGATACTGGGACTGGAGCGGACAAGAAAGCAGAGACCCGCTGGGCTGCGCACCTATATGCTGGTATGTGTTGCCGCCTGCTGCGTAATGCTTACGGGGCTGTTTCTGTTTCATCGATACGGCCCGGGCTTTGATCCTGCCAGAATGGCAGCGCAGGTTGTCTCGGGAATCGGATTTATTGGCGCGGGCACCATAATGGTTACGCCCAGACACAAGGTGAAGGGATTGACAACTGCGGCTGGTGTTTGGGCAGCGGCCTGCCTCGGGATTGCGATTGGGGCGGGGTATTATGTGGTTGCGGCCAGTGTGTTTGTTGTACTTCTGCTTACCATGTTTTTTGCGGATCAGTTGGAGGTGCGGTATTACCGGAACCTGCGGCGAATCAGCCTGGCGATGATTATTTCCTCTGTTGAAGTGCTCTCTGCCATACAAATTAAGTTGAAGGAAGAAGATATTTTCATTGGCTCCATTGAACTTGGAGAAGAGGTGGCGGATCAGGGGATATGTCTATGCTGTGTGCTTCGCCTGAAAAAACGCCAACCGCACCAACATATTGTTGATCAGATCATGCAGATTTCCGGGGTGTTTTTTGCGGAGCAGCTGGATGTGTGACCTTTCCTGCTGCCGGGCAAATAGAACCTGCGGTTTGATCAGACGCAAAATCATCAAAAATACAGCTGGAACCAGGAATAAATCCGGTTCCGGCTGAATTTTTTTGGAGCGGATGCGGGGGAAAACAGAACTGGAATCCAATATGCTGAATCGCCTCTGTGTGAAACGGCAAACCAAAAATGTGGATGGCGATTGATAAAACCCGGGAAAGGCTTTATGATAAAGAAAAATCCAGACGATTCAATTTCCATGTCACAAAACCCTTGGGGAAGTGTTATATAAATAGGAAAGAACATGGGCAGGGGGGGGAGGCCGATGATTCAGGACGAATGGAAAATCATTTATGAGAGATACTACAAGCGGCTGTACCTGTATGCACTGTCTCTCACCGGAAACCCCCATGACGCAGAGGATCTTCTCCAGGACACCTTTGTGAAAGCCTATTTGTCTTACGCCAATACCGGCAGCATTCAATACTGGCTGGTGAAGGTGCTGCGCAATACATATCTGAATTGGCTGCGAAAGCGCCGGAAAGAAATCCTGGATGACGGAACGTGCTATCTGACGAGGGCTGCCGCCGGGGAGGACCCGCTGGCGGACTATATTGAGAAGGAGGAGCGCCGGCGGCTGTTTGCGGAGATACAGCAGCTGCCGGAACAGATGCGGGCGGTCCTGATGGAAAGCGTCTATTTCCGAATGAGCGATGAGGAAATCGGGAAGCTTCACGGACTCAGCAAAGAAAATGTCCGGAAAATTCGCTCCCGTGGGAAGCAGCGGCTGATCAGCCGGATGAAGGAGGAATGATGAATGAGCGAGTGGAATGAAGACAAGCTGGACCGGGAACTGAATGCCATGGCGGAAGAGATTCCGGAGCCGGAGAAGCTGGAAGCAAAGATTATCAGAAGCATCAACCGGCGAATCCGGAGAACGGTCTTGGGGTGCCTGCTGGTGGTGGCCTGTGTCGTCCTGGGGGCGGTGCTGGTGGTAGAGCCGCTGATCAGCGGAATGTATCTGAATCCCTACCAGCTGAACCAGGAACCGGAGCGGACCATGCTGTATGTCCTTCGGGACTACTATGAAACCGTTCACCCCTATCGGGAGCTGGCAATTCTGGAGGTGGAGGAGAAGGGGTTTGCCCGGTACGAACTGCGGATGCAGATTCTGGACCTGACGGAGCCAATTCGGATTGAAACGCCCAATATTCGCTTTGAGATGGTCCGGGGTGTTTACCGGGATTATTTCTCCGAGGATGTGCCCCTTCACAATATGAGCCGATTCACGGCCCAATGGAACGACCAGGAGGAAATGACCCGGAAAATCAGCGAACTGCCCCAGTCTGCCCTGGTTTACCTGTCCGTCAGTGACACGGCGCCCAGGGACCTGGAGACGCTGAGAAATCTCCCTGTTTCCCTAAAGTGGATTCAGGTTTATCAGCCGGATGTGGACTTCAACGGGGGAATCAATCTGGAAATGGTCACCCGTTATGAAGAGGATGAGGACCGAAGGGAGAAAACCCCGGAGGAACTGCTGGCAATCTACTGCGGCAATCTTGAAAATCTTGTAAACCATACCGATATCTGGTCCCAGCTGAGTCTGTGCGACGGACGGGGGACAATCTACTATGAGCAGAGCCTGACAGAAACCTGGGAGAACGCAAAAACTCTGACATCCCTGGAAAGCAAGAACTACTGCGTATACGGCCAGAGAGATGAGGTTGTTCAATTCCTTCAGGAGAACAGCCTGGATTCCCTCTATGTGGAGAACGTCCGGCTGTGGTAAAGCGGGGCGGCAGAACGAGCCCGGGACGGGCCAAAGAAAAAAGCTGGACAGGGACTTTGCCCTGTCCGGCTGATGTTATTTCCCGCTCAATTTCCGCCTGGGTCAAATCTGAGGCCGAATTTTGAGACTGTCCGCAGGTGGTGGAATTGCATGGGGCGGATTTGTACACCTGTGAGCGAGATGCGCCGGTTCTTGGAAACAGTCCGCCGGACTGTTTCCAAGAACCGGCTTTCGAATCCGACATCCCCAAAAGATAAAGAAAAACGAGAGCAAATCAGACGATTTACTCTCGTTTTGGTGGGGGAGGACGGATTCGAACCATCGAAGCGAAACGCAGCAGATTTACAGTCTGTCCCCTTTGGCCACTCGGGGGTAGACGGACTCGAACCCCCGACCTACTGATTACAAATCAGTTGCTCTACCAACTGAGCTATACCGGCGGCTCAAACAGAACACGCTTATTATAACACCGAAATCCCATTTGTCAAGCTTTTTTTCCTGGATTCTCGAAAAAGTTTCCGGGGTGGTTTTCCACCCCGGAAATCAATGGGAGACAATCAGATTTCCACATCCAGCTTGGCCACCACAGCGGCGCAGCGGGGGCACAGCCCATTTTCATCAGCTTCCAGGCTGTGCATCCAGCACCGGGGACACTTGGTTCCCTTGGCCTCGCTGACGCCGATGGTCAGGGCGGGGAAGTTCACGCCCTGGGCAACTTCGGCGCCCTCTTCCGGCACATCCCAGGTGCAGGTGGAGACAATGCAGATTTCCGCCAGGTTCACACCGTCGCAGGCGGCCTTCACAGCGGCATCCTCGGTGGCAAGGGTCACATGGGCCTCCAAAGCCTTGCCGATCCGCTTGTCGGCTCTGGCCTTCTCCAGAACGCCGTTGACGTCCTGACGAAGCTTCATGATCACATTCCACTTCTCCATGGCAGCGGCATCCAGGGCGTAGGCGTCGAAATTCTCCGGCATCTGGTTGAGCAGCACGTTCCGGGTGTCGTCGGTGCTCCGGTGAGGCATGGCCTGCCAGATCTCATCACAGGTGAATGCCAGGATGGGTGCGAACAGCTTGGCCATGGCGTCCAGAATCAGGAACAGGGCGCTCTGAGCGGAGCGGCGGCGCAGGCCGTCCTTTTCCTCGCAGTACAGCCGGTCCTTGATGATGTCCAGGTAGAAGGAGGACAGCTCCACCACGCAGAAATCATTGATGGCGTGGGACACGGTGTGGAACTCATAGCCCATATAGGCCTTCCGGCAGGCGGCGGTGAGCTGATTCAGCTTGGTCAGGGCCCAGCGGTCCAGCTCCTCCATCTCCTCCGGGGCTACCAGGTGGTCGGGGTCAAACTCGTTCAGGTTGCCCAGGCAGTACCGGGCGGTGTTGCGGAACTTCAGGTAGTTCTGGGACAGCTGCTTGAAGATTTCCTTGGAGCAGCGCACATCCGCGTGGTAGTCAGAGGAGCCGGCCCACAGCCGGACGATGTCTGCACCGAATTCCTTGATCAGGTCGGCGGGGTCAATGCCGTTGCCCAGGGACTTGTGCATGGCCCGGCCCTGGCCGTCCACAGTCCAGCCGTGGGTCAGCACGTCCCGGAAGGGAGCGCCGTTGCCCAGAGCGCCCACAGAGGTCAGCAGGCTGGACTGGAACCAGCCACGGTACTGGTCGGCGCCCTCCAGATACACGTCAGCGGGCCACAGCTCGGGGGTGTCGTGCATCAGGGAAGCGTAGTGGGTGGAGCCGGAGTCGAACCAGCCGTCCAGGGTGTCGGTCTCCTTCTCGAATCCGGCGGCGCTGCCGCAGTGGGGGCAGGTCAGGCCTTCGGGAATCAGGTCGGCGGCATCCTTCTCAAACCAGATGTTGGAGCCGTATTCGTCAAACAGCTTGGAGATGTGCTCAATGGTCTCGGGGGTGCAGATGGGCTTGCCGCAGTCCTTGCAGTAGAATACGGGGATGGGCAGACCCCACCGGCGCTGCCGGGAGATGCACCAGTCGGCCCGCTCCCGGATCATGCTCACCATCCGGTCGCCGCCCCAGGCGGGCAGCCAGCGTACATTTTCACAGGCGGCCACGGCCTCGTCCTTGAAGGCGTCCACGGAGCAGAACCACTGGGGGGTAGCCCGGAAGATGATGGGGTTCTTGCACCGCCAGCAGTGGGGATAGGAGTGGGTGATTTCTTCACTGGCGAAGAGCATGCCGCTTTCCTTCATGTCCGCCAGGATGATGGGATTGGATTCGTCGGTTTTCAGACCGGCGTACTTGCCGGCATACTCAGTGTGACGGCCCTGATCGTTGACAGGAACCACCAGCTCCATGCCGTAGCGCATGCAGGTCTGGTAGTCGTCGGCGCCAAAGCCGGGGGCGGTGTGGACGCAGCCGGTACCGGAATCCATGGTGACATATTCGGCGTTTACCAGCCGGGAGGTCTTGTCCAGGAAGGGGTGCTGGGCCACCATGTTCTCAAAGAAGGCGCCGGGGAAGGTTGCCAGAACCGCATAGTTGGTGAAGCCGCCCACGGTCATCACCTTCTCCATCAGAGCTTCCGCCATGATGTAGGTCTCGCCGTTTTCGGCCTTCACCAGCACATAGCTGTCCCGGGGATGCAGGCAGATGGCCATGTTGCCGGGCAGGGTCCAGATGGTGGTGGTCCAGATCACGAAGAAGGTCTTGCTCAGGTCAAACTGGCTCAGCTTGCCCAGATCGTCCTTCAGGGGGAATTTCACATACACGGAGGTGCAGGGGTCCTCCTGGTATTCGATTTCGGCCTCCGCCAGGGCGGTCTCGTCCTTGGGGCACCAGTAAACCGGCTTCAGGCCCTTGTAGATATAGCCCTTGTCAAACATTCTGCCAAAGACCTTGACTTCCTGGGCTTCAAAATGCTTGTCCATGGTCCGGTAGGGATGCTCCCAGTCGCCCACCACGCCCAGGCGCTTGAAGCCGGCCATCTGCCGCTGAATGTAGGTCTCGGCGAATTCCTCACAGGCGGTGCGGAATTCCGGCACCGGCATGGCCTTGTGATTCAGTTTGTTCTTCTTGATGATGGCAGATTCAATGGGCATGCCGTGGTTGTCCCAGCCGGGGACGTAGGGGGTGTAGTAGCCCAGCATGGCGTGGCTGCGGACAATAAAGTCCTTCAGGGTTTTGTTCAGGGCGTGGCCCATGTGGATGTCGCCGTTGGAGAAGGGAGGGCCGTCGTGGAGCACGAACCGGGGCAGGTCCTTGTTCTTCTCCAGCATGGCGCTGTAGAGCTTCTGCTCTTCCCAGTTCTTCAGCATACCCGGCTCCCGGGCAGGCAGACCGGCCTTCATGGGGAAGTTGGTCTTGGGGGTGATGATGGTGTTTTTGTATTCCATGGGAATGCAACCTCCATAAGAAATTTCAACCGCTCCGGGAAAAGCCGGAGCAAAAAAAGAACTGCGCCCTCGTCCCATAAGAGACAAAGGCACAGTTGACCTCTGCGGTACCACTCTTGTTCCGGCGCTGGCGCCGGCACTCGTTGTGCACGCTATCGGGTGCAGACCGGCGCAGCCTACAATGATGTTCGGTGCGCTGCTCGGAGGTGATACGAAAAGCGGCCTGCCTGCTGCCTCGCACCAAACGGCAGCTCTCTGAAGGCGGTGTCGGATTCCGCGTGTCCTCGTCCTTGCTTTAACCTATCCGATTCGGGAAATTATTTGTTCTTGGGGTCGTAGTTCCGTCCGAACTGCAGGTTCAGGCTGGCGAACTTGCTGGTGGTGGACTCCATGGCAGTGGGATGCTTGGGAGCAGCCTTGGGGGCGGTGTCCACGGTGGAGCCGATCATGGCCTCAATGTTCTGGGCAATCTCGTCGGCCACATCGTCGCTCTTCACCTCGGGAGCCACCGGAGCGGGAGCCGCCTCGGCGCTGGGGGCGTTGGAGGTCTTGATCCGCTCTAACGCCTGGATGCAGGTGCGCAGCTGCTCCTGCAGCTCGTTGATCTTGGCGGCAGCCATCTTCCGGGCTTCTTCTACCCGGGCGTTCTCTGCGGCCACAGCGGCTTCACCGTTTTCGGCAGCAGAAGTGCTGGCGGAATTGAGCATCTTGGCACATTTGGCCTCTGCTTCCATGACCATTTTGTCGCAGGTTTTCTGAGCGTTGACCACAGCTTCCTTCATGGAAGCCTCGTTCTTGCGGTACTCTTCCAGTTTGCCCACCAGAACCCGCATCTTGCTCTTGAGCAGGGCGTTCTCCTTGTACAGTGTAACATAGTCCTCGGTCAAAGGCTCCAGAAATTCGTCGACCTGCTGCATATCGTAGCCGCCGAAGGTAGCTTTGCCAAAGGAAATCTGATCAATCTGCTGCGGTGTAAACATGAATTGCGTTCTCCTTCCGATCTATATTGCATATTGCTTACGGCAGCGGGAGAAAAGACCCGGATACCGTCCATCAGGCAAATCAGATATAGCTCTCAACTTCCGCCTGGAGGGTTTCCAGATCCCCGACAATATCCATGTTGTGGGGGCAGAACAGATAAGCGGACTGAGCGATTTTCTTCACATCGCCGTCCAGGGCGTATACACAGCCGGACAGGAAATCCACCACCCGGCGGGCCATGGCCTTGTCCACATTTTCCATGTTGACGATGACAGCCTTGTGATTGCGCAGGTCATCGGCGGCCTTGGAGGTATCGTTGAAGCTGCCGGGACGGAACAGAACGACCTCCTGCTTGTTGGAGGGAGCGTTGTTCATGCTCAGAACCTGGCCGGTAAAGCCGCTGGAGGCCGTGCTGGAAGGTGCGGAGCTGGCAGGCATGGGAGAAAAGCCGTAATCCTCCTCTTCCTCCTCCTCTACAGTGGGAGCGGGGGCACGGCGGGGGCTGCGGCGGGCAGGCTGCTCGGCAGGCTCCTCATACTCGTCGGCATACTCGTCCTCTTCGTCATAATCGTCATATTCGTCATCGGCATAGGGCTGGGCAAATTTCTTCACGTTATCCCAAAAGCTCATTCTGCATTTCCTCCTAGTATATCTTCACATCATGTAGAGAAATCCCTGGCGTATCTCAGGCACCAAAGACTGTGTCGGCATTCACGGACACAACAGTGCCTGCGCCGGAGTGCATATCGCATTTTTTGTTCAATATACTGAAATCCTCTTGGATAAACAGTCCACCATGACATTATCCTCTATTTTGCCCCTTATGTCAACAAGAATTTCAATCTTTTTTTGAAAAAAATTTGGATTTTCTGCCGGATTCTCTGTGCAAAAAGAGAATAAGCCGTTCTATTCGATACATATGTTTGAATTGCCAAATCCGAAAAATACAGATTCCCATCTGTTTTGTCCCCATGGAATTTCAGCCGTGGAGAACAGAACAGAACGGACGGCAGCCAGATCGGCTGCCGTCCGAGCGTGTCAAAAAAGTCTCGCAGAATTTGCCGCCTGGGGCGGCAAATGGGACAAAATCTATTTTCGGCCGGGGCGTGCACCTGGACGAAAATACTTCTCAGGCTGCAAGTGTGGAATTTGTCCCCCATCGGGGGACAAATTATGCATGCAGCAGACTGCAAAAAAACTGTCGGAAAGCCCCGAAGGGGTTTTTCGACAGTCTGGGACGGCAGCCAGATCGGCTGCCGTCCGTTTCCTGTTAAATTGTGGGGGCCGCAGCCTTCAGGGGCTTCATCGGCGCAAGGGTGGAGATGGCATGCTTGTAAATCATCTGCTGTTTTCCGTCGGATACCAGAACCACCACGAAACTGTCAAAGCCTGTGATTACACCACGCAGCTGGAATCCGTTCATCAGGAACAGGGTAACGGGTACCTTGTCCCGGCGCACCTCCTTCAAAATGGATTCCTGCAAAGCTGATGCTTCTGTCATAAGTACAACCTCTTTCTTTTAGGATGTCCCTATGCTAGCATGTCCGGGTTGTCAAATGCACACACAATCCGTCGGGCCTGCCCCAGAATTTCCGATAGAGGCTCATCACCTCTGCGCACCAGCCAGCGGATGGCCGGGTTCCGGCGGAACCAGGTCAGCTGCCGTTTGGCATAGCGCCGGGAGGACTGACGGACCTGGTCCGCCGCTGCTTCCAGAGGAACCGCCCCGTCCAGCACATCCAGAAATTCCTTGTAGCCGATGGCCTGCATGGCGGTGCATTTTCGGGGAATCCCCCGGTCCAGAAGTCCTTGAATTTCCGCCATCAGTCCCTGCTCCAGCATCAGCCCCACCCGCAGGTCAATCCGGCGGTACAGGTCTGCACGCTGGGCATAGTCAATCCCCAGCCAGAGGGGGGAAAACCGAGGGGGGATTTGCTGGGTCCTCCGGTTGTGTTCGGTAATGGTTTCGCCGGTTTCCAGGTAAACCTCCAGCGCCCGGATGATCCGCTTCCGGTCGGACAGGTGGAGCCGGGCAGCGCAGTCCGGGTCCACAGACCGGAGCCGGTCCAGCATGGCCTCCATCCCTTCCCGGTCTGCCTGGGCCTCCAGCCGTTCCCGGACGCCGGTGGAGGGGAAGGGGGCAAAGTCGTTGCCCCGGATCAGGGCATCCATATACAGACCGGTGCCGCCGGCGATGATGGGGGTTTTCCCCCGGGAAAGGATGTCCTCCACAATGGGGGTCGCCATTGCGCAATAGCGGCTGACGGAAAAATCCTCCGCCGGCTCCGCCACGGACAGCATGTGGTGGGGAATGCCCTGCATCTCCTCTGCGGTGGGTTTGGCGGTGCCGATGTCCATGTACTTGTACACCTGCATGGAGTCGCAGGACACCACTTCTCCATCCAGCTCCTTGGCCAGCTCCACGGCCAGGGCGGTTTTTCCCGAGGCAGTGGGCCCGGCAATACAGACGATGCGATCCAAAATCCATCCCTCCAGGGTCAATGTTTCAGGTGCGCTTGAATTGCTTTTCCAGCTGCTTTTTGCTCAGGGTGACACAGATGGGTCGGCCGTGGGGACAGTATTTCAGGTCCTCCCGGGACATGACCGCTTCCGCCACCGCCAGCAGCTCTGCTTCGTCGTTGTTCCATCCGGCTTTGATGGCGGCCTTGCAGGCCACGGTGTGCAGCAGCTCGTCCCGGACGGTGTCTGCCTGCTCCCGCCGCCCGTTCAGCAGGTCGGCGGCCAGGGTTTCCACGGTTTCCGCCGCATCCTCCGGACTTAAATCCATGGGAATCCGGCGGATCAGTACGGTATTTTCCCCAAATTCCTCTACTTCAAAGCCCAGTGCATCCAGCATTTCCTGGTTGGCCAACAGTTCTCCCGCGGCGTTTGGCATCAGCCGGAGGGAGACCGGGGAAATCAGACTCTGGCTGCTGATGGCCTCCTGATGGGCTTTCAGCTTTTCAAAGAGAATCCGCTCGTGGGCAGCGTGCTTGTCGATGAGGAAGGCGTCGTCTCCCTGCTCCACCAGAATGTAGCTGTTGTACAGCTCTCCTACCATCCGCCAGGGGGCGGCGGCGGGCAGCTCCAATTGCGTTTGCTCCGGTTCAGCCTGCTGGGGTTCCGGAGGCAAGGGAATGTCTTCCGGTTCCGGGGCGGAAACAGGCGCCGGGGATGGGGTCCGCTCCGGAAGCGTTTGGGCAGGCTTGGGCTTTTCCGGGAGGGGAGGGGGAGCCTCCTTCTCTGTCCGGGAGAAGGGCAGCACCACCGATTCCCGGAGCAGGCTGCCGGATTCCTGCTTTACCTTTGCCGCCGTGGCTGCCGCCATGGCGGGGGCCGGCTGGGGGGCCTTTTCCACCGCCTGGGAAAAGGCTTTGAAGTCCTGGGCCGTCATGGTGCGGAAAAAGTCCTGCCGGGGAGCAGCGGCTTTGGCGGGCATCTCCGGGGGCATGGCCGGGGCAGCCTGCTCCGGCTTCTTGGAAAAACGCACCTCCGGCCGATCGGTCTGCTTGTTCAGCGCGCCCAGAACACCGTAATGTACACAGTCAAAGACTGCCTTCTCCGACAGAAATTTCACTTCGGTTTTGGCGGGATGGACGTTCACATCCACCGCGCCGGCGGGAAGAGTCAGGTGCAGCACGCAGGCGGGGAATTTTCCCACCATAATCTGGTTGCGGTAGGCTTCCTCCAGAGCGGATACCAGCAGCCGGGATTTCACCGGCCGGTTGTTGACGAAAAAGGTCTGCAAGTTCCGGCTGGGCCGGGCGTCGGTGGGGCGGCTGACAAATCCGGTGAGGGAGTAGCTTTCCCAACGGCTTTCCACCGGAACCATCCGGGCGCAGTCCCGGCCGTAGACGCAGTAGACCGCCGCCTGAAGTCCCCCGTTTCCCGGGGTGGAGAGAACCTGCTTTCCGTCCCGGAGGAACTGGAAGGCAACCTGAGGATGTGCCAGGGCCTGCAATTGCACGGCGGAAGCAACCCGGGCGCCCTCCACTGTGTCGGATTTCATGAATTTCATCCGGGCGGGGGTGTTGTAGAACAGATCCCGGACGATGATGGTGGTGCCGTCGGGACAGCCCACTTCCGACTCCTCCAGAATCTGCCCCGCTTCCAGGTGAAGGCTGACGCCGCCCACGGCCCCGGGGGTTTTGGTCATCAGGTCAATCCGGCTGACGGAGGCGATGGCAGCCAGGGCCTCTCCCCGGAACCCCATGGTGCCGATGGCAGCCAGATCCTCGGCAGTGCGAAGCTTGGAGGTGGCGTGGCGCAGAAAGGCAGTCCGAGCATCCTCTGCCGACATGCCGCAGCCGTTGTCCGTCACCCGCAGGAAGGTCATGCCGCCGTCCCGGATTTCGACGGTGATTTTGGAGGCTCCGGCATCCACGGCGTTTTCCAGCAGCTCTTTGACCACGCTGGCCGGGCGTTCCACCACTTCGCCGGCGGCGATCAGGTTGGCGATATGGGGGGATAATTGAATAATCTTTGGCATGATACTCACCTCAGCTGCCGAATGGCGAAAAAATTGATCCAGGCGTGGATTACAATGGGGGCAAAGATGGTTTCACTCTTCACATAGCTCCAGGCAAGGCACAGCCCGGCGGGAAGGTACTGCAATACCGCCAGAAACAGCTCCAGGGGGCGGTAGGTTCCCAGGTAGCCCAGGACGTGGATGCAGGCAAAGACCAGCATGGAAACGATGTAGGCAACAGCCGGGGACTTGCGGTACAGGTTCCGGAAGATCAGTCCCCGGTAAAAGCACTCCTCCGCCGGGGGAACCAGAACCACCGTCCCGATGACCATGAGGAAGGCGTTGGTCTGCTTCATGGCGGCGATGGAGCCGTCGTTGTAGTTCGCAAAGGCGGGGGAAAGCAGGCGGATGACATAGTCAATGGCGTAAGAGCTGGCATAGTAGGCGGCCAGCCCCAGAATCACGGCCTGACAGAAGTAGGCGGGGTGCTGCCGGACCTGACCGGCAGAGCGGCCCAGAAAGTCATGGAAGATCAGAAGGACCGCCAGAAAATTCAGAAAATAGAATACAAAGTTCAGTTCCGCTCCGTTCAGCGTAGGCTTCAGCTGCCCGTTGGCCCAGGTCAGAATCCCGGGCAGAAGGAGCATCTGGAATGCCAGATAGCAGAATCCCAGGGTGGTTTCCCGGGAATTGGGGGCGCAGAATGCAGTGGTTCCTTTCCTCATAGGCTCAATCCAGCAGCTTTTTCAGCCGGTACAGTTCGTTCATGGCTTCAATGGGGGTCAGGGTTTCCACGGAAATGGCGCTGAGGGCGCTGACAATCTGCTGTCCCGTCAGGTCCAGCATGCTGACCTGGTCCTCCGGCTCTTTTATGGGAGCGGCGGGGGCAGGAACGCCCTGCTCCTCCAGCTCCGCCAGAATCTCCCTTGCCCGGGTGATGACCGGGTTGGGGATTCCCGCCAGCTTGGCAACCTCGATGCCGTAGCTGTCGTCGGTGGCCCCGGGAACAATTTTCCGAAGGAAAATCATCTGATCTCCCCGCTTTTTCACGGCAATGTTGTAATTTTTTACATTGGGCAGTTTGTCCTCCAGGCTGCTCAGCTCGTGGTAGTGGGTAGCAAACAGGGTTTTGGCTCCCAGCCGTTTGGGGTTGGCGGCATATTCCAGCACCGCCCGGGCAATGGCCATGCCATCATAGGTGGAGGTGCCCCGGCCGATTTCGTCCAGAATCAAAAGGCTGCGGGAGGTGGCGTATTTCAGAATGGAGGCTACCTCGGACATCTCCACCATGAAGGTGGATTGGCCGGAGGCCAGGTCGTCGCTGGCGCCGATCCGGGTGAACACCCGGTCCACCAGGCCGATTTTGGCCGACCGAGCGGGGACAAAGGAGCCCATCTGGGCCATGAGGACAATCAGGGCCACCTGACGCATGTAGGTGGACTTGCCCGCCATGTTGGGGCCGGTGATGATGGAGACCTTGTGATTGTCTGCACCCAGCTGGGTGTCGTTTGGAACGAACAGGGAATCCTTCAGCATGGCCTCCACCACCGGATGCCGCCCGTCGGTGATGGAAATTTCCTGACCCAGGGTGATTTCCGGACGGCAGTATCCCCGCTGGACCGCCACCGCAGCCAGACTGCACAGCACGTCCGCCGCAGCCACGGCGGCGGCGCTAATCTGCACCCGGGCGGCCTGCTGGGCCAGATGCTCCCGCAGCTGGGTGAAAATCTGGTATTCCAGGGCGGTGAGCCGGTCTTTGGCGGTGAGCACCTGGTTTTCCAGCTCTTTCAGCTCCTGGGTGATGTACCGCTCGCAGTTTGCCAGGGTCTGCTTGCGGATGTAGTGGTCGGGCACCTGGTCCATGAAGGACTTGGATACCTCAAT
>CASFNR010000027.1 GCA_949296115.1 uncultured Eubacteriales bacterium | reverse complement strand
GAGGGTCCACCTGTTCCCATCCCGAACACAGAAGTTAAGCTCACATGCGCCGACAATACTTGGCGGGCGACTGCCCGGGAAGATAGGTAATGCCAACATCACAGGAAAGAGTCAGGCGAAAGCCTGGCTCTTTTTCTTGTCATGCAGATTTGAATTTGATATAATGAGAAAAAACTCCGGAATGGATGGTTGCCAATGATGCTTGCGAAGAAGATTTCGCCCAAGACCCTGCTGGTGCTTCAGATCGGGCTGATATTTGCCTGGCTGACGGTGCTGTCCCCGCTATCCGTGACGGATACCTATTATTCCGTCTACCTGCTGTGCGGACTGGCAGCCTTGGTGTGTCTGTGGGAGCGGTTCCGCAATCCGGAAGCACGCCCTTCCGGCCGCAGAAAATGGATACTGGGATTTTCCTGCCTGTTTTCCCTGGCCGTGACCTTGGCCAATTATGAGTTGTTTGAACCCCTGAGCGTGCTGGAACATCTGCTGGACGCTGTGCTGTGCCTGCTGGGCGGCATCTGCGTGGGATACCCCATCCTCCATTGGATGAACGTCCGCATTCCCCGTCAGACCCGGATTCCCCGGCGGGAGCACCCCGGCCGGATATTCTGGGGGATGTTCCTGGCGGTCGGCGTCATCAATCTGGTGTATCTCTTCTGCGTCCGTTATCCCGGGGTCCTGACCACGGATTCCGCCACCACCCTGGAGCAGCTGATGGGAGACATCCCTTACGACAACATGATGCCCTTCTGGCACACCATGACGGTGAAGGTCTTTGTGGAGCTGGGGCTGGCGGTCTTTGGAGACATGAACGCCGCCGTGGCCCTGTTCCATGCGGCCCAGATTCTCTTCCTGGCGGCCTGTTTCGGATTTGCTCTGATGACCCTGTACCAGGCTGGGGTCCCCCGGTGGGCCCTGGGGGCGGTGGCTCTGCTCTATGGCATTCAGCCATACAACATCGCCTACAGCGTGACCCTGTGGAAGGATATTCCCTTTGCCGGAGCAGCCCTGTTGTTCATTACCGCCCTGTACCGGCTGGTGAAACAGGTGGGCAGGCCGGGAAAGAATTATGTTCCCTTTGTGCTGGGGGCAGCGGGGCTGTGCCTGTGGCGCACCAACGGGCTGCTGGCCTTTGCCATCACGGCCCTGGTGATGCTGGCCTTTCTGCGCAAGCGCCGGCCCAAGCTGCTTGCGGTCATGCTAGGCGTTCTGGCGGTCTGTTGGGTGCTGATGTATCCGCTTCTAGGCTTGCTGGGCATCGGTCAGACCCAGCCGGTGGAGGTGCTGTCCGTTCCGCTGCAGCAGATTTCCCGGGTGATTGTGAACCAGCGGGAGCTGACGGCCTATCAATCGGACGTCCTGGGCCAGATTCTGGACTTGGAGCGGGTGGCGCAGGTCTATGATCCCCTGACGGTGGATCCCATCAAATATGAGGCCCTTCGGTTTGGCGGACAGGATTTTCTGCGCAGCAATTTGGGGGAATGTCTGTCTGTGTACCTTCAGCTGGGACTGCGGTATCCGCTGGACTACCTGAAGGCTTGGATTGATGAAACCAAAGGGTATTGGAACGGTGGCTACTGCTACTGGATTTACACCCAGGGCGTCTACCCCAATTCCTACGGACTGGAAGCTGCCTATGGCACGGGGTTCCTTGCGTCGGTGTATGGCGCATGGTTCCGGTATGTGGAGAAGCTGGAAATTCTGCAGCCCCTGACCAGCATTGGCCTGCAGGTCTGGGCCATTGTCAGCTGCACCCTGGTGAATGCCCCGAAAAAGCGGAAGGAATGTGGATCGGCACCCCGGTGTATGCGGAATTCCGTTATGCTTATCCCTTCTTCCTGACGGCGCCCTTCCTCATTGCGGTGACCGTATGGGAAAAGAGAAAGAACGAATAATAAGGTGCCCTGCCGCAAGTAGCGGCAGGGCATTGCGCATTATTGGGCATTCTCCGGGGGCTGATAATTGCCCTGGGGCGGGGTGGGGGGCTGCTTTTTGTTCTTTCTGCGGCGGCGCAGCTTGCGGATGAGAAGCAGAACACCTGCCAGAATCAGACCGTAGACCACCAGGTAGGGGGAGCTCACCACAACCCACACACCCAGATCCAAGATGCCATTGCCCAGTCCCTTCAGGCTGTCCACAAATCCGCCGGAGATCCGCTCCCACAGGGTGGGCTCTTCCACCGGAGTATACTCCCGGACCTCCTCAATGGTCAGGTAGATGGTGGCGTAGTCGATCTGGTTGTCGTACAGCCGCAGCTGAGAGGCGGCGCTTTCCAGCTCATAGCGCACATCGGTGAGCCGGGACTCGATTTCCAGCAGATCGGACATGGTCTCCGCCTGGGCCAGCAGCTCCAGCAGCCGGGCTTCCTCGGTCTCCAGGGCGGTCAGACGGCTCTCCGTGTCCACATACTGCAGTGTTACGTCATCCAGGTTCTTCTCCTGGGTGACGATGTTGGCGTAGCCGGAAACCTGCTGGATAAAGCCGTCGGCCTGCTCCGCCGGAATCCGGACGGTAAGGCTGGCGCTGCGGTAGCGGCGGGTGGCGTAGGCGCTGCCGTTGTAGATGCTCTGGTCCTCCACATAGCCCCCCAGACCGGAGATGGTCTCATTCAGGGAGGCGGTCATGGAATCCAGGTCCTCGGTTTCGGCAGTGACATACATGGTGACAATCCACTTCCGGCTCTCCGGCAGCTGGGCGGTGTCGGCAGATGTGTCGGTGGACAGGGCCTCCTGCCGGACGGCGCCGTCCTCCGCCGCAGCCATCATGGAGTTCTCAGCGGAGCCGGCAGCCATGGGGGAGGCGGCGGTTCCGTCGCTGCTTTTGGCGCCGCAGGCCGTCAGGCTCAGGGCCAGCAGCAGCGCCAGGGTCAAAGCGAGCAATCGATTTTGTTTTTTCATGGTCGTTCCCTCCTTCTACTTACAATCTCGACAAATAATGGAATTGGTTGCGGTGGTATTGCTTTTTTAGTATACCATTCTTTTCCCAAGGAGGCAAGGGTTCCCTTGTGAAATGCGCCGGAACTGGGGGTTGCATTGCCCCCGGAATTTCGGTATAATAATGAATGCGAACGGAGGTAGATCAATGGCGAAACTCTATTTCAAATACGGCGCCATGGGCTCCAGCAAAACTGCCCAGGCCCTGATTACCAAATACAATTACGAGGAAAATAACCTGCGGGTCTGGCTGCTGAAGCCCGATGCCGATACCCGGGATGGGCGGCACATTCTCCGCAGCCGCATCGGGCTGGAGGCGGAGGTGGAGACGATTCCCCCGGAGATGAACGTCTGGGAACGCTTCCGGGAAACCAAGCTGGGCCAGTGCGACGTGATTATTGTGGACGAGTGCCAGTTTCTCACGGAGGAGCAGGTTGACCAGCTTCGAGCCATTGTCAACGAACAGGGAATTCCGGTGATGTGCTTTGGTCTGCGCACGGATTTTCAGACCCGGCTCTTCCCCGGCAGCCGCCGGCTGATGGAGATTGCCGACACCATCCAGGAGATCAAGACCATCTGCGACTGCGGAGCCAAGGCCACGGTGAATGCCCGGATTGACGGACAGGGCCACATCATCACCCAGGGCGAGCAGGTGGTGCTGGGGGGCAACGACAGCTACATTGCCATGTGCCACAAATGCTATATCCGGGGTATCCGGGAGCACAGGGTGATTTGCCTTCATGGACAACATTGAATCAGGAGGAATGCAATATGAATCTGACGGACATTCTGGCCAAATGCGACCATACCCTGCTGACCCAGACCGCCACCTGGGAGGACATCCGCTGCCTCTGTGACGACGGCCTGCGCTATCACACTGCCTCGGTGTGCATCCCGGCGTGTTATGTCAAGCAGGCCAAGGACTATGTGGGGGACAAGCTTCCCATCTGCACCGTCATCGGCTTCCCCAACGGCTATGACACCACCGCCGCCAAGTGCTTCATGGCTTCCGACGCTGTGGATAACGGGGCGGATGAGGTGGACATGGTCATCAACATCGGCTGGGCCAAGGCCGGACGCTGGGACGATGTAACGGCGGAAATCGCCGCAGTGAAGGCTGCCTGCAAGGGAAAGCTGCTGAAGGTCATCATCGAGACCTGCCTGCTGAGCGACGAGGAAAAGATTCAGCTTTGCAAGTGCGTCTCCGATTCCGGGGCGGACTATATCAAGACCTCCACCGGCTTCTCCACCGCCGGGGCAACCTTTGAGGATGTGGCCCTGTTTGCCCAGCATGTGGCCCCCCATGTGAAAATCAAGGCCGCCGGGGGCATCTCCAGCCTGGAGGATGCCGAAAAGTTCATCGCCCTGGGGGCCAGCCGTCTGGGCACCAGCCGGATTGTGAAGCTGGCCAAGGCCCTGGAGCAGGGCAAAACCGCCGTCAACGACGGCAGCTACTAATTTTTACCATTCAGGAGGAACCGACTATGCTCATTACACCCACTCCCCATATTTCCGCCAAACCCGGAGACTTCGGCAAGACCGTGCTTATGCCCGGCGACCCCCTGCGCTCTCAGTTCATTGCGGAGAACTTCCTGGAGAACCCGGTGCTGGTGAACAACGTCCGGGGCGTCCAGGGCTATACCGGCACCTACAAGGGGGTGAAGGTCTCCGTCATGGCCTCCGGCATGGGCATGCCCGCCATCGGCATCTACTCCCACGAGCTGTTCACCGGCTACGATGTGGACAACATCATCCGGGTGGGCTCCGCCGGATCCATTCAGGACAACATCAATCTCTATGACCTGGTGATTGCCCAGGGGGCCTGCACCGACTCCAACTGGGCCAAGCAGTTCCATCTGCCCGGCACCTTCGCCCCCATCGCCTCCTGGGAGCTGCTCACCGAGGCAGTCAAGGCCGCCGAGGCCCGGGGGGCCACCTACCATGTGGGCAACGTGAACTCCTCCGATGTGTTCTACGGGGACCACGAGGGGGTGCCGGAGGGGCTGGACAGCGTCTACGGCCTGCGGAAAATGGGCGTCATGGCCCTGGAAATGGAGGCCGCCGCCCTGTATATGAACGCCGCCCGGTACGGCAAGCGGGGACTGTGCATCTGCACCATCTCCGACCATGTGCTCAAGGGGGTGGAGACCACCTCCGAGGAGCGGCAGAAGTCCTTCACCACCATGATGCAGGTGGCCCTGGATGTGGCCGCCGCCATGGACGGCCGGTAAGGAGAAGGTCATGAAGCGGATTTTTCTCATTGTACTGGATTCCTTCGGCATCGGGGCCATGCCCGACGCCCCTGCCTTCGCGGACGTGGGAGTGAACACCCTGGCCGCCTGCGCCGGTTCCCGGGCGCTGCACATTCCCAACCTGATTGCTGCGGGCCTGGGGAACATCGACGGAGTTTCCTGCCTGCCCAGGACGGACAAGCCTTTGGGGGCGGCAGCCCGGCTGACGGAGGCTTCCCAGGGAAAGGACACCACCATCGGCCACTGGGAAATTGCCGGTGTGATTTCTCCCCGGCCTCTGCCCACCTATCCGGAGGGCTTCCCCCAGGAGGTGCTGGATGCCTTCACCCAGGCCACCGGCCGGGGCTGCCTGTGCAACAAGCCCTATTCCGGCACCGACGTGATCCGGGACTACGGAAAGGAGCACATGGAGACGGGGAAGTGGATTGTCTACACCTCCGCCGATTCCGTGTTCCAGGTGGCGGCCCACGAGGACGTGGTGCCCCTGGAAGAGCTCTACGACGCCTGCCGCAAGGCTCGGCAGCTGCTCCGGGGTGAGCACGGCGTGGGCCGGGTGATTGCCCGTCCCTTCCTGGGCAGTCCGGAGAACGGGTTCCAGCGTACCCCCCGGCGGCATGACTTCTCCCTGGAGCCTCCGGCGGAAACCATGCTGGATGCCATCAAGGCTGCGGGCCTGGACACCATTGCCGTGGGCAAGATTCACGACATCTTCGCCGGCCAGGGGGATACCCAATATGTGTTCAACACCAGCAATGCCAACGGCATGGAGCACACCGACCGGTTTGCCGGGGAGGATTTCCATGGGCTGTGCTTTGTGAATCTGGTGGATTTTGATATGCTCTACGGCCACCGCCGGGACATTGAGGGCTATGCCCGGGCGCTGACGGAGTTCGATGCCTGGCTGGGGGCCTTCCTGCCCAAGCTGGGGCCGGAGGACCTGGTGATGATCACCGCCGACCACGGCTGCGACCCGGCCTATACCGCCACCACCGACCACACCCGGGAGTATGTGCCCCTGCTGGTGCTGGGCCAGGGGGTGAAGCCGGTGAACCTGGGCACCCGGGGCAGCTTTGCCGACATCGCCGCCACGGTGACAGAACTGCTGGGGGTTCCCTATCAGACCCCGGGCCGGAGCTTCGCCAAGGAGATTCTGTAAACCAATATCGCCGGGGGACCGTCTGTTCCCCGGCGGTTTTTCCAAAGGAGGAATTGCCATGACACCGGAACAACTGGTTGAACAGGCCAAAGAGGCCATGACCCACGCCTATGTCCCCTACTCCGGCTACCAGGTGGGGGCGGCCCTGCTGTGCGCCGATGGAACCGTCTACTGCGGCTGCAACATTGAGAACGCCGCCTACAGTCCCACCAACTGCGCCGAGCGCACCGCCTTCTTCAAGGCTGTGTACGACGGGCACCGAAACTTCTCCGCCATCGCCGTCTGCGGCGGCAAGGACGGGGTTATCAAGGGAGCGTTTCCCCCCTGCGGGGTGTGCCGCCAGGTGATGCGGGAGTTCTGCTCGGAGGATTTTCTGGTGTACCTGGTGAACGATACCGGGTATGAAACGGTCACATTGGGGGAGCTTCTGCCCCACAGCTTCTCCGCCGGGGAGCACATGATCTGACGGGTCCCGGGGAAAATGTTGAAAAACAGTTGATTTATCCCGGGATTTGTGCGATAATGTAAACGGTGCGTAAACACCGAAAACGATTTTATGGAGGAATGAAATCATGAAAAAGATTCTGGCTCTGCTGCTGGCTCTGGTCATGGTGCTGTCTCTGGCCGCCTGCGGCTCCAGCGACACCACTTCTACCACTGCCGCTGCCGGCGAGACCGAAGCTGCTGCTCAGTCCGCAGACGACATTGCCGATGAGATGACTTCCAGCGATGGCAAGTATCAGATCGCCTTCGTCACCGACGTGGGCTCCCTGAAGGACAAGTCCTTCAACCAGGGCACCTATGACGGCGTGAAGCTGTACGCTGCTGCTGCCGGCAAGTCCTACAAGTACTATCAGCCCGCCAACGGCAATGAGGCCACTGACGACGACCGTTACAACGCCATGAAGCTGGCCGCAGACAACGGCGCCGAGGTCATTGTCTGCGCCGGCTTCCTGCAGGCCACTGCGCTGCAGAAGGCTGCCGAGGAATTCACCGATGTGAAGTTCGTCTTCATTGACGGCTGGGCCATGGGCCTGCCCAATGTGGCCGGCATCTGCTTCCAGGAAGAGCAGTGCGGCTACCTGGCCGGCTACGCCGCTGTGATGGACGGCTACACCAAGCTGGGCTTCTCCGGCGGCGGCGGCGGCACCAATGCTGCCTGCAACCGCTACGGCTATGGCTTTGTCCAGGGCGCTGATGCGGCTGCCAAGGAACTGGGCGTCCAGGTGGAGATGAACTACTCCTGGCTGTACGGCTCCTCCTTCTCCGCTTCCAATGAGCTGCAGACCATGGCCGCCGGCTGGTACCAGAACGGCACCGAGGTGATCTTCGCCTGCGGCGGCTCCATGTTCCAGTCCATCTCCGCCGCTGCCTCCGCTGAGGACGGCAAGGTCATCGGCGTGGACGTGGACCAGTCCTTCGAGTCCCCCGCTGTCATCACCTCTGCCATGAAGGGCATCGGCGAGGCTGCCCAGCAGGCGCTGGTTGCCGCTGAGTCCGAGGACACCTGGACTGCCTTCATCGGCGATGCCAACACCACCGTCACCCTGGGCGCTGCTGACGGCGCTGTGGGTCTGCCCACCGCTACCTGGTCTCTGGAAGGCTGGACTGTGGAAGACTACGAGGCCATGCTGGCTCAGATCGCCGACGGCACCCTGACCGTTGACAATGCGGATGTGGCCGAGCCCGCCAGCACGGACAACGTGACCGTGAACATCATCAAGTAAGCAAACAAAGAGGAATCGTTTTGAGGCGCAGCTTTTGCTGCGCCTCTTTTTTGCCCATTTCGGGAATTTTAGAAAAAAATAAACTAAAATAAACTATTCTTGCAATTCCATCCGGGGCAGTATATAATAATCCTGTGTGAAATTCGGGAAGGAGGGGCAATGCTTATGCAGTCGGAGTACGTAATCGAGATGCTGAACATCCGAAAAGAGTTCCCCGGCATTGTTGCCAATGACAACATCACCCTGCAGCTGAAAGCAGGGGAGATCCACGCCCTGCTGGGAGAAAACGGCGCAGGAAAGTCCACCCTGATGTCGGTGCTGTTCGGGTTGTATCAGCCGGAGGCGGGTGTCATCAAGAAGAATGGGGAGGTTGTGAAGATCCACAGCCCCAATGACGCCACCGCCCTGCACATCGGCATGGTGCACCAGCACTTCAAGCTGGTGGACGTGTTCACCGTGCTGGATAACATTATTCTGGGTGCGGAGGATACCAAGCTTGGATTCCTTCAGCGGAAGGTAGCCCGGCAGAAGGTTCAGGAGCTTTCGGAGAAGTACAAGCTTCATGTGGACCTGGACGCCAAGGTGGAGGATATCACCGTGGGCATGCAGCAGCGGACGGAAATTCTGAAGATGCTGTACCGGGACAACGAAATCCTGATTTTCGATGAACCCACCGCCGTGCTGACCCCTCAGGAGATTGACGAGCTGATGGAGATCATGCGGGGCTTCGCCAAGGAGGGCAAGTCCATCCTGTTCATCACCCACAAGCTCAACGAGATCATGGCGGTGGCGGACCGGTGCACGGTGCTGCGTAAGGGCCGTCTGGTGGGCACTGTGGACATCAAGGACACCAATCAGCAGGAGCTGTCCAACATGATGGTGGGCCGTCCGGTGCAGCTGCAGGTGGAGAAGGACGAGGCCAAGCCCGGGGACGTGATTCTGGACGTCCAGGGCATGACGGTCCACGCCAAAAACAGCAAGAAGAACGCCGTCCACGACGTGTCCTTCCAGGTCCGGGCGGGAGAGATTGTCTGTATCGCAGGCATCGACGGCAACGGTCAGACGGAGCTGGTCTATGGCCTGACGGGCCTGGAAAAGACTGCGGCGGGAAAAATTACCCTCTGCGGCCAGGATATTTCCAAGGCCAGCGTCCACAAGCGCAGCCAGGCGGGACTGAGCCACATTCCCGAGGACCGGCACAAGCACGGCCTGGTGCTGGACGACAGCCTGGAGAACAACATTGTGCTCCAGACCTTCCGGGAGCCCCGGTTCCAGAAAATGGGATTCATCCGCAGCGATGCGGTGCGGGCCTATGCGGAGAAGATCATCGGGCAGTACGATGTCCGCAGCGGCCAGGGGCCGGTGACGCTGGCCCGGAGCATGTCCGGCGGCAACCAGCAGAAGGCCATCATCGGCCGGGAAATTGACCGGGGCTGCCCCCTGCTGGTGGCGGTTCAGCCAACCCGGGGCCTGGATGTAGGCGCCATTGAGTATATCCACCGCCAGCTGGTGGCCCAGCGGGATGCGGGAAAAGCCGTGCTGCTGGTCTCCCTGGAGCTGGACGAGGTGATGAACGTATCCGACCGGATCCTGGTGATGTACGAGGGTGAAATTGTGGGTGAACTGAACCCCAAGACCACCACGGTGCAGGAGCTGGGACTGTATATGGCAGGCGCCAAGCGCAGCGGGAAAGGAGGGGACCGGCAGTGAAAAATACCCTTTTGAGCGTCTATGAGAAAGAAGCCACCAAGAAGGTGCTGGCGTCCCTGATTTCCATTCTGGTGGGCCTGCTGGTGGGCATTGTCATTGTGGTGATCGTGGGCCTGACCAAGAGCACCATCACCGGGCAGGGCATCTGGGACGGCGTGCGGCTGATTTTTGCCGGCATCTTCTCCACCGGACGGGACGCTGCAGGCAATCTGACCTGGGGCTACAATCCCCAGTCCTGGGGCAATATGCTCTTCCGGGCCACGCCCCTGGTGATGACGGGCCTGTCCGTGGCCCTGGCCTATAAGACGGGCCTGTTCAACATCGGTGCGCCGGGTCAGTACCTGATGGGCACCTTGGCCTCCCTGGTCATCGCCCTGGGCATTCCTTCGGAGACGGTCCCGGCGGGCCTGATCTGGGTGCTGGCTTTCCTGGGCGGCTGTCTGGCGGGCGCCCTGTGGGGCTGCATCCCCGGCCTGCTGAAGGCGTTCCTGAACATCAACGAGGTGCTGGCCTGCATCATGACCAACTGGCTGGCGGCCAATCTGGTCACCTGGGCCTTTGATGCAAGCAACTTCAAGAATGTGGTGGAGAACACCAAGGCCGGCTATATTTACAAGACCACCTTCAACGGTGTGGCAACGCCCAAGCTGGGACTGGACAAGATTTTCCCCGGCTCCCAGGTCAACGGCGGCATTCTCATCGCCATTGTCATTGCCATTGCCGTCTATATTCTCATCAACAAAACCACCCTGGGCTATGAGCTGAAGGCCTGCGGCTCCAACCGCCATGCGGCACGGTATGCGGGCATCAACGACAAGCGCAACATCGTGCTGTCCATGGCCATTGCCGGCGGCCTGGCCGGCGGCGGCGCCGCCCTGTACTGGCTCTCCGGCAACACGGAGTTCTATTGGTCCACTTACCAGTCCCTGCCCGCCACCGGCTTCAACGGCATCCCTGTGGCCCTGCTGGCGGTGAGCAACCCCATCGGCGTGATTTTCACCGCCATTTTCATGGCCATGCTGGATATTGTGGGCCAGCAGCTCACCGGTTATACCGCCTATAATGAATACATCACCGATGTAATCATTGCGGTGATTGTGTATCTGAGCGCCTTCTCCCTGGTGATCCGGATGATGCTCACCGGAAAGCAGAAGGCAGGCACCAACGTGAATGCCGAGCCTGACCCGGGGGAGAAACCGAACCAGGATCAGGAGAAAGGAGGGGAGCAGGCATGACGTTTTTGATTCAGCAGACCTTGCTATACGCAGTGCCCCTGATGATCGTGGCCCTGGCCGGCGTGTTCGCCGAGCGCAGCGGCATCATCAACCTGGCGCTGGAAGGCATTATGATCTTCGGCGCATTTATCGGCGTATACTTCGTCCACGCCATGCAGGCTTACGACGTATTTACCAGCGCTGCCCGGTCCGGGGACTGGCTGACCCTCCAGGGACTGGAACTGATGGCCATGCTGGCCTCCGCCATCATGGGCGCCGTTTTCTCCCTGCTGCTGAGCTTTGCCTCCATCAATCTCCGGGCAGACCAGACCATCGGCGGCACCGCCCTGAACCTGCTGGCTCCCGCCCTGGTGCTGTTCCTCATCCGGGTGCTGGTGAACCAGAATACCCTGATGATGTCCACCGGCGACGCCGCTTCCTGGTTTATGCTGAAGAAATCCACCTTTGGCATTGACAAGTCCACGGACCTGGGCTTCCTGGGGGAGACCTTCCTGAACAAGGTGTACCTGGCCACCTATATCTGCATTCTGATTTTCGTTGTGCTGTCGGTGATCCTGTATAAGACCCGCTTCGGCCTGCGGCTCCGCTCCTGCGGTGAGAATCCCCAGGCGGCGGACAGCCTGGGCATCAATGTCTACAAGATGCGTTACGCCGGCACCACCATCTCCGGCGCCCTGGCGGGCATGGGCGGCTTCGTCTACGCCCTGACCACCGCCAACTGCACCGCCAACGGCGATGTGGCGGGCTTCGGCTTCCTGGCTCTGGCGGTTATGATCTTCGGCAACTGGAAACCCCTGAACATCGCCGGCGCCTCCCTGCTGTTCGGCCTGTTCAAGTGCATTGCCGCTGCCTACAGTTCCATTGACATCAATGGAGATGGGGTGTATCTGCTGGCGGAGCTGGGCATCAGCTCCCACCTGTACCGGATGCTCCCCTATCTGGTGACCCTGGCGGTGCTGGCCTTTACGTCGAAAAAGTCCCGGGCCCCCAAGGCCGAGGGCATTCCCTACGACAAGGGCAGCCGCTGATTCCACTTTCCACCCCCCCACCGCTTCCGGCGGTGGGGGTTCGCATATCTGCGCTGCCCGGAGCATACACTGTGCCAGGTAAGGAGGGATGGCATGGAGCAGGAGCATTTGCCCCACAAATTGCAGCTGAACGAGCGCCGCCAGCTGACCATGACCGGGGTGACGGAGGTGGTGAGCTTCGACGAGGGAGCGGTGGTGCTGCAAACCTCCCTGGGCACCCTGGTGATTCAGGGCCGGGAACTGCGCCTGAAAACCCTGTCCCTGGACGGGGGGCAGGTGGCGGTGGACGGCACCGTGACGTCCCTGGTCTATGAGGAACCCCGTCAGCCCGGCGGCCGGTGGCGGAGCCTGTTCCGGTGACGCCGGAAACGGCCTTTTACCGGCTTACCGCCAGCGTGCTCACCGGGGCGGGGCTGGGGCTTTATTACGGATTTCTGCGCCCCCCGGGTCGGCGGCACCGGCATCTGGCGGACGGGCTGTTCGTGCTGGGGGCCTGGTGGGCCTTCCTGTGGCTGGGCTTCGGGATATGCCGGGGGGACGTGCGCCTGGGTTATCTGTGGGGGATGGCCGTGGGCGGGGTGATCTGGGAAGAGACTCTGGGCCGCTGGCTGCAGCCGGTTTTTGAGTGGATCTGGAAAATACTGGATGGAATCTGGGGGATTTCCTGCTGGCCCCTAAAAATATTTTTGAAATTTGCAAAAAATATGTTTGCATCTGGGGAAAAATGGGTTACAATAGGGTGGAAACACGGTCGGCGTGTCCGACCAAAACCCGGAGGTACTGCCCATGGCAAAAAACGCTTATCCCAGAAAAACCGTGAAGATTGTGCTGCGCCCGGCGGGGGTGGTGCTGACGGTTTGCGTCACGCTGCTGGCAGTATTTTCTATGGGAGCCTTGATCGCCCTGGACTGGGTTCACGGGGGGATTCAGCAGGAGACGGAACGGCTTCGCCAGGAGGCCGCCGCCATCGAGTACGCCAATGAGGAACTGGTGGAGAAAACCGCCCGGCTGGATTCCATTCAGAGCATTCAGGAGATCGCCCGGGAGGAGCTGGGACTGGTAGATTCCAGAACCGTGGCCATCGAACCCCAATCGTAATCCAGGCAACCCGGTTGCCTTACTATATGGAGGAAGCAGAGCAAATATGGAGTTAACTGTAGGAGCCATCTTAGAAGGAAAGGTCAAATCCATCACCAACTTCGGCGCATTTGTAACGCTGCCGGACAACAAGACCGGCATGGTACATATTTCCGAGGTGGCCAATGCCTATGTCAGCGACATCCGGCAGCACCTGACGGAGGGCCAGGACGTGAAGGTCATGGTGATCGGCAACGAGAACGGGAAGATCAACCTGTCCATCAAGCGCCTGGAGCCCAAGCCCCAGCGGGAGGGCGGCCGGAACAATTTCCGCAATTCCGGCGGACGCCGGGAGGGCGGTCACTACCAGAACCGGGAGTCCGGCGCACCCCGGGCTCAGGAGGCCCCGGTGCAGGCCGCTGCGCCCAAAACCGCGGATCAGATCTTTGAGGAGAAGCTGAAGGCATTTATGACCGAGTCCGACAGCAAGCTGTCGTCCATCCGGGCCTACTCCGAGAACCGGAGCCGGAGCAGAAGAAGAGGATAAGGAAACGGGCTGCCCAGCAGCCCGTTTCAGCGTGTCAGAAAAATCCGCTGCATCTGCCGCCTGTGGCGGCAGAAAAGATGAAATCCATTTTCGGCCGGGATCTGTGCCTGGACGAAAATACTGCTCAGGCTGCAAGTGTGGACTTTGACCCCCATCGGGGATCAAAGTATGCGCGCGGCAGACTGCGAAAACATGTGGAAAAGCCCCAAAGGGGGTTTTCGACAGCCTGAAGCGGGCTGCAAAGCAGCCCGTTTTCCTGAGAAAGGACGATTTATGGCAAGGGTTGTGATTGCCGGGGGGTCCCGGGGCATCGGGGCGGCGGCGGTGGAGCTGTTTGCCGCCCAGGGACACCAGGTAACGTTCCTGTATGCCTCCAGCCGCCAGGCCGCCCAGGCCCTGGCGGAAAAAACCGGGGCGGCGGCCATCTGCTGCGACGTATCCAGCCGGGAGCAGGTGGAGAAGGCGTTCGGGCAGATCGGGGACGTGGATGTGCTGATCTGCAGCGCAGGCATCATGCACTTCGGTCTGATGTCCCAGATTACCGGAGAGGAGTGGGACCGGCTGTTTGCCGTGAACGTCAAGGGGATTTACCACTGCGTCAACGCCGCCATGCCTGCCTTCCTGAAAAAGCAGCGGGGCTGCGTCATCACCGTGTCCTCCATGTGGGGGCAGGTGGGGGCGTCCTGCGAAGCGGCCTATTCCGCCACCAAGGGGGCGGTGATTGCCCTGACCAAGGCCCTGGCCAAGGAGCTGGGTCCCAGCGGCATCCGGGTGAACTGCGTGGCCCCCGGGGTAATTCTCACGGATATGTGCGCCGGGCTGACCCCGGAGTCATTGGAGGAGCTGGCCCAGGAGACGCCCCTGGAGCGAAACGGCACCCCGGAGGATGTGGCCCGGGCCATGGCCTACCTGGCCGAGGCGCCCTTTGTCACCGGACAGGTGCTGGGGGTGAACGGCGGATTTGTTATGTAAACTAAGAACGAAGGAGAACCAATATGAAAATTTCCATTGGCTGTGACCACGGCGCCCTGGCGCTGAAAGAGAAGATTGTAACCCACCTGAGCCGCCAGGGCCACGAGGTGTCGGACTTCGGCACCTACACCCTGGACAGCTGCGACTATCCGGACTTTGCTGCGGCGGCGGCCCGGGCGGTTGCCGACGGCCGGTGCGACCGGGGCATTGTGCTGTGTACCACCGGCATCGGGGTGTCCATTTCCGCCAACAAGATTCCCGGCATCCGCTGCGCCCTGCTCACCGATACCTGGACCGCCAAAATGACCCGGCTTCACAACGACACCAACATGATGGCCATGGGCGCCGGTGTGGTGGGCGAGAATCTGGCCCTGGAAATTGTGGACACCTGGCTGAACACGGAGTTCTCCGGAGAGGCCCGGCACCAGCGGCGGATTGACAAGCTGATGGCCCTGGAAAAATAAGACCGGAATCCTTCCCCGTCCCAATGGCGCTGCCGTCGGGACGGTTTTTTTTGGATTGGTGGAAATCCAAAGGGAATCTTAAGAATCCGTCCCCCGGCCTGCCTTGTTTTTTTCAGAAAAACCGTGTACAATGAGAAAAACTGTTTTACGAAAGGAGCGCCGCCATGCAAACCAAAGACCGTGATGTCACGCTCTATGCCCAACAGATTCTGGGGCGGGTCCGCCAGGTGGTGGTGGGCAAGGACCCGGTGCTGCTGTGGGTGCTGGCCGCCATTCTGGCCCGGGGCCATATTTTATTGGAGGATATTCCCGGGGTGGGCAAGACCACCATGGCCCTGGCCTTTTCCCGGGTTCTGGATTTGCAGTATAACCGGGTGCAGTTCACCCCGGACGTACTGCCCTCGGACGTGACCGGCTTTTCCATTCCCGATCCCCAGGGGGAGGGGATGCGCTATCAGCCCGGGGCGGTGCTGTGCAACCTCTTCCTGGCGGATGAGCTGAACCGGGCCACCTCCCGGACCCAGTCCGCCCTGCTGGAGGCCATGGAGGAAGGCCAGGTCACGGTGGACGGCGTCAGCCATGCCCTGCCCCAGCCCTTTGTGGTGATTGCCACTCAGAATCCCACCGGTGCGGCGGGCACCCAGCTGCTGCCGGACAGCCAGATGGACCGGTTCATGATCCGGCTGTCCCTGGGCTATCCCAGCCCCAAGGATGAGGCGGCCATGATCCTCAACCGCCAGGGGGGCAATCCCCTGAATGCCCTGGCTCCTCTGATGACCCGGGAGGAACTGATTGCCATTCAGGATCTGGTGGAGCAGACTTACCTGCAGGAGAACGTGGTGCAGTACATTGTGGCCCTCTCCGGAGCCACCCGGAACAGTCCGGACATTCTCCGGGGGGCCAGCCCCCGGGCAACCCTCTCCGTCACCGCCATGGCCAAGGCGGTGGCCCGGCTCCGGGGCCGGGACTATGTGATTCCCGGGGATGTGAAAGAGGTGTTTGTCCATACCGTGGCCCACCGTCTGCTGCTGTCCCCCAAAGCGGAGGCCCAGGGCAGAACGGCGGAGCAGATTCTTCAGGAGGTGCTGGGCCGGGTTCCGGCGCCCCGGCTGCGCTGAGTATGCTGAGTCGGCGAATCATGTATCTGGCCGTGCTGGTTGGATGCGGAAGCTTCTATGTGGCCCATGGGGAATGGGTGTCCTGGGTGCTGTTCCTGGCGGTTCTGGGTCTGCCATGGCTGTCTCTGCTGCTCAGCCTGCCTGCCGTACTTCGGTTCCGCCTGTCCGTCCAGGCCCCGGCCAATGTGCCGGTGGGAACGGAGGCTGAGGCCGAGGTGGTGGGGGGCAGCGAATTTCCCCTGCCGCCCTTTCGGGGCAAACTGCGGGTGACCTTCTGCCAGACAGGCAAAACCCAGACCTATCGGCTGCTCCAGGGCCTTCCCACGGAAGTCTGCGGCGGCCTGCGGGTGGAAATCGCCCGGGGGAAGGTCTGCGATTATCTGGGGCTGTTTTCCTTCCCCGCCCGGCGGGAGGAACCGCAGCTGGTGCGGGTCCAGCCCAAAGAAATTCCGGTGCCGGAGCTGCCCAGCCTGGATGGATACCTGGCTGCTGCCTGGCGGCCCAAGCCCGGCGGTGGTTTTGCGGAAAATCACGAACTGCGGCTGTTCCGTCCCGGGGACAGCCAAAATCAGATCCACTGGAAACTGACGGCGAAAACCGGCAAGCTGATGCTCCGCCAGCCCATGGAGCCCCAGCGGGGCCTGGTGCTGGTGACAGTGGACCTTCGGGGCCAGGGAGAGGAGATCAACCGGATTTTCGGGCGGCTGGTCTGGGTGGGACGGTATCTGCTGGAGCGGCAGGTGGTCTTTGAAATCCGGGCTCTTACCGGCAGCGGAATCCACAGCTTCTCCATCCACCGGGAGACGGATCTGACCCGGGCGGTGGACGACCTGCTGTGCCATCCCCTGGCCCAGGCGGGAAGCGTCACCGATCAGCCCTGTCCGGCCTCCTGGCATTATCATATTGGAGGTGAGCCGGATGCGGAGTGAATCCTGGCTGACCGGCCTGCTGGGCGTCCTGCTGGGGCTTTCCATGGCCTTGGGGGCGGTTGGCTGTGTGGTCAGCGCTTTTGAGCTGACGATTCCCTCTGCCCGGAATCTGGTGCTGCTTCTGCTGGCGGGGCTGTGCCTGTGGGCCATGGCGGCTCGGTTCCGGTGGGGCGGATGGGCCTTGCTGCTGGCTGCAGGCGTGGGGCTGGGTTACCTGCTGCGGCATGGAGACCTTGCGATTCAGACGCGGCAGCTGCTGTACCGGATTTCCTACATCTATGACCGGGCTTATCACTGGGGGCTGCTCCAATGGCCGGATCTGACCTGGGACGGGGGATCGGCGGAGCTGCCCATGCTGCTGCTGGGGCTGCTGGTGGGCGGCGCCGCCTGCCGCAGCGTCTGTCGGAGCAAACCGGTGGCGGTGCCCCTGCTGCTGGCAGTGCCGCCGCTGGCCAGCTGTCTGGTGGTGACGGATACGGCGCCCGCCGGGCAGTATCTGTTTTTGCTGCTGTTTGGATCGGCGGTGCTGCTGCTCACCGGAAATGTCCGGGAGGACAGTCCGGCGCAGGCCAATCGGCTGACCCTGGGGATTCTGCTTCCCGTGGCGGCGGCGCTGGTGATTCTGTTTTTTGCCGTACCGCAAAAAGATTATGTAAACCGAAGTGAAGAAATCCGGCAGTCCCTGGGAGCCTGGCTGCAGTCCCTTTCCGAGAAAGGGGGAGGAGGCAGGGGAGAAGGGCTGCTGGAACTGACGGTGCCCCAGCCGGAGAAGGTGGACCTTTCCGCCCTGGGCAGCCGGAACAACTCCCATGAGACGGTGCTCTATGTGGCGGCCCAGACCGGGGGAACCCTGTACCTCCGGGGCCGGGACTATGACGTGTACGACGGCGTGGGCTGGCAGTCCACAGACCACCGGGCGGAGACCTTTGCCTGCCCGGGCCCGGACCTGGGCTATGTGACGGTGGAGACCCTGGAGCAGGAGAAACAGATGTACCTGCCCTATTATCCGGCGGAAAACGTGATGCTGGTGGGAGGAAGGGCGGAAAACACCGGCCTGTACACCCAGTACACCTTCCGCCGCACCGGGCTGCCGGAGAATTACGGGACCCTTCTGGTGGAGGGGACGGCGGAGCATGAGCCGGACAGCCGCTATCTGCAGCTGCCCCAGGCCACCCGGGAGGGAGCGGCAGCCTGGATTGCCGGCCTGGAGGCGGAACGCACTGCCAGCGGCAAGGCCCAGCGCATCGGGGCGCTGGTGCGTGCTGTGGGCAGCTATACCCTGGACCCTGAGCGGATGCCGCCGGAGGCGGAGGACTTTGCCCTTTGGTTCCTGGAAGAGGGCACAGGGGGTTACTGTGTCCACTACGCCACAGCGGCGGTGGTGCTTCTCCGGGCGGCGGGGGTGGAGGCCCGGTACGTAACCGGTTACATGGTTCGGACCCAGGCCCAGGAGACCGTGGGCGTGTCCGGGGAGAACGCCCATGCCTGGGCGGAGTATTATGAGCCGCTGCTGGATGCCTGGCTGGTGCTGGAGGCCACCCCCGCTTCTTCTCTGGGGGCGGCGGAGACGGTGCCGGATCTGACGATTCAGACGGCGCCCACCGAAAACCAGCCCGGGGAGACCACCAATCCCGGGGAAACCGAAGCCACTCCCGGACAGACGGCGGAAACCACCGGCCCTCAGGAGACGGAGCCTGCCCAGACCCAGCAGACCGACCCGCCGGTTCCGGAGGAGCAGGCGCCTGGCAGCTCCTGGTGGAAGCCGCTTCTGGCGGCGCTGCTGACATTGGGACTGGCGGAAGGCCAGCGGCGGGTGCGGCTCATGCTCCGCCGGGCCTGGCTGCGCCGGGGAACCCCCAACCGGCGGGGTCTGAAACGCTGGCAGCAGGTGCAGACCATGGCGGACTTGCTGGGGGAGACATCCCCGGCGGAGCTGGAGGAGCTGGCCCAGCGGGCAAAATTCAGCCAGCATACCCTGACAGGGGAAGAACTGCTGATGCTGGACAACTATGTACGCACGGGAATCCGCCGCCTGAAGCAGCGGCCCTGGTACCGGCAGCTGCTCTATCGCTACGGGTACGCCCTGTACTGAGAAGGAGGAACCCCATGGAAGAAAAATTCATTGCCGCCTGGGCGGCGGCCCGGCAGCAGGCCCAGACCCTGGGGGTGCGGATGCGCCCGGTGGCGCCGGAGCAGGCCCTGACTTCTGCCCGGCGGATTCTGGACGGCCGCCGGCTCAGCGACGGGTTTTCCGCACTGGCGGAGCAGGGACGGCTGGACCTGAGCCTGGAGGCGCTGGCGGTGGACCGGCGGTTCACCGGCCTGTTTACCGATGAACAGGCCAACGAGGCTTTGACCCGGCTGCTGGAAGCGGGCTACCGCTTCGGCTGAAAGAAGAAATTGCCCCCGGTTGGGATTTTCCCAACCGGGGGCTTAGACTGTCGAAAACCCCCTTCGGGGCTTTCCGACAGGTTTTTGCAGTCTGCTGCGCGCATAATTTGTCCCCCCTGTGGGGGACAAATTCCACACTTGCAGCCTGAGAAGTGTTTTCTACCAGGTACACGCCCCGGCAGAAAACTGATTTTGACTTTATTTGCCGCTACAGGCGGCAAACTCTGTGAGACTATTTTGACAAGCTGTGCCCCCGATTGGGATTTTCCCAACCGGGGGCGCTGCTTTGTGGGTTATACGCCGGGGAAGATCAGGGTGACCTTGAACAGGTCTCCGTCCACCAGCAGCTGCAGCTGACCGTGCTGCAGCTCCATCAGGCTCTTGGCGATGTTCAGGCCCAGACCGCTGCCTTCCGTATTCCGGGAACCATCTCCCCGGACGAACCGCTCCATCAGTTCATCGGCGTCGATGTTCAGCTCCTCCCGGGAGATGTTCTTCAGGGAGATGATGACCTTCTCCTCGGTCTGCATCAGGTCCACATACAGCCGGGTGCCGGGGAGGGCGTATTTCACCGCATTGGTCAGCAGGTTGCTCAGCACCCGCCAGACCAGCTTGCCATCGGCTTTCATCATCATGGAAGGCGCTCCGCACCGGAACAGGGGGGTCAGCTGGGCTTTTTCCAGCTTGTCGGCGAACTCGCCCAGGGCCTGGTTCACAGACTCCACCGCATCCACGGTGGTGATTTCCACCACCATGTTGCCGGTGCTGGCTTTGCTCATGTCCATCAGGTCCTCAATCAGCTTCTTCAGCCGCTGGGACTGCCGCTGGAGTACCTCCAGGTAGGCTTCTCCTTCCTCGGGGGTGTGTGGTTTTTGCAGCAGGTCCACATAGTTGATGATGGAGGTCAGGGGGGTCTTGATGTCATGGGAGACGTTGGTAATCAGCTCGGTTTTCATCCGCTCGGATTTCAGCTGCTGCTGGGCGGCCTCCATGGCCACGCCGGACAGGTTGTTCAGGTCCTGGGCGAAATCCTTGAAAGCGCCCACCATGTTGGTATCATCCACCTTGGCGCTCAGGTCCCCCTGGCTCATGCGCCGGGCGCTTTCCCAGAGTCTGCCGTAGCAGTTCGCTCCGTAGATTATCAGGACGACGACGCCCACCAGGCAGAGCAGGGTGAACAGGAAGGAGCGGGTGGCAATACCGATGCAGATCAGCAGGAAAATGGCGGCCTCCGCAGCCAGCCACTGCCAGACCAGGGGCAGCATTATCATCCAGTGGTGAATTGCCCGCCCCAGGAATCCGGTAAGGCCATACCAGATCTTCCGAAGCAGCCCGACCAAACCGGGAATCAGCCGATTTTTCACACAGCGCAGCAGTTTTGCCGCCAGACGCAGGACTCTGCCGCACAGGCTGTTGCGCCACCAGTAGCCGCCCGGGGTTTTGATCTGGGCGACAAAGGCGAAGCAGAAGCCCACAAAAATCAGACAGGCCAGGTATCCCATCCCGGCTGCACCGGCGCAGAATACCTGCAGATTCAGCTGCCAGTACAGCAGGTTGTTGGCCAGTTCCACCCCCAGAACCGCAATCCCCCCGATGGACAGCCCCGTTAAGAGCAGGTACAGATCCAGGGGCAGCCGGTTCAGGCCGCCGGCCTGAACCTCCGCGGTTCTGGGCTTGCGGCCGGCTGCGCAGCACAGGTATACCGCCAGAATGGCGAACACCAGAAGGCTGGTGCCCAAAATCAGGAACAGATCGCTTCGGAAGGAGCGGATCAGGCCCAGCATCTGGTACATTCCATCGTCATACAGGCCGTCAGGCGTGACATACAGTTCCAGGGTCATCTCCTCCATGGGCAGATAGATGCACTGGGCCACCATTTCCTGCTGGGTTTCCTCGTCCCAGTAGGAGATACGGATGATTTCGTACTCGGACAGGGGCTTGCCGTTGATCAGCTGCTTCAGATCCAGCTGGGAGGAGGCAGCCGCAGTGGTTTCCACTGGGGCAGTGGTTTCCGGCGCTGTCTCGACTGCCGGTTCTGTAACAGGCACTGTGACAGGCTCCGGGCTGGTTTCGGTAACGGCCTGGGTCTCTCCCATGGTTTCTGCGGCGGCGGTGGACTCCTCTTCTGAGACGGCGCCGGTCTCCTCCGGCATGGCGGAGGCAGCGGAGGGAACGTCCGCTTCCTGGGATACCGTGGCTGCGGTTTCCTCCTGGGGAACTTCCTCCGGAATTTGGGCCTCTTCGGTCACCTGAGTTTCCGCCTGGGTCTCGGTGGCCTGGGTTTCCGCCATGGTGGGTTCCGTGATGGTCACGGTTTCGGCGGTTTCGCTGGGAACCAGTTCCGCTTCGGTTATCCGCTCCGGGTGCATCAATCCGGTATAGATCAGGCATCCGTCGGGGGAAAGGCTCAGTCCGCCCACAGGGGAGGAGGAGAAGCCGGTGTAGAGCATTTTTCCGTTCAGATCAATCAGCTCTATCTGGTACACAGATTCCGCAACGGCATCAACCTGGTCAAAGCTTCGGAATACCACATTTCCCTGGGCATTGCACATTGCAGTACCCACCCCGGAGGACGAACCCAGATTCAGCAGTTCATTTCCAAAGGCGTCCCACAGACTGATGAAGTACACGGTGGCGCCGGAGTCGGGAATGGCGTTGTAGATGTAGGTTTCGTTGTCGGCGTATACCAGCGGTTCCTCCAGCAGTTCCGACTCCGTGGCCTCCGGCACTACCTCGGGGGCAGAGGAGACCAGGTACAGGTACTGCCCCGTCACGGGGAAGGTGTAGGTGGAGAAGGACTCCTTGCTGTCCGGGGTCAAATAGCCGCCGGTTTCCAGGGCATTGCCGTCCCCATCCTTCAGGGTGTAGCCATAGCCCTCACTGAGAAAGTTGAATTCATAGGCGCTGCTGCCGTAACGCCGGTACAGCACACTCTCCGGACAGCCCCCCAGTTCCATGCTGGCGTAGTACAGCGCCACGTCGTGGGCCATGCCCTTGCCGATGGTGTTGATGGATTCCTCCCGGACCTGGTTCACAGTTTTGTCGTAGAGGCCGGCGGCGGTGAGGGCCACGATGCCCGCCCCGCTGGCCACACTGCTGAGCAGCGCCAGGGCGCACAGGGCAATGGCCAGGAATTTGAAGGCAATGTGATTTTTCACTTTTTCTCCCCCTCCATTTTATAGCCCTGCCCCCAGACCACCTTCAGATACCGGGGGTCGGAGGGATTGATTTCGATTTTTTCCCGGAGGTGGCGGATGTGGACGGCCACGGCGCCTTCGCTGCCCAGGGCGGCCTCCTGCCACACGGACTCATAGAGCACCTTGGTGGAGTAGACCTTTCCCGGGTTTGCCATGAGCAGATGCAAAATGGCGTATTCCGTGGGAGTCAGGGCCACCGGTTCTCCCTCTACCGTGACGGATTTGGTCCGGTCGTCCAGAGTGATGCCGCCGATGGTGATTTCCCCGCTGGAGGGTTCCGGGCAGCTGCCCAGCCGGGCGTAACGGCGCAGCTGGGAACGGACCCGGGCCAGCACCTCCACGGGAACAAAGGGCTTGGTGATGTAGTCGTCGGCGCCTACATTCAGCCCCAGCACCTTGTCCTCGGTTTCGGACTTTGCGGTGAGGAGGATGATGGGCACGTTGGAGATTTCCCGGATGCGGGCGGTGGCGGTGATGCCGTCCATGATGGGCATCATCACGTCCAGCAGAATCAGATGGATTTCGTTGTTTTTCACGATTTCCAGGGCTTCCTTCCCGGTGTAGGCGGAGAACAGGTTGTAGCCTTCCGGGGTCAGGTATATCTTCAGGGCATTGACGATGTCCTCCTGGTCGTCGCAGATCAGAATATTGTACATGGAGCATCTCTCTCTTTCATGGATAATTCGGAATGGTAATTCTATTATAGCACCACTGGATTTAAGAAAAAAGAGGGTGGATTCTTAAGTTGAGATTAACATGAAATTCATAATTCTGAGCATATTCCCGATGCAGTCTCATGATAGCATAAATCCGGGAAAAATGACAGTAGGAATGGAGTTCCTCTTGCTATTTTCTCCCGGAGCGGATATAATACACCCAAATTTACCATGAAAGGAGAAACGGATATGATTCAACTGACAACGCTGCTGGGAGGCGCTTTCCTGTCCCGGATTTTCTCGGCAGTGATCATTGTGGTGCTGGGGGTGCTGGCCATTCGGGTGGTGCTGTCCCTCCTGCGGAAAACCCTGGAACGGTCCAAGCTGGAAAAGGCTGCCCACAGCCTGATTCTGTCCCTGGTCCGGGTGGGGCTGTACCTGGTGGTCTTTCTCAGCGCAGCCTCGGCGCTGGGCATTGATGTGACGGGCATTGTAGCCCTGGCCAGCGTGCTGACCCTGGCACTGTCCCTGTCATTGCAGAACATGGCGTCCAACATTGTGGGAGGTTTTACCATTTTGTACAACCACTCCTTCCACTCCGGGGACTTCGTGGAGATTGCGGGGCAGTCCGGAACGGTGCGGGAAATCAATATGACCTACACCGTGCTGACCACCGGGGACAACAAGGTGATTTCCATTCCCAACAGCTCGGTGGTGGCGGCCCAGATTGTGAACTACTCCGCCTCAGAGACCCGGCGGGTGGACATCGCTGTATCCGCTGGCTACGACGCTCCCACCCAGAAGGTGCTGGACGCCCTGATTCTGGCGGGCACCCGGGAGGACGTGTTGGAGGACCCGGCGCCCAAGGCGGTAATCACGGCCTACGGGGACAGCGCCATTTCCTACAGCCTGCGGCTGTGGGTCAAGACGGAGAACTACTGGGATGTGTACTTTGACGTGACCAAGAAAATCAAAGAGATTTTCGACCAGCAGGACATCACCATGACCTATCCCCATCTGATTGTGCATATGGAGAAATAATCTGAAAATCGGCCCGGTTTCCTGGTTGACAAGGGGACCGGGCCGTGCTAGAATACTGGTAAGCGGATAAAGCGTAATGCTCCGTCTCGGGTGCTCCCCCCGTGTAAAAATAGGGAGTTCTTTTTTTCCCGCGGGCGTGGTGGAATTGGTAGACTCGGTGGATTTAGGTTCCTCTGGCTTCGCCGTGCAGGTTCGAGTCCTGTCGCCCGCACCAAGAACAGCTGGAGACAATGAGCCCCACACCTCACGGTGTGGGGCTGTTCTTGCATCAGGGAGGTGGGCTCGAACCCATCTGAATGGGACACGCCGGTGGCGTGTCCCGACCGCCAGTGCAAACACTGGCGGCAACCAAAGTGTTTTCGAGTCCTGTCGCCCGCACCACCGGGCAGTGCCCGGAGACAATGAGCCCCACACCGAAAGGTGTGGAGCTATTCTTGCATCAGGGCGGCGGCCTGGAACCCATCTGAATGGGACACGCCGGTGCAAACACCGGCGGCGGTCAGACGTAGGGAAACCGGGAACCTTTTTAAAAGACGTTTGCTCCCGGGGAATATGGAAATACCCCTCAATTTGTGATATAATGGCCTGGAAATAACCCGAAAGAGGTGAACGGAATGCTGCCAGAGGATTTTACATCAACGGAATTGATTCAAAAGGGATGGTCGGGGGACCGGAAATACTGCGCCACGGATGCCCAGGGAAACCGCTTCCTGCTTCGTCTGTCTCCGGAGGACACCTATGCGCGCAAGCTGGAGGAATTTCAGTCGATGCGCAAAGCCGAGGCGCTGGATATTCCCATGTGCAGGCCTCTGGAATTCGGCACCCGAAACGGAGAGGTTTACGCCATCCAGACCTGGATTGACGGGGAGGACGCCCAGGACGTGATCCCGTCCCTGGAACGGGAGAAACAATACGACTACGGCCTGGAGGCAGGCCGGATTCTCCGGAAAATCCATCAGATTCCCGCTCCGGCGGGAACGGAGGAATGGGAAGGCCGGTTCAACCGGAAAGCGGACCGGAAAATCCGGCAGTATGAGACCTGCCCTATCAAAATCGAAAACGGGCAGGCCTTTGTGGATTACATCAATTCCCACCGGCATCTGCTTCACGGTCGCCCGCTGACCTACCAGCACGGGGATTACCACATCGGAAACATGATGATCGGCCGGGACGGCAAGCTGTATATCATTGATTTTGACCGGTATGACTATGGGGACCCCTGGGAGGAGTTCAACCGGATTGTCTGGTGCGCCCAGGCGGCGCCGGCCTTTGCCGCCGGCATTGTGGAGGGCTATTTTGAAGGGGAGGCCCCCTTGGCCTTCTGGGAGCTTCTGGCGCTTTACATCAGCAGCAATACCCTTTCCGCTGTCCCCTGGGCGATTCCCTATGGCCAGGAGGAGGTCCGGATTGCCCTGGAGCAGGCCCGGGATGTGCTGCGCTGGTATGATAACATGAGAAATCCCATCCCAACCTGGTATCGGGAGGGGCTTTCGGGCTGAATCCCGGGGCGGAAAGCGAAACCGGATAAAAAGAAAAACGAGGAAGCGGCGAACCGCTTCCTCGTCTTTTGTTTGGGAGAACAATTACATCTCGAAGGGCTCCATGCTGAGGACGGGGTGGCCAACCTCAGTCAGGAAGTTCAGCAGCTGCTCGGGATCGTCGGTGCAGACGGTCTCGTCGGCGATCATGTCGGTGAAGTTCTCCACACCGTACATCTCCAGAGCGGTCTTGTCCAGACGCTCCCGCATCTGGTCCTTCAGCAGCTTGGGCAGCCAGACGATACGGCCCGGGCCGCCTTCCGCAGCGATGAACTTGTGAGAGGAGATGAAGTGCTTGCCGTGGCCCATGAAGCCGGGGGTCTGAACGCCGCCGCCGGTCATGGAAGCCATTTCGGAGAAGGTCATGCCCAGGGGGGTCATGCCGGCGTGCTCACGGCAGGTGATGACAACGCCCATGGAGACGGGCTCCACGCCGCAGATACACTCGAAGCAGCCGCAGGAGGTCATGGGATCCTGGAACAGGGAGTACAGGGTCACGTGCTCCAGAGCGCCATGGCTGTACTTGTTGACAGCCTCGTCCACGGTCTCGTAACGGCCCAGCTTCTCGTCGATGCAGCCTTCCTTCTTGATGGGCTGGCAGGGACCGGCGGGATCCAGTTCCTTGGTGGCCTTGGCGTCCAGCCAGGACACGGCGCCGCACAGGCCGAGACGCTCGGGGGTAACGATACACACATGGCTGGGGGAGAAGGCCTGGCACATGATGCAGGTGTAGTACTCGTCCACGGACTCGTCGGTCATGGAGGCCAGACGGGCGTCACGCTTGTTGAACACTTCGTTGGCGGCGGCCCGCAGCTTGGCGTTCTGCTCGGCGTCCACCACGATCCGGACCTGGCACTTGTCCACAACGGCCTCGAACTCGCTCTTGATCTTGGCGTACAGCACTTCGCCGATGTGACGGAACTTGAAGCCCGCCTCGAAGTCGGCCTTGCTGATCCGGATACGGATCATGTCACGCTGACCGGTGTGCATCACGCCCTCGATGCAGTTGATCCAGGAGTGGATCTTCCGCTCCATAACGGCCTCGAAGTCGGGCTGCATGGCCTTGCCGGCCACTTCCACGGTGTAGGACAGGGAGATCTTGGAGCCCACGGGGATGTCGTCGATTTCGGGTCAACCAGCTCGAAGCAGTCCACACGGGAGCCGTCCACTTCCACCTGCATGTCGCCCCGGCGGATGATTTCGCCTTCGAAGGCGGAGGCGAAGGACACGGGAATGTCGATCTTGGTGATCTTGATCTTGATGTCCCGGGCTTCCAGAGAGGTGGCGTTCCACTTGGACACATCCAGCTGCTGGATCAGGGACTTGGGCACCCGGAACATATTCTCGGTCTCGTTGGAGATAACAGGGAAGCCCAGGGCAATGGCGCCTGCGCCGCAGGCCACGATCACGTCGTCCAGAGGCTTGAAGGCGTTGACGAAGGCGGGCACACGCTCCATGGTGTACTTCATCAGGTTGCCGGCATCGCCGGGGGCGATGTTGCCGAAGATCAGGGCAGCCCGGAGGGCCACGCTGACCACATGGATGACGGAGGTCACGTCCTTGCCCAGGGGCACCACACGGACGTTGTC
>CASFNR010000026.1 GCA_949296115.1 uncultured Eubacteriales bacterium | reverse complement strand
GACCTGGTTGACGACGAGGAGCTGCTGGAGCTGGTTGAGATGGAGATCCGTGAGACTCTGTCCTTCTACGAGTTCCCCGGCGACGATGTGCCCATCATCAAGGGTTCCGCTCTGAACGCCCTGATCTCCGAGTCCACCGACGTGAACGCTCCCGAGTATGCCTGCATCAAGGAGCTGATGGACGCTGTTGACGACTATATCCCCACTCCTGATCGTAAGGCTGACCAGCCCTTCCTGATGCCCGTTGAGGACGTGTTCACCATCTCCGGCCGTGGCACCGTGGCTACCGGTCGTGTGGAGCGTGGCGTCATCAAGAAGAACGAGCCCGTGGAAATCGTTGGCCTGCGTGAGGACAAGCAGAACACCGTCGTGACCGACATCGAAATGTTCCACAAGCTGCTGGACTACGCTGAAGCCGGCGACAACATCGGCGCTCTGCTGCGTGGTATCGACAAGAAGAACATCGAGCGCGGCCAGGTTCTGTGCAAGCCCGGTTCCATCCACCCCTACACCAAGTTCGCTGGCCAGGTTTACGTCCTGTCCAAGGAAGAAGGCGGCCGTCATACCCCCTTCTTCAACAACTATCGTCCCCAGTTCTACTTCCGTACCACCGACGTGACCGGCATCATCTCCCTGCCCGAAGGCGTTGAGATGTGCATGCCCGGCGACAACGTGGTGATGAACGTGGAGCTGATCACCCCCATCGCCATTGAGAAGGGCCTGCGTTTCGCTATCCGTGAAGGCGGCCGTACCGTTGGCTCCGGTGTTGTCACCGAGGTCCGCGACTAATCTCAGGTTCTGACGCATTTTGCCCCCAGCCGTTTGGCTGGGGGCTTTTGTCTGTTTACGAAAAAAAGCACCGCAGAAAGCGGTGCTTTGGCAACACGAACCTGTAAGCCGGGTTCTGTCTTGACAGCCATCTATCTAGCCCCACGGTTGCCCGTGGGATCAAGCCGCCTCCTCGGAACGGTCGGGCCGACCTTGTGTTCCTCCACGGCGTTGCTCCGGGATAGAGTTTACAGCGTAGAACCCATGTCACCATGGGCCGGGTGCGCTCTTACCGCACCTTTTCACCCTTGCCGAAGGGCGAGCCCTCCGGCGGTATCTCTCTGTTGCACTTGTCCTGAGGTCACCCTCGGCGGGCGTTACCCGTTATCCCTGCCCTGCGGAGCCCGGACTTTCCTCATCTGGGGCCTTTGGGCCTCCATCCGCGGCTGTCCGGTCCGGTTGCTCCGCTATTGTACTGCAAAGCGGGGCAAAAGTCAAATGTCTTGCAAAATCTTTCCCGGATGTATATACTAATAGGGATAAGCGGCGCTGGCTGCGGATTTTCACAGGAAATGAGGAGCGGTATCATGTCTGCGTTTGAGGAATATTTTCGGGGACTTCAGGGCAAGTCCATTGCGGTGCTGGGATTGGGTGTGAGCAATCGTCCCCTGGTGCGGCTGCTGCTGGAATTTGGCTGCCGGGTGCTGGGCTGTGACAAGACGCCCCGGGAGCAGCTGGAGGGGGAGGTCCTGGAGCTGGAAAGCCTGGGCTGCACCCTTCATGTGGGGGAGGGGTATCTTGACGGCGTGGAGGCGGACGTGGTGTTCCGTACTCCCGGCATGCACCCGGCCAACCCGGCTATTGAAGCCCTGCGCTCCCGGGGAGCGCAGGTGACCTCGGAAATGGAAGTGTTTTTTGAGGTTTGCCCCTGTACCTTGTTGGCGGTGACGGGGTCCGACGGAAAAACCACAACCACTACCCTGGTGTCGGAGATGCTGAAAGCGGCGGGGAAAACCGTCTGGCTGGGTGGAAACATCGGAACCCCCTTGCTGCCCCTGGTGCGGCAGATGAAGGCGGAGGACTATGCGGTTGTGGAGCTGAGCTCCTTCCAGCTGATGGACATGACCCGCAGTCCCGCCCGGGCGGTGATTACCAATCTGGCTCCCAATCATCTGGACATCCACAAGGATATGGCGGAGTACGTCCAGGCCAAGACCAACATTTTCCGCTATCAGGACGAAACGGGACTGCTGATCCTCAATGCAGATAATGCCATCACCGCCCGGTTCCGTGGCAACGGCACCACCCGCTTCTTCTCCCGGCAGGGGAAGGCGGATGTGTGCCTGGAGAATGGGGTAATCTGCCGTCATGGGGTGCCGGTGCTTCCCGTGGAGGATATTCTGATTCCCGGTGTCCACAATGTGGAAAATTATATGGCTGCCATCGCCATGGTGGAGGGATTGGTGGAGGACGAGGTGATCCGCCATGTGGCCAGGACCTTCGGCGGGGTGGAGCACCGGATTGAGTTGGTCCGGGTGAAGGACGGGGTGAAATTCTACAACGATTCCATCGCCTCCTCTCCCAGCCGGACCATCGCCGGCCTGCGCAGCTTTCCGGAAAAAGTGATCCTTATTGCCGGCGGTTATGACAAGCACATTCCCTATGATGTCCTGGGCCCGGAAATCTGTGCCCATGTGAAAAAGCTGTACCTGGGCGGCGCCACCGGGCCGAAAATTCGCCAGGCTGTGGAAAGCTGCCCGGAGTACAACCCGAAGGAACTGGAGATTGTGGACTGCGGCGCCTTTGACCCGGCGGTGCAGGCGGCGGCTGCCGCCGCTGAGCCTGGGGATGTGGTGCTGATGAGCCCCGCCAGCGCCGCTTTTGACCAGTTCAAGAATTTCATGGTCCGGGGGGACCACTTCAAACAGTTGGTGAAGGAGCTGTAACTCCATGGATATTACCAAAGTAACGCGTCCCATGCGGAAGCTGCTGCCCCTGAAAACCTGCGGGGCGGTGATCGTGGCCGCCGGCTCCGCCTCACGGATGGGGGGCATTGACAAGGTGATGGCATCCCTGGGGGGAGCCCCCATGATTCAGCGGACAGTGAGACAATTTCAGGACTGTGATGCGGTTTCGGAAATTGTGGTGGTTACCCGGGAGGATCTGATTTTGCCCATTACCGACCTGTGCAGGCAGATGCCGAAGGTCCGAGCGGTGGTGGCCGGAGGAGCCAGCCGCCAGGAATCGGTGCGCCTTGGCCTGAACGCCCTGTCTGCCGGGGTGCAGCTGGCAGCCATCCATGACGGCGCCCGGCCCCTGGTCACCTGGCAGGTGATTGACCGGGCCATCCGGGCAGCCAATACCTATGGTGCGGCTGCGCCAGCCATTCCGGTGAAAGATACCATCAAAGTGGTGCAGGGGGGCGTGGTGGAGCGCACGCCGGACCGCGCCACCCTGTATGCGGTCCAGACCCCCCAGGTGTTTGACATTGACCTGCTCCGGGGCGCCATGGAGAAGGTGGAGCAAGAAAAGCTGTCTGTCACCGACGACTGCTCCGCCGTGGAGCAGCTGGGAATGCGGGTAAAAATCGTGGAGGGGGACGAACGGAACCTGAAGGTCACCACCCCCCTGGACCTGAAAATCGCGCAGATGCTGCTGGAGGAAATGAAATGAGAATCGGACATGGATATGACGTTCACCGGCTGGTGGAGGGACGGGACCTGATCCTGGGGGGAGTGAAAATCCCCTACGCCCTGGGCCTGGACGGACACAGCGATGCGGATGTGCTGCTCCATGCGGTATCCGACGCCCTGCTGGGGGCTGCGGGACTGGGGGACATCGGACGGCACTTCCCGGACACCGACCCCAAGTACAAGGGAGCGGACTCCCGGGTGCTGCTGGAAATGGTGGGACAGAAAGTGGCCCAGGCGGGCTACCGGATCAGCAACATTGACGTGACCATGATTGCCCAGAAGCCAAAGCTGAAAGACTACATCGGCCAGATGGAGCGAAACATTGCCGGAAGCCTGGGCATTGCCTCGGACCGGGTGAACGTGAAGGCCACCACGGAGGAAAAGCTGGGGTTCACCGGCAGCGGGGAAGGCATGGCCTGCCATGCGGTGTGCCTGCTGGAAGAATGACAATGTGCCCCGGCGGACGGGAAACCGTCCGCCGGGGCACTGCTGCGTTTTCCTCAGCGCTTGATGTCGAACTGCATGTTCATGATTTCCTTGATGGCACCGGCATCGTCGGTGATGTTGGCGTCGCCATGGATGGTATGCTTGAGGACGGAGCTGGCCACGGCAAAATTCACCATGTCCATGGGCTTGTAGCCCCGCATCATGGCATAGATCAGGCCGCTGGCAAAGGCATCGCCGCCGCCCACCCGGTCCAGAATATTGAAGGTGAAGAGTTTGCTCTCAAAGGTATGCCCCTGGTACCACATGAAGGCCTTCAGGCTGTTCTGAGAGCCGGAGTGGGCATAGCGCACATGGCGTCCGATGCAACGGATGTTGGGATAGCGATCAATGAAGTGCTGGAACACCTCATCTTGCTGCTCGTAGCTGGGCTGGAGGGGCACGCCGTCCTTCCAGTCGCCCTTGCTGTGGTCGTTTTCGTCCTTCCACAGGTGATAAGGTTCAATGCCCAGAAGCACGTCTACATAGGGCAGGCACTGGGTGCAGTAATCCCGGGCCTCCTCCCAGGTCCACAGCTTGGAGCGGAAGTTGCCGTCAAAGCTGGTGGTAAGGCCCAGCTCCTTGGCGACCTTCAGGCACCCCAGGATAAAGTCGGCGCAGCTGGGGCACAGGGCGGGGGTGATGCCGGAAACGTGCAGCCAGGTGAAACCCTCCAGAAGCCTGGGAATGTCCACCTTGCTCAGATCATACTCGGTGATGGCGGAGTGCTTGCGGTCATAGGTCACCTTGCTGGCCCGGATGCCGTAGCCGGTCTCCAGATAGTAGGTGCCCAGCCGATGGGTGGGGGTTTCCTCCGGGGTGGAGAGAATCACCGGGGTGCAGTGTACATCATTGGAGCGGAGCATCCGGATGGCGCTCTTGCCGATGGAATTGTTGGGCACCACGGAGAAGAAGGTGGAGTCGATGCCCAGGTTCGCCAGGGCCAGGGCGATGTTGCCCTCACTGCCGCCATAGGTTGCCTCGAATTCGTTGGCCATGCGGATTTTCTGGTAGTTGGGGGGTGTCAGCCGGAGCATGATCTCGCCGATGGTGATGAATTTATGGTCGGTTTTCTGATTGGTGAGCAGGGGATTATAATGTTCCATGGTGATCCTCCTTCGGTTTGTATAAAATGATTATACCGAAGGAATTGTCTGGTTTCAATAGATATTCCGGATGATAAATGGACATTTTAGACAAGATGGACAATTCCCTGGAGAAATATGCCGTTTGGGAACACCGGATTGCCCCGAAGCGCATAGATTGACCCGGGAGGTTTTGCCGATGAAACACTATTTTATTACGTTCCGTTCCATCACCTTTGCCCAGCGGGCCGAGCAGCTGCTGTCCAGAAGCGGTGTGGGGTGTACCTTACAGCGGACACCCCGGTGGATGGAGGAACAGGGCTGCGGCTATGCGCTGCGAATTCGGACAAAGGATATTCGCCAGGCCGGGGAACAGCTGCGGCAGGCAAAGGTTCCCCTGCGGCGGGTCTACTGGCAGAAGGACGACGGAATGTTTGAGGAAGTGGACCTATGATCTATCTGGATTGGGGCGCCACGTCGTTTTACAAGCCTGCCGGTGTTTATCGGGGCGTGGTGGAGGCCATGAGAACCTGCGCAAATCCAGGGCGGGGCGGTTATTCCGCCGCCATGGAGGCAGCCCGGCAGGTCTATGCCTGCCGGGAGACGGCGGCAAGGCTGTTTCACTGCCAGCCGGAGCAGGTGGTGCATACCGCCAGCTGCACCCATGGACTGAATATTGCCATCCGAACCCTGGTGAAGCCTGGAGGAAAGGTGGTAATCTCTGGGTTCGAGCACAATGCCGTAACACGTCCGCTCCATGCCCTGGGGGCGGATATTGTGGTGGCGGGGCGGAAGCTCTTTGACTGGGATGATACCCTGGAAGCGTTTGACCGCTGCCTGAAGCCGGGGGTTCAGGCGGCAGTATTTACCCATGTTTCCAACGTGTTCGGCTATGTTCTGCCGGTGGAGGAAATTGCGGGGCTGTGCCGGCAGCGGGGAATTCCGTTTATTATCGATGCGGCACAGTCTGCCGGTACCCTGCCGGTGCATTTTGAAAAATTGGGGGCCGATTTCATAGCCATGCCGGGACACAAGGGGCTGCTGGGACCCCAGGGGACCGGGCTGCTGCTGTGCGCCCAGCCGGGGCAGCCCCTGATCTGCGGGGGCACGGGCAGCGCATCCCTGCTGCAAACCATGCCCGAGGAACTGCCGGAACGGCTGGAGGCCGGAACCATGAACGTGCCGGGGATTGCCGGACTGGACCAGGGACTGCGGTTCGTGGAGAAAACAGGACTTTCCACCCTGTACCGCCGGGAGCATCGGCAGCTGAAGCGCTGCGTTGCCGGATTGAAAAAAATGGGGGTACGGGTGTTCTCCGGGAAACACCAGGCGGCGACAGTATCCTTCCTGCCGGAAATGGAGTGCGAGGAGATGGCCCGGCTGTTGGCCTGGCGGGAGATCGGTGTGCGGGCAGGGCTCCACTGCGCACCGCTGGCCCATGAGAGTGCCGGGACTGTGGAAACGGGTACGGTTCGGGTGAGCTTCGGCTGGAACACCGTGGATGGGGATACCGATCGGTTCCTGCGGGCTGCAGCTGCGATCGTCGGTTCATTGCCATAAAAAATTTACACAATGACTATTGCCATCGGCTTTTGAATTCGCTATAATGGTACAGATAATAGATCAGTATACGCTAGCGGATTCTGCTCTGTGGAATAGTTGACATAAAAAGGGGAACGGATATGATGGATACCCTTCAAAATTTCTTCCAAAACCTTCGGAGTATGCAGTGGAACGATTACTTGGATATTCTGGTGGTTGCCTTTCTGATATACAAGCTGCTGCCTTTGATCCGGACACCGCACATGATGCGCCTGACCCGGACGGTTGTGCTGCTGGTGCTGGTTGCCGGTGCTACCGGCATTCTGAAACTGTACACCCTGAACTGGCTGCTTAATCAGCTGCTGGCCATCGGCCTTCTGGCCTTCGTGGTGCTGTTCCAGCCGGAGCTGCGGCGGATGCTGGACCACCTGGGCACCGTGCGTCTGCGCAATTTTTTTGGCTCCAGTAAGCCGGTTCAGGAAGTGGACGCCATGATTACCCAGACTGTCCGGGCCTGTGAAATCATGAGCCAGGAAAAGGTGGGCGCACTGATTGTATTCGCCCGGGAGCAGCATTTGAACGAGTATTATAAAACCGGTACGCAGATTGACGCCATGGTGTCGGAGCAGCTGCTGCGCAACATTTTCTTTCACAATTCCCCCCTCCACGACGGCGCAGTCATTATTCGGGAGGGACGGATTGCCTTTGCCGGTTGTGTGATGCCCCTATCCAAGAACCCCAATATGCCCAAGGAACTGGGCACTCGGCACCACGCTGCGGTGGGCACCAGTGAGGTGACCGATGCTGTGGTGGTGGTGGTATCCGAGGAAACCGGCACCATTTCCGTAGCGGTGGGGGGAATGCTCAAGCGGCATCTGGCCCCCCAGACGCTGGAGAAGCTGCTGCAGAATGAGTTGAACCCGGACCAGAAGAAGGAGGAACGGGGGGACCTGCTGGAACAGGTGAAGAAAAAGCTGACCAAGCACGGCAAGGAGGACGGGAATGAAACGAAATAAGCTGTACTCTATCCTGCTGTCCCTGGCGGTGGCCTTCGGCCTGTGGCTGTACGTGGTGAATACCGTCAGTCAGGAGGATGACCGGACCTATTATAATGTCCCTGTGGTGATGGAGGGCGAATCCATCCTCAATGAGGACAATCTGATGATTACCAGCCGCTCCACCAGTTCTGTGTCGGTGCACCTTTCCGGAGGCCGGGGAGAATTAAACAAAATCACCAACAGCAATGGGCTGACGGCGCGGGTGGATTTGTCCAAAATCAAAGAAGCGGGGGAGGACATTCCTCTGACTTACACGGTTGTCTACCCCAGCAACGTCAACAGCAGCGCACTGACGGAGGAGTCCCGGAATCCCCAGTATGTTTATGTGGATGTGGACTACCGCAGAACCAAGGAAATTCAGGTGATGGTCAGCTGGACCGGCACCCGTTCAGAGGATTACATCTACGATACAGAAAACGCCGTTCTGGACAATCCCACCATTACGGTGGTGGGACCGGCGTCGGTAGTGGATCAGATTGACCATGCCCAGATCGAGGTGGACCTGTCTGAACAGGTGAAATCCATCAGCGAAAGCTATCGCTATACCCTGTGCGATGTGAACGGGGAGCCGGTGGATGCGGAGCAGGTGGTCACCAACGTGGAAGAGGTCCGGCTGGAGATGCAGATTCAGCGGATCAAGGAAGTGTCGCTGGTTGCGGATTTGATCTACGGCGGCGGCGCCACGGCGGAGAATACCCGGATTACCTTGTCCCAGAATACCCTGCGGGTGTCCGGCGGGGAGGCGGTGCTGGCGGAGCTGGGAGACAGCTTCACGGTCTGTACCATCCGTCTTGCGGATGTGGAGAACGCCAGCAGCAAGCTGACATTCCCCATCACCCTGCCGGAGGGCGTGACCAACCAGACCGGCGTGTCGGAGGTAACGGTGACGGTACAGATTTCCGGCGTAACCACCAAGGAGTTTACCGTGGAGAATTTCCGGGCCCTAAATGTTCCGGAGGGGTTGACAGCGGAGATTATCAATGCCAGCCTGACTGTGAAGGTCCGGGGACCGGCGGATGAGATTGCCAAGCTCACCGAAGAGGATATTACGGCGGAAGTGGACTTCTCCAATGCGGAGGTCGGTACGGCGACCTATCGGGCCAATCTGGTGTTCCCCGAGGGCTTTGAGGACGTAGGCGCTTTGAAAACCAGCTCGGTGACAGCCACCGTCCAGGCGGAGGAGTAACCATGGAGCAATTGGTTCGGGTCCGGCGGGTCTATGAAGATGGAACCGCCCAGGTGATGCACATCCGGGAGAGCGCCTGCTCCGGAGACTGCCACAAATGCTCCGGGTGCGGTGCGGCGAAAGAAGCGCTGCTGTTTACCGCCCAGAATCCCCTGGGAGCCAGACCCGGAGACCTGGTGAAGGTGGTTTCGGAGTCAGCACCGGTGCTGAAGGGGGCCATGGTCCTGTATGTGCTGCCCTTGGCTCTGTTCTTCCTGGGTTATTACCTGGGGACATGCTTCGGCTCTTTCGGCCCGGCGGCAGGTGGCCTGGGATTTGCCTTGGGAATTGCCGGGGTTGTGGTATACGACCGGAAGGTCGCCCGCCGGCAGAAAATTGGATATACCATTACAGCCTTTGCGGAGGGAACCTCCGCCGGGGTCAGAATAAGAGAGGATAACAGTCATGGTTAAGAGCATGACCGGCTACGGCCGGGCCGTGGAAACCGTAAACGGGCGGGAATTCACGGTGGAGGTCCGTTCGGTAAACAACCGGTATCTGGACTGCACGGTAAAGCTGCCCCGCAGCCTTTCCTTTGGAGAGGATGCGGTGAAGCAGGCGGTGAAAGCCATTATTTCCCGGGGTAAGGTGGATGTCTCCGTCTCCGTTCACGCAGAGGGAGCGGCGGATGTGCAGATTACCCTGAATGAAGCCATGGTACAGGGCTATCTGGACGCCATGCACCAGATGACGGAACGGTTTTCCGTTCGGGACGACATCAGTGTATCCCTGATTTCCCGGATGCCGGAGGTATTCACCGTAGAGCGGGCGGAGATTGATGAGGCACAGCTGCTGGCTGACCTGATGTCTGTGGCGGCCAAAGCACTGGAACAGTTTGACGCCATGCGGACCCGGGAAGGGGATGCCCTGGAAAAAGACCTTCGAACCCGTGGAGAAACCATTCTGGGCCTGGTGGCCCAGGTGGAAGCCGGAAGCGGCCAGACCGTGATCGACTACCGCACCCGGTTGGAGAACAAGCTGAAGGAAGTGCTGGCAAACACAGCCATCGATGAGAGCCGGATTCTGACGGAAGCGGCGATTTTCGCCGATAAGGTGGCGGTGGACGAGGAAACCGTCCGGCTGCGCAGCCATCTGGCCCAGATGAATGCCATGCTCACCGCTGGCGGCGCCGTGGGCCGGAAGCTGGATTTCCTGCTCCAGGAGATGAACCGGGAGGCCAACACCATCGGCTCCAAGTGCTCGGATGTGCATCTGGCCCGGATTGTGGTGGACATCAAGGCGGAACTGGAAAAAATCCGGGAACAGACCCAGAACATCGAGTAAGGAGCATCCATGAAGCTGATTAACATCGGATTTGGCAGCATGGTCTCGGCCAGCCGGCTGCTGGCGGTTGTGGCGCCGGATTCGGCGCCCATCAAACGGGTCATTCAGGAGGCACGGGAGCGGGGAATGTTGATCGACGCTTCCTACGGCCGCAAGACCAAGGCGGTGCTGCTGATGGACACGGACCATGTGATTCTGTCCGCCGTCTCTCCGGAGACCATCTCCGCCCGTTGGCAGGACAAGCAGGACCCGGTTCAGGAGGAGGAAGAAGCGTGAAAAACAGACTGATTGTGATTTCCGGCGCCTCCGGCGTTGGGAAGGGGACAGTCCTGGGGCTGATGATGAAGAAGCGGCAGGACCTGCGTTTTTCCGTATCCGCCACCACACGTCCCCCCAGACCGGGAGAAATCGACGGCGTGCATTACTATTTTGTGACCAAGGAACGCTTCCAGGAAATGATTGACCAGGGGGCGTTTCTGGAGTATGATGCCCATGCGGCAAACTATTACGGCACGCCCCGGGACCAGGCCGAGGAAAAACTGAAATACGGCCCGGTGCTGCTGGATATTGAGCCCAACGGCGCCAAGCAGGTGAAACAATCCGCACCGGATGCGGTGCTGATTTTCATCATGCCCCCCAGCCGGGCAGAACTGGAGCGCAGACTCCGGGGCCGGGGCGATACCTCGGAAGACCAGATCCGGATGCGCCTGGAACGGGCCACCTGGGAGATGAAACAGCGAGACTGGTATGATTATGTGGTAACCAATGACGACGCAGAGCGCTGCGCCGAGGAAATTCTCAACATCATTGCCGATACGGCAATGGAAACCCATTGATTTTGGAGGAATCGATTTATGCTTTACCCCCCTGTTGCTGAACTGCTGAAGAATGTGGACAGCCGTTACCTGCTGGTGAACGTTGTGGCCCACCGGGCCCGCCAGATCGCCGCGGAGGCGGAGGCCTTTCAGGAGGAACTGCCGGAGAAACCGGTGACCCTGGCCATCCAGGAAGTGGCGGAAGGAAAACTGACCGCTACTGTGAAGGACATTTACAAGAACTGATTCCCGCCAAAGCCGGGAAGGGGATAATGGAGGAATGGCTATGATCGGGCAGTTTGCGGTTTCTGCGGCGACTTTTGCCATTGACAAGCCCTATTCCTACCAGATTCCCGAGGATATGACCCTGCTGCCTGGTCAGCGGGTACAGCTCCCCTTCGGACGGGGCAACAAACCGGTGGAGGGCGTGCTTCTGGCACTGGCCCCCGGGGATGGCCGGGAACTGAAGCCGGTTACTCAGTGCCTGGATGACGGGCCTATTTTGACGGAAAAACAGCTCCGGCTGGCCGCTTTCCTACGGGAGCGGTATTTTTGCACGTTTTACGACGCCATCCGGGCCATGCTGCCGGGAGGACTTTGGTTTCGCCAGAAGCTGACGGTCGCACTGACGGAGGACCGAAGCTGGAAGGACCGGCAGATTCGGAAGGAACCTGCCCGGATGATTCTGGCGGAACTGGAACGCCGGGGCGGACAGGCGGAGGAGTCTGCGCTGCGCCAGATTGTTCCGGATGAGGAGCTGCTGATGCAGACCTTGTCCTACCTGGCGAAGAAAAAATGGATTTCCACCCAAACGGATTATCTGCGCCGGCTGGGGGACAAGACGGAGAAAATCGCTTCTCTCCGGGTTCCGGCGGAGGAGGCTATGGCTTTTGCCGCCTCCAGGCCCAGATCTGCCGCCATGCAGAAGGCGGTGCTGGAATTGCTGTGCAGCCTGGGAAGCGCCGCAGTGAAGGAGCTTTGCTATTACACCGGAGCGGGGCAGGGAACCGTAAACCGGCTGGAGAGCCTGGGATTTCTGACCCTGTCGGAGCGTCCGGTGCTTCGCTGCCGGGAAATCCGGCCTGCGGTGCTGGAAGGCCCGCTGGTGCTCAACCAGCAGCAGCAAGCCTGCTTTCAAGGGTTGCTGACCCAGATGAACGGGGAGCACCCTGGCGTGGCCTTGCTGCGGGGCATTACCGGTTCGGGCAAGACCGCCGTTTACATCAAGCTGATTCAGGCCTGCCTGGAGCGGGGGAAAGCGGCGGTGCTGCTGGTGCCGGAGATTGCATTGACGCCCCAGCTGCTGGGACTGATGGCCGCCTATTTCGGAGACCAGGTGGGAATCTTACACAGCAGTCTGGGCGCCGGAGAGCGCTACGATCAATGGAAACGGATTCGGGACGGACAGGCCAAAGTGGTGATTGGAACCCGCTCCGCTGTTTTTGCGCCCTGCGATCCAGGACTGATCATCCTGGATGAAGAGCAGGAGCATTCCTACAAATCAGAAAATACCCCCCGGTATTCCGCCAAAGAAGTGGCGATTTTCCGGGGTGCCAAAGAGGGAGCACTGGTGCTGCTTGGTTCTGCCACTCCCTCCATAGAGAGCATGTACCGGGCCATGAAGGGGGACTATGCCCTCTATCAGCTGACCCGGCGCTTTAATGGACGCCCTCTGCCGGCGGTGGAAATCATCGACATGGGGGAGGAACTGAAGTTTGGAAATGACCTGTCCTTGAGCGTTCCCCTGCGTCAGGCCATGCTGGATACCTGGCAGGCAGGGAAGCAGACCATTCTGCTGCTGAACCGCCGGGGCAACAGCCGAGCGCTGGTGTGTGTGGACTGCCGGAAGTCGCCGGAGTGTCCCCGATGCGGCGTTCGATTGACCTATCACAGCGCCAACCGCCGATTGATGTGCCACTACTGCGGCTATTCCCAGCCGGTGCCGGAACGGTGCCCGGACTGCGGCGGGCCGCTGAAAACCCTGGGCACCGGAACGCAGAAAGTGCAACAGGAATTACAGACATTGTTTCCGGACATGGAAACCCTGCGCATGGACACCGACACCGTCAATGCGGTGAACACCCACGAGAAAATTCTGGAACAATTTCAGAAGGAAAACATTCCGGTGCTCATTGGAACCCAGATGGTTGCAAAAGGACTGAACCTGCCCAATGTCACTCTGGTGGGGGTGCTGGATGCGGATCTGAGCCTGTACACCGGCGGCTACCGGGCGGGAGAGACAACCTTCAATATGCTCACCCAGGTGGCGGGCCGGGCCGGCCGGGGGGATGCCCCGGGCAAGGCGATCATCCAGACCCTGGTGCCGGAGCATCAGGTGATCCGGCTGGCGGCGAAGCAGGATTATGAGGCCTTTTACCAGCTGGAGGTCAACCTGCGCCGGGTGCAGAATGCCCCGCCCTTCGGGGACATCGGAATCATCACCCTGACCGGACAGGAGGAGACGGCGGTGCTCCGGGGTGCGGTGAAGCTCCGGGACAGCCTGAACAGCTGCCTGGCACAGCCGGCCTATCAGGGAGAGCAATGTACGGTGCTGGGCCCGGCCCCCTGTGCGGTGCCGAAAATCAACTACCATTTTCGCTATCAGCTGACGCTGCGCTGCCAGATGACCCGGCCTCTGCGGCAGCTGCTGGCCTATCTGCTGCGGCAGTTCAGCAAAGACAAAGCCAACCGGGGCGTCAGCGCCTTTGTGGATGTGAATGGATTCGACGAGTAAAGAGAGGAAACGGTTATGGGACTGCGGAAAATTCTGACGGATGCGGAGCCGGCCCTGCATAAGGTCTGCCGGCCGGTGGAAAAATTTGACCGGAAGCTGCACAAGCTCCTGGACGACATGAAGGAGACCCTGGCGGATGCCAACGGCGTGGGCCTGGCGGCCCCCCAGGTGGGCATTCTGCGCCGGGTCGTGGTGGTGGATACCGGGGATACCGTGTTGGAACTGGTGAATCCCACCCTGGTGGAGACGTCCGGTGAGCAGATCGGCGCCGAGGGCTGCCTGAGTGTGCCGGGAAAATACGGCTTGGTCAAGCGCCCCAATTACGCCAAGGTCCGGGCCCAGGACCGGGACGGGGAATGGTTTGAAGCCGAGGGAGAGGAACTGATTGCCCGGTGCTTCTGCCATGAGCTGGACCATCTGGACGGCATCGTGTATACCGAGGTGATGGAGCGCTTCCTGACGGAGGAGGAGCTGTGCGCCGACGAGGACGAGGAAGCGTCCGATTAAGAATTTGCGGAGGAGAGCCATGCGGGTTGTATTTATGGGAACGCCGGATATTGCGGCGACCTGTCTGAAGAAAATACTGGCAGACGGTTTTGAAGTGGTGGGGGTTTACACCCAGCCGGACCGTCCCAAGGGCCGGGGAATGAAGCTGGTTTGCTCCCCGGTGAAGGAAGTTGCCCAGGCGGCGGGGATCCCCGTGTTCCAGCCGGAGAATTTCCGGGAAGAGGAGACGGTGGAGCAGCTCCGGGCCCTGAAGCCGGATGTGTGCGCCGTGGTTGCCTATGGCCGGATTCTGCCCCAGAAGGTGCTGGATGTGCCCACCAAGGCCTGTATCAACATCCATGCCAGCATCCTGCCCCAGTATCGTGGCTCTGCCCCTTATCAGTGGGCGGTGCTGGACGGGCAGAAGGAGACCGGCGTGACCGCCATGTATCTGTGCCGGGAAATGGACGCAGGAGACATCATTGAGGTGTCCCGGACGCCCATTGGCGAGAACGAAACCGCCGGTGAGCTGCTGGACCGCCTGGCCGTGCTGGGGGCGGACCTGCTGAGCAAAACCCTGGCCCGCTTTGCGGCGGGGCCGGTTCCGGGGACGCCCCAGGACCCTGCCCAGGTCAGCTTTGCTCCCCTGCTGGACAAGACCATGAGCCCCATTGACTGGACCAAAACTGCCTGGCAGGTTCATAACCATGTCCGGGGCCTGCATCCCTGGCCGGTGGCAACGGCAGAGCTGGAAGGGAAGCTTTTCAAAATTCATGATACCCGGGTGGCGGAAGGTTCCGGCAAGCCGGGTGAGATTCTGGGCCTGACCAAAACCGGGCTGCTGGTTGCCTGCGGCGAGGGAGCGGTGGAAATTACCGCTCTCCAGGCCGAAGGCGGCAAACGGATGTCTGCGCCGGATTACTTCCGGGGTCATCCGCTGAAAGCCTGATGGGCGCCCGGGAGACGGCGCTGAATGCGCTGATTGCCTGCCGCCGGGGAGGTGCCTGGTCCAACGGGGTGCTCAAGGAGTACATCCGCCGGGACCGGCTGGACAGCCGGGATGCAGCTTTGGCCACCCGGCTGTGCTACGGCGTCCTCCAGAACCGGGGAAAGCTGGACTTTTACCTGGCCCAGCTGCTCACCGGACGGCTGAAGGACCTGCACCCGGCGGTGCGGGACATCCTTCACCTCGGACTCTATCAGATTTACGAACTGGATAAAATTCCGGACTCGGCTGCGGTGGCCCAGTCTGTTGCACTGACCAAGGTATATTGCAAAAATCCCAAGGCTCCCGGGCTGGTGAACGGGGTGCTCCGCCGGGCGGCGGAAACAAAGGGGACCCTCCGGGAACCGGTGTCCTATGCGGACCGGTACAGCCACCCGGACGAGCTGATTTCCCTGCTGAAGGCGAATCTGCCCAAAGGAAAGCTGGAACCCATGCTGGCGGCGGACAACCAGACCCCCCAGACGGTGATTCAGGTGAACACCCTTCGGACAAGGGGAGCGGAATTGATTTCCGACCTGGAGCGGCAGGGTGTCTCTGCCCGGCCCCACAGCTGGATGCCGGAGTGCCTGGTGCTGGGCAGCACGGGAAACCTGGAAACCCTCCCGGCTTTTCGGGAAGGCTTGTTTTATGTTCAGGACCCGGCGTCCCGGCTCAGTGTGCTGTGCGCCCAGCTGCCAAGAAGCGGGGCGAAGGTCCTGGACTGCTGCGCCGCCCCGGGGGGGAAGAGCTTCGCCGCTGCCATTGCCATGGAGGGGAAGGGCAGCGTCTGTTCCTGTGACATCCATCCCCATAAGGTTGCCCTGATGGAAAAAGGAGCGGCCAGACTGGGGCTGCCCAACATGACGGCCCGGGTTCAGGATGCGTCTGCACTGGTTCCGGAATGGGCCGAAGCAATGGATGCGGTGATTGCAGACGTGCCCTGCTCCGGGCTGGGAATCATCCGGAAGAAACCGGACATCCGCTACAAGGACTTGAAGGAAACGGAACAGCTGCCCCAGCTGCAGCTGGCGATTCTGCGCAATCAGGCCAGTTATGTAAAACCCGGCGGGGTGTTGATGTACTCCACCTGTACCGTTCTGCGGCGGGAGAATGAGGAAGTGGTGACCCGCTTCCTGGAGGAGAACCGGGACTTTGCCCCGGAGCCGCTGATTCTGCCGGAGATTTTTCCCAAAAATGAGACCGGGATGCTGACCCTGATCCCGGGAGAGTACGATACCGACGGATTTTTCATCTGCCGGCTGCGGAGGCGTGTATGAACCTGAAATCCCTGACCCTGCCGGAGCTGGCGGAGGTATTCAAAGAACTTGGGCAGCCCCAATTCCGGGCGAAGCAGGTTTATACCTGGCTCCACAAGGGGGTCCGCTCCTATGAGCAAATGACCAACCTGCCGAAGAATCTCCGGGAGCAGCTGGCCCAGACGTACCCCATCTGCCCGCCGGAGGTGGTGCGCCGCCAGGAATCCCAGCGGGACGGCACCATCAAGTATTTATGGCGGCTCTCCGACGGCAACTGCGTGGAGACGGTGCTCATGCGCTACCACTACGGCAATACCGTCTGCATTTCCACCGAGGTGGGCTGCCGGATGGGCTGCGCCTTCTGCGCCTCCACCCTGGGCGGGCTGGTGCGGCGGCTGGAGCCCTTTGAGATGCTGGATCAGGTGCTCTTCACCCAGGTGGACGCCGGCCTGCCGGTATCCCACATCGTGCTGATGGGCATCGGAGAGCCGCTGGACAATTTTGACAACGTGCTGCGCTTCCTGGAGCTGGTGAACAGCCCGGAGGGAATGAACATCTCCATGCGGCACATCAGCCTGTCCACCTGCGGCCTGGTGCCGAAGATTGACGCTCTGGCTGAGAAGAAACTGCAGCTGACCCTGTCGGTTTCTCTCCACGCCCCGAACAACGAGATTCGCAACCGGATTATGCCGGTGAACAAGGCCTATCCCATCGAGGAGCTGGTGGATGCCTGCCGCCGGTATTACCAGGCCACCAACCGGCGGATTTCCTTTGAGTACGCCATGATCCGGGGGGTCAACGATTCCCAGGAGAACGCCAGGGAATTGCTGGAGCGGATGAAGGGCCTGCCGGCCCATTTTAACCTGATTCCCCTGAACCATGTGGAGGAGAGCCCCCTTCAGCCCAGTACCCGGGCGTCAGTGGCGGCGTTCCAGAAAACCCTGGAGGATGGCGGCATTCCCGCCACAGTCCGCCGGACCCTGGGCGGAGACATCGATGCTTCCTGCGGACAGCTGAGAAGAAAGTATACAAAAGAGAGAGAGCCCGCCGAACCATGACGGCGGAAGAGATAGAACGTGGAAAGGAGCCGGAGCTATGCAGAGCTGGGGATTGACCGATCCTGGCAATGTGCGCAAACAGAACCAGGATGCCTATCAGATGGAACAGCTTGATCGGAATACCCTGCTGTGCATCGTCTGTGACGGCATGGGCGGCGCAAAATCCGGAAATATTGCCAGTTCTCTGGCGGTGGATGTATTTGTAGAGGAGATTCGGCGCTGCTGGGTGCCCCGGATGGAGCCGGATAAAATTGACCAGATGCTTCGCAGCGCAGTGAAGCTGGCAAACTTCACCGTCTATGACCAGGCGATGCAGTTTGAGGAATTTGACGGCATGGGCACCACCCTGGTGGCCGCCTTGATTTCCGGAAGGAAACTCACGGTGGTCAATGTGGGAGACAGCCGGGCCTATGGCATCAGCCGCAGCGGCATTGAACAGATTACCAAGGATCACTCCCTGGTGCAGATGATGGTGGACCGGGGGGAGATCACACCGGAAGTGGCAAAGAGCTACCCGGGAAAGAATTTCATCACCCGGGCCATCGGCACCGAACCCATGGTCACCTGCGATATTTTCCACCGGGAGATGAGCCGGGGAGATTACCTGCTGCTTTGTTCCGACGGCCTGAGTAATTTGCTGGATGATCAGGAAATCCTGTTTGAAGTGGTTCACGGGGTCAATAAGCAGCACTGCTGCAAGCGGATGCTGAGTATTGCCAAAAACCGGGGTGCCCCGGACAACGTAACCAGCGTATTGGTTGTGATTTAGCCGAGAACCGCGAAAGGAGCGAATCTGAATTATGGATCAATATATTGGACGGCTGCTGGACAACCGCTACGAAATCCTGGAGATGATCGGAAGCGGCGGCATGGCCGTTGTATATAAGGCTCGCTGCCATCGGCTCAACCGGCTGGTTGCGATTAAAATCTTGAAGGATGAGTTTTCCCAGGACGAGGAGTTCCGCCGCCGGTTTCATGCCGAGGGGGAGGCGGTGGCCATGCTCAGCCACCCCAACATCGTCCAGGTGTACGATGTTTCTTCCTCCGATGCGGCCAACTTCATCGTCATGGAGCTGATTGACGGGATTTCCCTGAAGCAGTACATGGAGAAGAAGGGGGTGCTCAACTGGAAGGAGACCCTTCACTTCTCCATGCAGATCTGCAAGGGCCTGGAGCACGCCCACAGCCGGGGCATTGTCCACCGGGACATCAAGCCCCACAATGTGATGGTGCTGAAAAATGGCTCCGTGAAGGTCATGGACTTCGGCATTGCCCGGGTGATGAACAAGAGCAACACCCTGACCAAAGAGGCCCTGGGTTCTGTCCATTACATTTCCCCGGAGCAGGCGAAAGGCGGACATACGGACAACCGGTCCGATCTGTATTCTCTTGGCGTTGTCATGTACGAGATGATGACGGGGCGCCCCCCTTACGATGGAGAGTCTGCCGTGGCGGTGGCCATTCAGCACATCAACGGCGGCGCACCCATGCCTTCTACGCTGAATCCCAACATTCCCGGGGGACTGGAGCAGATTATCATGAAGGCCATGGCCCTGGACGTCCGGGACCGGTACGTGTCTGCCACTGAAATGCTGCAGGATATGGAGGAATTCCGGAAGAATCCCGCAATCCTGTTTGACCACCACTTCCTGGTGGATGACTCCACCCGGGCTATTCCCAGCGGAAACCAGCCCCGCACCACGGCGGAGAAGAAGGTTCAGGCAAAAACCGGCGCCCGGGCGAGCACCGACAGCATGCGGCTGCGAACCCAGACGGAACAGCGCCGGACCGGCGCGGTTCCCACGGCGAAGCCCAGCCGGAACACGGAACCCATTCGCCGGACCCAGCAGCGGAAAAAGGCGGAGGCCAGAAAGCTGGAGGAGGAGCGCAGCCGGGTTGCCACCACGGCCATCGTCATCATCAGCGCAGTGGTGGTGGTAGCCATCATCATTTTCCTGGTGGCCCTGTTCAACGGTGCCCTGCTGGACAAGGAGCGGGACTACGTGGATGTACCCTATCTGGACGGGGAGGTCTATGGGGAAGGCTTTGCGGAGAAATACAGCGACTTCAACATCCGGGAAATGCCCCGGATGTACAGTGAAGAATACAGGGAAGGGCAAATCATGGGTCAGCAGCCCGCCGGCGGAGAACGGGTGCAGCGGGGAACGGACCTGTGGATTACCGTGAGCATGGGGCCGGAGCCGGAGGTCAACACCATGGATGACTTTGCGGGAGCCGATGCGGAGGAAGCTTACAAGCTCCTGGAAAATCAGGGCTATAAGCCGCTGAACAAGAAAGAAGCCAGCGACACGGTGGAGGCAGGACTGGTAATCCGCACGGACCCAGCTGCCGGCGCCGATGTGAAGGAAGGCGAAACCGTGTACATCTATGTCAGTTCCGGGCCTGCGGTGGTCACCTCCTCCATGCCGGAAGTGGTGGGCAAGGACCTGACGCTGGTGCAGGAGCTGATGACACAGCTTGGATTCCAGAATGTGCGTTATGAACCCATGGAAAGCCAGAAGCCGAAGAACGAGGTGATCTATCAGTCGGTGGCAAAGGATACGGAGACGGATGTGACGGCGGAAATCATCATCCAGTATTCCGAGGGACCCAAGGAAACGGAGCCCACGGTTCCGCCCACGACTCCGGAAACAGCACCCCAGGAAACAGAGTCCTTCTCCGTCCCCCTGGAGGTGCCGGACCGTCAGGTGGAATACCGCCTGGAGGTATGCCTGAAGGGGTCTACAGAGATTCTGGCCTCGAAACTGGTGCCGCCGGGAACCACCCGGACCTATGTGGATCTGAGCGGTACCGGAACCCAGGAATATGACCTGTACATTGACGGCGCCTACCTGCGGACCCAGACGGTGGAATTTACCAAGGAGAGCGGGAATGAGTGATCGAGCAACCGGACGCATTGTCCGCTCCATCAGCGGCTTTTATGATGTGCAGACCCAGAACCGTGTTGTGACCTGCCGGGCCAGGGGAATCCTGCGCAAGGAAGGAGACTCTCCGCTGACCGGCGACCTGGTGGAAATTACCATAGAGCGGGGAAAGGGAATGGTGGAGCGGATTCTGCCTCGGAAAAACCGGTTTATCCGCCCGGCAGTGGCCAATGTGGATGCCCTGGTGGTGTTCGCCGCCAACGTCAACCCGATCACGGAGCCGTTCCTCATTGACCGTGTGGCGGCCATTGCCGGGGATCAGGGTGTTCCGGTTTACCTGTGCGTGAACAAGTGCGACCTGGATCCGGCGGTGGATCTGGTTCGGATTTACGAGCATGCGGGGTTCCCGGTGATTCGCACCAGTGCGGAAACCGGGGAGGGCGTGGAGCAGCTCCGGCAGATGCTCCGGGGAAAGCTGACCGCCTTTACGGGAAATTCCGGCGTGGGAAAGAGCAGCGTTCTCAACCGCTTGTGTCCCCAGCTGCATCTGGCCACCGGAGAAGTCTCCGAGAAACTGGGACGGGGACGGCACACCACCCGCCATGTGGAGCTGTTTTCCCTGGGGGAGGATACCTTCGTGGCGGATACCCCCGGATTTTCCTCCTTCGACACCGACCAGATGGATGTGATATTGAAGGAAAACCTTCAGTATTCCTTCCCGGACTTCGGAACTTATCCGGGGAGATGCCGTTTTGACGACTGCACCCACCGGCAGGAGCCGGACTGCGCCGTCCGGGCGGCGGTGGAGGCGGGGGAGATTGAGAAAACCCGCTACGAAAGCTACCTGCGGCTGTATGAGAAGGCCAGCCAGGTAAAACTCTGGGAACTGAAGTAAGACAACAGCCGGAAGCGAACGCTTCCGGCTGTCTGCGTGCTGCGGTCATTTGGTTTCTCGCAGAATCAACGAATTTTCTCTGGAAACTTTGTGATTTTTTCTGAATTTCTCCTTGACAAATGGAAAAAAGGGTGGTATCATAGTTGAGCGCGTGTAGGGGAAAACTGCGCGTGCACTGCGATGATGCGGGAGATTGCGCCGAAAGGCGGTAACTTCCGCGGAGTATGTCCGGTCATCGGGCGGCTGAACTGCTTTCGAAGCGTCTGGCGTATATCGCCCCGCAGAGAATAGGGTCGGCCTCGGTCGGCCATTTTTCATGGCGTGGAATGATACGCACGGCGGCGCGGACAAAACAGCTCGACCGTACCCAGACACTACGCAAACTGAGTACGTAATTCAAGGAGGAAACAAACCATGGCAAACCAGATGATCCGCATTCGGCTGAAGGCTTATGATCACCAGCTGATCGACTCCAGCGCGGCAAAGATCGTGGAAACCGGCAAGCGCAACGGCGCCCAGGTTTCCGGCCCCATCCCGCTGCCCACCAAGAAGGAAGTTGTTACCATCCTTCGGTCCCCCCACGTCAACAAGGACTCCCGTGAGCAGTTCGAGCGCAGAACCCACAAGAGACTGATCGATATCCTCAACCCCAACCAGAAGACCGTGGAGGCTCTGATGAGCCTGGATCTTCCCGCTGGCGTTGAGATTGAGATAAAGCTGTAATCTACGTAACAACGCATTACAGCAGCCCGCACTGTCTGGCATCGGGCGGACGGGTCATGTCGGCGGCTTTCCCAATGAGGCATGCCGACCAATAACCTATTAAAAAAGGAGAAAACCAACCATGCAGAAAGCAATCATCGGCAAGAAAGTGGGTATGACCCAGATCTTCGATGAGAGCGGCAAGGTCATCCCTGTTACCGTTGTGGAAGCAGGTCCCTGCGTCGTCACTCAGAAGAAGACCGTTGAAACCGACGGCTACACCGCCGTCCAGCTGGGCTTTGAGGATATCAAGGAGTCCAAGCTGTCCAAGCCTGAGGCTGGCCACCTGAAGAAGGCCGGCGTTGAGGCCAAGAAGTACCTGAAGGAGTTTAAGCTGGAAGGCGCTGCCGACATGAACGTGGGCGACGTTGTCAAGGCCGACACCTTCGCCGCCGGCGACAAGATCGATGTCACCGGCATCTCCAAGGGCCATGGCTACCAGGGCGTTATCAAGCGTCACGGCGCCGGCCGTACTCCCATGACCCACGGCGGCGGCCCTGTGCATCGCCACGCTGGTTCCATGGGCGCCTCCTCTCATCAGTCCCGGATCTTCCCCGGCAAGATCGGCGCCGGCCAGATGGGCAATGAGCAGGTCACCATCGAAAACCTGGACGTTGTCAAGGTGGACGCAGAGCTGAACATGATCGTTATCCGCGGCGCCATTCCCGGCCCCAAGGGCGGTCTGGTCTACATCCGCAACACCGTCAAGAACAACAAGGTCAAGAATGCCGAGGCTGGCATCAGCAAGAACCCGCAGAAGGCTTCCGGCAGAAATCCCCAGAAGGCTTCCGCGAGAGGCTAAGGAAAGGAGATCGTAAATCATGCTTAAGACGAATGTTTATGATATGTCCGGCAAGCTGGTTGGCGAGATCGAACTCTCCGAAGCTGTGTTCGGCATTACCCCCAATGCGTCTGTTGTACACGACGCTGTCAAGAATCACCTGGCCAACAAGCGTCAGGGCACCCAGAGCGCTCTGACCCGGGCGGAAGTTTCCGGCGGCGGCCGGAAGCCCTGGCGTCAGAAGGGCACCGGCCGTGCCCGGCAGGGCAGCACCCGGGCTCCCCAGTGGACCCACGGCGGCATTGTGTTCGCCCCCAAGCCCCGGGATTACAGCTACACCCTGAACAAGAAGTCCAAGCGGCTGGCTCTGAAGAGCGTGCTCAGCGCCAAGGTGGCGGAGGCCAACCTGGTGGTCATCGACTCCATCAAGATGGACGCTCCCAAGACCGCTCAGTTCGCCGCCTTCCTGAAGGCTGTGGGCTGCGACACCAAGACCCTGGTGGTCACCGCTGCCGCCGATCAGAATGTGGTCAAGTCCGGCCGCAACATCCCCGGCTGCGAGGTCACCTTCGCGAACCTGCTGAATGTGTATGACGTGGTCAACGCCAACAAGCTGGTTGTGGACCAGGCAGCCCTTCGGAAGATTGAGGAGGTATTCGCATAATGAACGCTTACGATATCATCAGACGGCCTGTCATCACCGAGCAGTCCATGGAGGCTGTGGCTGACAAGAAGTACGTTTTTATGGTGGATGTCAATGCTGACAAGACCCAGATCAAGGAAGCAGTGGAGCTGGCTTTCGGCGTGAAGGTCGCCAAGGTCAACACCATCCGCATGAAGGGCAAGGTCAAGCGCACCGGCGCTTACCCCGCCGGCAAGCGGGCCGACTACAAGAAGGCCGTTGTCACCCTGACCCCGGATTCCAAGACCATCGAGTTCTTCGAGGGCATGGTCTAAAAACCAATCTCAATAAAGGAGAGAAACGCAAATGGCAATTAAGACTTTTAAGCCTTATAC
>CASFNR010000025.1 GCA_949296115.1 uncultured Eubacteriales bacterium | reverse complement strand
CCGGGAAAAGCTCATTGAAGGCAATCTCCGTCTGGTGCTGTCGGTGATCCAGCGCTTCGACAAGCGGGGAGAAAACCCCGACGACCTGTTCCAGGTGGGGTGCATCGGCCTGATTAAAGCTATTTCCAATTTTGATCCGGACAAACAGGTCCGCTTCTCCACCTACGGCGTGCCCATGATCGCCGGAGAGGTGCGGCGGTATCTCCGGGACAACAGCGCCATCCGGGTCAGCCGGTCCATCCGGGACGTGGCTTACCGGGTCCTTCAATGCAAGGAAGCCCAGACCACCCGCCTGGGCCGGGAGCCCACCCTGGAGGAAATTGCCCGGGAACTGGACATCCCCCTGGAGGAGGTCAGCCAGGCCCTGGACGCAGTATGCGCCCCCGTCAGCCTGTATGATCCGGTGTACGCCGACGGCGGGGACCCCCTCACCGTGATGGACCAGGTCCGGGACACCCGGAACACCGAGGCCAGCTGGATGGAGCACATCACCCTGCAGAACGCCTTCCGGGCCCTTCAGCCCCGGGAGAAGCAGATTCTCTCCCTGCGGTTCTACGACGGAAAAACCCAGATGGAAGTGGCCAACGCCCTGGGTATTTCCCAGGCCCAGGTCTCCCGGCTGGAGAAGGGCGCCATCGGCGCCATGCGAAAATCCGTAAGCATTTCCTGACCATGCCCGGCGGGGATTCCTCCCGCCGGGTATTATTCCGCCTTCCCGGCGCATATCCTGAAGCAAAGACCGAGGAGGGATGCCTGTGTCTGTGAAGTTTACCAACCTGCAATGCAAGGAAGTGATCTGCGTCAGCAACGGTCAGCGGCTGGGGTTTGTGTCCGATGTGCAGATTTCCCTGCCGGAAGGGAATGTGTGCGCCCTGATCGTCCCCGGCCCCTCCCGGTTTGGCGGGCTGCTGGGCCAGCGGGACGACTATATCATCCCCTGGAGCAGCATCTGTAAAATCGGTCCGGACATTGTGCTGGTGGACACCAAGCCGGACGAATGCCGGGTACCCCGGTGCCGCCGCCCCCCAAAATGACCCTCTTTGAACAAACTATGAACCCTTTCTGAACTTCCTGGGATATTACTTTACAAATCCCGCCGAAACCGCTATAATAAAGATTCAAAAATGTGACAAAGGAGGCTTTGGCGGATGACAGCCCTGGTTCAGTGGTACAGCAATCTGACTGTCTCCCGGTTTGTCCAGGTGTTTGTAGCCTCTGTGCTGCCCCTGGTGGAAAACAAGGGGGCCATCGTGCTGGCCGCTTCTTTAAAGCTCAAGTGGTACATCGCCTTCCTCACCTCCACCCTGGGGGCGTACTTACCGGTTCCCTTCCTGCTCCGGGCCAAGACCCAGCATCTGCGCCGCCGTCTGTCCCGGATTTCCCAGTTTCGCTGGCGCTCCCTCACCGACTCCCTCCGCCGCTGCCGGCGTGCCCTGGGGCGGTACGGACATTGGGGCATCTTTTTTGTGGTATCCATCCCCTTTACCGGCGTGGGATGCTGGCTCAGCGCCATTCTGGCCAATCTCAGCGGTGTGAACCGGCGTTGGGCTGCGGCGGCGATTTTTCTGGGCATCCTGGTCTCCGGCCTGATTACCACGGCGATGGTGTACGGCCTGGTCAGCGGGATTGCCTGGCTGATTCAATAATGCAGCTGGTTGATGCGGACAACTCCTTTGGAGCTGTCCGCATTTTTAACAAATTACATCTGCACGATTTGTTAAAAATGCTGTTTTTCCGGATTCTCTCCCCGGACTATTGCGGAGAAATCCCGGTCAATGGTACAATGGAGAAAAGCCCCTCCCGTGAAAACGGGAAAATTCGGCACATAGGAGGTCGTTATGAGCAGATTGGAGTTTTATTCCACCAGCGGCTCTCAGGCGGTGGTGGAGTCCCTTTACCGGGATCTGGAGCACCGGATCGTGGCCAGCCCCCCGGGGCTGTGTCCTGTGGATCTGGCTGCTTCCTTTCTGAAGCTGTGCCATGCCCAGACCTGCGGCAAATGCGTACCCTGCCGGGTGGGCCTGCGGCAGCTGGAGCTGCTGATGAATGACGTACTGAACGGAAACGCCACCATGGAAACCCTGGCGGAAATTGAGCGCACTGCCCAGGTGATCTCCGACAGCGCCGACTGCGCCATCGGCTACGAAGCCGCCAGCATGGTTCTCAAGGGCATCCGGGGCTTCCGGGACGACTATGAGTCCCATGTGAAAACCGGCCGGTGCCTGTGCAACCTGGACCAGCCTGTTCCCTGCGTGGCCCAGTGTCCCGCCGGGGTGGACATTCCCGGCTACATCGCCCTGGTGGGGGCGGGGAAATATGCCGATGCCGTGCGCCTGATCCGCAAGGACAATCCCTTCCCCGGGGCCTGCGGCCTGGTGTGCGAGCACCCCTGCGAATCCCGCTGCCGCCGGAACATGATCGAGGGTGCGGTAAACATCCGGGGCCTGAAACGCTATGCTGTGGACCATGCGGGTATTGTTCCGCCTCCCGCCTGCGCCGAAGCCACCGGCAAGACCGTCGCCGTGGTGGGCGGCGGCCCCAGCGGCCTGTCCGCCGCCTTCTACCTGTCCCTGATGGGTCACCAGGTCACCGTGTATGAATCCCGGAAGCAGCTGGGCGGCATGCTCCGCTACGGCATCCCCAGCTACCGGCTGCCCCGGCAGGAGCTGCAGAAGGACATCGACGCCATCCTGGCCACCGGCGTAAAGGTGGAGCTGGGCGTCACCATCGGCAAGGACATCTCCCTGGCGGAGCTCCACCGGAAATACGACGCCATCTACATCTCCATCGGCGCCCACACCGACAAAAAGGTGGGCATTGAGGGCGAGGACTCCCGGGGCGTCATGTCCGCAGTGGAAATGCTCCGGGCCATCGGCGACGGCACCATGCCGGATTTCACCGGCAAGCGGGTGGCTGTCATCGGCGGCGGCAACGTGGCCATGGACTGCACCCGTTCCGCCATTCGGCTGGGGGCCGAGACCGTCAGCGTGGTTTACCGCCGCCGGCAGCAGGACATGACTGCTCTGGCGGAGGAAGTGGAAGGCGCCATGGCAGAGGGTGCAGAGCTGCTGACCATGATGGCGCCCCTGCGCATCGAGGCAGACAGCGAGGACAACGCCGTTGCCCTGTGGGTTCAGCCCCAGCGGGTGGGCGCCATTGACAAGGCCGGCCGGCCCCGCCCGGAGAACGCCGACCAGCCCCCGGTGCGGGTGGAGGCGGACGTCATCATTGTAGCCATCGGTCAGAGCATCGAGCTGAAAGCCTTCCAGGAGTACGGCGTGCCCATTCATCGGGGCACCATCGCCGCCCTGTCCAGCGGCGGCATTGAGAACAACCAGGGCATTTTCGCCGGCGGCGACTGCGTCACCGGTCCCGCCACGGTCATCAAGGCCATTGCCGCCGGCAAGGTGGCTGCGGCCAACATCGATGAATATCTGGGATATTCCCATACCATCACCGTGGATGTGAAGATTCCCAAGGCATATCTGGGCGAGCGGCCCAGCTGCGGCCGCAGCGAGCTGCCCATGGAGAAGGCCTACGAGCGCAAGGGCAACTTCCAGTGCATCGAGTGCGGCTTCACCGAGGAAGTGGCCAAGCAGGAGGCCCAGCGCTGCCTGCGCTGCGACCACTTCGGCTTCGGCGTGTTCAAGGGAGGGAGGAAGAAAAAATGGTAAAGATGGTTCACCTGACAATCGACGGCATTCCCGTCACCGTCCCCCGGAATACCACCATCCTGGACGCAGCCCGGAGCGTGGGCATCAACGTGCCCAGCCTGTGCTATCTGAAGGATCTGAACGAAATCGCCGCCTGCCGGGTGTGCGTGGTGGAAATTGCGGGCATCCAGAAGCTGGTGGCCTCCTGCAACAACCATGTCTGGGAGGGCATGGAGGTCTACACCAACTCCCCCCGGGTCCGGGAGGCCCGGCGGGTGAACGTGGAGCTGCTGCTGAGCCAGCACAACTGCGACTGCCCCTACTGCGTCCGCAGCGGCAACTGCGAGCTGCAGAGACTGGCCAATGACCTGGGCCTGACCCACCTGAACTACCACAAGGAGATTCCCGCCGCCCGGTGGGACAATACCTTCCCCCTGATCCGGGACGCCAGCAAGTGCATCAAGTGCATGCGCTGCATCCAGGTCTGCGACAAGGTTCAGAGCCTGAACATCTGGGACCTGACCAACACCGGCTCCCGGACCACTGTGGACGTCTCCGGCGGCCGGACCATCCGGGAAGCGGACTGCGCCCTGTGCGGCCAGTGCATCACCCACTGTCCTGTGGGCGCTCTGCGGGAGCGGGACGATACCCAGCGGGCCTTTGACATGCTCAACGACAAGCAGCTGGTCACCGTGGTCCAGATTGCCCCCGCCGTCCGGGCTGCCTGGGGCGAAAGCCTGGGCCTGCCCCGGGAGAAGGCCACGGTCAACCGGCTGGTGGCCGCCCTGCGCCGGATGGGCTTCCAGTACATTTTCGACACCAATTTCTCCGCCGACCTGACCATCATGGAGGAAGGCAGCGAATTTTTGGAGCATCTGGCGGAGCCGGACAAGTATGCCTGGCCCATGTTCACCTCCTGCTGCCCGGGCTGGGTCCGGTTCCTGAAGAGCCAGTACCCGGACATGGTGAAGAACCTCTCCACCGCCAAGAGCCCCCAGCAGATGTTCGGTGCGGTAACCAAGAGCTACTTTGCCAAGCTCATCGGCGTGGATCCCCACCGGATCCGCTGCATCTCCGTGATGCCCTGCCTGGCCAAGAAGCAGGAGGCGGACCTGCCGGTGATGCAGGACGCCTGCGGCGACCCGGATGTGGATCTGGTGCTCACCACCCGGGAAGTGGACCGGATGATCCGCTCGGAGCACATCGACGTCAACGCCCTGGCGGAGGAAGAATTCGACTCGCCGCTGGGCGTGGGTTCCGGCGCCGGCGTGATCTTCGGCGCCACCGGCGGCGTGATGGAGGCCGCCCTGCGGTCGGCCTACTACCTGGTCACCGGAGAGAATCCTCCGGCGGACGCCTTCCGGGATGTCCGGGGCCTGGACGGCTGGAAGGAAGCCACCTTCCACATTCAGGGAACCCCCGTCCGGGTTGCCGTGGCCAGCGGTTTGAAGAACACCCGCAAGCTCATCAAGGCTCTGCGGGCCGGCCAGGTGCAGTACGACTTTGTGGAGATTATGGCCTGTCCCGGCGGCTGCGCCGGAGGCGGCGGCCAGCCCATCCACGAGGCCCAGGAACTGGCAGGCGTCCGGGGGCAGGTGCTCTACGGCCTGGACCAGGTCAGCAACCTGCGCTTCTCCCACGAGAATCCTGCGGTGCAGGCTCTGTACCGGGACTATCTGACCAAACCCCTGTCCCACCGGGCCCACGAGCTGCTGCACACAGACCATGAGGCCTGGGCCATGCCGCTGCGTCCGGAAAAGAAATAACCACCGTCCCGCCGGGGGAGCATGCCGCTCCCCCGGCATTTTCTGTTGGAGGAGACCTCAGGAAAAGGCGGCCCGGGTTCCTCTGCTGTTTCCCAGGAAGATCAGGCAGGCCGCAAAGCGGCCCCATCCCTCTTCCGCTTGTCCGGGGAAAACCGAATAAAATACCCCCCTTCCCAGCAAAATACATTGACAAGCGGAAAATATGCGGTATAGTTATACTGTCTGTTTATGACGAATTTTGCAAAAGAAACGGGGGAGGATAATGTCCAAGGAACTCATCCGGCTCCAGGATCTGACCATGGAGTTCGACGGGGAGCGTATTCTCGACGGCATCAATCTTTACTTCAACGACCATGAATTCCTCACGCTGCTGGGCCCCTCCGGCTGCGGCAAAACCACCACCCTGCGGATCATCGGCGGGTTTCTCACCCCCACCTCCGGCAAGGTGATTTTTGACGGCAAGGTGGTCAACGATCTGCCCCCTTACCAGCGGCAGGTCAACACCGTGTTCCAGCGCTACGCCCTGTTTCCCCATCTGGATGTCTATGACAACGTGGCCTTCGGCCTGAAGGTGGCCAAGGTGCCCAAGGACGAAATCCAGCGCCGGGTCACCGAGATGCTGGAAACCGTCAGCCTGAAGGGCTACGAAAACCGGCGGGTGGACAGCCTGTCCGGCGGACAGCAGCAGCGGGTTGCCATCGCCCGGGCCCTGGTGAACCGGCCCAAGGTGCTGCTGCTGGATGAGCCGCTGGCGGCTCTGGACCTGCGGCTGCGCAAGGATATGCAGAACGAGCTGAAGCGGATTCAGCAGGCCACGGGCATCACCTTCATCTATGTGACCCACGACCAGGAGGAGGCCCTGTCCATGTCCGACACCGTGGTGGTGATGGACAAGGGCCGGATTCAGCAGATCGGCAGACCTGAGGATATCTATAATGAGCCGAAAAACGCCTTCGTGGCGGACTTCATCGGCGAAAGCAACATTCTCGACGGCGTCATGCTGTCGGATTATCATGTCCGGTTCTTCGGCCGGGTGTTTGACTGCGTGGACAAGGGCTTCGCCCCCAACGAAAATGTGGACGTGGTCATCCGCCCCGAGGACATCGACATCGTGCCCCAGGCCCAGGGCCATCTGGTGGGCACCGTCACCTCCGTTACCTTCAAGGGATTGAACTACGACATCATCGTGGAGTTCAAGGGTTTCAAATGGCTGATTCAGACCACCGACTACCAGCCCGTTGGGGCGGTCATCGGCATCCGGCTGAATCCCGAGGACATCCATATCATGCATAAGAGTGAATACTCCGGCATGTTCGGCGACTACAGCTCCTACTCTGCCGAGTATGACGAGCTGACGGAGGATGCTGAGGATGAAGAAGAATAACGCCGTGCTGCTCAGCGCCCCCTACCTGGTGTGGATGGTGGTCTTTACCCTGATTCCCCTGGGGGTGGTGGCCTACTATGCCCTGACCGACCCCTCCACCGGGGCCTTCTCCCTGGGAAATCTGGCGAATCTGGGAATGTACCTGCCGGTGCTGTGGCAGTCCATTGTCTATTCCCTGGTGTCCGCCTGCATCTGCCTGGTTCTGGGATACCCGGTGGCCTATTTCATTGCCCACTGCGGCCCCTTCGCCCAGAAGTTCCTGTATATGCTGGTGATGCTGCCCATGTGCATGAGCTTTCTGCTGCGGACCCTGGCCTGGGTGGGCCTGCTCCAGGATACCGGCATCATCAATACCCTGCTGGGGAAAATCGGTATCGGCCCCCTGACCCTGATCCGCACCCCCGGGGCGGTGATTCTGGGCATGGTCTATAACTACCTGCCCTATATGATTCTGCCCCTGTACGCCACCATCGTGAAGATCGATCCCCGGCTCATTGAGGCGGCGGAGGACTTAGGCTGCAACGGGGTGCAGGTTTTCTCCCGGGTGGTGCTGCCCCTGTCCGTGCCGGGCATCCTCTCCGGCATGACCATGGTGTTTGTCCCCTCGGTGTCCACCTTCTATATTTCCCAGAAGCTGGGCGGCACCGATACGGTGCTCATCGGCGATGTGATTGAGCGGCAGTTCAAGCAGGGCAACAACCCCAATCTGGGCGCTGCCCTGAGTCTGGTGCTGATGCTGCTGGTTCTGGTGTGCACCAGCATACTCAACCGCTTCGGCGGTGACCAGGAGGAAGGAGGCGTGGTGGTATGAAGCGGACAAACCGGGTCCTGACCATCCTGATTTTCGTCTTTCTCTATATCCCCATGGTGGTGCTGGTGGTGGCCTCCTTCAACACCGGCAAGGACATCACCGAATTCGAGGGCTTTACCCTCCGGCAGTACAGCCGGCTGTTTCAGGACAGCAGCCTGCTGGAGCTTCTGCGCAACTCCCTGATTATCTCGGTGCTGGCCAGCGCTGCGGCGACTGTGTTCGGCACCGTGGCTGCGGTGGGCATTCATAATCTGAACCCCCGCCTGCGGAAAACCGCTATGACCCTGACCAACATCCCCATGACCAATCCGGACATCGTCACCGGCGTTTCCCTGTCCCTGCTGTTCGTGTTCGTGGGCACCCGGCTCCTGGGCCAGCGCAACAGCCTGACCTTCTGGACCCTGCTGATTGCCCACATCACCTTCAACCTGCCTTACGTGATTCTCAATGTCATGCCCAAGCTCAAGCAGATGGACGCCTCCCTGACGGATGCGGCCATGGACCTGGGCTGCACCCCGGTGCAGGCCTTCTTCCGGGTCACCCTGTATGAGATCATGCCGGGCATCGTCTCCGGGGCCATCATGGCCTTCACCATGAGTCTGGATGATTTCGTTATCAGCTATTTCGTCAGCGGACTGGATTTTGTCACGTTGCCGGTGGAGATCTACTCCTACACCAAGAAACCCCTCCAGCCCAAAATCTACGCCATGTTCACCCTGCTGTTCCTGATGATTCTGGCGCTGATGATCGCCATGAACGTCATCCAGCTCTACACCGACAAAAAGAAAGCCCATACCCGGTCAGCGGGTTTGTGAAAGGAGAAAACGCAATGAAAAAGATCATTTCGGCGATTCTGGCGGTGTGCCTGATTCTGGGCTGCGGCGCCGCCCTGGCAGGCTGCGGCGGCCAGGAGAAAACCACCCTGTATGTTTACAACTGGGGCCAGTACATTTCCGAAGGGGACGACGACTCCCTGGATGTGATTGCCGCCTTTGAGGAGGCCTACCCCAACATTGAGGTGAAGTATTCCACCTACGACTCCAACGAGATCATGTACTCCAAGCTGTCCAACGGCGGCATTACCGTGGACGTGATCATCCCCTCGGACTATATGATCGGCCGGATGCGGCAGGAGGGCATGCTTCTGGAGCTGAACTTCGACAACATTCCCAACTATCAGTATATTGACGAGTCCTTCCGCAATACCTCCTACGATCCGGAGAACAAGTATTCCGTACCCTACACCTGGGGCACCGTGGGCATCATCTACAACACCAAATATGTGGACGAGGCCGACGTCACCGGCTGGGAGCTGCTGTGGAACGAGAAGTACGCCGGAAAAATCCTGATGTTTGACAACTCCCGGGACGCCTTCGGCATCGCCCAGTACCTGCTGGGCTACGACGTGAACACCACCGACGAGGCCCAGCTCCAGGCATGCGCCGACAAGCTGGCGGAGCAGAAGCCCGTGGTGCAGCAGTACGTCATGGATCAGATCTTCGACGCCATGGAGAATGAGGAGGCCTGGATTGCCCCCTACTACGCCGGGGATTTCCTGACCATGGTGGAGGAGAACCCGGACCTGGCCTTCTATCGTCCGGAGGATCAGGGCTTCAATATGTTCATTGACGCCATGTGCATCCCCACCTGCTGCCAGGAGAAGGAGGCCGCCGAGCTGTTCATCAACTTCCTGTGCGACCCGGAGATCAGCGCCGCCAATATGGATTACCTGGGCTACAGCGTTCCCGCATCCGCCTCCAAGGAGTACCTGGACCCGGAGCTGGCCGCCGATGAAATCGCCTACCCCAGCCAGGAAGCGCTGACCAACGCCACCAGCTTTGACTACCTGCCGGAGGACACCTCCCGGTATATGGAAAGCCTGTTCATGGAAGTGCGCAACGGCTGAGTTTTCCCAAACAGCACAACGCCCCCGCCGGAAAATCCGGCGGGGGCATTTTCTGAAAAAAGCGGAAAAACCCCGGCGCCGGGGTAGGCGCCGGGGTTTCCGCAAAAGGGTTTGGAAAGAAGAGAGGTAGAAAAGAGGATCTACGGAGTTCGAAAGGAGCGGCTCACGGCTTCCGCAACCTTTCTGTTATTAGGGTACAATGGGGTTTTGAACGGTGCATAACGGATTTGAAAACAAAAAACGACAAATTTGTGAACGGTTTTTTCCAGCTTTTTGGCAGTTCTTCTCGATTACGCCCGGTGCAGTCCCCGCTTTCGGCAGGTGTAGAAATAATAGGGAATCTCGAAGAGCAGCATGGCGCTCCAGCCAATGGCGCAGGCCAGCGCCACCCCGGAGATTCCCATCCGGGGCGCCAGCAGGCAGGTGCAGAGCGTGCGGATGGAAGCCTGGATCAGGGTTCCCAGCATGGTGGTGTACACCTTCCCCATCCCCCGGAAGAAGCCCTGAAACCCGTTGGTCAGGGCAGGCCACAGGTAGAACACCGCCATATACCCCAGGTATTGACTGCCCAGGGCAATGACCTCCCGGGTGCCTTCCCCGGTGACGAACAGTCCCACCATGGGCTGCCGGAACAGGGCCACCACCGTGCCGATGAGCACCCAGTAGCCAATCTCCAGCCGGATGCCCGCCCGGAAGCCGGTACGGATCCGCTCCGGCTTTTCCGCCCCCCGGTTCTGGGCGATGTAGGTGGAGATGGCGGAGGAGATGCTCTGCTCGGGAATGCAGGCAAAGTCATCCGCCCGGGTCACAGCGTTGAAGGCGGCGATGGAGTTGATGCCCAGGGCATTCACCTGGCCCTGAATCAGCACCTTGCACACCGGCTGAATGGCCTGCTGGAGGGCGCTGGGACCGCCGTAGGCCAGAATCCGCTTCATCAGCGCGCCCTCGGGCCGCCAGTGGCCTTTCTCCGGGCACAGCTCCGGCACCCGGCGCAGCAGGTACCCCACCGCCAGCACCGCACACAGTCCCTCGGCAACCACCGTGGTGGCGGCGCTGCACACAATGCCGTAGCCCAGGACCCCCAGAAACCACAGGTCCAGCAGGGCGTTGACAATGGCGGAGAAGGCCAGGAACTTCAGGGGCGTTTTGGAGTCTCCCACGCTTTTCAGCGCCGCCGCCAGGGCGTTGTAGCAGAAGGTGAAGGGGGCCCCCAGGAAGGTGATGCGCAGGTAGGTGCCGGTAATCTCATAAATATCCGCCGGAACCGCCAGCCACCGGAGAATCCGGGGGGCCAGGACAATGCCCGCCCCCGCCGCCAGCAGGCACATTGCCATGCCCAGCAGCAGGGTATTGGCCAGTGCCTTGCGCAGCCGGGGATAGTCCTTGGCGCCGAAGGCCTCGCTCATGAGAATGCCGGAGCCGATGCACAGGCCGGTGATGGCCAGGATCACCAGATTCATCACCGGACCGGCGATGCCCTCCGCCGCCAGGGCGTCCCGGCCGATGAACCGCCCGGCAATGATGGAGTCCACCGCGTTGTAGCTCAGCTGGAGCCAGTTCCCCAGGAGCAGGGGCAGGGCATAGCGCCACAGGTGGGAGCGGGGCGTGCCCACCATCATATCCGTCATCAATAGTTTCCTTCTTTCCCGGCCGGAGCCATTTTTCCTTACTGTAGCACGTTCCCACCGGGCCGTCAATTCCCGGAAACGCCCCCGGTCCGGGTCAGGCGCACCGGCCTCCGGATTTTGGGCGGTTTTCACAAATTTTTAACGGTCTGTTCAAAGGGATACAAAAAGTGACAGCGCTTTTTTACAATTTGTAAACTTTTTCTCCCTGTTTTGATGGGAACCGGTTTCCTGCTTTTGGTGACGTAACACGCCCCGTCTGCCGGGAATGCACCCTCTATGCACACCACTATGCACAGTTCTCCACACCCCTTCTCCACAGGGAAAATCAGGGCAATACCTGTTGATAACTCTGAGTTTTCCACAATCTGCACAGGTTTTTCCACAGGAGTTATCCACAGGATTTTTTCGTTGTGGATATTCATTTTTAGTTTACATAAAATTCTGCGGCGAAATTCGACGAATTCCCCACTTTTTCACCTGTCGTGGTTTTTACCACCAGGGTGAATCTGTCCAAAAAATCCCCCCTTGACAAGGATTCCCCTTCCCAGGCATTTCCGGAACAGAGGCGCATTTCCCCGCCGCACCGCAAATCGGTAAAATTTTTTGAAAAAAGGGTTGATTTTGTCCGCCAAACCCGCTATAATACTTTCCTGTATGGACTATGAACGCAAGGAGGTGGAACACATGCCCAACATCAAGTCCTCTAAGAAGGATGTCATTTCTTCCAAGCTTGCTTATGAGAAGAACAAGGCCGAGAAGTCTGCGCTGAAGACCAACCTGAAGAAGTTCGACGCCGCTCTGGTGTCCGGTGACAAGGCCAACGCCCAGGCTGCTTACGTGCAGGCTGTCAAGGCTGTTGACCAGGCTGTCATCAAGGGCCTTCTGCACAAGAACAACGCTGCCCGCAAGAAGAGTAGCATGACCCTGAAGCTGAACAAGCTGGCCTGATTTCTCTGAAAATATCTCCCTCCCGATTTGCCGGAGGGAGTTTTTTCATGCCCGGGCGGGCAAAGAGTTTACACATTGTCGTTGCTTTACCCGGCGCTTTTTCGTATAATGAAGAAAACGTGCGGGAGGTGACAGCCATGGCCAGATTATCCGATCCCATCACCCTGCTCCGGGGCATCGGCCCCGCCCGGGCGAAGCAGTTCGCCAATCTGAATATCTTCACCCTGGAGGACCTGATCTGCCACTTCCCCCGGGGATACGACGACCGGACCCGGCTGGTGACCATTGAGCAGCTCCAGGCGGATGTACCCGCCTGTTTCCGGGCCACGGTGATGAATACCCCCCGGACCGCCCACATCCGCAAGGGGCTGGACCTGACCAAGGTCACCGTGGCCGACGCCACCGGGCGGCTGAACCTGACCTTCTTCAATTCCCCCTTCGCCGCCCAGCAGCTGCAATACGGCACGGAGTACGTCTTTTACGGGGCGGTCACCGGAGACTTCATCGGCTACCAGATGACCAACCCGGTGTTTGAACCGGCGGACAGTCCCGGGGTGACCACCCGGCAGATTCTGCCCATCTACCCCCTCACCGCCGGACTGAACAATGCCGCCGTGCTCCGGGCCGTGCGGCAGGCCCTGGCCATCTGCGACCCGCCGGAGGAAGTCCTGCCGGAACCGCTCCGGCAGAAATACGGCATTCTCCCGGCCCAGACCGCCTACCGGGCCATTCACCAGCCCCGGTCCATGGAGGAAGCCGCCCAGGCCAAAAAGCGGATGGTCTTTGAAGAATTCTTCGTCTTTTCTGCCGGGCTGTCCCTGATGCGGGCCGCCCGGGCGGAGAAGCAGGTGTCCCCCTACCCGGAAGTTGACATGGAGCCCTTTTACCATGCCCTGCCCTTTGCCCTCACCGAGGCCCAGAAGCGGGCCATCGGGGAAATCCTGGCAGACTTTCAGGCGGGCCGGCCCATGAACCGGCTGGTCCAGGGAGACGTGGGCAGCGGCAAGACCATGGTGGCGGCAGCTGCCGCCTTCGCCGCCGCCCGGAGCGGCTTCCAGACTGCGCTGATGGCCCCCACGGAAATTCTGGCGGAGCAGCACGCCGCCTCTCTGGGCAGACTCTTTGACCCCCTGGGCATCCGGGTGGGACTGCTCACCGGCTCCATGACCCCCAAAGAGAAACGGGACATCCGGGAGCAGCTGGAAACCGGAGACATACAGGTAGCGGTGGGCACCCACGCCCTGCTCACCGATTCCACCCGGTTTTCCCGGCTGGGGCTGGTGATTGCCGACGAACAGCACCGCTTCGGCGTGGCCCAGCGCTCCCGGCTGGGGGCCAAGGGGGCGGACCCCCATGTGCTGGTGATGTCCGCCACCCCCATTCCCCGGACTCTGGCATTGCTCCTCTACGGCGACCTGGAGGTGTCCATTCTGGACGAGCTGCCTCCCGGCCGGGAGCCGGTGGAGACCTTCCTGGTGGGAGAGAGCTACCGTCCCCGGATCAATGCCTTTGTCCGCAAGCAGGTCAGCGCCGGCAATCAGTGCTTCATCGTCTGTCCGGCGGTGGAGGAAAATCAGGACCTGGGGGTGAAGGCAGCCGCCGCCTGGGCGGAAACTTTGCAGCAGACGGTGTTCCCCGACCTGCGGGTCGCCCTGCTCCACGGACAGATGAAGCCGGCGGAAAAGGAATCCGCCATGGCGTCCTTCGCCCGGGGAGAGGCGGATGTGCTGGTGGCCACCACCGTGATTGAAGTGGGGGTGGACGTCCCCAATGCCACCTTGATGATTGTTGAGGACGCCGACCGGTTCGGCCTGTCCCAGCTGCACCAGCTCCGGGGCCGGGTGGGCCGGGGCAAAGCCAAAAGCTACTGCATTCTCACCACCCACAACCGCAACCCCGACACCCTCCAGCGGCTGAAGGCCCTGTGCAAAACCACCGATGGCTTCCGCATTGCCGAGGAGGACCTGAAGCTCCGGGGTCCGGGGGACTTCTTCGGCGCCCGGCAGTCCGGCCTGCCCGCCTTCCGGGTGGGGGATCTCAGCGGGGATCTGCAGACCCTGAAGGACGCCCAGCAGGCGTCGGTGGAGTGGATTGAAACCTGGGGCCAGTCGGACGCCCCGGAAGCTGCCGCCCTGCGCCGCCGGATCGGAACCCTGTTCCGCCGGGCCGAGGGCACCATGAACTGACCATTCCGTCCCCCGGACGGAGCATAGAAAGGAGATATTCCCATGAAAAAGATCGTTTCCATCCTGCTGGCCGCCCTGCTGCTGGCCTTTGCGGTACTGCCCGCCGCCGCCTCGGAAACCGCCGCCGCCAGCGGGGAATGCGGCGATGGGCTGACCTGGACCCTGGAAGGCAGCACTTTGACCATCTCCGGCAGCGGGGATATGGATTCCGGCTGCCCCTGGGAGGCCTACCGCAGCGACATTGAGAAGGTTGTCTTTACCGGCGGCGTGACCAAAGTGGGAGAAAACGCCTTCTCCGAATTTTCCAATCTGAAATCCGTGGATTTCGGCAGTTCCATGCGGGAAGTGGGCCAGCGGGCCTTCTACAACTGCGACGGTCTGACCAGCATTCACCTGCCCGCCACCTTCCGGCTGTTCGGGCCGGAGTCCTTCATGGACTGCTCCAACCTGGTGACGGTTTACTGCGACGGCGGCATGCCCTCCTTCCGGGGCAACTGTCTGTGGAACGGCAACAACATCACCATCTACTATCCCATCGACAACCCCTGGCCCCAGACCGCTGTGGATGAGCTGGTGACCAACTTTGGCGGACGGCTGAACATCCTGAAGATGGGCTCCGACGGGGAACCCATTCCGGAATCCAAGCCCACGGAAACCCAAGCCACCACGGCCCCCACCACAGCGCCCACAACCGCTCCCACCACGGCGCCCACCACCGCACCCACCACGGAACCGACGACCGCACCCACGACTGCACCCACAACGGTGCCAACAACCCAGGCCCCCACCGTTCCCGCCACCCTGCCGGAAACCCAGCCCCAGACCCAGCCGCCCACGGAAACCACCGAGCCCACACTGGTAGAGAAGGTGGGCGGCGACGGCTGGATTGGCGTGGTCATTGTGGTGGCAGTGCTCACCGTGCTGCTCGTCGGCGCCCTGGCCGTCCGGAGCGCCCGGCACAAAGGCGGAAAATATTCCCGCTGATTCAAACATTTTTAACAACTTCCGGGAAAATCACCCATTCCGGTGATTTCCCGGAAGCTTTTTTGTTTGGAACGGAAAAAATAAAAAAACAGTTGTAAGTTTGGAAAAAATGATGTAAAATAATACGAACTATAGACTGCAAAACTATGCCTGCATACTGGTATTTTGGAGGGATACATTTATGGAAAAACCCATTGTTCTGGTAATTATGGACGGCGTCGGCAAGGGCGACGGCGGCAGCGGCGATGCCGTGGCCGTGGCCAAGACCCCCACCCTGGATCACCTGCTGGCCACCTGCCCCCACACCTATCTGAAAGCCCACGGCACTGCCGTCGGCCTGCCCAGCGATGATGACATGGGCAACTCTGAGGTTGGCCACAACGCTCTGGGCTGCGGTCAGGTCTACTCCCAGGGCGCCAAGCTGGTGGGAGAGTCCATTGAGAACGGCGCTCTGTACGCCTCCGAAACCTGGAAGGATCTGGTGGCCAACGCCCTGTCCGGCAAGGCCATGCATTTTTTGGGCCTGCTGTCCGACGGCAACGTCCATTCCAACATCCATCACCTGATTGCCCTGCTGCGCCAGGCCCACAAGGAAGGCGTGAAGAGGGCCTACTGCCACATCCTGCTGGACGGCCGTGACGTGCCCGCCACCTCCGCCCTGGAATATGTGGACCAGCTGGAAGCTGTTCTGGCGGAGCTGAATACCCCGGGCTGCGACTATGCCATCGCCTCCGGCGGCGGCCGGATGCAGGTGACCATGGACCGGTACGAAGCCAACTGGGCCATGGTGGAAAAGGGCTGGAGAACCCACGTCCAGGGTCAGGGCCGGATGTTTGCGTCTGCCAAGGAGGCCATTGAAACCTATCGGGCCGAGACCGGCTGCATCGACCAGGACCTGCCCGCCTTTGTGATTGCCCGGGATGGAAAGCCCGTGGCCACCATCGCCAACGGCGACAGCGTGATCCTCTTCAACTTCCGGGGCGACCGGGCTCAGGAGATCTCCCTGGCCTTCGACCGGAAGGACTTCGACAAGTTTGACCGGGGGGACTACACCGGCGTGAAGTTTGCTGGCATGCTCCAGTATGACGGAGACCTGAACATCCCGGAGCACTATCTGGTCCAGCCCCCCGTCATCACCAACACCCTCACCGAGGTGCTGTGCAAGGCGGGCATCCACGAGTATGCCCTGTCCGAAACCCAGAAATACGGCCATGTGACCTACTTCTGGAACGGCAACCGCTCCGGCAAGGTGGACGAAAACCTGGAAGTGTACGAGGAAATCCCCTCCGATGTGATTCCCTTCGAGCAGGCGCCCGCCATGAAGTCCAAGGAAATCACCGAGAAGATGGTGCAGAACATGGCCTCCAAGCAGTTCCAGTTCCTGCGCTGCAACTATCCCAACGGCGACATGGTGGGCCACACCGGCGTGATGGAAGCGGTGGTCTATGCCATGGAGTGCGTGGACAGCGGCCTGAAGGCCATTATGGAAGCCGCCGACCAGTACGGCTACACCCTGCTGGTCACCGCCGACCATGGCAACGCCGACCAGATGACCGAAACCAAGAAGGGCAAGACTTCCGTGCGCACCGCCCACTCCCTGAACCCGGTTCCCTTCATCATCTACGACAGGGACCACGACTGGGTTATCAAGGACGGCGCCTACGGTCTGGCCAACGTGGCTCCCACCATTGTCAAGATGATGGGACTGACTGCCCCGGACTGCTGGGAAGCCAGCATGGTCTGAGCAGCATCCCCCCTTTTATCCAAACTACAAGGAGGTCTGAACTATGATCCGTCACGAAAACGAAAACGGCAGCATCAACGTCAGCACCAACGTCTATACCGATATTGTGGGCACCGCCGCCACCAACTGCTTCGGCGTGAAAGGCATGGCTGCCCGGAGCGTCAAGGACGGCGTCTACCACCTGCTGCGCAAGGAATCTGTGGGCAAGGGCGTCCGGGTACACTTCCATGAGGACAACTCCATTTCCATCGACCTGCACATCATGGTGGACAACAACGTGAACCTGAATGCGGTGGGCGCATCCATTATTTCCGAAGTCAAATACGTGGTGACCCAGTGCACCGGCACCGAAGTCCGGGCCGTCAATGTCTATATCGATTCCATGGTGATCGGTTGAGAATTCGGAGGGAATGAAATTGAAGCAAATCATCAACGGCGCTGATTTTCGCAGAATGCTGATCAGCGCAGCCGCCGCCATTGAAATGAACAAGCAGGCGCTGAACGAACTGAACGTGTTCCCTGTGCCTGACGGTGACACCGGCACCAATATGTCCATGACCATCAACGCCGCCGCCGGGGATCTGCGCAAGGCCGAGGACCCGGATCTGGGCTCCGCCGCCAAAATTGCCGCCTCCGCCATGCTCCGGGGCGCCCGGGGCAACTCCGGCGTGATTCTGTCTCTGCTGCTGCGGGGCATCTCCAAGAGACTCAAGGGCACCGAGACCAGCGACGGCGTGCTGTGGGCCATGGCCCTTCAGGAGGGCGTGGACGCCGCTTACAAGGCGGTTATGAAGCCCGCCGAGGGCACCATCCTCACCGTGGCCCGCCTGGCTGCCGCCAAGGCCGCCGAGGCCGCCCAGGAGAACAACCACATTGAGTTCGTCCAGGCCGCTGCCATTGCCGAGGCCAAGGTGGCCCTGGCCAACACCGTGAACCAGAACCCGGTGCTGAAGAAGGCCGGTGTGGTGGACGCCGGCGGCAAGGGCTGGCTGGTGGCGCTGGAGGCCATGATGTCCTCCCTCCAGGGGGAGGATGTGGTGATTCCCGAGGGCGGCGAGGCTGTCCAGGTGAAGGACGCCGCCGACTTCGGCGAGTTCGACACCGGCGACATCACCTTCGCCTACTGCACGGAATTCATCATCGACCGGGAAAACGACAATGATCCCGAAACCCTGCGGGCATTTCTGAACGGTCTGGGCGATAGTCTGGTACTGGTGGACGACGACGAGATCATCAAGGTCCACGTCCATACCAACGACCCCGGCGCCGCCCTGAGCGAAGCGGTGAAGTACGGCTCCTTCGTCACCGTGAAGATCGAGAACATGCGCCTGCAGCACACAGAGAAGGTCATGTCCGAGAACGAACTGGCTCCTAAGATTGCCGAGCCGGAGAAGCCTCTGGGTGCGGTATCCGTCTGCGCCGGCGCCGGTCTGGCGGACGTGTTCACCAATCTGGGCGTGGATGCCATCATCTCCGGCGGCCAGACCATGAACCCCAGCACCCAGGACATCCTGGAGGCGGTGAACCGGGTTCCCGCGGAGACCGTGTTTGTCCTGCCCAACAACAAGAACATCATCATGGCGGCGGAGCAGGTCAACGACCTGACCCCCAAGAACGTGGTGGTCATCCCCTCCAAGACCGTTCCCCAGGGCGTCACCGCCATGCTGAACTTCAACCCCGAGGGCACCGTGGAGGAGAATACCGAGACCATGACCCAGGCCCTGGGCACCGTGGACACCATGCAGATCACCTACGCCGCCCGGAACTCCGATTTTGACGGCTACGACATCCACGAGGGCGACTATCTGGCCCTGTATGGCAGCCAGCTCTTCGGCACCAGCCAGGACATCAAGGTGCTGCTCCGGTCCCTGGCGGAGAAAGTCCGGGACGACGGCAAGGAATATGTCACCATCTACTACGGCGCCGATGTGAAGGAAAAGCACGCCCAGAAGGCGGCGGACATCTTCGCCGACATTTGCCCCAACGCCGATGTGAACCTGCTCAGCGGCGGCCAGCCGGTTTACTACTACCTGATCGCTGCGGAATAAGTCTGCTGTTCCCGCCCGCTGCCCCAAGGGCAGCGGGCAGACTGTTTTTGCGGATAAAGGCCCGCCGGAGCCGGGTAAACTAGCGGTATCCGGCGCTGCCTGTCCGCCGGAGGGAAAGGAGGAAATTCCATGCGGGAGTTTCCCCGGGGCGGTCTGATTGGCAGGACCGTCCATCTGGCCCGGACTGTTGCCGGGCTGCACATTCCGGTCTATGCCGCCAATGCATGCTACTTCATTGTGCTGGCGGTGTTTCCCGCCCTGCTGCTTCTGCTGGGCCTGCTGCAATACACCCCGCTGGAGGTGGAGCGGCTGGGAGAGATGCTGCAGGGCATCCTCCCTGAGGTATTGCTGTCCCCGGCGGAGGAACTGATTCTCATCACCTACGACAACACCTCCGGGGCTGCCCTGGGGCTGTCCGCCGTTACTGCCCTTTGGTCCGCCAGTCGGGGCATCTACGGCCTGCTCACCGGGCTGAACGCCATTTACGGCGTTCAGGAGGACCGGGGTTATGTGCGCACCCGGCTGATCAGCGTGGTGTACACCTTTGTCTTCCTGGTGGTACTGCTGCTAACCCTGGGCCTGCATGTGTTCAGCGCCGGGCTGCTGCGGCTGCTGCAAAGCCTGTCTTCCCCTTTTCTGGGTTTTTTGCTGAGTCTGGTGGACCTTCGGTTTTTCCTGCTGCTGTTTATTCAGACCGGAATCTTCACCCTGATGTTCATGGTGCTGCCTAACCGCCCCAACCGGTTCTGGGACAGTCTCCCCGGCGCCCTGCTGGCATCCCTGGGCTGGCTGATCTTTTCAGACCTGTATTCCATCTATGTGGAGCGGTTTGCCGGGCTGACCAGCGTATACGGCTCGGTCTATGCGGTGGCCCTGGCCATGCTGTGGCTGTACTGCTGCGTTTCCATCATGTTCTATGGCGGCGCACTGAACCGTTACCTGGCGGAACGGTAAAACTATGGCGGTTTTGTAAATTTTTCTGCCGTTTACCACTGGTTCACAGTTTATTCTTAGGATGAAAAGAAAAACCGTATTTTCTCCGGTTTTTGGGGATAAAAAGGAGTTTTGCCCATGTTCGGATATATAACCGCCAGTTGGAAGGAGCTGTCAAAGCAGGAACAGGAGCGTTATGGCGCAGTGTACTGCGGCATCTGCCGCCGGATTCGCTGCCAGTCCTCCCAGGCCGCCCGTCTGGGCCTGAGCTACGATATGGCCTTTCTGGCCCTGCTGCTGATGAGCCTGTACGAGCCGGAGGAATCCGGCGGGAAAAACGCCTGCTGGCTCCATCCCGTAACCAAGCGGCCCTGGATTGACAACCGGTATGTCCGCTATGCCGCGGACATGAACGTGGCCCTGGCATACTATAACTGCCTGGACGACTGGCAGGATGACCACAAAGCCTCCTCCCGGCTGCTGGCAAAGCTTCTGGGCAGCCGCCTGGAGGAGGTAAAGGAACGCTATCCCCGGCAGTGCGAGGCCATTGCCCAATCCGTGGCGCGGCTGAACCAGCTGGAGCAGGAGAATTGCCCCAATCCCGACGAACCCGCCGGTGTCTTTGGGGCGCTGATGGCCCAGATTCTTACATATCAGCAGGATCTGTGGGCCCCCACCCTGGCCCAGATGGGCTTCGCCCTGGGGCGGTTCATCTACCTGCTGGACGCGGCGGTGGATTACGACAAGGACAAGCGCCAGGGGAAATACAACCCCTTCCAGGCCATGGGCATGGAAAAAGACTGGAAACGGTGGGAAGAATACCTGATTCTGGCCATGGGCCGCTGCACGGACAGCTTTGAGCGGCTTCCCCTGGTTCAGGACAAGGGCATTCTGGACAACATTCTCTACAGTGGTGTTTGGCTGAATTACAGAAGAAAGGCGGAGGAGTCGGCAGATGATGGACGATCCCTATAAAGTGCTGGGGGTAAGCCCCAATGCCACCGATGAGGAAATCAAGCAGGCATACCGGCGGCTGGCCAAGAAATATCACCCGGACCTGAATCCCGACGACAAGGAAGCCGCCCGGAAAATGCAGGAAGTGAACGCCGCCTATGAGCAGATCAAGAATCCGGAGAAGGCCCAGCAGGCCGGGGGCTACGGCAGCGCCGGCGGGTATGGCGGTTACGGCGGCTATGGCGGCTATGGCGGGTATTACGATCCCTTCGGGGGCTACCGTCAGCAGAGCTACAGCGGCAGCCAGACCGAGGACCAGTATCAGCAGGCGGCGTACCAGTACCTGCGGTTCGGCCGGTATCAGGAGGCCCTGAACACCCTGGGCAGCAGCCCTGAGCGCAACGCCCGGTGGTACTACCTCAGCGCCCTGGCCAACAACGGCCTGGGCAACCAGGTGACGGCACTGGAGCACATTCGCCGGGCGGTGAGCATGGAGCCGGACAATATGGAGTACCTGCAGGTGCTGAATCAGATCGAGCACGGGGGCGCTGCCTACCGGCAGACGGCGGGGAATTTCCGGGGCTTCACCATGGGCGCCGACCCCTGCACCAGCCTGTGCCTGTGTTATCTGGCCAATATTTTCTGCTGCGGCGGGCGGGGCATGTTCTGCTGCTGCTGAAATTGAAACACCGGACGCAGATTGCGTCCGGTGTTTCTTGTTGTTTTTCCCCTTTCCGGGGCTATGCGAATACAAATTGAATCAGAAGCATATAGCAGACTGTACCACCGGCGATGCTCAGCAGGGTATTCCGCTTCCAAACATGAAGCCCCGCCACCAAGGCGCAGCTGATCAACTGGGGCAGCCCGAAGGGAGCCGCTGTGAGGGAGATGTCCTTCAGGCAGTAGATCACCAGCATCCCCATAATGGCGCAAGGCAGCACCCGTCCTAGGTAGGCCAGCAGGTCCGGGGTTTTCCGATTCTCTCCGAAAACCCAGAATGGCAGGAACCGGAGGACAATGGTAACCAGCGCAATCACCGCAACCAGAGCGGCAGCATGAGAATCAAACATGGGCGTTCCTCCTTCCGGTTTTGCTCCCCATTGTGAGTACTGCGGCAATCGCCAGCATAGAAGGAATCAGGAAGATCTCCGCCCCGAACAGCAGCAGACAGACCGCCGTAACCCCCAGCCCCGTCAGGGCCGGGATATGGTCCTTGGTGGTAAGCCACTGTTCCACAAAAATGGTGACAAACAGAGCGGTGAGGACAAAGTCGATTCCCTCCAGATTCACCGGCAGAAGGGACCCGGCGATGCTGCCCAGGACGGACCCGGTCACCCAATAGAGCTGGTCCAGCGCCGACACCAGCAGGCAGTAGCCGTGGCGGTTCACCCCCTGGGGAATGTGGGTGACCAGGGAATAGGTTTCATCGGTGAGGGCGAAAATCAGGTAGGGCTTTTTCCGTCCGGCGCCCTTATAGGCGTCCACCATGGAGATACCGTAAAACAAGTGCCGGGCGTTCACCAGGAAGGTGGTCATAGCGGCGGTAAGCAATCCGGCGCCGCTGCTGAGCAGACCGATGGCCACATACTGCATGGACCCGGCGTAGATGAACAGGCTCATGGCGGCAGCCCAGATCAGGCCGTAGCCCGCCTGCTCCAGGGCAATGCCGAACCCAAAGCCCAAAAAGAGGTAGCCGGTCATCACCGGAACCGTATCGAGAAAGGCTGTGCGAACGAGAGAAGATTTCATGCATAAACCTCCGAATCCGGGAGATACTGGACGTATGGGATGATTATAGTGCCCCGCCGGAGGAAAGTCAACGCCCTTCAAAAAGAAGTGCTTGACAAAGGCGCAGGGATGTGCTATACTAACCCGGTAACCGAGAGGAACTGAATATCGCGGAGTAGAGCAGTTGGAAGCTCGTCGGGCTCATAACCCGGAGGCCGCAGGTTCGAGTCCTGCCTCCGCAACCAAAAAAACCACCTAGAATCAGCCGATTCCGGGTGGTTTTTCTTTATTTTCCGAACTTTTTCGGATTTTCGGATTTTTGACTTTTGCCCGAAAATTCAACTTTAATTCAACAAGCTATAAAAATCAGGCTTTTTTCAAGAATACATCGGCTATAATATCGGCGTTCTTCTTGTCTGCTTCTTCGATGATATGGGCGTAAATATTTGTAGTCGTGGACGGCTGGGCGTGACCTAAACGCTTAGAAATGGAGATGCTGTCAACGCCGTTGAAATAGAGAATGGATGCCATTGTATGCCGGAAGGCGTGGGCGTTGATGTGCGGAAGGTCGTGGCGTTTGGAAAATTTATTGAGCCAATCGGTCACGCTGTCCGGGTGCATCGGTTCGCCGTTTTCCTGAGTGAAAACAAAATCCCGGTTGTGCCAACGATCACCCATAGCGAAACGCTGTTCAAGCTGTGATAAACGATATTCACGAAGCAGGGACATTGTTTCTTTGGGCAAAGAGATATAGCGGATAGATTTGGCGGTTTTGGGTGTGTCCTCATAGATTCCACGATCAGGCGTATACAGAACATTGTTGCAGATGTAAATGCGGTTCCCGTCAAAGTCCACATTTGCCCATTTGAGTCCCAATATTTCACCACGCCTTGCGCCCGTCACTAGGAACAGATGCACAAGGGTTTTCCATTTGATGGGCTCAGTTTCGGCGGCGTCCCGGATGGCTTCCACCTGTTCCGGCTGGAAGTAGTTGACTTCTTTCCGGGTTGCCTTTGGCAATTCTGCCCGTTCTGCTACATTGAAGGGGACTAGACCTTCTTTGACGGCCTGTTCCAGAACGGTGGAAATCAGGCGGTGATGCTCCAAAATGGTTTTGTTTGACAGCTTGCCGCCTGTTCTCTTGTTCAGACCGTCCGCAGACAGGGCGGTATACAGATCATTGAGAATATCGGCACGAATGGCAGTCAGTTTCATGTGACCGATTGAATATTCCGGCCTCAGAGAGCACCCGGTCCGGGTGGTGAGAGCCACCGTTCCGTTTTGCGGGAGCCACCCTTTCCGGTGGTCAGAGCCACCCGTATA
>CASFNR010000024.1 GCA_949296115.1 uncultured Eubacteriales bacterium | reverse complement strand
ATAGGCCGCATCCGCCAACAGAAGGCCGTTTGAATCGGCCTCGCTCCCCCTTCCTGCCATACAGAAAAACGGGAGACTTCCGATCGGAAGTCTCCCGTTTTGGGTGGATATTACAGGATTGTGATGGACGTGCGTTCAGGCAGTTCCCGCTGCACCGCCTTGGGGATGGACAGCTGCAGGATGCCATCCTCATACTTGGCAGAGACGTCCTCCGGACGGACGGTATCCCCCACATAGAAGCTCCGGCTGCAAACGCCGGCGTAACGCTCCCGGCGGATGTAATTGCCGTCCTTGTCCTGCTGGTCCTTATCCAGGCCCTTGGAGGCGCTGATGGTCAGGTAGCCTTCCTTCAGGTCCACCTGAATCTCGTCCTTCTTGAAGCCAGGCAGGTCAATATCCAGCTCATAGGTGTTCTCCAGCTCCCGGACATCGGTCTTCATCATGTTCCGGGCGTGCTTGCCATACAGCGGGTCATTGCCCCGAACGGTGGGCATCAGGCCGAAGGGATCGGTAAAGAAATCATCAAACAGGTTTTCTCCAAAAATGCTGGGCAACATACGTCATTCCTCCATTCAATCTATCGTGGGCGTCTGGCAGAATGTCGGACGTAGTCGAATTTATGTTACCGGTTAATGTTGGGTTCCTTTCTCAAGGAACACCTGTATTATAGCACCCATTTTTAGCGCTGTCAAGGTGAGAGTGCTAAAGTTTACAAACAATCCGATGTTTGTTCATAGTTTCTTGACGTTTGTACGGCTATTCGGAGGATTTCAGATACTTTCCGGGACTCCCTCTTTTGTCAAAAGAAATATGTCAAAAGTTCTTGACATTTTAGAAGGTATGGTGTATGATTGAAATATAAAGAACCTTTAACATTATGCCGATGCAAAACACCACGAACAGGAGGATAAAGAGATGAAAAAAATGGATGAAATGGAAAAATCCATTTATCTGCACGCCATGGTCTGGGGTTACCGGACGGCAGTGCTGCTGCTGTCTGCCTGGACACTGTACAACTGCTGGCGGACCCTGGCGCAGGGGGCGGCATACCAGCCGCTTCCCGGTCTGATTCTATGCGTTAGCGTCAGCGTACAGAGCTTTTATCAGCTGGCGGTCCGGCAGAAGATGGTCTCCGGTGACGCAGAGTACCGGGAACCCAACCGTTTCCTGCGTGCCGTATTGATGACGGTTATCCTCACGGTGCTGCTTCTGTGGCTGGGGGTCTGCCTGACTCTGGCAAGGTAAGGGCCTATGCAGAACATTGTGAGGCAGCTCAGAAAACAAGCCGGGCTCCGGCAGGAAGATCTGGCCAAAGCCCTGGGCGTCAGCCGCCAGACCATCATCGCCATGGAGAACAACAAGTATAATCCTACCCTGGAGCTGGCAATGAAGTTGGCTCGGCTCCTGGGACAGCCGGTGGAAACCATCTTTTTTCTGGAAGGAGAAGAAACGCCATGAATTTGTCCTGTGTGCACCACATTGCCATTATCGTCTCGGACTATCCCCGCTCAAAGGACTTTTATGTGAATAAACTTGGGTTCCCTATAATCCGGGAGAACTTCCGTCCGGAGAAGCAGGATTGGAAGCTGGACCTTCGGATCAATGACAGTACGGAGCTGGAGATTTTCGGTGTTAAGAATCCTCCCAAGCGGGTCAACCGTCCTGAGGCCGCCGGGCTGCGGCACCTGGCCTTCCGGGTTGCAGATGTGGAGCGAACCGCCGCCGAACTGGCATCAATGGGAATTCCAGTAGAGCCGGTTCGGATGGATGAATTTTCCGGCAGGAAATTTACCTTCTTTGCGGACCCTGACGGCCTGCCCCTGGAGCTGCACGAATAATCCTCAATGTGCAGGACGGCGCCGCTCTTCCCTGCGGCAGAATCGGTTCCGCATGTGCCTCTGTCCCAATCAGTCCCGGCATGCCCTCTCTGCGCCGATTTAATCCAACAGAATCATGGGAAACAACGGCATCTCACGACAAAAAGCATCCACCGACAGATTCGTCGGTGGATGCCGCTGTTTACAGGTCGCAGTTGCCCACGGTTCTGGGGAAGGGAATGGCGTCGCGGATGTTGCCGATGCCTGTCAGGTACATGACGCACCGCTCAAAGCCCAGGCCGAAGCCTGCGTGGCGGGTGGAGCCGTACTTGCGCAGGTCCAGATAGAAGGCATAATCCTCGGGCTTCATGCCCAGCTCTTCAATCCGGTTCTTCAGCACCTCGTAGTTATCCTCACGCTGGGAGCCGCCGATGATCTCGCCGATACCGGGCACCAGGCAGTCCATGGCCGCCACGGTCTTTCCGTCGGGGTTCAGCTTCATGTAGAAGGCCTTGATCTCCTTGGGGTAGTCGGTGACGAACACCGGGCGCTTGAACACCACCTCGGTCAGGTAACGCTCATGCTCAGTCTGCAGGTCGCTGCCCCAGTGGACGGGATACTCAAACTGGTCGTTGTGGGGCTCCAGCAGGGCGATGGCATCCGTATAGGTGATGCGGCCGAAGTCGCTGTTCAGGATGCCGTTCAGCCGGTCCAGCAGTTCCTTGTCCATAAACTGGTTGAAGAAGGCCATCTCCTCGGGAGCATGCTCCAGAACGTAGGAAATGATGTACTTGATCATATCCTCCGCCAGGCGCATATCGTCGTCCAGGTCGGCAAAGGCAATCTCCGGCTCGATCATCCAGAATTCCGCGGCATGCCGGGTGGTGTTGGAGTTCTCTGCCCGGAAGGTGGGGCCAAAGGTGTAGATGTTCCGGAAGGCCATGGCAAAGGTTTCGCCGTTGAGCTGGCCGGACACGGTCAGGTTGGTAGGCTTGCCGAAGAAATCCTGGGAGAAGTCCACCTTACCGTCCTCGGTCTTAGGCACGTTGTTCAGGTCCAGGGTGGTGACCTGGAACATCTCGCCGGCGCCCTCACAGTCGGAGCCGGTGATCAGCGGGGTGTGGACATAGACGAAGTCCCGGTCCTGAAAGAACTGGTGAATGGCCATGGCCGCCAGGCTGCGGACACGGAACACCGCCTGGAAGGTATTGGTCCGGGGCCGCAGATGGGAAATGGAGCGCAGGAACTCCATGGAGTGCCGCTTGGGCTGGAGGGGGTAGTCGCCGGTGGACGGTCCCTCCACCTGGATTTCCGTGGCCTGAAGTTCAAAGGGCTGCTTTGCGTCCGGCGTCAGCACCAGGGTACCCTTGATAATCAGAGCAGCGCCAATGTTGATTTTGGAAATTTCCTGGAAATTCTCCAGGGTATCATTATAAACCACCTGAATGGGGGTGAAATAGGTGCCGTCATTCAGGACGATAAAACCGAACTGCTTGCTGGGACGGCGGTTTCGCACCCAGCCGCCGATGCGGACTTCCTTGCCGGCATAGGCTTCGGTGTTTTTGAACAGCTCACGAACGGTAATCAGTTCCATTGAGAATCCCTCTCTCCTCGCTCGAAAATATGGTTGGGAAGGCCCTGCCTTCCCGGTTTCCTTGAAAAAAGTACCCATTCAGTATACGTCAGTTAGGAAGAATTTACAAGAGGGTAAACGCATTTTTGTGGGAAATATTCAAATTTTCCGGAGAATGTTCCCCGGTTCTTTCCGGGTGCGGAGATGATCTTCCCCGAAAGTTTACAAAAAAATTAAAAATCTTCTCGTGTACAGACCGGCTTTTCTGTGCTATAATGGTCGGAAGTTATCAAAAAGGAGTTCCCCTGCATGGTTCTATCATCCGGTAAATACCTGCGCAAGGAGCGGATTCTCTCCAAACCCCTGCCCCTGGCCGCACTGCCTGTTTCCTTTTTTCTGATCGAATTGCTGGCCTTTTGCTTTCTGTGCGCCCCGGAGGGAGAGCGCATTGTATCCCCAGCCTCCTGGGGTGCGGACAAGCTCACCTGGGCGTCCCTGTGGCCTCTGGCCTTCGGACTGATCTGGTCCGTGCTGTTGACCGCACTGGTCCGTCTTCTGCCCGGGCGTGCCTCCCGGATCGGCTACGGCATCTGCTACTACCTGTTTTTGCTCTATGCCCTGGTTCAGACAGGGTATTTTCTGCTGTTCCGGGATATGATCTGGCTCTCCGACTTTCGCTACGCTTCGGAAGGCTCGGATTATCTGGACGTTCTTCTGCAATATCCCCTGCTTTGGTGGCTCAGCATTCCCCTGTTTTTCGCCCTGGGGGGCCTGATTCTGTGGAAATATCCCGTCCCGTCCCACGGATGGAAGCCCCGGGTCATCTCCGGTGCGGCCGCCGTCTGCGCCATCGTCTGTGCCAGTCTGCTGCCCCAGGCGGTGTTCCTCAGCGACAGCAGCATCCTCTACGCCGGCTCTGACTACGGCCGGATGCAGTCGGCGGAAGCGGCCTACGAGAACATGTTCAACGCCCATCGGCTCTATCAGGTCTGCGGCATCTATCAGACTGGGGTCAAGGATTTCTATGCCAACTACCTCTATCCCCTCTCCCCGGGCTACGCCAGCGCCCAGGCAGACGCCATTGAAAGCGTGGACGATTATTTCGACGCACAGCCTGCTCAGGAGGCAAACGAAATGACCGGTCTGCTCAGTGGGAAAAACGTCATCCTGGTTCTGATGGAGTCCATGGATGACTGGATGATCGGCGAGTATACCCCCACCCTGGAAAAGCTGATGTCTGAAGGCATCAATTTCACCCGGTTCTATACCCCGGGCTACGGCGGCGTGCGGACCTTCAACACGGAGTTCTGCATCAACACCGGCTCCTTCCTCAGCAGTCAGGGTGGGTACGCCTTCGACTACGTCACCAACAACTTTGACCAGTCCCTGGCCAACACCCTGCGCCGGGAGGGTTATTCCGCACTGACCTACCACTACAACGACCCCTCCTTCTACTCCCGGGGCGTTTTTTCCCCCGCCATGGGATACGAGGAATACATATCCTACCAGGACTATGTGTCCGATCTGAAGGACGACCGCCTGTATGACGATCAGTTCCTTTTCGACAACGAGCAGCTCTCGGACAGCTTCTTCCGGGAAGGTCCGAAGCTGAACTTCGTTATTACCCGCTCCGCCCACCTGAGCTACAAATACAACGAGGTGCTCAGTTACTGGGGACTGAAACGGTATCCGGAGTTCAAAGGTCTGACCGGAAGCGAGGAAACCGACTGCGCCTATCTGAAGGCCAAGCTGGTAGACGACTTTTTCGCCCGGATGCTCACGGAGCTGGAAGCCCACGGCGAACTGGAAAACACCGTCATCATCGCCGTCACCGACCATTACACCTACGGATATAACAACGAATCGGAACTGATGCAGCTTTCCGGCGTGACGGAAAAGCTGCTTCTGGAAAAGACGCCCTGCTTCATCTGGAGCCCGGGTCTGGAAGCGGTGGAGATGGACAAGATTCTCAACACCTCGGATCTGCTTCCCACCGTCCTGAACCTTTTGGGCGTGGACAGCGGCTATTCCTACATCGGTCACGACGCCTTTGACGACCGGTATGACGGTTTTGTTCCCTTCTCCGACGGCAGCTGGATTTATGAGGATGTTGCCTGCAGCGCCGGCACTCAGCGCTTCTTCTCCATTGACACAAGTGAAAAAGTGGATGCCCCGGCGTTCCAGTCGCAAATCAGCCAGCAGGTGCAGCAATTTATCCGGGTGAACAACCTGATTCTGAATACCGATTATTACGCATCCGAGCCGGAAGAAGATGACAAGTAAGAAAACTCCGCTGAAAAATTTTCAGCGGAGTTTTTTATTGGGGTATTCAGGAAAGTCACATGGCAAACTGGCAGACGCAGAAGGCCGCATAGATCGCCAGAAGCACAATGCCCTGCCAGCGGTGCAGCTTCTTGGTGGCCAGCGCCGGCATGGTCAGCAGCAGCATCACCGTCAGCATGATGGGAATGTCCATCACCAAAGAGGCGTTGTGGCCAAAAATCAGGTTGCCAACCGGCACCTCAAAGGGAGCCAGGGTAACCGCCACACCGGATACCAGCACCAGGTTGAACACATTGGCGCCGATGACATTGCCGATGCCCAGGGAGGCGTGTCCCTTGCGCAGAGAGGTAATGGTGGTGACCAGCTCCGGCAGGCTGGTGCCCAAAGCCACGAAGGTCAATGCGATAACCGTCTCGGGAACGCCCAGGCCAACGGCGATGATGGTGCCGTGCTCCACCAGCAGGTCGGCGCCCACGGCAATCAGCGCCGCGCCAACCACCAGCCAGACCAGATCCTGCAGGAAGGTTCTGGGCTTGCCATCGGACGCCTCCTCTTCCTCCGCCTCCTCCGGATTCTTCAGGCCTTGACGGACCGTCAGAATCAGGTACACCACGAAAATCGCCAGCATCACCAAACCCATCAGACGGGTGAACTCTCCCATGAGGTAGGCAGCCACACAGTAGATGGCTGCGCTGCCGAAGAAGAACAGCACCGGCATCTTCATGGACTTGGTGTTCACGGGGCCGGGATTCACCGCAACAGAGATGGCGGCGATCAGAGCCGTGTTGCAGATGATGGAGCCAATGGCATTGCCATATGCCATGGCGCCCTGGCCCAGCATGGCGCCGGTGGCGGATACCATCACCTCGGGCAGCGTGGTACCGATGGACACCACCGTGGCACCCACCACAATGTCCGGCAGATGGAACCGGCGGGCAATACCGGTGGCGCCGTCAACAAACCAGTCGCCGCCTTTGATCAGCAGCACCAGTCCAACGGCAAACAGCAGGATTGAAAAAAGCATTTCGTTCTCTCCTTCACATTTTCTTATTTCACCGGAAAAACCGGAAAAATACGAAAGAAAACCCGTCTGATTCCCTGGTGGGACCGACAGGCACTCGCCATATCCGATTCCACGGCGGCAGGGCCATCCCCGCTTCCGCCGGATACAAGCAGAAAAATTTAGCGAATCTTTGTCAAACCTTAATTAAATCTTTGCCAAAACCTGGTCTAACTCTATCATGCCCCCGAAAAAAAGTCAAGCCTATCCGGGGATTTCTTTCTCCTCTCCCGGGATTCCGGGCACAGAAATCTGACTGCATATCCACCTTGGTTCATGTTACCATACCAGCAAGCTATTATTACAGGAGGAATGGTGCATGAAAGAATTTCTGAACGATCTGCTGACCGCCATCTTGATGGGGCTGATCCTGCCTGGCTTTCTGTTCAACGCTGCGGCTAAGCTGCTGTGTCAGCCGGACGTCCAGGCTGTCACGCTCCCCACAACGGTTTCCCAGTCACAGGAGGAGTCTGTCCCTCTTCCCGTTTTGGTGCGCAGCCGTGATGATATTGTGGAGGAGCAGGATCTGGATGCGTACCTTGTGGGGGTGGTGTTGGCGGAAATGCCGGCAGATTTTGAGCCCGAGGCGCTGAAAGCCCAGAGTGTGGCGGCGAGAACCTATGCCTGGAAAGCCTACGTCACCGGCGGAAAGCATGGGGATGGCAGCGTCTGCACCCAGCCGTCCTGCTGTCAGGCATACATTGACCCTGCTGACTTTCTCAGCCAGGGCGGAACCATGACCTCTCTGGCCAAGGTGGAGCAGGCGGTCGCCGCCACCTCCGGCTATGTCCTGACTTATGAGGGGGAACTGATCGAGGCAACTTACTTCTCCTGCTCCGGCGGACGGACGGAGGACGCCGCAGCGGTCTGGGGGGTGTCGTTTCCCTATCTTCAGGCACTGGACAGCCCCGGTGAAGAGGACGCCGTTCATTACGCCGATACCTTCACCCTGACAGCCGAGGCATTTCAGCAGGCCCTTGGCCTAAGTCTGTCTGAAAGTCCGGACCAATGGTTCTCCGACGTCACCTTCACCGAAGGCGGCGGGATTGCTTCCGTTTGTATCGGCGGGCAGCTTTTCAGCGGCACCCAGCTGCGCAGTCTCTTGAATCTCCCTTCCACCAGCTTCTCCATCCAGGCGGAGGGGAATCAGCTGGTCATCACCACCCATGGCTATGGGCATCGGGTGGGCATGAGTCAGTACGGCGCCGACGCCATGGCGGTGCGGGGAAGCAGCTGGCAGGAAATTCTGGCCTACTACTATCCGGGAACCACGCTGACGCTGGCGGCGGAATCCGACAAGTCTTAGACGTCTTTCCCCGGTTATCAATTTATAATATAGTGAAATAAAAATCACATTTTTGTATACATTGCCGTTTTTTCCATAAAACGTCCAGAATTTGAATTGATTTTTGCCGAATTTATCAGTATCATTATGGTATGAGAGGTTTGCCGTTTGCAAGCTTTCTGGTTAGATTAGTTTGGAGGAGTTCACTATGAATGAAATGCAGCAAAAGCTTTGTGAAATCGGCGTCGTGCCGGTGATCAAGCTGACCAATCCCCAGCGGGACGCAGGTCCCCTGTCCGATGCTCTGTGCGCAGGCGGCGTGCCTGTGGCCGAAATCACCTTCCGTGCCGCCGGTGCGGACGAGGCCATGCGGATCATGCTGGAGCGTCATCCCGATATGCTGGTGGGTGCCGGCACCGTGCTGACCACCGAGCAGGTGGACAAGACCATTGCCGCCGGCGGCAAGTTCATCGTCACCCCCGGCCTGGACCCGGATATCGTGAAGTACTGCCAGTCCAAGGGCATCATCTGCTTCCCCGGCTGCAGCACACCCACCGACTACCACACCGCTTATAAGCTGGGCCTGGAGCTGATCAAGTTCTTCCCTGCCGAGCAGTCCGGCGGTCTGGCCAAGATCAAGGCCATGGCGGCTCCCTTCTCCATGTTCAAGGTCATGCCCACCGGCGGCATCAGCCTGAAGAATCTGGCCGAGTACGCTGCCTGCCCCGTGATTGCCGCCTGCGGCGGTTCCTACATGTGCCCTGACAAGCTCATCACCGAGGGCAAGTGGGATGAGATCACCGAGCTGTGCAAGAAGTCTGTAGAAGTGTTCAAGGAGGCTAAAAAGAATGGCTAAAGTAATTACCTTCGGCGAGCTGATGCTCCGCCTGCAGCCGTACAACTATGAGCGGTTTGTCCAGTGCGATCATGTAGAATTCACCTTCGGCGGCGGCGAGGCCAATGTGGCCGTGTCCCTGGCCAACTACGGCGTAGACGTGGCTTTTGTCACCAAGCTGCCCGCCCACGCCATCGGGCAGGCTGCTGTGAACTCCCTGCGCCGCTACGGCGTGGACACCACCAAGATCGTCCGGGGCGGCGACCGTGTGGGCATTTACTTCAACGAGAAGGGCGCCTCCCAGCGGGGCAGTGTCTGCATCTATGACCGGGCTCATTCCGCCATCCAGGATGCTGCCCCCAGCGACTTCGACTGGGACAAGATCTTCGACGGCGCCGAGTGGTTCCACTTCACCGGCATCACTCCCGCACTGGGCCCCAACGTGGTTCAGATGTGCGTGGACGCCTGTAAGGCCGCCAAGGCCCGGGGCATCAAAATCTCCTGTGACCTGAACTACCGGGGGAAGCTGTGGACCCGTGCCGAGGCCAACAAGGCCATGACTGAGCTGGCTCAGTACATCGACGTGTGCATCTCCAACGAGGAGGATGCCAAAGACGTGTTCGGCATTGAGGCCGAGGCCACCGACATCTACGGCGGCACGCTGAACCATGAAGGCTACAAGTCCGTGGCCAAGCAGCTGGCGGACAAGTTCGGCTTTGAAAAGGTCGCCATCACCCTGCGGGAGAGCCACTCTGCCTTTGACAACGGCTGGTCCGCTATGCTCTATGATGTAGCCAGCGACGAATACTGCTTCTCCAAGAAGTACGACCTGCACATCGTTGACCGGGTGGGCGGCGGTGACAGCTTCGGCGGCGGCCTGATCTACTCCCTGCTCAACGGCAAGACCACCCAGCAGGCGGTGGAGTTCGCTGTGGCGGCCTCCGCACTGAAGCACTCCATTGGGGGAGACTACAACATGGTCACCGTCCCCGAGGTGGAGAAGCTGGCCGGCGGCGACGGCTCCGGCCGGATTCAGAGATAAATTCCAGCATTTCCGTTCCCCGGGAGAAGCTGCGCTTCTCCCGGGTTTTCTTTGAAATGGGTCCCGATCTTTTTGTTGACAAACATTTTCCCGTATGATACAATCTGTCAGAATGAGGAAGGACAGGAACACGCCTCCACGACGGATGACAGCGGATGCTGCCCGGCTGTGGGGCACAAGTGGGAAGGAGTACCGCATGCGCTACCAGCAGAACCGTTTGGCACCGGCTTTCCCCTTTTGTTTTTCCTTTACCGGTTCCGTTTTGGAACCACTTTCTTTGAATACCGGCGTTTTCCCGACTTTTGCAATGTAGTATTACATTTGAAAGCCGGGTTTTTTCTGTCCAAAAAGCGCCGGAATCCAGCCATTTCCCTGTGGAAACCGAGGAGGTTGCATATGTGTGTCCTCTCCTCTGGAAGCATCAATGGTATAACGGAGGTATTGTGAAATGCAGAATCTGATGAACGTCACCGATCTGTCCAAGGAGGAAATCACCGGCCTGATTTCCACTGCTGAGGACATCATCGCCAACCCGGATAAGTATGCCGACTGCTGCCGCCGGAAAAAACTGGCAACCCTGTTCTTTGAGCCCTCCACCCGCACCCGCCTGAGCTTTGAGGCGGCCATGCTGGAACTGGGCGGCTCTGTCCTGGGCTTCAGCGAAGCCGCTTCCTCCTCTGCCGCCAAGGGCGAGAGCGTGGCGGATACCGTGCGGGTGGTAGGCTGCTACGCCGACATCATCGCCATGCGCCACCCCAAAGAGGGCGCTCCCGTGGTGGCCGCCCGGACCGCCGGGGTTCCCGTTATCAACGCAGGCGACGGCGGGCACAACCATCCCACCCAGACCCTGGCGGACCTGCTCACCATCTGGCGGGAACGGCACACCTTTGAAAATCTGACCATCGGTCTGTGCGGCGACCTGAAGTTCGGACGGACCGTTCACTCCCTGGTCCAGGCCATGGCCCGGTATCACGGCGTGAAGTTCGTCTTTATTTCCCCGGAGGAGCTGCGGATGCCCCGCTACATCCTCACCGACACCCTGGAGCCTGCCGGCATCCCCTATGAGGAAGTGCGGAGCATGGAGGAAGCCATGCCCAAGCTGGACGTGCTGTATATGACCCGGGTGCAGAAGGAGCGGTTCTTCAACGAGGCGGACTACATCCGGCTGAAGGATACCTACATCCTCACCCCGGACAAGCTGGAAACCGCCAAATCCGATCTGGTCATCATGCACCCCCTGCCCCGGGTCAATGAGATCAGCGTCGCCGTGGACCAGGACCCCAGAGCACACTACTTTGACCAGGTGAAAAACGGCAAATATATGCGCATGGCTTTGATTCTGAAAATGCTGGAGGTAAGGGTATGAACATCGGACAGATTAAAGACGGCATCGTGCTGGACCACATCACGGCGGGCCGGAGCATGGAAATCTACAGAGTGCTGAAGCTGGACAAGCTGGACTGCACCGTGGCCATGATTCAAAACGCAGAGAGCACCAAAATGGGCCGCAAGGACATCATCAAGATCAGCACCCTGATGGACCTGAATTTCGACGTGCTGGGATACCTGGATGCAGGCATCACCGTAAACATCATCCGGGACGGCAAGGTTGCCCAGCGGCAGCGTCTGGCCCTGCCGGAACGGGTTGTCGGCGTCATCAAGTGCAAAAATCCCCGGTGCATCACCTCCGTGGAGCAGGAGCTGGTGCATGAATTCAAGCTGACGGACCCGGCCAAAAAGGTATACCGCTGCATCTACTGTGAGCAGGCCGCTTCCTCCAACTCCCTGTAAGCGTCAGCTGATAAAGAAAGAAGAGATCAGAATATGAAAACCAATCAGAAGGCCCCCGCAAGCGTCTTTTCCTACGACGGAATTCCCCCTGCGGGACAGCTCGTCCCCCTGGGCCTGCAGCACGTGGTTGCTGCCGTGGTGGGCGTCATCACCCCCGCCATCATCATCTCCGGCAGCGATGTGTGCAACCTGAGCGTGGCGGACAAAACCATTCTCATTCAGGCGGCCCTGATTATCACCGCCATCGCCACCCTGCTGCAGCTGTTCCCCATTTTCGGCCGCATCGGCGCACGGCTTCCGGTGATTATGGGCATCAGCTTCGCCTATGTTCCCACCCTCACCGCCATCGGCATGCAGTTCGACCTGCCCACCATCATGGGTGCGGAGCTTGCCGGCGGCTTTGTGGCCATTTTCTTCGGCATCTTCGTCAAGAAAATCCGGGTGTTCTTCCCGCCCCTGGTAACAGGCACGGTGATTTTCACCATCGGTCTGTCCCTCTACCCCACCGCTGTGCGGTACATGGCCGGCGGCGATGCCTTGAGCCCCTGGTTCGGCGGTCTGCGAAGCTGGGGTGTGGCCCTGTTGACCTTTGCGGTGGTCATCTACCTGAATAATTTCGCCAAGGGCATCTGGAAGCTGGGTGCACTGCTGTTCGGTATGATTGTGGGCTACATCGCCGCCTTCTTTGTGGGCATTGTGGATCTGTCCAGCGTGGGCGGCGCATCCTGGGTTTCCCTGCCCCCCATCATGCCTTTTGAAATCAAGTTCGTTCCCTCCGCCATCGCCTCCCTTGCGATTGTGTACATCGTCAACTCCGTCCAGACCATCGGGGACCTGACCTCCACCACCATGGGCGGCATGGACCGGCTGCCCACGGACCGGGAGCTCTCCGCCGGCATCATCGGTCAGGGCGTCATCAGTGTTATCGGGCCTTTCATCGGCGGTCTGCCGGTGGCCTCCTACAGCCAGAACGTGGGCATTGTCACCGTGAACAAGGTCATCAACCGGGCCGTGTTCACCTTCGCCTCCTGCGTGCTGCTGGTTGCCGGCTTCATGCCCAAGTTCGCCGCCCTGCTCACCACCATTCCCCAGTGCGTCATCGGCGGCGCTACTTTGTCCGTGTTCTCCACCATCACCATGACCGGTATCCGGATGATTACCTCGGAAGGCCCCTTTACCATGCGCAAGAGTTCCGTGGTTGGCCTGTCCGTGGCCCTGGGCACCGGCATCACCCAGGTCTCCGGCTGCCTGTCCGGCAACGGCTTCCCGGAGTGGGTTGCCACCGTGTTCGGCTCCTCTTCCGTGGTGGTCGCCACCATCCTGGCCATCATCCTGAATCTGGTGCTGCCCAAAGAGGAAAGCAAATAATTTTCTGCTGCACAGCGAAACTGCCGTGGACTTTCGTCCACGGCAGTTTTATTACGGCTTCTCCACCGCCTCTTCCAGCAGCTTTTCCTCCTTGCGCTGCCGCTCCAGTTTTTCCCTGGCCTTCCAGGCAGCGTCCACAAACCCCATGAATTCTGTGGACAGGAACCGGCGGAGTTTCTCGTCCCCGCTGAGCGCCTTCAAATAAACATGCAGATTCCTGGGATGAAAAATATCCGCTGCCCGCTCCACGTCCGCACTGCTGAGCAGGGAATACATCACATCCACCAGCTGATTGCGCTCCTGATTGGTCATGGCGGCAAATCGGTTCTTCAGGGTGGCGTCCACAAACTGGGAGGTCTCGGTGACTTCCTCGCCGTCCACGAAATTGCCGCCCATTACCTCCCAGGAATAAGGATCATGCTGAAGCACGCCAACCGTTTTGCTCCGGATTACGGTGTACGGCTCCTCATGCTCCAGCAGCATGCCGATCACCGAGGATTGGGGAACAAAGGTCTTGATGCGGGGCACCATGGCCAGATAGCCCGGGTCGCCCATCAGGTACTTGGTAAATCCCGGGCCGTCATGATTGAATACCTGCAAAATCCGCTCCTGTACCATGGGAGACGACCGGGCGGCGGCAAATACCGCCAGATTTCCGCCCTTGGAGTGTCCACCCAGCCGCATGGGCGCAGAATCCGCCCATGCCACATCCCGGACATACTCCAGGGCCAGCCGCTGGGAGGGAATGGTCTGCTGGAAGGTCATGTTGAAGTCCTCCTTCCACCCCACCAGGGTGCTGTCCGTTCCCCGGAAAGCCAGGAACAGGCTGCCGTCATCCAGCCGGAAGGTCATGGCAGCGAACTGGGTCTCCTCCTCCGAGCTGAACTGGCTGCGGTACATCCAGAGCCGGCACTGCCCGAACCGTACCGACTCCATCGCCAGGCGCAGAAGAATCAGGTCATTTTTCACCCTGGCCCGGGTCTCATAATCCTCCCGGGCGAACAGTTCCTCCCCCGCCTGGGTCAGTGTCAGCGCAGAATCCGGCTCCGCCTCCGTCTGTCCGGCGTAGTGGACATAGGCAAGGGCAGAAAAAACCAGCCCGTCCACCGGATTCAGCGGCGCCTGGGAAAAGGTCAGATCCCCCCTCCAGCGAATGTAGTCCATAATATTTGCCATGTGGTTACCCCTCCTTTTGGCTCAGTATACCATACCGGCTTCGGATTCTCCAGGGTTTTCCGGAGAATTTTCAAAGAGACTTCCGTTCTGTCCGCTTCCGGTTGACAAACATCTTCCACCGGAGTAAAATAAGCCCATCTGATATTGAGGAGGCATTCCCCATGGCGTTGACACGGGAGCAGGCTCTGGGCCTGCTGCAAAAGTACAATCACGAAGCATTCCACCTTCAGCACGCCCTGACCGTAGAGGGGGTGATGCGATGGTTTGCCCAGGAGCAGGGTGAGGACCCGGAGTTCTGGGGGCTTTGCGGTCTGCTCCACGATGTGGACTTCGAGCAATATCCGGATCAGCACTGTCAGAAGGCGCCGGCGCTGCTGGCGGAAATAAACGCATCTCCCGAAATGGTTCATGCCGTCTGCTCCCACGGCTACGGTCTGTGCAGCGATGTGGAGCCGGAACATACGATGGAGAAGATTCTCTTCGCCGTGGACGAACTCACCGGTCTGATCGGCGCTGCGGCCCGGATGCGTCCCAGCAAAAGTGTAATGGACATGGAGCTGTCCTCCCTGAAGAAAAAATACAAGGACAAGAAGTTTGCGGCGGGGTGCTCCCGGGAGGTCATCGCCCAGGGGGCGGAACGCCTGGGCTGGTCCCTGGACGAACTGCTGGAAAAGACCATTCTGGCCATGCGCAGCTGCGAGGCTTCCGTTGCCCAGGCTCTTGCCAGCCTCTGAAAAAGAACGGCACGCAATCGGCGGACTTCTGCGGAAGTCTGCCGGTCTTATCTCTGATTGTGTCCCCGGAACTGCCCCGGTCTGCCGGGAAGAAACGCCGGAAATCATAAAAGTCCGGAGCGTTCCCGCTCCGGACCCTGCTTTTGGAGGTACCGCCCAGATTTGAACTGGGGAATGAGAGTTTTGCAGACTCTTGCCTTACCACTTGGCCACGGTACCGTATGAAATAAGGAACGCAAACGCGTTCCTTATCTGTTTGGAGCGGGTGACGAGGCTCGAACTCGCTACCTCCACCTTGGCAAGGTGGCGCAGATGAGCTACACCCGCATCTGGTGCCTCCGGTCGGAATCGAACCAACGACACGCGGATTTTCAGTCCGCTGCTCTACCTACTGAGCTACAGAGGCATGTGGAGCAGAATTGCTTCTGCTCGCATGCACCAAGATGCATAAAAATGGCGACCCGGAACGGACTCGAACCGTCGACCTCCAGCGTGACAGGCTGGCGTGCTAACCGACTGCACCACCGGGCCAGATAAAATGGTGGGAACAACAGGGCTCGAACCTGTGACCCCATGCTTGTAAGGCATGTGCTCTCCCAGCTGAGCTATGCTCCCGAACCGCACCGCCTCAGGGGTTTCCCTCAGCGACGTGGTTCATTATACACGGAATGACCTGTTTTGTCAAGCATTTTTTTCATTTTTAGGCCTGCAACTTTTCTCCGGTCCATTCCGGCGTTTTCCCACCATTTCCCTAATCCATCAAATATTTACCAGAAGTTTGCGGATATCCTCCGGAGTAAACGTATACACCTGGTCGCAGAACTGGCACTCCACCGGGAAATCCTTGTTTTCCTTGGCTATTTCTGTCAGTTCCTGCCGTCCCAGGCTGATCAGGGCGCTTTCCACCCGCTCCCGGGAGCAATAGCACTTGTAAGAAACCTCGGTGGTTTCCAGGAATACCACGCCCAGATCACCGCACACCTGGCCCAGAATATCCTCCGGGGTCAGTCCGGCTTCCAGCATGGCCGTTACCGCCCCCGCCTTCTGGATTCCCGCCTCCAGTTTGTCAATGACTTCCTCCGGTGTATCCGGCAGCAATTGCACCAGATAGCCCCCCGCAACCTTCACGCTCCGGTCCCGGTCAACCAGCACCCCCAGGGCGCAGGCCGTAGGGACCTGCTCGCTCTGGGCAAAGTAAGCGGTCACATCGTCCCCAATCTCCCCGGACACCAGCTGTGTGGAGCCAATGTAGGGTTCTTTCATCCGCAGGTCCCGGATAACCGTGATGGTTCCGTCCGTGCCCACCGTAGCGCCTACATCCAGCTTTCCGGGGTGCTTCTCCACCAGCGGCACCTTCGGCTCCGTGACACAGCCCCGGACATTGCCCACTGCGTCGGATACCACGGTGATGGTGCCGATGGGGCCGCCGCCCCGGATCTGAAGGGTCATGGAACCATCATCCACCTTCTGCATATTTCCCATCATGGAGGCCGCTGTCAGCGCCCGGCCGAAGGCAGCCGTGGCGTTGGGTGTGGTGCCCTGAATCTGCGCACCCCGGCGCACCAGTTCCGTAGAGCGGATGGCTACCACCTTCACCGCGCCATCCATGGTCATTCCCCGTACCAAATAATCACGCATCGTTCTTCTCCTGGTTCTCAGTATTCTTGTTGTGTTTTCTGCGGATTCGGCCTTTTCTGGCTTTGAAATACATCCGCTGCTCGCCTTTCTCCGGCGGCAGGAAGGTCCGGTCCCCATAAACCTGGATGTCCGTGAATCCCGCCTGGCGGAGATAGTCCATAAGCTGGGCCTGGGAATAGGCGTACTCCCGGTGCTCTTCGAAAGACCGCACCCACACGTCTCCCCGGCGCTGAAACAAATCCATTCCGTAGGAGCAGATGTTGGATTCCTCGTCAAATTCTCCCCGCCAGACGCAGTACACGTCCTCGTCCTCGTCCAGGAACACCTGGCCGTCCATGGCCCGGAGCTTCTCGGGGGTATTCACGTCAAAAATGAAGATTCCTCCCGGATTCAGCGCCCGATAAACCCGGGCGACGGCCCGGGCGCAGTCCTCCGGGTTTGTAATATAGTCCAGGCTGTCCAGCGCACACACCGCCAGGTCCACCCCCCGGGGCAGCAGAAGCTGCTCCAGCCGCTGGCAGGCAAAACGGGGCGGACTTTCCATTCCCTGAACCTTCTGCGCCGCCTGTGTCAGCATTTCTTCGGAGCAATCGATTCCCATCACTTCCAGTCCATCCCGGGCCAGCAGAGCCGTCACAGAGCCGGTACCGCAGGCCAGATCTACCGCCGTCCTGGGCGACAAGCCTTCCCGCTTCAGAATCTCCCGGTAGAAGGCCACCGTCGCTTCGTAGTCCACATCGTTGGTCAGGCGGTCATAGCTGGCCGCCAGGGCTTCATAGGCACCCATCTTCTCCTCCTGTTCTGAACGCAAAAGCATCCCGGCCCAGGATAGGCCGGGATGAAATCGCTTTTATCAGCGCTTGAAAATGCTGAAAATCTCGTCGATGTCGCTCATGTCCGCAGGCTTGGTGGGCTGCTTGGACGCCGCAACAGGGGTATCGATGTCCTCGGGGACAAAGCTGGGCGTGGAAGGCGCAGCCTTCTTGGCAGTGCCGGTCTTGCCCGCAGCGGGGGCGTAGGTCTGCTGCTTCAGTTCAAAGCCGGTGGCGATCACCGTTACCCGCATCTCATCCTGGAAGTTTTCGGCAACCGTGGCGCCGAAAATAATATTGGCATCGGGGTTGGCGGCTTCCTGCACAATGCCCGCAGCGGTCTCCACATCGTCCAACGTCATCTCGGAGGAACCGGTGACGTTCACCAGGACGCCGGTGGCGCCGTTGATGGAAGTCTCCAGCAGAGGGCTGGAAACAGCGGCGGTGGCAGCCTGCTCCGCCTTCTCCCGGCCGGAGGCAGTGCCCACGCCCATATGGGCCCGGCCGGCATCCTTCATAACGGCAGACACGTCGGCAAAGTCCAGGTTGATGATGACATTCTGGCAGAAGCCAACCAGCTCGGAGATGGAAGTAACCGCCTGCTTCAGCACATCGTCGGCAATGCCGAAGGCGTTGGCGAAGGTAATCTTCTGATCGGTGACGTACTTCAGCCGGTCATTGGGGATGATAATCAGGGAGTCCACCTTGCCATTCAGATCGGCAATGCCCTGCTCCGCCTGACGCATCCGGTTGGCGCCCTCAAACTTGAAGGGCTTGGTCACCACGCCAACGGTGAGGATGCCCGCCTCGTGGGCCAGGTCCGCCACGATAGGCGCAGCGCCGGTGCCGGTGCCGCCGCCCATACCGGCAGTAACAAACACCATGTCGGTGCCTTCCAGCACCTTGGAAATGGCAGCCCGGGACTCCTCTGCGGACTTCCGGCCGATCTCCGGCTTGGAGCCGGCGCCCATGCCGCCGGTGAGCTTTTCACCGATCTGGATTTTATTCTTGCAGACGGATTTATTCAGATCCTGCTTGTCGGTATTCACCACGACGAAGTCCACGCCGCTGACACCGGCCTCGATCATGCGGTTGATAAGATCACCTTGATTTTCACAACGCGATCCTGTAACGTTTCGGACATAACACTCTTCCTCCTATGTATCTGTTCACAGTCGCGGGAACGCCGCTTCCGCCTTGTAGTACTGCTCATACTTTTTACATTCTATCCTTTATTTTCAAATTGGTCAATAGAAAATCTGAGAATTCGGCAAATTATTTACAGAATTATTACATCTCAGGCAAAGGGTGTATAAATTACCTGATCCGGCCAGATGGTGAAACTGACGTCCAGAATGCCGGAGTCAAATTCACTGAGCTGGAGAATGACATCGTTCATACAGGCAATCTTATAATCCACATTGGAAGAATCTCCCAGGTTCACCTGATACCGGCTGCCGTACCACACGATGATGTCCTCCAGCCGGCTCACATCCACGCTGGCCGCCTCGCCCACAATGTCGTTTGCCTCCAGCGCCTCCAGAATCTCCATGGCGGTGGAAAGCCGCTTGGCGCCGGTGGTGGTCATGGGAATGGTCTCTCCGGTTTCCGTGGTTGCGGACAGGACCGTCTCCGTGGCCACAGCCTGCTTATCCGGGGCAGGATTCTCCAGGGTAATTCCCAGAATTTTGGTGTAGTTGGCCGCCTTGCTCTTGTTGGTCTGCTCCACCACCCGGCCATCAGAGTTCATCAGCCACCAGGTTCCGGTGCTGTCCTCAATGGAATACACCACCGCATCTTCTTCGATGATAATATTGACCGTATCTGGTAATTTTATACCAAAACGCACGGTATTCACATAGGGAAGGTTCGCCTTGATCAAGGCGCCCGCCCGGGCGTGGGAGAAGGTCAGCAGGTTGTCCCCTTCCTGGATGCCGGAGGCTTCCCGCACCGACCAGGCGCTGTAAACCTCCGCCCCGGTGACGGTGATATACTCCACCTTGAAGAAAACGGACAATCCCGCAATCATGGCAGCCACTACCGCCGTGACCGTCAGCATCTGGATCAGCAGGCGGGTACGGCTGAACGCCTTGGGCTGGGTGTAGATGATGGCGGGAGCCGGCTGGGTGCTGCGGGTTCCCCCGCCCCTTTTCGACCTGGACTTTGCCGTGGCTTTCCGGGCCGCAGACACAACCATGTCCCGGGCCTGGGCGAAGGCGGATTTCTTCTTGGGTTTGCTGTTCCCATAGGCCCGCTTCTTGGTGGAGAGGTCCGTCGGTTCCTCCGGACGCCGCTGGGGACGTCTGGCAGGGCTTTTGGAGGACGGTCTTGCCGCTGCTTGGGCGGCGGCCTTTCCGGCGGACTTCCTCGAGAAAATCCCCCCCAGCTTTTGCAGGGGATTCTGTTTCCTCCGGGGAGCCGGAGCCTTTGTCCTGGCACTTTGCCTTGCCGCCGGCCGTTTCGGCTGTCCGGCAGCAGGGGCTTTCTGGGTTCGCTGGGCGGTTCCCCCCTCCCGCCGGGGCGTCTGGGCTTCCGGTCTTGGTCTGCGGGGACGGGGCTGTTCCGTTTCCCGCGCCGGACGCCGGGCCTGTGTATGCTGTTTTTCCTCCCGGGGGGCAGCTTGGGACTGCTCCCGGTTCTTTTGTGTTGTATCCATGTTGTTCCTCCTGGGGTCGGGCATTACCGGGCGCTCAGCTCCTCCACAATTTCACAGATTCGCTGTGCAGAATCCAGCCGCACCATGCTGTGCAGCTTCTGCGCCATCTGCTCCCGACGGGCTTCGTCCGCCAGCAGCGCCCGAACCTGGGCATAGAGCTTCTCCGGGCTGCATTCCCGCTCCAGCATCACCACCGCACCGCCGCCGGCTTCCAGCAGACGGGCGTTTTTCTCCTGGTGGTTATTGGTCACGTTGGGAGAGGGAATCAGAATGCAGGGGGTTCCCGACGCCGCAATTTCATTGCAGGTGGCAGAACCGGCCCGCCCGATCACCACATCCGCCGCTGCCATCTCCAGCGGCATATCGTAAATATACTCCCGGATGTCCAGCTGGGGGCAGTTCCGGTAATCCACACCGTTGTCCTCCACCCGCTTGGGCATCCATTCCTTGCCGAAGCTGCCGGTGGCGTGAATGTGATGGAAGGGGAAACCGTCCTTCTGCTCCAGGGCCATCATGTCGGCAATCGTTTCATTCATGACCTTTGCTCCCTGGCTGCCGAAGGCGGAAACCACCACCGGGCCTTCCAGCCCCAGGGCCTTCCGGGCCTCCTCCCGGTTGGTGAACAGGAACTCCCGGCGAACCGGCATGCCCACCACCTCCACCTTCTCCGGATGGCGGTAATACTGAACGCTTTCCTCAAAGGCCACCAACACCCGGGAGGCTTTCTTCGCCACCAGCTTGGTGGTCACCCCGGGCACTGCATTGCTCTCGTGAACACAGGTTGGAATCCCCATGGACTGGGCGGCATACAGCGCCGGGAAACTGGCATATCCGCCGGTGCCGATCACAGCATCGGGCTGAAATTCCCGAAAAATTTCCTTGCAGCGCTTTACCGCATTCAGCACGCACTTCACCGCATGGACGTTCTTCTTCACCGCAGCCAGATTTTTCCCCCGGCTCAAGCCGGAACCGGGCAGACAGCGCACCTCATAGCCCGCCTGGGGCACCAGTTTCTCCTCCATATGTCCCTGGGCGCCGATAAAGAGAATCCGGCAGTCCGGATGCCGCTCCCGGATCAGGTTGGCCACCGCAATGGCGGGGTTTATATGTCCGGCGGTGCCGCCACAGGTAAAAATAAGATTCATCGGATTTCCTCCTGGATTTTTCTCTGGTTTCTATGTCTGGATATACTCAAAACGACTCCCATTTCCCCCAGATTCACCGCCAGAGCCGTGCCGCCGTAGGAGAAAAACGGCAGGGCAATGCCGGTGGAGGGAAGCAGATTCGTGACAACGCAAAAATTCAGAATGGTCTGGACCGCAATCAGGGAAACCAGGCCCGCTGCCAGCACCGTGGAAAAACGATCCCGGGCCCGCAGGGCGATCCAGTATCCCCGGATAATGGCGGCGGCGAACAGCGCCGCAATGGCCAGCGCCCCCACCAGTCCCAGCTCTTCGCAGCAAATGGCGAAGATATAATCGTTGTACTGAAAGGGCAGATACAGATACTTCTGCCGGGATTTGCCATAGCCCAGGCCAAACAAGCCGCCGGAGCCGATGGCATACAAAGACTGCAAAATCTGATAGCCGGTATCCCCCGGGTCCTGCTCCGGGTGGAGCCAGGCGCTGACCCGGTCTCCGGCATATCCCATCAGGGTAATGTAAATCAGGACGAATACCGCCGCACCGGCGGCTCCTGCCAGAAGCCACTTGGGGCTGGTCCCGGCGACAAACATCATCACCACCGCCACCATGCCCATGAGCATGATGGCACTCAGGTGCTTCTCCAGGGCCAGGGGCACCAGAATGCCCATCAAGGCCATGCCGAACCCCAGCACCCCGAACCGGAAGTCCTTCGCCCGCTGTCCAAAGCCCCGGGTCAGCCGGGCAAAGAGCACAATCATGGTAAACTTGGCGATTTCCGAGGGCTGAAACTGAATTCCCGCCAGATTGATCCACCGCCGGGCCCCGTTGACCTCCTCGCCAATCACCAGCACCGACAGCAGCAGCACAATGCTCAGTGCGTATACCGGCCAGGCCAGACGGTACCAGAAAGCTGCAGGAATCCGGCTGAAGGCATACATGGCTGCCAGCCCGATGGCGGCGCACACCGCCTGCTTCTGCAGATATTTCGTGGAAATGGTGTAACTGGTGTCATACTGGCTCTGGGCGTAGCTGGCGGAATAGAGCATCGCCAGTCCCACCGTGAGCAGCAGCAGAATCAAAAATAAGAAGGGATAGTCCACCCGTTCCCCCGCCTGAAGATTCAGGCGGCGTTCCTCTTTGGCATGGAGTGTCCCCTCCGCTGCCATAAGAAGCTCCTTTCCCGGCAATGGCCGTCAGGATCGGTTCAATTCACCAGGCCGGAAATTCCCACCCATGCCAATAGACACATAATGGCAGAAATTGCGGCAAAAGTCAAAACAATTTTTTCTTCTTTCCATCCGCACATCTCAAAATGGTGATGAATCGGTGCCATTTTGAACAAGCGCTTGCCGTGGGTCAGCTTAAAGTAGGAAATCTGCAGAATGTCCGACATGGTTTCGCAGATATACACAAACCCCACCAGAATCAGAATCAGGGGCATCTCCAGGGCAAAGGCCAATGCGCAGACAATTCCGCCCAGAAACAGCGAACCGGTATCACCCATGAACACCTTGGCCGGGTGCCAGTTGTAAAACAGGTAGGCGATCAGTCCGCCCACCAGGGAGGCAGGCAGTAGGGCCAAGTCCCACTTCCCCAGCGCTATGGCGGCAGCGGTGAAGAACACCAGAACCGGCAGGGTCACGGAGCTGGACAGGCCGTCCACGCCGTCGGTGAGGTTCACCGAGTTGACGCAGCCAACCATCACAAACATGGCAAAGAAAATGTACACAATGGGGTGCAGGTCAAAGCTTACGTTGAAGAACGGAACGTACAGATGGGTGTTCATGCTGCCGCTGCGGTACATGACGTACAGGAACACCGCTGACACCGCCATCTGAAGCAGCGCCTTCTGCAAGGATGTCAGACCCAGGTTCCGCTTGTATTTCACCTTGGTAAAGTCATCCAGGAATCCGACGAAGCCGTAGCACAGCGCCAGAATCAGCACATAGAACACGGTATAGTCCGTCATGCCCGGCAGGTTCATCAGCAGGCAGATGATGGCGGCGAAAATAAACATCAGCCCGCCCATCATAGGGGTGCCGGACTTATAGTTGTGCCAGGTCGGGCCGATTTCCCGGATGGACTGCCCCGCCTTCAGGGCCCGCAGCACCGGCAGCAGCAAGTAGCCCAGTCCGCCGGAGAGGACAAAGCCCACCACCCCCGTCAATAGAATTCTCATCATAGGTATTCCTCCGTTATGTCTCTTCCTTCAGGAACGCCTCCAGGGCAATTTCCAGATGCATCCCCCGGCTGGCCTTGAACAGAATCACATCACCGGGCTTCACCGCCGCCTTCAGCGCTGCCGCCAGTTCTTCCTGGTCCAGGTAAGCCCGGCCCTTGTTCACCGGCATCCCCCCGGTGATGGTGCCGTCGATGACCCGCTTGGCATGGGGGCCGTAAGCGAACACCAGATCTGCCTTCTCCGCCGCAATCCGCCCGATTTTATAGTGCTCCGCCTGAGCGCAGTCCCCCAGTTCCAGCATATCTCCCAGCACGGCAATGTGACGGCCCGGCCGGTTGCCCAGCACCCCCAGGGCCGCCGCCATGGACTCCGGTCCGGCGTTGTAGCAGTCCTTGATGATGGTGCAGCCTTTGGCCTGGAAAATCTCCTGCCGGCCGGCCAGATTCCGGAAACCCGCCAGGCTCTGGGAAATCCGTTCTGAGGGAACGCCCAGCTTCAGGCCAACCGCCACCGCCGCCAGGGCGTCGGTAACATAGTGCAGCCCTTCCAGCTCCATCTCCACGGACAGTGACAGCTTGCCCGCTTCTGCCCGGAAGCGGAGCCGCTCCCCTTCCTGCCGGGCGTCAAATCCCTGAAGGTCGCAGCCCTCGGACAGTCCAAAATAAGTAATCCGCTGGGGCGGCTTCTGATCCAGGTAGCGCAGCAGCGTATCGTCGCCATTAAGCAGCAGCATTCCCCGGGCGTCCATCCCCTCGGTGATTTCCAGCTTGGCCTTGCGAATTCCCTCCTGGGTTCCCAGGAACTCGATGTGGCTGGTGCCGATGTTCACAATCACCGCCACATCCGGATGGGCAATGTCGGAAAGGTAGGCAATTTCCCGGAAATGGTTCATCCCCATTTCCAGCACCGCCACCTCCGTGTCGATGGGCATTTCCAGGATGGCCATGGGCATCCCGATGTCGTTGTTGTGATTGGCCGGGGTCTTTGCCACCCGGTAGGTGCTGGCAAGCACCGTGGCAATCATTTCCTTCGTGGTGCTCTTGCCCACGGAGCCGGTAACCGCCACCACCTTGGCGCCGATGCGCTCCAGTTCCGCCCGGGCAATGTCTCCCAGGGCTTTGCGGGGGTCCTCCACATATATGGCAGGGTAGTCACCGACCTTTCGGCTGCACAGCACCGCTGCAGCGCCCTTGTCCATAGCGGCAGGGATGAAGTTATGCCCATCCCGGGCGCCCTGGAGCACCACAAACAGCTGGCCGGGCTGGATTGTCCGGGTATCGTTGCCCGCCCCCAGAAATTCCACGTCCGCATATTGTTCTTCCACCTTGCCGCCGCACCATTCGGCAGCCTGACGCAGGGTAATCTTTGCCATGTTAATTCCTCAATTCCGCCAGATGGGCCGCAACCTCTTCCCGTTCATCCAGATGGTACTTCTTTCCCCCGATGTCCTGGTAGGTTTCGTGTCCTTTTCCGGCAAGTACAATTATATCATCTTTTTGCCCAATGTCCATAGCATATCTGATGGCTTTTCTCCGGTCTTCTATCACAATATATTCCCCGTTTTCCTGTTTTACCCCTTCCAGAATGTCCGAAATAATGGCCATGGGGTCCTCCGTCCGGGGATTGTCCGATGTAATGATGGCAATGTCCGCCAGCCGGACGCCGATGCGTCCCATGATGGGCCGCTTCAGGGGGTCCCGATCGCCGCCGCAGCCGAACACCGCAATCACCCGCCCCCGGCAGAAATCCCTCACCGCCGTCAGCACATTTTCCAGGCCGTCGGGGGTATGGGCATAGTCGATCAGGACGCTGTAGGGCATCCCCGGGGTGGGCACCACCTCCACCCGTCCCTTCACCCCGTGGGCCTGGGCCAGGGCGGCAGCGCATTTCTCCAGCGGAATTCCCAGCTCCAGGGCACAGCCCAGGGCCGTCAAGGCGTTGTACACGGTGAACCGGCCGGGGATACCCAGAGAAACCGCCGCAGTCTCCTCCCCGCAGACGGCGGTGAAATGGACTCCCTCGGCATGAAGGTCCAATTCCCGGGCCGACAGATCTGCAGAATAGGAGATACCGGTGGTCAGCACCGGGCAGTTTGCTGCCGCCAGCATTCTGCCGGAATAGTCGTCATCCACATTGATTACCGCCCGGCGGCATCGGCGGAACAACTCCGCCTTGGCATCGCAGTAGGCGTCCATAGTCTTATGGAAATCCAGATGGTCCTCCGTCAGATTGGTGAAGGCTGCCACATCGAAGGTAATGCCTCCGATTCGCTCCAGCACCACCGCATGGCTGGAAACCTCCATCACCACATGGGTACAGCCTGCGTCCCGCATCCGTGCGAACAGGGCCTGCAGTTCCAGGCTCTCCGGAGTGGTACGTTCTGTTGGAATTTCCTCGTCCCCGATGAGGTTCGCCATGGTGCCGATCAGTCCCACCTTGGCCCCCAGGCAGGTTTCCAGCACCTGCTTGAGAAGCAGGGTGCTGGAGGTTTTGCCATTGGTACCGGTGACGCCGATGATGGTCATCTCCCGGGCGGGGTTCCCATAGAAATTGCAGCCCAGCAGGGCCAGGGCCAGCCGGTCGGAGGAAACCAGCACATGGGGAATGTCCCCCTCCGGCTTCTTTGCCGTGACCACCGCCGCAGCCCCTTTCTCCAAGGCCATGGGGATAAACCGGTTGCCGTCGGCGGCAAACCCCGACACCGCCACGAACAGGCTCCCCGGCGTAACCTTCCGGGAGTCATAGCAAACGGCTGAAATTTCCAGTTCCGGGTCTGCGGTGCTTTCCAGCACCGGCACCTCCGCAAGCAACTGCTTCAGTTTCATCTTGATTTTCCTCCTTATGCCCTCAGTCCCGGGCGGTGGTATCTGCAAATTCCAGGGTGATGGTGGTGCCCGCCTCCACCTGGGTATCCTTTGGAATGTTCTGGGCCGTCACGGTCACCTGGGCAGAAACCTCGGTGTTTCCCGTGACCAGGATATACAGCCCCAGTTTTCCCGCGGCATCCGATGCCTGCTGCCGGTTCATTCCGGTAAAGTCCGGGACCGTCACCATTGTCCGCTCCGGGGTTTCCCCCAGGTAGAGCAGCACCTCGCTGCCCCCGGGTATGGTCTGCCCTGCCGCCGGAATCTGACCGGTCACGGTTTCGCCGGTTCCGGAAAACTTTCCGGTCAGGTTTAATTTTTTTAGTTTACTCTGCGCTTCCGCTGCTGTCAAGCCCGACAAATCTTCCAGGACCAATTCCTGCCCGGCGGGGTCAGTTTCTGCGTAGTTCCGCTCCACCCCCAGGTAGGGCAAAATATCCGCCATCACCGCTCCCACAGTGGGCGCCGCCATGACGCCGCCGGAGATGTAAATTCCCGTCTCCCGGGAGGGGGTGTCCAGGGCAACCAGCACAATGTACTCCGGGTCGTTCATCGGGGCAATGCCCACAAAGGAAACGATCTTGTCCTGAACCCGCTGGCCGTTCTCGTCGAACACGTCGATCTTTTCGCTGGTGCCGGTTTTCCCTCCGATGGAGAATCCCGCCACCTGGGCATTCTTCGCCGTTCCGTCGGTGACCACCGACTCAATCAGGGTGCGCATGGTGTCCGAGGTTTCCTTGCTGATGGTCTGCCGGACCACGGTGGGCTCCGCTTTCAGGATGGTGTTGCCCTCCGCATCCACAATCTCCGAGACAATGTACGGTTCCAGCAGATTTCCCCCGTTGACCACCGACGCAATGGCCCGCACCAACTGCAGGGGCGTGATCTTGAAGGTCTGGCCGAAAGAGCCGGAGGTCAGGGAAGCGGTGCCCCACTTTTCGGTGTTGGTAATCAGAGCTTTGTCAAAGAATACGCCCTTGCTCTCCCCCGCCAGGTCGATGCCGGTTTTCTCCAAAATGCCGAATTTCTCGATGTATTCATAAAATCGCTCCCCGCCCAGCTTCAGGGCAATATGGGCAAAGGCGATGTTGCAGGAATTCTGCAGGGCCTGGGCCGTGGTTTCCGACCCGTGCCCCTGGGAGCGCCAGCAGTGCAGCAGCTGGGACCGGCCGGGAATCTGCTCCGCACCGGAGCAGAAAAAGGAGGTATTCAGGTCGATGGCGCCGCAGTCCAGCGCCGCCGACATGGTCAGCACCTTGAAGGTGGACCCCGGCTCATAGCCATCGGAGAGCACCCGGTTGCGCCACTGCTTCAGCCGGGCGGCAGACAGAGCCTGGGTATAGGCATCCTTCGCCGCCTGGTATTCCTCGCTGCCCTCCGGCAGGGCCAGATACGCCGCTTCCAGCTGCTCCACCTGGGCAATGGCTTCCGGGTCGGTCAGTTCCAGGTAGTTATTGGGGTCGTAGCCCCCCAGGGTCGCCATGGCCAGAATTTCCCCGGTTTTGGCGTTCATCACCAGGCCGAAGGCGCCGTTTTGCACATCATAGCGCTCCATGGCCGCCGCCATCTCCTTCTCCAGGCAGGCCTGGACGGTGGTATCCAGGGTCAGGATCACCGTGCTGCCCTGCCGGGAGGACAGGTAGTTCTCATAGGAAAAGGGCATATCCATCTCGTTGTTGCCCTTGGTGGTGATGACTTTCCCGGTGCTGCCGGAGAGGTAGCTGTCGTATGCCGCCTCCACCCCCTCGGAGCCTTCATTGGAAGCATTGGTAAAGCCGATCACCTGGGACGCCAGAGTGCCGAAGGGATAGACCCGCTGGGAGGTAGGCTCCAGGTGCACCCCGGAGATGTCATGTTCATTGATGTACTGCCGGATTTTTCCTGCGGTTTCCTCGTCCACCCGGCTGCCGATCTGCTTGTAGCGCTGCTTGTAGTCCACCGCCTGCTGGGCAATCCACGCCGGGTCTTTTCCCAGCAGTTCCCCCAGCGCCTGGGACAGTTCGTCAATGTCCGCCTTGGACTGCTTCAGCTCGTGGGGGTCCAGGTACACATTCTCCACACTCACAGAGGTGGCCAGAATATTCATATTGCAGTCCAGAATGTCCCCCCGGTGGGCGGTTACGGTGGTGGTGCGGGTCTGGTTGCGCAGCGCCAGATCGGCATAGTAGTCATATTCCTCAATCATCAGCTGGTACAGCCGCAGCGCCATGGGCACCACCGTCAGAAGTCCCATGACCAGCATCACCAGCATAATCCGTTTGTGCTGCCCGCTGTTCAGCCGCAGGCGGTCATAGTCCCGTCTCTTCCGCTCCATACCGGCCCCTCCTTCAGACAAGCTGATTCAAAGAATGGGCAGCAAGGGAAACCCTCGCCGCCCATCGCAGCTTTATCCTAATTCTATGGCCGTCTCAGGCAATTATGCAAACAAGCCCTGCCAGAACCAAACCACGTCATCCCACCAGGTGGGTTCCGCCTCCGGTTCCGGGACCGTCACGGTGATGGTGCGGGTCTCCACCTCTTCCTTGGGAATCAGCCCAAGGGCGGCGGCCCGTTTCTGAATCTCATCCAGGTCATAGCCCGTCCGATAGGTTCGGGTCAGTTCCGCATTCTCCCGCTTCAGCTCCGAGACATAGTTGGACATCTGCCGGTACTCAGCCCAATCCTGCCGGAATTGCAGTGCGCTGCTCAGCATCACAAACAGCAGCACCACCGCCGCCGCAATGCCAACCAAAGCCACCGGGTCAATGACAATCTTCTCAATCTTCTCCAGCCGTGCCAGGGGCATCGGCTTCTTCGCCCGCTGGGGTGCCTTCTTCTGGTCCAGCTTCCGGGCCTCGCTGCCGTAGATATAAAACTGCCCCACATACTGGATTTTCGGCTTCTGTACCATAGTTGTCTCCCCTTTGGGTGGTTATTGTCTCTTACAGCTTTTCACAGACCCGAAGCTTGGCGCTTCTGGCTCTGGGGTTGCGTTCCAGCTCTTCCTCGCCGGATACAATGGGCTTGCGGGTGATGCACACCACCTGGGGCTTTTTCCCGCACACACACACCGGAAAACTGGGCGGGCAGGTACAGCCCTTGGCAGCTGCGTTCATGGCGTTCTTCACAATCCGGTCCTCCAGAGAGTGGAAGGTGATGACCGCCAGCCGCCCGCCGGGGTTCAGCCGGGGGATGGCCGCCTCCATCACCTTGGATACCGAATCCAATTCGTCGTTGACGGCGATTCGGATGGCCTGGAAGCTGCGTTTGGCCGGATGCTGCTTCTCCCGCAGGGCAGAAGCCGGCATGGCCGAGCGGATAATGTCCACCAGCTCCAAAGTGGTCTCAATGGGCCTGTCCTCCCGGCGGCGGCAGATGGCGGCCGCAATCTGGGGGGCATACCGCTCCTCGCCGTAATCGTAGAGAATCCGCTTCAATTCTTCATAGGACCAGGTATTCACAATCTGATGGGCGTCCCGGACATCTTCACTGTTCATCCGCATATCCAGGGGGGCATCCACCATGTAGGAAAATCCTCGCTCCCCGTCGTCCAACTGGGGAGAGGAAACGCCCAGGTCCAGCAGGATGCCGTCCACCTTACCAATTCCCAGGCTGTCCAGAGCGGAATCCAGCTGGCAGAAGTTGGAATGGACCAGGCTGACCCGGTCCTTCCAGGGGGCCAGCCGTTCTTCCGCCGCCGCCAGGGCCACCGGGTCCCGGTCGATGCCCACCAGCCGTCCGGTGGTGAGCTGGGCCGCAATCCGGCTGGAATGGCCGGCACCGCCCAGGGTGCCGTCCACATAAATGCCATCGGGTTTGATCTTCAGCGCCGCAATGGACTCCTCCAGCAGCACGGATACATGATGAAATTCGCTCATAGGCCGATTGCCTCCAGGGAAGCCAGCAGCTTTTCGGGGGTCAGGTTCTCCGCCTCGAAGGCGGCGAATTCCTTGGCGTCCCAGATTTCCGCCTGACCGGCCCGGCCCACAATCACAACCTCCCGGTCGATCCCCGCATATTGCAGCAGGAACGGCGTCAGGCCGAAGCGGAACTGCTTATCCGGGGTGCATTCCGCCGCATTCATAAAAATCAGGCTGGTAGCCCCTGCCCGCTGGGAAATGCTCAGGGCGTTATAGTTGTCGGAAAGGCGCTGCCATTCAGCAGCGGTGTAGATGGTGAGACAGCGATGACCGCAGTTGACCCCCAGGGTGACGAAGAACGTCTCCCCCAGTTCCCCCCGGAGTTTGGACGGAACGAACAGACGGCTCTTCTCGTCCAGCTTGGCAGGATATTTGCCGATCATGGTCTCACCTCCTTCCCTTTTGCTCCACTTTACTACCCTTTTACTCCAATTACAGACAGTATACTACCCTGCTCCAAAAAAATCAATCTTTTTCTCAGGTTTTTTGTGCTTTCCAGAATATTCCGACAACTTTTCGTACAATTGTTCTAATAAAATCAGGCGCAAAAGGAAACCGTCCCTGCCTCCAGCTGGAGACGGACCCGGCTGGGCCGCCGGGAGCAGCGCAGCAGATAGGCTGCCAGGGGGCCTTCCACCTCCGTCTGCACCAGGCGGCGCAGCTGCCGGGCCCCATCTTTGCCGGGACATTTGTCCATGAGGAAAGGGGCAATTTCCTGGGGCAGCTGGAGCTGGGTGCCGGCACCGGCCACCCGCTCCTGAAGCTGGCGCAGATACTTCCAGGCAATGGCCTCCATGGCGCCCCGGCCCAACTGGGTGAAGGGAATGATCTGGTCAATCCGGCCCAGGAATTCCGGAGAAAATGCCTGGCGCACCGCTTCTCCCACCTCCGCCTCCCGGCCGCCGGCGCAGAATCCCAGCCCATCGCCCCGGATCTGGCCGCCTACGTTGGAGGTCATCACCACAATGGCATTCTTGAAGCTGACCCGGCGACCGGTGGAGTCGGTCAGTTCCCCCTCCTCCATGATCTGCAGCAAAATTCCCAGCACATCCGGGTGGGCCTTTTCCAGTTCGTCCAGCAGCACCAGGCAATAGGGGCGGCGGCGCACTGCTTCCGTCAGCTTGCCGCCCTCTTCGTAGCCCACATACCCGGGAGGCGCCCCGATCAGCCGGGAAACAGACTGCTTTTCCATATATTCCGTCATATCCAGCCGGATCACCGCTTCCTTGCTGCCATAGACCTCCTCCGCCAGGGCACGGCACAGTTCCGTCTTTCCCACACCGGTAGGGCCGGTGAACAGCAGACAGGCAATGGGCCGCCCCGCATCCCGGATGCCGGAATAGCCCCGGCGCACTGCTTCCGCCACCGCCCGCACTGCCTGCTCCTGCCCTACCACCTGAGAAGAGAGCAGGCTCTCCAGATTCAGCAGCCGCTCCCGCTCCGTGGCGGTGAGCCGTCCCACCGGAATCCCCGTCCGGGCAGACACCACCCAGGCGATATCCGAAGCGGTGACGCTCCGGGCCCGGCGATTTTCCGCCGGCTTGGACAGATGCTGCATTTTGTCCCGGAGCTCTGCCGCTTTCTCAAACTTCCGCTCCCGGACGGCCCCCTGCAGTTCCTGCTCCAGCTCCTTCCGGGCTGCCCCGCCCCGGGTGGTGTGCAGCTCTTCCATTCTGGCCCGGGCCGCTCCCTCGTCCAGCAGATCGATGGCCTTATCCGGCAGATACAGGTCGGGCAGATACCGTGTGGACAGCCGCACCGCCTCCTTCAGGGCATCCTCGGTAATGCGCAGATGGTGGTGCCGCTCCAGGCCGGGCTTCAGCGCCCGGAGAATGGCCAGGGCAGTATCTGCCCCCGGCTCCTCCACCATCACAGGGCGGAAGCGCCGCTCCAGGGCGGCGTCCTTCTCGATATACCGGCGGTACTCTTCCCGGGTGGTGGCACCCAGCATCTGCAGCTCCCCCCGGCCCAGGGCGGGTTTGAAAATGTTGGCGGCGTCAATGGCCCCCTCCGCCGCCCCGGCTCCCACAATGGTATGCATTTCATCCACAAAGAGAATCACATCGCCATTGCGGCGGATTTCTGCCAGCACATCCCGCAGCCGCTCCTCAAATTCGCCCCGGTATTTGGTTCCCGCCACCAGACTGGCCATGTTCAGGCTCACCAGCCGTTTCTCCTTCAGCTGCGGCGGTACGTTGCCCATGGCCATCCGCTGGGCCAGCCCCTCGGCAATGGCGGTTTTTCCCACCCCAGGCTCCCCCACCAGCGCAGGGTTATTCTTGTTTTTCCGGCAGAGAATTCCAATCACCATGTCGATTTCCTTCTCCCGTCCGATTACCGGGTCCATGGCGGACGCCTTGAGGATGAGATCCTCGCTGAATTGTTCCAACAGCCGCATTGAAACCGCCTCCTTCTTTCCTTTCCCGAGAGCCGCCTGCTCCCAGCGCAAATAGTCCACGGTATAGGTAAACAGCATATCGGCGCTGACACCGTTCAGCCGCAGCAGTTCTCCCGCAGCCGAGTTCTCCCGGCGGGCAATGGCCAGAAGAATATGATGAGGCTGAATCTCCCGGCAGTTCTGCTGCCGGGCTTCCTGGGCGGACAGCCTGAGAATTTCCCATGCCTCCCCTGTCAGTCCCTGGGGCAGGGGCAGGTCCGGGGTTCCCGCCCCGTAGAGCAGCTGGGCCATGGCCTCCGTCAGTTCCGGGTCAACCCCCGCCTGGCGCAGCACCAATCCCATTCCCCCCGGCTCCCAGGCCATGGCAAGCAGCAGGTGGACGGAACCCACATAGCTGTGCCCCAGGCTTCTGGCCTTCCGGGCGGCGTTTTGGATCAGATCCGCCGTCACCGTATGATAGCGCATAACATCCCTCCCCGTGCGCCGGCGGCCCGGATTCCGGCCGCCGTTTTCCGAAAAAGCATCTCCAATGGAGGGAAAAATTATTCATGAAAAAAACGAAAAAAGGAATTGCAATTTCGAAAATCCATGCTACAATGATGTTACGTTGAAATGACGTGAAACCGACGATTGTATAGGAGGTATAACCATGGCTTACATCATCACCGACGCTTGTGTTTCCTGCGGCGCCTGCGCCGAGCAGTGCCCTGTCGAGGCTATTTCCGAGGGCGACGGCAAGTACGTCATCGATGCTGACGTCTGCGTTTCCTGCGGCTCCTGCGCTGAGCAGTGCCCCAACGACGCCATCGAGGAAGGCTAATTTTACATCAGCCTGTAATTGGCCTGCGCAGACTTTGCGCAGGCCAATCTTTCTTATATCCCACTTTCAGGAGAAAATGCGCCCATGGAATATCTGCCCAACGGCTACACGCTGGAACTGGCGCCGGACACCTTTCCTCTGAGCACCGACTCCATGGCCCTGGCCCATTTTGTAAGGCTTCCCCGGAATGCCCGGGTGCTGGACCTGGGGTCCGGCTGCGGCACACTGGGGCTGCTGCTGTGCAGCCGGGATGCGGGCTGTCAGGTCACCGGAGTAGAGCTGGACCCTGCCGCTCACGAAGCTGCCCTGGAAAATATCCGCCGCAACCAGTTGCAGTCCCGTATGCACAGTATATGCGGTGATCTGCGGCGGGTATCCGAATGTTTTGCCCCCGGCAGTTTTTCCTGCTGCGTCTCCAATCCTCCCTATTTTTCCGGCGGTCCCGCCAGTCAGGCCCTTCCCACTGCCCGGCGGGAGGACTGCTGCGCACCGGGGGAGCTGTTCCGCAGCGCCGCCTGGGCGCTGAAGTACGGCGGCGACTTTTTCCTGGTGCACCGGCCGGAACGGCTGGGGGAGCTGATTGTCCAGGGGGACCGGGCGGGGCTGGCCGCCAAGCGGCTGTGCCTTTTGCATCATCGGGAGGGCGGCCCGGTGTCTCTGGTGCTGCTTCAGTTCCGCAAGGGCGCCAAGCCGGGACTTGCCTGGGAGGAGTGGTGCCTGACCGGCACCGACGGCAATCCCACCCCCATTTACCAGGATATTTACCACAGGAAGGACGAACCATAATGGCCGGAATGCTGTATCTTGTACCAACCCCCATCGGCAATCTGGGAGATATTTCCCAGCGCTGCCGGGAGACCCTGGAGCAGGCGGATTTCATTGCCGCAGAGGATACCCGGGTCACCCTGAAGCTGCTCAACCATCTGGGCATCAAAAAAAGCCTTGTCAGCTACTACGAGCACAACAAGACCTTCAAAGGCGATCAGATTGTCCAGCGCATTCTGGGGGGTGAAACCTGCGCCCTGGTGTCCGATGCGGGAAGCCCCGCCATCTCCGACCCTGGCGAGGACCTGGTGAAGCAGTGCGCCCAGGCGGGGATCGTGGTGTGCGCCATTCCCGGCCCCTGCGCCGCCATCACCGCTCTGAGCATTTCCGGTCAGGCCACCGGCCGGTTCTGCTTTGAGGGCTTCCTCTCCACGGCGAAAAAAAGCCGCCGGGAGCATCTGGAATCCCTGCGGCAGGAAACCCGGACCATGATTTTCTACGAGGCGCCCCACAAACTGGCGGCAACACTGGAAGACCTGGCCCAGTGCTTTGGCGAGGACCGTCCCATCAGCCTGTGCCGGGAGCTGACCAAGCTCCACGAGGAAGTCATCCGGACCACCCTGGGCGGGGCCATCTCTTTTTACGCCGAAAATCCGCCCAAGGGCGAATTTGTTCTGGTGGTTGCCGGCGCACCCGAAGCAGAAAAGGAAACTGCCTCTCAGGACGATGCCGCCGCCCGGCTTGCCCAGCTGCTGGACCAGGGTCTGAGCCGAAAGGACGCCGTCAAGCAGACGGCAAAGGAGCTGTCTCTGCCCAAAAATACGGTATACGACATTGCCGTCTCCCTGGCTCCCGAGGAATAAACGCAAAACCGCCCGGAATGGTAACCCATTCCGGGCGAAATAATTTCAGTATTCCGACATCTTTTTGATGCATTCCTGACAGACGTTTTTTCGCCGGTAGGTGATCAATCCCCTGGAGGAACCGCAGAAAATGCAGCTGTACTCAAACTTCTGTAAAATAATCCGGTCGTTTTCCAGGTAAATCTCCAGCTCGTCCCGTTCCGCAATGTCCAGCGTTCGGCGAAGCTCAACCGGCAGTACAATTCTCCCAAGTTCATCTACTTTGCGAATGATTCCCGTCAACTTCATGGTTTCATCCCTCCTGTCGGATTCATCGCCACGTAGTTGCCGCAACGACTTATTTGTTTTATCATTATACCGTCTGTTTGAACGAGAGTCAAATACTTTTTTCCGAAAAGAATACTTCCCTCACATATTTTGTAGAAATTGTTCATACATTTTCCGCTTTCCAGGGCAATAAGATGCATCAGAGGTGGTGATTTCCATGCTGATGAGCTGGATTTGGGTGGGAATTGCGGGCATAAGCATTCTGTGCGCCCTGTTGACCGGGCAGGGAAGCGCCCTGTCCGCCTCCGTGATGGAGGGGGCCCAGGCTGGGGTTACGCTGGCGGTCTCCATGGCGGGCAGTCTGTGCCTGTGGTCCGGCGTGTGCGCACTGATGGAGGCGGCAGGCGTGACGCAGACGCTTTCCCGGCTGTTTCGCCCCCTGCTCGGAAATATTTTTCCCTCCACCCGGCAGGACCCGCAGCTGGCCCGGGATCTGAGCGCCAACGTCTGTGCCAATTTCCTGGGTCTTGGCAACGCCGCAACGCCCCTGGGCATTCGGGCCGCCAAGCGGCTCAAGCGAGGCAGCACGGCCACGGACGAGCTGTGCCGGCTGATTGTTCTCAATACCGCCTCCATCCAGCTGATTCCATCCAGTGTAGCGGCGGTGCGCAGCGCCTTGGGCTGCCCGACCCCCTTCGACATTCTTCCGGCTGTCTGGATCACCAGCGCCCTGTCCGCCGGACTTGGCGTTGGAGGGGCCTGGCTGCTGGGGCGGGTATGCAGATCATGACAGACTATCTGGTTCCCGGCATTCTCTTCCTGACGGCCGCGCTGGCCCTGCGCCGGAGGGAAAATGCCTACGACATTCTGCTGGGCGGTGCGGCGGAGGGAATGCGGCTGCTCGTCACCATCCTTCCCGCCCTGATTCTGCTTTTGACCGCCGTCCACATGCTTCGCGCCTCCGGCGCAGCGGAACTGCTCAGTCATTGGCTCCGCCCGGTCTTTTCCTGGTTCGGAATCCCCCCGGAGACGGCCTTGCTGGTGCTGGTCCGCCCCATCAGCGGCAGCGCCGCCCTGGCCGTGGGAGCAGAACTGATGACCCGGTACGGGGTGGACTCCTCCATCGGGCGGACCGCCGCCGTAATGCTCGGCTCCACAGAGACAACCTTCTACACCATCAGCGTCTATTTCGGAGCGGCGGGAATTCAAAAAACCCGCTATACCATCCCAGCCGCCCTGTTTGCGGACTTTGTGGGATTTTTCGTGGCTTCCTGGTCGGTGCGGCTGCTGTTTTCTTAGGTTTCGGAGGCGTCTGAGGGTTCGGTTTTGGGAGCGCTCCGGCGGCGTCTGCGGCGGCGGGGACGTCCCCCCTCCTCCGGGTCCGCCTTCTCCGCCCGGCGGGCGTAGACCTGAGCCGCCTCGGAGGTGGCTTCATAGGTCAGACGGCTGACCCGGGTCAGCCCATCCGGCTGCAGGGACAGCCGAACCCGAATCAGGAATTTTCCATGCTCCGGGCAGGATGCCAGGTCCATATACCGGTGCCCCGGCTGGGCAAACCACCGGGACCCCAGCATTCTGCCGCCGCAGACAGGGCACTTGTTTTCCTCCCCCGCCATGGCAGCCAGTGCCGCCCGCTTGTCAGCGTAGTCATAAAATACCTTCCGGGCAATACAGCCGGGAAGCTCCGCACCATGGAAGCCGTTTTCATGGCTCTTCAGGGCCTCCTCATATTCCTGGGCGCCCCTGCGCAGGTCCAGCCGGGCGCAGATCAGCGCCGTATGGTAGGCGTCGCCCAGGGCGTCATGGGCCGGGCGGGACGGCTCGATGCCAAACATCTCCATCGCGGTTTTCAGCGCTTTCTGGGCGTTGGAACCATCGGTCTGGGCATTGAACATCATCTGGGCGTTGTACCACCGCTGGGTAAAACCGGTATCCAGGCCGAACAGCTCCAGATTTTCCCGGAGAATCCCAATGTCATCAAAGCCCCAGGTCAGGAACACCACATCCTCCCCGCACCAGCGGGTGAACTGCTCCATGGCCTCGGGGAACGGAACCCCCTCCTCCCGCAGCCGGGCTTCCTTGATTCCCGTCAGCTTGCTGACCCGTCGGTTCAAATGACGGTAATATTTGGGTTTAATCAGGATCTGGAATTCATCCGCCACCTGCTGGTCCTCTGTGACCCGCACTGCGCCGATCTGGATGATCTCTCCCCGGATGGCAACCGGAAGCACCTTTTTCGAAGAGGGAGAACCGGGCCAGGGCTGATTCCACTCCATATCCAAAACAATATAGTCCATTGGTCAAACCTCGGTATTTCTTATTCTTTAAGATTATCATACCACATAACCCAGTGTTGTGTAAACAGGAAGTTCACATTCTTCCCGAAAAGGACGCAAATGCCCCCTCTCCGGCCGGAGAGGGGGCATTGTCTGCATTTGATTACGAGCAGCGAACCGGCAGGTGCTTCTTCTCCCGCCGGGGAACATAGCCCCGCTTTTTCAGGCAGGCATAATAGGCCGGGAACAGGAACACATCCGCCATCACCCAGGCCGCCGGGTTGGCAAAGCACACCGCTCCGAATCCGAAGAAGGGCACCAGGCACAGTCCGAACACGCCCCGGGCCACCATTTCGAACACGCCTGCGCCCACCGCCAGGTTGGAGTAGCCCAGCCCCTGGATGGTGAAGCGAAGCAGATTCACATACAGCAGCGGAATGTAGAACAGGGCGTTCGCCAGCAGGAACCGGCGGCTGAGCTGGATGATGTTCATCAATTCACCGGCATCTTCCCCGGGGTCCAGGAAAATAGTGGTCAGATTGCCGCCCCACAGGGTCAGCACCCCCAGAATGGCAACGGAATAGGCAATGCCCAGCACCGAAGCCGCCCGGACACCCTGATGCACCCGCTCCGGCTTTCCGGCGCCGATGTTCTGTCCGGCGAAGGTGGCAGCCGTGGAGCCGATGGCGTCAAAGGGGCACACCGCAAACATACTGACCTTGCCGCCGGCAGTCATGGCCGCCATGGCGCTGGCGCCCAGGGTATTCACCGCCGTCTGGAGCAGGATGCTGCCCACCGCCGTAATGGAATACTGCATTCCCATGGGAAGGCCCATCACCAGCAGACGGTTGGCATAGCTCCAATCGAATTTCAGGTCCGTTCTGTTCAGTCTCAGCACCGGGAAGTTCTTGGCCATGTAGCCCAGGCAGAGCAGGCCGGAGATCAGCTGGCTCAGCAGGGTGGCCCAGCCTGCCCCCGCCACCCCCATGCGGAAGCACAGGATGAACACCAGATCCAGCACCACGTTCAGCAGGCTGGAGAACACCAGGAAGTAAAGCGGCGTCCGGGAATCTCCCAGAGAGCGGATGATTCCCGACAGCAGGTTGTAAAGCATGGTGGCGGGAATTCCCAGAAAAATCAGGAAAATGTAGGAATAAGCATAGGAAAAGGTATCCTCCGGGGTGTTCATCCACAGAAGGAACCGCCGGCACTCCACCGTGGTAATCAGGGTGATCACCACCGCAAAGAACACCCCCAGCCAGATCATGTTGCCCACGAATTTCCGCAGGCCCTCAAAATCCCGCTGGCCGAATTTCTGGGCAACCGGGATGGCAAAGCCGGCGCAGATGCCGTTGCACAGGCCCAGCACCAGAAAGTTGATGGAGCCGGTGGACCCAACGCCTGCCAGGGCTTTCACCCCCAGGAATTTGCCAACCACCACGGTATCCACCATGTTGTAAAACTGCTGGAATACCATGCCCAGCAGCAGCGGAAGCATGAATGACAGCACCAGTTTCATGGGAGAGCCGGTGGTCAGGTCACGCATGGATTTGTCAGACATTTCACTACCTCCTTGCGCAGGTTGTTCTATCGAATTGCACAAGATAGTAGCATTATTTTTAGTAGATGTCAACAAACATTATTCACAATTCTTCCGGACTTTCTTCACGGGGTTTTGGGGAAAAAATTAAGCTGTTTTCTCTGGATTTCCGTACTTTCCCGGAATTTTCTGAATCAGTCCGATAATCTGACCGGATAGGGCGACCGTCAGCAGGGAATAGCCGATCCGTCTCAGGGGAATGTAGCTCAGAGACAGGGTCAGCACCACCAGATCGAAGATCAGATAAAACCGTTCAATGGGTTTTCCCGTCAAATGGGAGAGGCTCATGGACAGGGCGTCATCTCCGCTGGTGGCGCCCCCCGCCCGGACACACATTCCCGCGCCCAATCCAATGAACAAGGCTCCGGCAACGGACGCCAGCAGAGGCATAGAGGCAATCTGGGGCCATAGCGGCGGAAATTGTTCGCAAATCCGATAAGCCGCCGAATATCCGCAGGAGGCAACCAGGGAATAGCCCACGAAGGTTTTGCCCATGGTCCGCCAGCCCAGGGCATAGCAGAGGGCGTTCAGGATAAAGCTGGATACCGCCGGGGAAAGGCTGAGCCAGTGATTTAACAGCAGCACCACCCCGAACACCCCGCCCTCCGTCACGCCGGACAAGGCATGGATGTTATACATTCCAAAGGCCTGCAGCCCGGAGGCAAGGAAAGCCGCCAGGCAGTTGATGAATTTTAACTTGGGGAAAGAGGAAAACATGGTATCGAACACTCCTTGGGCGATTTACCCTATCCTATCAAATCCCGGCTTCTTCGTCAAGCCGTCCCGGAATCCGCCGCACCCGGCGCCGGGCTTCTCCCCCGGCGGGAGGCACCTCTCCCAGAGAAAACAGGCCGTACAAGTCCTCCGCCCGCTGCTCCAGCTCCCACCAAGGCCCCGGAATCCGCTGTCCGGCGTTGCGGAAATAACCCGCCTCCTTCACCCGATTCAGCAGCTGCTGCCCCTGCCCGTCAAAGGTCAGAATCCGGGCATAGGGGGGCGTCCGGTTCAGGTCCTCCTGACCGATTCCCAGGAAAGCGCACATCACCATCCGGTCCAGGCGGCTGCGGGTATAGCGCTTGGATTTCACCGCCTGAAGCACCTGCTCCAGCCCTGCCTGGCTCCGGGCGGCGTGCATCAGTTTCCGCCACAGCCCCTCGCTGCCGTAGGGCAGCGCCGCATAATCCTCATCGGTCATGGTGCGAAGCCTGGCCAGCACCGCCCGCTCTCCCGCTTCCAGGGTATGCAGCGGCGCACCGGAGAGCAATGTCCGGGCTTCCTCCGGTACATAGGCCTGCCAGGGCTGCCCCGCCGTCATTCGTTCCCGCACCGCTGTTGCGGAAGGGTTTTCCCGGTCCGCCTCCCGGGCGTGATAGCTGCCCGGACGGTGAATGGGCAAGATTTCCATCTTGGCATTTTGGGACAGAATCGCCTTGCAGTATTCCACCGCCAGGATGTTGTTGGGCAGAGACAAGATTTCTCCCGGCAGTCCCTGCTCCTCCAGCGCCGCCTGCCGGGCCGCCGGGAAGGAGCAGCCCGCTTCCAGCTTTTCCCGGAGACATTGGGAAAAGTCCGGCCTCAGCAGCCCTTCCGCCAGGGCCAGCAGGGCATCCCGATCCGCCGTCTCTGCGCCGAAGCACAGTGCATCGCAAAGTCGGGACAGAATCTTCACCCCGCCGGCGGCAAAACCCTCCGCCGAGGACAGGCACACCGTCACCGGCAGTTCCACCACCAGATTGGCCCCGCAGCGCACCGCCGCCTCTGCCCGAAGGCTTTTGTCCAGCACCGCCGGCGCCCCCCGCTGCACGAAATTCCCGCTCATGGCGCAGACGATGGCGCTGTCCGGCCCGTAAATCCGCCGGACAGCCTCAAACTGTTTCTGATGTCCCATATGAAAAGGGTTATACTCACAGACAATCCCAACAATTTTCAAGTTATTGCCTCCCACGCCAAATTTTTTCTTCTTGGGGGTTGAGAAATGAAAAAAAATACTCTATAATGTCCCTAGATATGGCTATCATACCATGGTTTCCCCAAAATGAAAATATCTATTTTAGGAGGCATCTTCCCATGAACATTTTGATTATCAACGCCGGCTCTTCCAGCCTGAAGTACCAGCTGATGGATCCGGAAACCGGCGTGGTGTCCGCCAAGGGTCTGTGCGAGCGTATCTATATTGACGGCCGCCTGACCCACAACGCCAACGGCAAGAAGGTGGTCAAGGACATCCCCATGCCCACCCATTCCGAGGCGATTCAGGCCGTCCTGGCCATTCTGGTTGACCCCGTTGACGGCGTCATCAAGTCCACCGACGAAATCGATGCCGTGGGCCATCGCGTCCTGCACGGCGGCATGGAGTTCTTCGACTCCTGCATCATCAACGACGAGGTCATCGCCGCCATCGAGAAGTGCATTCCTCTGGGCCCCCTGCACAACCCCGCCAACCTGATGGGCATCCGGGCCTGCCAGGCGGTTATGCCCACCACACCCCAGGTGGCTGTGTTCGACACCGCATTCCACATGACCATGCCCCCTGTTGCGTATCGGTACGCCATTCCCACCGAATACTACAAGAACGACTCCCTGCGCCGCTATGGTTTCCACGGCACCTCCCACAAGTATGTCACCAAGCGTGCCATCGAACTGATGGGCCGCTCCGACATCAAGCTGGTGAACTGCCACCTGGGCAACGGCTCCTCTCTGTCCGCTGTGAAGGACGGCAAGTGCCAGGATACCTCCATGGGTCTGACCCCTCTGGCCGGCGTACCCATGGGCACCCGCTCCGGCGACCTGGATCCCGCTGTGGCACAGTTCGTGATGAACAAGTACGGCATGAGCGCCGACGAGTGCCTGAACATGCTGAACAAGAAGTCCGGCGTTCTGGCTCTCAGCGGCGTGTCCTCCGACTTCCGGGATATTGAGGAAGGCGCTGCCGCCGGCAACGAGGACTGCGCTCTGGCCCTGGACAAGTTCGCCTATGAGGTTCGTAAGTATATCGGTTCCTACGCCGCCGCTCTGGGCGGACTGGACTGCCTGGTGTTCACCGCCGGTGTGGGCGAGAACTCCGCCTCCATGCGTGCACGGATCTGCCAGGGTCTGGAGTTCCTGGGTGTGAAGCTGGACCCCGAAAAGAACAACGTCCGTGGTAAGGAAGCCATCATTTCCGCCGATGACTCCAAGGTTACCGTTTGGGTCATCCCCACCAACGAAGAGCTGATGATCGCCCAGGACACCGCTGCCCTGGTCAACGCAGCCAAGTAATCAAGTATTCTCACGTTCAACCCCCTGCCGTTTTCACGGCAGGGGGTTCTTCATATCAGGTTCCAGAGCCAGTAGACCAGGCCGTACACGGCACTGGCTGCCAGACCGTAAACAATTACAGGGCCGGCAATGGTGAACATTTTTCCCCCAACCCCAAGGATGTAGCCCTCGGTTTTGAATTCCACTGCCGGGGCTGTGATGGAATTGGCAAAGCCGGTAATGGGCACCAACGTACCGGCTCCGGCATAGCGGGCAATGTCATCGTACAGGCTCAGGCCGGTGAGCAGCGCCGACAGGCAGATCAAGGTCAAAGACGCAGACAGGGATGCGGTTTTCTCCTCCAATCCCCAGAAACTGTACAAGTTCTGAAATACCTGCCCCAGGGTGCAAATGGCGCCCCCAATCCAGAACGCATTGAACGCATCCTTCCCCATGGGGGACTTGGGATTCATTTCCGCCACCAGTTTGGCATATTGTTTTTCCGTCATATCCATTCCTCCTGCCGATAGCATAACCGGATGCGGTTGTTTCATACCTTTCTGCACAGTTTCCGGAAAAGCAGGCGCATCTCTCCATATCTCACGAACCCAAGCTAAAAGCCCGGTTCAGCGTAAAGTTGAACCGGGCTTTCCCATTATGACTTCAAATGATTCAGATTCCATCCCCTTTTAAATGCGGAAATGTTATTTTACAGACACTTCCCCTGTGGTTTTCAGCTGCGCAATGACCGCTTCCCCGGCGCCGGTGATGATGGCGGAGATGTCCACGCCGGCGGCGGTCAGTACCTTCACCGAGGCGTTGGACAGCTTCGCCATGGACATGGCCAGCAGGTCATTCTTCAGCTTGGCAATCTCTTCCTTGGTCAGTTTGCCGTCCACGGCAGCGGCCTTCAGGTCATCCACCACCGTCTGCTGTAATTCCAGGGCCGTGGTGACGGCTGCGTTCTTCGCTTCATCCACGGCGATCTGCACCGTCTGAAGCTGCTTCACCTTCCCGATCTGGGTGGTGAGCCAGGTTCCGGCCACGCCGATCAGCGCCACCGCCAGCGCCACCAGAACCTGAACCCCGCTGTCAATCAAAGCGTTCACGATCATTTCCATGTTCTTTTCCTCCTTAAGTCACAATTTTCCACGAGGTCACTTCCTCGTGAATTTCGTCAATGAAACTGTTTCCGTGCATGGCCTTGTAGGCCTGATACATTTGCAGAAAGTTCTCCATCTCATACTGCCGGATCTGCTTGTGTTCCAGGTTCCGGTAATAAGTATGGAGCATGGCCGCCCGGAGCTGGCACTTCTGTCCGGCGATCATCTTCTTATAGCCCTCC
>CASFNR010000023.1 GCA_949296115.1 uncultured Eubacteriales bacterium | reverse complement strand
TTATCACGGCCCCGCTCCCATTCCCGAAGAGGGCAAGTGGGTTCAGGCCAAGGAAATTAAGGACATCAGCGGCTTTACCCACGGCATCGGCTGGTGCGCTCCTCAGCAGGGCTGCTGCAAGCTGACCCTGAACATCAAGGAAGGCATCATCGAAGAGGCTCTGGTGGAGACCCTGGGCTGCTCCGGCATGACCCACTCAGCCGCAATGGCGTCCGAAATCCTGATCGGCAAGACCATTCTGGAAGCGCTGAACACCGACCTGGTGTGTGACGCCATCAACACCGCCATGCGGGAGCTGTTCCTGCAGATCGTCTACGGCCGCAGCCAGTCTGCGTTCTCCGAGGGCGGCCTGGCAGTGGGTGCTTCCCTGGAGGATCTGGGCAAGGGCCTGCGCAGCCAGGTGGGCACCATGTTTGCTACCAAGGTGAAGGGACCCCGTTACCTGGAAATGGCTGAGGGCTATGTCACACGCTGCGCACTGGATGCGGACAACCTGATCATCGGTTACGAGTTCATCAATCTGGGCAAGATGATGGACTTCATCAAGAAGGGCGACGATGCCAACACCGCACTGGAGAAGGCCAAGGGCACCTATGGCCGTTTCGCCGGTGCTGCGAAGTACATCGACCCCCGTCACGAATAAGAGGAGGACGCTGCAATGGCTTTGTTTGAACTTTGTTTGAAGGTTACGAAAGAAAAATCGACAAGATCAATGGCGTCCTGGCTCAGTATGGCCTGAACTCTGTTGAAGAGTGCCGGGAGCTGTGCAAGGCAAAGGGCTTCGACCCCTATGAAATCGTCAAGGGCATTCAGCCCATCGCCTTCGAGGACGTGGCCTGGGCCTACTGTGTGGGCGCTGCCATCGCCATGAAGAAGGGCGTCAAGACCGCTGCGGAGGCCGCTGAGGCTGTCGGCATCGGCCTGCAGGCGTTCTGCATTCCCGGCTCTGTGGCGGAGGACCGGAAGGTCGGCTTGGGCCATGGCAACCTGGGCGCAATGCTGCTGCGGGATGAGACCAAGTGCTTTGCCTTCCTGGCCGGCCACGAGTCCTTCGCCGCTGCGGAAGGCGCCATCGGCATTGCCCGCTCCGCCAACAAGGCCCGGAAGGAGCCCCTGCGGGTTATCCTGAATGGCCTGGGCAAGGACGCTGCCCAGATCATCTCCCGGATCAACGGCTTTACCTATGTGCAGACCCAGTTCGACTACTACACCAGCGAGCTGAAGGTTGTCCGGGAAATCGCCTACTCCGACGGTGAGCGGGCTGCTGTCCGCTGCTACGGTGCTGACGATGTCCGCGAGGGCGTGGCCATCATGCACAAGGAAGGCGTGGACGTTTCCATCACCGGCAACTCCACCAACCCCACCCGCTTCCAGCATCCTGTTGCCGGCACTTACAAGAAGGAGTGCATCGAGCAGGGCAAGAAGTACTTCTCCGTGGCTTCCGGCGGCGGCACGGGCCGTACGCTGCACCCGGACAACATGGCTGCCGGTCCTGCTTCTTACGGCATGACCGATACCATGGGCCGTATGCACAGCGATGCTCAGTTCGCCGGTTCCTCTTCTGTCCCCGCCCATGTGGAAATGATGGGCTTCCTGGGCGCTGGCAACAACCCCATGGTGGGCATGACTGTTTCCGTGGCCGTTGCTGTGGAAGAGGCTCTGAAGGGCTGATTTTCACAACCGCATATTTTTACCGGGAATCCCCTGTGGATTCCCGGTTTTTTTGCGCAAAAACACCCCCTGCCAATCGGCAGGGGGTGCAGTGTATGTTTTTACTCTTCCCAGTTGTGCCAGATATTCTGCACATCGTCATCCTCTTCCATGATGTCGATGAGCTTCTCCATCAGCTTGATCTGCTCCTCGTTCTCCAGCTTCTGATAGTTCTGGGGAACCATCTCAATCTGGGCAGAGACAAAGGTGTACTTCTTGGCGGCCATGGCGTCTGCCACAGCGTTGAAATCATCGGGGTCCGTGTAGATGGTGAACACATCTCCGTCCGCCTCAAAATCATCAGCACCGCAGTCCATGGCATCCATCATGACCTGATCTTCTTCGTAGTCACCGTCCTCATTGTCGATGACCAGCACGCCCTTCTTATCAAAGCTCCAGGACACGCAGCCGCTGGCACCCAGATTGCCGCCGAACTTATCAAAGTGGTGGCGCATGGAACCGGCGGTCCGGTTGCGGTTGTCGGTCATGGTTTCCACGATGACGGCAACACCGCCGGGACCGTAGCCCTCATAGGTAATGGTTTCGTAGTTATCGCCGCCGCCGGCGCCGGAAGCCTTCTCCAGGCAGCGCTTGATGTTGTCGTTGGGCATATTGGCAGCCTTTGCCTTGGTGATGACGGTGGCCAGCCGGGAGTTGTTGGCGGGGTCGGTAATGCCGCCGCCCTCTTTCACGGCGACGATCAGCTCTTTGGCGATCTTGGTAAAGGCGGCAGCACGCTTGGCGTCCTGGGCGCCCTTGGTTTTCTGAATGTTATGCCATTTGGAATGTCCGGACATAGGTTCTTTCTTCCCTTCGTTTAGTTTGCTTCAAAAATATCCAATCTATTCTAGCACTATGACGGAGAAAAATCAACCGGCTTTAAAAGAATTTCATGCAATCCCGGTGCTTTTTGGAGACCTGCACGGAAATATCCGGGAAAGCGGCCGCCAGCAGGGCGCCCAGGGCGGCTGCGGCTGGGTTCTCCGTGTAGAAGTGGCCTGCATCAATGATTGAGATTCCCAGATCCCGGGCGTCCCAGAATTGGTTGTATTTGACGTCGGAAGTCACAAAGGTATCGCAGCCCATGGCGGCAACCTGGGCCAGCTCCGAGGCACAGGCTCCGCCGCCCACTGCCACCATGTGTACTGGTCTGCCTCCGTCGGCGTAGCGCACCATGGGACAGCCGAGCCGCTCCTTAACCAGGGAAAGGAACGTCTCCAGCGGCTGAGCAGGCACCTCTCCCCGGCGCAGCAGTCCCACCGGATTTCCGTCAGGATCACAGCCCGTCGGAAACGGCAGGGAAATATTCTGAAGATTCAGCGTATTAGCCAGAATGTAATTGACGCCGCAGGGGGCCACATCCCAGTTTGTGTGGGCGTTAATGGCGGCGATCCCGTGCTCGGCCAGGGCCAGCAGATTTCGCCCGGTTTCTGTGGCGTTCGTTAACGCCACCAGGCTGCTCCCGAAAATCAGGGGATGGTGGGTGATGAGAAGGTCAGCCTGCTCCGCAATTGCCTCGGCGACCACATCCCGGAAGGGGTCCAGGGCAACCAGAATTTTGCTGACCGGCTTCTCGGAACGGCCGCACAGCAGGCCTACATTATCCCAGCTTTCCTTCCATGCTGCGGGCGCCAGGGTTTCCAGATACGCCAGAATTTCCGATACGTTGTGCATTGATTGCAGCCTCCCATGTGTGTAAAGTGGTTAGAATTTCCTGATATTCGGAAAGCCGGGGGTCCTCGGTGCGGCGCATTCCCGCTGCCGTCTGTTCCAATCCCTGACTAACCCGCCGGCAGTATTCCGGAAGCAGCGGATGGCCGCTGGCCAGCAGCGGCGGTGAGAGATAAGTTTCAGCCGGGGACAGACGAGGACCGGGGGTGTATTGAACGTCCATAATGGAGTAGACAAACTTTCCATCCTTTGCCAGAGTTTCCCGGCAAATGGTATATCCGGCATCGGAGAGCCAGCGGCGCAGTTCGGGCCGCTTGGACTGGCACTGCAGGACCAGCCGGTACCGGGGGTCACGGAGCCAGGGAGCAGCGGACAGAATGGAAATCATGGTGTCGGCTCCCATTCCGGCGCAGACCAGACAGTCAAAATCCCGGGGAATTGCAGATACGCCGTCGGACAGGCAGAAGGTGATGGAGGAACCGACACCGTATTTTTCTGCGTTCTGCCGGGCGCTGTCCAGGGGACTGGGATTGACGTCCGACGCGATTACGCTCCGGGCAATTCCACGCTGCAGCAGGTAAATGCTAAGATAGCCGTGGTCACAGCCCACATCCGCCACCCGGTCGCCGGGAGATACAAAGGAGCAGCAGGCCAGCAGCCGGTTGGAAAGGGAAGGAATCACTGAAAATACCTCCAAAATTGGAAATAGAAAACGTCATCCCGGAGTAAATCCGGGATGACGCAGCGGGCTTTATTCTGCCGCCTTTGCGGCCTCGGCAGCCTCGTAGGCCTCCAGGAAATGATTCAGCTGGGCCAGGAAGGGATCGCAGTCCACACCGTGAACCATGCAGGCCTCTTCAACGGTCTCACCCCGGGAAGAGGGGCAGCCCAGGCAATGCATGCCAATGGCGAAGAACAGGGGAGCGGACTGGGGTGCGATGTCCAGAATATCACCAATGATGGTGTCTTTTTCGATTTTTACAGCCATGATTATGACCTCCTAATCTGTTTCTCCCGCTATTATAACCGCACCCGGAAAAAAATACAAGAGGAAATCCAAAAAAAGACGGAGATTGGCTGCGGCGGCGGCCTATGACGGATTTTTCAGATTTTTTTGGGCAGGGGATTCCAAAAGTGTTCCGGATTCCGAGAACCGGGAGCCGTGACAGGGACAATCCCAGCTGTGCTCCTGGGAATTCCACTCCAGCCGGCATCCAAGATGGGGGCAGCGGCGGGGGGAGAGAGAAAGGAAATTCCGGGCGGATTCTCCCAGATTCACCCACAGCTGGGGATGCATCATGCTCCTGGAGGGGGAGAAGAGGGCAGAGCAGGGATGCTCCCGCCCCAAAATTTGGTCCCGCAGCACTTCCGCCGCTACCATGGAGGTGGTCATGCCCCACTTATTGAAGCCGGTGGCGACGAAGATACCGGGGGTGCGCGGGCCGTACTGTCCCACATAGGGCAGCTGATCCAGGCTCATGCAGTCCTGGGCAGCCCAGCGGTGTGTAAGTGTGCTTCCGGGGTAGTGGATGCGGGCGAACTGCTCCAATTCTGCCCAGCCGCCCCCCTCTTTTCCGGTCCGGTGTCCGCCGCCGCCCAGAAGCAGCTGCTCCCCCTGCATCCGCAGAGAAAGACTGTTGGGCCGGGCGCCCAGGTACATCCCGCTCAGTCCGGGGACCTGGTTCAGCGCAATGACATAGGAGCGCTGCTGGTAGAGCTTCATAAAATAACCGCCGGCAAACCGGGGGAAGGGAAAGTGGGTTGCTATGATGACATTCCGGGCGTGAATTTTTCCGTGGTCCGTGACTGCGGTGGTGCCGGACAGTCCTTGAACCGGGGTGTTTTCGTAAATCGTGAGTTCCTGAGCCAGGGCATTCAGGAACTTCAGGGGATGAAATCTTGCCTGATCGGGGAATCGGATGCCGCCTGCGGTTGCCATGGGCAGTTGACGGCAGTCATCCCATTGGGCGGGATAGCCCAGCTGCTCCAAGGCAGAGAGCTCCTCATCCAGAATTCTTGGGTCGGACAGTTCGTACACCGTGTGGCTCTCTTCCTGAAAATCGCAGGGGATATTTTGAGCCAGCTGACGGAAACGGGACAGGGCCTGGAGATTGGCGTCCAGGTACCGCTTTGCCTTTTCCTGGCCCAGATGGTCCAGAAGTTGGTGATAGATCAGCCCGTGCTGGGCTGTGATTTTTGCGGTGGTATTTCCGGTGGTTCCGCTGGCGATGGTGTCAGCCTCTGCCACCACGCAGGAGACACCGGATTGCTGAAGCTGCCAGGCACATAAAATACCTGCCATACCGGCGCCGATTACCAGCACGTCTGTTTTGATTTCTCCCCGCAGAGGGGGAAAATAGGGAAGACGGGCGGTATCATGCCACAATGAATTCATGGAATCAACTCCTTTTGCGTCTAGTATGGACGCAAAAGGAAAAGTTATTTGATTTTATGGGGAGGCAGAATTAGCGGTGCTGGTGGCCCTTCCGATTGTACAGCTTGGCAAGGCCGCCTTCGCTGGTTTCCCGGAAACGGTGGTCCAGATTGACGCCGGTTTCCTTCATGGCCCGGCAGACCATGTCGTAGCTGATGTTCCGGGAACCGGTGAGGAAATAGCTGAGATTGCAGGCGTTCATCGCCCGGACAGCCGCCACGGCGTTGCGCTCAATGCAGGGAATCTGTACCAAACCGCAGATGGGATCACAGGTCAGACCTAGGTGATGTTCCATGGCCACTTCTGCTGCATATTCCACCTGATCCAGATTCTGCTTGTACAGTTCCGCCAGAGCCGCTGCCGCCATGGAGCAAGCGGTCCCGATTTCCGCCTGGCAGCCGCATTCCGCACCGGAGATGGATGCGTTGGTTTTGGTCAGGTTTCCGATGATGCCGGCAGCGGCCAACCCTCTGCAGACCTCTTCGTCGGAGAACCCCCGGGTGACCTGGGCGTACTTCAGAACCGCCGGCAGGACGCCGCAGGCGCCGCAGGTGGGGGCGGTGACCACGGTGCCGTTATCCGCATTTTCTTCCGCAACGGCATAGGCGTAGGCTGCAATCATCTGGAATTCCTTCAGTGCCGGAATGTCTGCTTCCGGAACCTGCTCGATCAGATATTTGGCTTTTCGCTGGACATTCAGCCCGCCGGGGAGAACGCCGGTCTTGGAGAGTCCGGCATCAATGGCGGATTTCATCACCTGCCAGACTTCCATGAGAAATGGCCAGATCTCCGGTCCCTCGTTCAGTTCCACATAGTCACTTAACCGCTGAATGTAGCGCCAGCGGCAGAAGTAGGCAATCTCTGCAAAGGAGTGCTCCACATAGACTTCCTCGGACATCGGAGCGGCGGGCTGCCCGCAGATCCGGATATCGCCGCCGCCAATGGATTCCACCTGCATCTGACCGATTTCCAGATCCCCCACGAAGGCGGAAAACGCCAGCGTATTGGGGTGCATCCCTTCCCATTCCTCCTGGGAAAAGACAACTTTTGTCCGCTGGGGACCCAGCGTGTCCAGCAGGACCCGGTCCGTTCCGTGACCCACGCCGGTTTTGCTCAGAGAACCATACAGGGTGACCCGGAAGCTCTCCGCCTGGGGATACCGCTCCAGAAAGACTTTGGCAGCCCGCTCCGGCCCCATGGTGTGGGAAGAGGAGGGGCCTTTTCCAATTTTATAGATTTCTCGAATGGATTTCATAGTGTACGCTCCATTTCCTGTATTCTCCTGTAAGTATACCAAATCCTCCCCCGATTCACAATAGTGTTCTGCACAGAGAAGAAGCGGCCTCCCGTATCAAAGGGAGGCCGCACGGGCGAATCAGTTAGTGCCCGGGACTGCGGCTGAAAACAAACTCCGCAAAGGCATCCGGCTCCATGGGTTTTGCGTAGTAAAAACCCTGAATCAGGTCTGTGCCCAGTGAAGTCACAATATCCGCCTGGGCAGCGGTTTCGATTCCCTCACAGGCGACACGGAATCCGCTGTTGTGGAACAGGGAAATCACGTCCCGGACAATTTCTTTGTTGTTCTGGCTGCCGATAAGCTGGGTCAGCAGACTCCGGTCCAGCTTGATGCATTCAAAGGGAAGCTGCATTACCACTGCGAAATTGGAATAACCGGTCCCGAAATCATCCAGGTAAAAACCGATTCCATGCTGGTTCAGCTTTTTCATCATCTCCCGCACATAGCCCAGATCCTGGGAAATTACCCGTTCGGTGACTTCTATTTTCAACTTGCCTCGGGGAACGTCATACCGCTGCAGATCGGACTCAATTCTGGAGAGCAGGGACGGGTCCTGGAACTGCTGCATGGACAGGTTGATGGAAATGGATTCCAGGTGAAGCTCCCGGTGGCTGGCCAGGAATTGACATACCCGATCCAGCACAACCCAGCTGATTTCATCAATCAGACCAATTTTCTCCGCAATCGGGATAAACTCTCCCGCCGGAATTGGAGTCCCGTCGTAGTCGTTCAGACGGATCAGCGCTTCTGCGCAGCAGAAGGCCTTCCTGCCGCAGTGGTAAAGGGGCTGCAGAACAATGGTGAAGCGATCCTCTTTGAGAGAAGACCGAAGCACGGTCTCCAGGTACTTTTCACGCTCGATGGAGACGGCAACGGCGCGATTGAACCGGATCATGGAACTTCCGCTTCCCTTGGACATTTCCACCATAATTTCTAAGTATTCCATTACGGTATTGGATGTCCAGGCCTGACCGTTCCAGACAAGGTCACAGGTGCTGGCCGACAGCTTACAGGAAATTCCTTTGCACTGCCAGACATCGGAAAAACGCTGATGGATTTCCTGAATCCGCTGCTCTGCCTCTTCTGCCCCTCGGTACGGGAAAATAACCGCAAAGGATACACCAGAGTATCGGTAGGCGCGGCAATTCACGCAAAGCCCCTCCATCCATTTTCCAATGGAATACAGCAGGTCATCGCCGAAAGAATGATCGAATTTCTGGTTGACCTCGTTGAAGCGCCGCAGGGAGACGCAGACAACCTGAAAGGGCTGATTGCTTTTGATTTTCAGGGAAATATCGCTGAGAAAGCCTCTTCGATTGCCCAAGTGTGTCAGATAGTCCTCCTCCACTTGACAGGTCTGGAAATTGCTGTAGAGAATCAGCGTGACCACGGCGGTAATGGTGCCATTGAAGAGAATCTCTGGATAGAAAAATTGGAAGCCTGCGAGGACAGCTACCACGGGAGGCAGGGTATGAATGACCCGTACCACTTTGGGCGGAACAGCGGCCCGATTGTTGAAATAGCATAGCAGCACCATCAAAAGCTCGATGCCCAGAATCACATATCCCAGCCGATTCAGGGGGCCCCGGGCATAGCGCCCGTCCTCCGTGAAATAAAACAGCGCTTTGGTCCAGAAATTGGTCAGCGCAACGCAAAGGTAGAAGGAGGTAAGGACAACCAGCCCAATAACTGCCTTTTTGTAGCAATCTTTTCGATATACATGTTCCAGAACCAGGTCAAATATGTATAAAGCAATGGCGCTGCTCACAAGAAGAACCAGCATGAAATACAGGGTATTCAGGATCTGATTGACCGGGAGTGGAACTGCGTCGGTATGTGCAATTGTGTATACGCAAATGATATTCACAACAATGGAAGAGATGGAAAGCCAGAAAATCCAGTAAAATACTTTTCGTCTGAAGGAGAGCAGACACCCCTTCTCGTGATAATACAAGAACATCAACGAGAGCATGGACAGGGACAGAAATTCAGCTAGCAATGACCATTTCGTCATAACAATCTATCCAATCTCAGGCATGGGCGGTATCCATAGGGGGAACCTGCCGGAACCTGTCATTTTTCTTTTGATACTATCACAAATTGAAAAAATATACAATGCCTGTCATTAAAATTTTTTGGCATTATCCTTATAATAAATCCCTGGATGTCCGAGCGATGCGGAAAGAGCATGCCGGAGGCCCTTATGTCCTGGCGGCGTATGGATAACGCCCGGGGGTGAAGGAAAAAGTTTCGTAAAATCCTCCGGGCATTATTGACATTATTTTATAATCTGCTAAAATGTAACAAGATAGTCGCATTTTGTAATTATTTTGCGTGACGCCTTTTGGCTGCGTCGGGCAGTATCCATGAAAATGGGCGGTGAAACGTGAACGATTACATTTCGGACTGCCGGAAAATGTGGGAAGAGGGAAGCACCATGGTTAAAGTTGTGGCCAATTCAGCCTGTGATTTGACGCCGGCTGTGGCAAAGGAACTCGGTTTGACGATGATTCCGGATATGCTGGTTTTTTCACCGGAAGAGCAGTATCGGAATAGTGTGGATATTGGGCCGGAGGAATTTTACCGCAAGTTGGCAGTATGCGAGACTCTGCCGACCACGGCGCATCCGAATCTGGACCAGTGTATGCAGGCATTTTCCTCTATTTGCGATTGCGATGAAATTCTCTGCGTCAGTCCCACCAGCAAGATGTCCGGAGGATACAGCACAGCCTGCGGCGCCCGGCAGCTGCTGATGGACCAGGGGTTCCCCATCCCCATTACGGTCTATGACTCTCTTGAGATTTCCTTCGGTATGGGGATCCTGGTTTTGGAAGCCTGCCGGATGGCCCGGGAGGGGCTGTCCGCCCGGGAGATCGTGGAGGAGCTGGAGCGAATCCGTCAAAAGGTGGGCGTCTACTTTGTGATGGAATCCCTGGAGAATGCCCGCAAGGGGGGGCGGGTCGGAGCCATCCGGGTTCTGGCTGCGGATGTGCTGAAGGTGAAACCGATCCTGATGTTCCGGGACGGACTGGTACGGGATATCGGCATTGTACGGGGATACCGCAATGCGCTGGAGCGTGTGATTTCCATGTACGAGACCAAGGCGAAGTTTGGCGGGGATGTGTTTGTATTCCATGCTGACCGGCCGGAGCTGGCGCAGGAAGTGAAACGCCGCCTGGAGCAGATTGACCCCGACGCCCGCATTCAGATCGGCTGGGTCGGTTCGGTAATCGGCGTCTATACCGGCGCCGGAGCGTTGGGATTTGCGTTTATGGAAAAATGAGAATGGTACGATACCTTTGCGTTGGAATCTTGTCTTTTGGATGCATGGCCCTTTCTGACTGGCTGTGTGTCCTGAGGGGAAGGAAAGAGGCGGGGGCGCTGTTCCCTGCCGGCTGCCTGCTGCTGGCGATTGCCACCGGAGGCATGCTGCTGGAATCGGATTTTCCAGCGTGGACTTGGCTCCGCACGGTCATGCTCTGCCTTGCGCTGGGAATGCTGGCGCTGCTGGTGCATGCTGTATTCTTCGCTCTGAACCAGGGCGGAAGCGGTGCAATGCCGCCGGCGGCGGGAGAGAAGCAGCCGCTGGTGTCAACAGGCGTGTATGCGCTGTGCCGTCATCCGGGTGTTCTCTGGCTCGGCGGTGTGTACTTCTTCCTGTGGGCGTCCTTCGGCACCTTCCCGTGGTTCCTTGGGTTCCTGGGATTCACGGCGGCGGATGGATTGTATGCCTACTGGCAGGATCGACAGGTTTTTCCCAAAAGCATTCAGAATTATGAAATTTATCAGACCAGCACCCCTTTTTTGCTGCCTACAAGGGAGAGCATCCGGCGGTGCTGGGAGACGTTAGAGAGAAAATAGCCTTTCCTCCGGGAAAGACAGAGGGGGAAGCGGAATGACATTCCAGGAGAAGTTGAAAAAGTGCTCGGCCAGCGAGATCTGGCAGGAGTATTGTGGGTTTTTGGACCTTTCCATGCAGGAGTATATGGAAATTCAGAAGCGCCTGCTGATGGAGCAGGTGGAACTGATGGCCGGCTGTCGGCTGGGCCAGCGCTTTTTCCGTGATGGCGTTCCCAAAAGCGTGGAAGAGTTCCGGGAAAAGGTTCCGCTGACCAAGTTTGAAGATTACGCGGATATTCTGCTGACCCAGAAGGAGGAGATGCTGCCGGAAAAACCGGTTCTGTGGCTGCATACCACCTGGGAGGGCGGCGATTTCCCCTCCAAGCGGGCGCCCTATACGGAAGCCATGCTGGAAACTTACAAGACCAATATCCTGGCGGCCATGCTGCTGGCAACCAGTACCGGCCGGAATCAATTCAATGTCTGGCCGGGCATGCGGGTGCTGTACAGTCTTGCGCCGATGCCCTATGCCACGGGAATGTTTCCCGACCTGATCAGCACAGAGATTGACCTGCGGTTTATGCCTTCGGTACGGGAGGCAAGAAAGATGACCTTTGGGCAGCAGATGCGGGCGGGATACAAGCTGGCGGCAAAACAGGATATGGACCTGTTCTTCGGAATGAGCAGTATTCTCTACGGCGCCACCAGAAGCCTGAATATGCTGACAAAGGGGAGCGACAGCAAGCCCGGCCTGAAAGACATCCTTACCACCAACCCCAAAATGATTCTGCGGCTGCTGGCAGCAAAATACCGGCAGAAGCGGGACGGTACGGAACTGAAGCCAAAGGACTTGTTCCACCTGAAGGGATTTGTCTGCGTGGGAACGGATACGGCGCTGTACAAGAATGAACTGGAGGAGGCCTGGGGCATCCGGCCTTTGGAAATTGCGGGCGGCACGGAGCCTTCCTGCATGGGAACGGAAACTTGGAGCAAGAACGGACTGGTTCTGTTCCCGGATGCCTGCTTCTACGAGTTTATCCCGGAGATGGAGATCTACCGGGAAATGGAGGACCCATCTTATACGCCCAAGACCTATCTGATGGATGAACTGGTGGCGGGACAGAAGTATGAACTGGTCATCACGGTTCTCAAGGGGGGCGCCTTCCTCCGTTACCGGGTGGGCGATGTCTACCGCTGTCTGCGCCTGCGCAATGCCTCGGACAAAATCAACCTGCCCCAGTTTGAGTATGTGGACCGGGTGCCGTGGGTGATTGACATTGCCGGTTTTACCCGCTTTACCGAACGGGAGATCCGGAAGGTGATTGAGATGTCCAGACTGCCTGTCAGCGACTGGTTTGCCACAAAGGAGTATGACGAATCCGGCCGCTCCTTCCTGCACCTGTATGCGGAGGTGGATATGACAGACGGGCAGGGGTTGGCTATGAGCCGTCAGCTGCTGCGGGACCATTTGTCCCTGTATTTCCGATCCTATGACGGAGATTATAGTGATTTGAAACGGCTGCTGAATATCGATCCGCTGAAGATCACGACCCTCAGAAGCGGGAGCGTGGAGCGCTATTGCCAGCAAAATGGAAGACCGGTCCCCAAGGTTGGCGCACCCAGAGAAGTGGTTTTGGAAGTGCTCCAGCTTCAGCGAGAGGAACTTCGCGAAGGAGGGGATCTGAGTGTCATGGAATGAACGACTGTTTGTGGTGATCCCGTTCCTTTCGGTAGTTTGCAATGTTTTTCTGCTGCTGACGGTACTCACCGTAAAAAAGGATAAGTTAATTTCCGCATTTATCGGCCTGCTGGTGACATTTACAGCCTGGTCTATCGGTTCGCTGTTTTTGCGGATGAAGTTATTCCCAGGGCCGGAGTTCTGGTACATGATTTCCATCACCGGCATTTTCCTGGTTCCATTCTTCATCTACAACTTTGTCCATCGCTACACCAACGCAAAGGGCGGGTTTGTCCGGGGAGTCTTGCTGGTCACCTGGCTGGTAATTTCCATCCTGAACCTCAGCAACGTATTCGTCACGGACCCGAAGATCGTATATGATGGGGTGGAGTGGCGTTTTGAGTATGGGATTTCCGGATGGATTGTGGTGCCCATTCTGCTTGCGGTGGTGACGCTGTGCCAGGCAGCGGCGCTGATTATTCAGAACTGCAAGAGCGGAAATGTTTCTCTCAAACAGTTTACGCCGATGTTCTTTGGAGTTGGGGTTATGTTTGCCGGAACGATGTCCGCTGTTTTGCCCCAGATGGTATCGCTGCCCATTGACACATTTTCCTGCGGGGTCAATGCGGTGTGCCTGTACTACATGCTCTACAAGCGCAGGGTCGTGCAGCTTCAGGGCTTTACCAGCGACGCTCCGATTTATGGCGTTTCGCTTTTGTGTTCCGTCTTGCTGCTGGTGAATGTTCTGGACCATATCCAGGCGCTCTTCCAGCGTTACTTTCCCAATTTTTTGGAATACCAGACCATTGCGATTGCAGTCCTGCTGACGGTGACCACCCTGCTGCTGCATGCGATTTTTTTCCGCCTGATGGAAAAGGTGCTGCTGAAGGGCACGGAGGAGCAGGAGCGGAGCCTGCGGGAGTTCAGCACAGCGGTAAATAAAGTAATGAAACTGGATGAGCTGCTTTCACTGTACTGCGATTTTCTTCAGCGGAACTTTCCGGGAGTGAAAGCAAGGGTTTTCCTGAAAAATCAAAGCACCGGGAGTTTCTGCATGAAGAGCGCCACGGATATTGCAATTGCCAACCGGGATTCCTTCACAGAGGATCATCCGATGGTTACCTGGCTGAAGAACCATCAGGAGGCGGTGTCGTATGAAACCTTCTGCAAGTCGAAGAATTTCCGGGCCATGTGGTCGAAGGAAAAGAAGCGGCTGGAGGAAATGCAGGTAGAGGTGATCCTGCCTGTTGTGAGCGGCGAAGATTTGACCGCAATTACCTTGATCTCTTCCGAACAGCGGGATAAGAAGCACAGCGGTATCCCTCTGAGTGGAATGGCATTCCTTGAGTCTGCGGCGGCGGTATTCTCCATGGCGCTGAATAATACCGCCTTGTACGAGGAGCTGCGGCGGAAGGCGCAAAGGGACCCGCTGACCAATCTCTATAACCGCGGCTATTTCCAGGAGAATATTGCCAAGGAATTTGAGCTTTCCCGGCACTCCCAAATCACCCTGCTTTTGATCAACCTGGACGATTTCCGCCTGTACAATGAGTTGTATGGCATGGCGGAAGGGGACCTGGTGCTCAAGCGTTTTGCGGAAACCCTGAAAACCCTGGTGCGGGGGAGAGGCACGGTGGCCCGCTACGGCGGAAAAGAGTTTGTGGTAAGCTTTCCCATGTGTCCGCCTTCTGCGGCAGTGGACTGCGCCCAGCATGCCAAGGAGTGGATGACGAAGGAGATTCTATATTCGGGTGGAAAGACCAAGAAGTTCCTGACCTTCAGTGCGGGTATCAGCTCCTATCCTGCCAACGCCGGCAATGTCCACGAACTGTTTACTTATGCGAACATGGCGGTGTATTCCGCCAAAAACAATGGCAAGAACAGAATTGTGGTATATCAGCGGGAGGACAAGGACGAAGCCATGGCGAAGAGCCTGAAGTCCAAGCGTGCGCTGGCAGAAAGCTGTGCGTCTACAATCTACGCCCTGACGGCGGCCATCGATGCTAAGGACCACTATACGTTTAACCATTCCAACAACGTCGCAGAGTATGCGGCAATCCTGGCGGAGGAGCTTGGATTGGACGCAGAGCACGTTGAAATCATCCGGCAGGCCGGCATGCTCCATGATATTGGCAAAATCGGGACGCCGGAGGCGATTCTCTCCAAAAAGGATCGGCTGACCAGAGACGAATATGAAATCATGAAGCAGCATGTGGAAGGCTCAATTTCCATGATTAAGTATCTGCCGTCGCTGGACTATGTTGTTCCTTCCGTGCTTGGACACCACGAGCGCTGGGATGGAGGGGGCTATCCCAGAGGACTGGCTGGAAAAGCGATTCCTGTTGGTGCGCGATGCCTGTGTCTGGCGGATTCCTTCGATGCCATGGTTTCCAAGCGAAGCTATAAAGACGCAATGAGCGTTGAACAGGCAGTTCAGGAAATCCGCAGAAATCTGGGAACCCAGTTTGACCCCGAAATTGGACAGCTGTTCATTACGCTGGTAGAAAGTGGGAAAATTCCTGTAGCCAGAAGCGGAAGATTGAACGATTATCAATAACCAAAGACCGTGGGGCATCCGCTGTGATGCTTCACGGTTTTTCTATATCTTGCGAATGGCGATGCTTTGGGGTATAATAAACTGAAAAAAGGGAGGCGAGGCGGATGAAAGAAAAGTGGTATATCGCAATTGACCTGAAATCTTTCTACGCCTCCCAGGAGTGCGTGGAGCGAGGCCTGGACCCGATGACCACTCATTTGGTGGTGGCGGACAGCACCCGGACGGAAAAGACAATCTGTCTTGCTGTAACGCCGTCCCTGAAAGCCTGCGGTGTCCCTGGACGGGCCAGACTGTTTGAGGTACTGGAGAAGGTGGCCCAGGTCAATGCGCTGCGGCGCAGCCGGGCCCCGGGAAAAACCTTTACAGGAAAGTCTGCCAATTCCAGAGAACTGGCGGAAAATCCCGCTTTGGAGATGGATTTTATCATTGCACCGCCCAGAATGGCCCACTATATGGAGTGCAGTGCGGCGATTTATCAAACCTATCTGCGTTTCGTGGCCCCGGAGGATATTCATGTGTACTCCATTGATGAGGTTTTTCTGGATGCAACGCCTTATCTGAGAACATATGGCCTGACCCCCCGGGCGTTTGCCCAGAAGCTGATTGACGCAGTTCTGGAGCGGTCTGGGATTACCGCCACGGCGGGCATCGGGACCAATCTGTACCTGAGCAAAGTGGCCATGGATATTGTGGCAAAGCGCATTGAACCGGATGCCAACGGCGCACGGATTGCCCAGCTGGACGAAATGACTTACCGGCGGGACCTGTGGACGCACCGCCCGCTGACGGACTTTTGGCGGGTAGGCCGGGGATATGCCAGAAGTTTGCAGGCCCACGGACTGTTTACCATGGGAGACGTGGCCAGATGCTCCATGGACCCGGCGGGACAGGCGCTGCTGTATAAGCTGTTCGGCGTGAATGCGGAGCTGCTGATTGACCATGCCTGGGGATGGGAGCCCTGCACCATCGCCGACATCAAAGCATACAGGCCGGGCAGCAGCAGCCTGGGCTCCGGGCAGGTCCTGTCCTGCCCATACCCTGCCGAGAAAGCCAGACTGGTGGTCCGGGAAATGGCGGATTTGCTGGCCATGGACTTGCTGGACAAGGCGCTTGTAACAGATCAGATGGTGCTGACCATCGGCTATGACCGGGAAAGTCTGACGAATCCGGAAATCCGGGCCTCCTACACCGGACCGGTAAGCCGGGACGCTTACGGACGGAATGTGCCGAAGCATGCCCATGGTTCCATCAACCTGGAAAGGCAGACGTCGTCGGTTTCCCAGATCACCCAGGCGGTGATGGAACTGTTTGACCGGATTGTGAATCCCGTTTTGCTGGTTCGCCGGATCAACCTGACAGCAAATCATGTGGTTGCGGAGCAGCTGCTGGAAAATTCCCGAAATTTGGAACAGATTTCTCTTTTTGATGACCAGCAGCAGATCCAGCAGGAGGAAATTCGGCTGGAGCGGGAGAAACGCCGCCAGCAGGCGGTGCTGGAAATTCGGAAAAAGTATGGAAAGAACGCCATTCTGAAGGGAATGAACCTGGAGGAAGGGGCGACAGCCAAGGAGCGGAACCGTCAGATTGGCGGGCACAAGGCATAAGGAGGAAACCCGTGGGCAAACACCCTTACGAAGAGATACTTTACCGGGAACGCCCGGAGCTTTATGGCAGGCCCAGAATGTCCCGCATCGACCGGGCGGCGCAGTTTGCCCCTTTTGCAGCCCTGACGGGGTATGAGGCGGTGATCCGGGAAACCGAACGCTGCACAGATACCCGAATGGAGTTGGAGGAACAGGAGAAGGAAAGCCTGGACCGGAGACTTGGAGCGCTGGTTCGACTGGGTGAAAGCGCCCCTGCGGTGGAAATCACTTGCTTCGTGCCGGACGAACGGAAGAGCGGCGGCGCCTATCAAAGTATTACAGGCAAGATTAAAGCCGTTGATCTGCATGCAAGAGTCATCAGACTGCGAGACGGCAGGACAATTCCGTTGGAAAATGTTGTAAGCATATCGGATGTGGAGCAGACAAATTGCTGAATTCGGCCGCTGTATCAGAATCGAACTTCTATATCTGTGCGCGGGATGCGTACATATGTATATTATGGAGAATATTTCCGTTTATCCGCCGTACAATTTTACACTTTAGTGTATTGAATTATCTGGCAATGTGTGGTACACTTACTTGCAAGTGATGGAGGTGTCAGTTGCAATTTACCCCACAAAGCGCATCGGCCTTCGTCGAAGAGTATCCGGAAAAGGAGAGGATCTTATGAGTAATACGAAAAAGAGCGGCGGCGCGCTGCTGGGTGCTGCGTTCCTGATGGCGACTTCGGCAATCGGCCCGGGATTTTTGACCCAGACGGCTACCTTCACCGGTCAGCACGGTTCCAGCTTCGGTTTTGTCATCCTGGTGTCCGTCATCATGTCCGCCATTGCTCAGATCAACATCTGGCGTGTGCTGTGCGTGTCTGGCCTTCGCGGTCAGGATGTGGCCAATAAGCTGCTGCCTGGCCTGGGCTACTTTGTTTCCTTTATGATCGTGCTGGGCGGCCTGGTGTTCAACATCGGCAACGTCGGCGGCGGTGCCTTGGGCTTCAATACTCTGCTGGGAATCCCCACGGAAGTGGGCTATGTTCTGGCCGGTGCCCTGGCAATCCTGGTCTTCGTGGTAAAGAACGCCAAGGCTGCTATGGATACTGCTGCCAAGATCATGGGCGGCATTATGATCGCTGTGATCCTGGTGGTTATTTTTGTGGTGCAGCCTCCTGTTGGCGATGCCCTGAAAAATACCTTCGTTCCCGAAACCGGTGTTTCTCCGCTGTTCAGCGCCATCCTGACCCTGATGGGCGGCACGGTAGGCGGCTACATCACCTTCGCCGGCGCTCACCGTCTGATTGACGCCAACATTACCGGCAAGGACAATCTGCAGGAAATCAACAAGAGCTCCGTCACCGGCATCGGCATTGCCACCCTGGTCCGGATCATGCTGTTCCTGGCAGTGCTGGGCGTTGTGTCCAAGGGCCTGATCTCCGGTGCGGACCTGTCCGCTTCCGGCAACCCCGCTGCTGATGCCTTCAAAGCAGGCGCCGGCGAACTGGGCTACCGTTTTGCCGGTATGGTGCTGCTGTGCGCAGCCATCACCTCCATCATCGGTGCTGCCTATACGTCCGTTTCCTTCCTGAAGACCTTCTCCAAATCCATTGACGCCCATGAGAATGCCTGGATCATCGGCTTCATCGCCGTGTCCACGGTGATCATGCTGGTGCTGGGCCAGCCCGCTATGCTGCTGGTTCTGGCTGGTGCGTTCAACGGCCTGATCCTGCCCATCACCCTGGGCGTTTGCCTGGTGGGCGGCAATTCCAAGAAGATTATGCCTGAGAACTACAAGCACCCCATTGCCCTGACCGTGCTTGGCGTGATTGTGGTTGTGCTGGCGGCTTATCTGGGTGTGCCGGCGTTCATCAACAACGTGGCCGGCCTGTTCTGATCCCTTAACAGCATATATGCGGCAAAAAGGTGCAAGTCGTTTGGTTGCACCTTTTTGCTCTATATAAGGAGAGTAGTCATGCAAAATAAGATCAAACTATTGACAGCCGGCGACAGCTCCATTCTGATCCAGTTCGGAAATACCATCGACCCGGCCATCAACCGTAAAATTGCCGCCACGGTGCAGCTGATGCGGGAGCAGCACATCAACGGCGTCACGGATGTGATCCCGGCTTTTTGTTCTCTGCTTATCAACTATGACCCCAGAGTCATTTCCTACGAACGAATCAAGCAGCGGATGGAGGGCCTGCTGAAAATTGACGTGGCGGCGGGAGACACCCGCAAGCGGGTCTTTGAAATTCCGGTGTGCTACGGTGGAGAGTACGGGCCGGACATCCAGAACATTGCGGATCACGCCGGACTGAGCGTGGAGGAAGTGATTCAGATTCATACCTCCCGGGACTATTTGATTTACATGCTGGGCTTTTTGCCTGGCTTTACCTACCTGGGCGGATTGGATGAGCGGATTCACACCCCCCGGCTGGCCAATCCCCGGATCCGGATTCCTGCGGGCAGCGTGGGAATCGGCGGTTCTCAGACAGGAATCTATCCCATGGATTCTCCTGGAGGCTGGCAGCTCATGGGCCAGACGCCGGTAAAGACCTATGACCCGGAGCGAAAGCCGCCGATTCTGGTAGAGGCGGGGGATTACATCCGGTTTGTCCCCATTGACAAGGCGGAATATCAGCGGATCAAGGAATTGGTTGACAAAAATGAGTACCAGTGCGTGGTAAGGGAAGGAGAGTGAAACCGTGGGAATCCGAATTTTAAAGGCCGGAATGCTCACCACGGTGCAGGATTTGGGCCGCACAGGCTATCAGAGCCAGGGATTTTCTGTGGCGGGCGTCATGGATGTCCGCTCCTTCAAAATTGCCAATTTGCTGCTGGACAATCCGGAGAATGAGGCGGTGCTGGAGTTTACGCTGATTGGTCCGACGCTGGAATTTACCTCCGAGACCATTATTTCCATCACCGGCGGCGATTTTCAGCCCACCATCAATGGAAATCCGGCGCCCATGTATACGGCGATTTATATGAACCGGGGAGACGTGCTGAAATTCTCCAGTGCCCGCACGGGGAGCCGTGGCTACATCGCCTTTTCCTGCTATCTGAACATTCCGGTGGTGATGGGCAGCCGCTGCACCAATATGAAGAGCAAAATCGGCGGCCTGAAGGGACGGAAGCTGATGGACGGGGATTATATCGGGTTCCGGATCAAGCGGCGCTATCTGCCCTTCTTCCTGTCCCGCACCCTGGACCTGGAGGACGAGTTCGACCAGGAGGAAACCACGGTTCGGGTAGTGATGGGCCCCCAGGACAAAATGTTCAGCAAACAGGGAATCGAAACCTTCCTGAATTCCGAGTACACCGTCACCAGTGATTTTGACCGGATGGGCTGCCGGATGGAGGGGCCTTATATCGCCCGGAAGGAAAATGCGGATATGATTTCCGACGGCATTGCATTTGGTTCGGTCCAGGTGCCTGCCCATGGCAAGCCCATCATCCTGCTGGCGGACCGTCAGACCACCGGCGGCTATCCGAAAATCGCCACGGTTGCGTCCGTGGACATCCCGAAGATTGTCCAGCGGAAAACCGACCATAAGGTGCGTTTCCAGGCAATCACGGTACAGGAGGCCCAAAAGCTGTACCTGGAGGAAGAAAAGGAACTGCTGGCCATGCGCAGCCGGATTCACACCCCCTGCAAAGAGGTGCTGGAATGCCGCCTGGTAGCCAAGCGACTGACCAAACTGCTGACAACGGCAAATGAGACCTAAGGAAAAGGTGACACAATATGGAAATGGAAAAAATTGCGGAATTGATTAAACTGGTGGAGAATTCTTCCCTGAAGGAGTTTTCCTATTCTGAGGGAGAGATGGAGATTTATCTGAGCAAGCTGGATAACCCCCCTGTCCTGGCGCCCGGCGGCGTGGCGCCGGCTGCGGTGGCAGCGGCTCCTTCCCCGGCGGCGCCTGCTGCGGCGGAGACGGCTGCGGAGGAAGAGGAGCTCTATATCACCTCTCCCATTGTGGGCACCTTCTATTCGGCGCCCGCTCCCACGGCCCCTGCGTTTGTCCGGGTGGGTGATAAGGTGAAGAATGGGCAGACGGTCTGCATTCTGGAAGCAATGAAGCTGATGAATGAAATTCAGTGCGAATACGACTGCGAGATTGAAGCCATTCTGGTGAGCAATGAGCAGAAGGTGGAATACGGTCAGCCCCTGTTCCGTGTCAAAAAGCTGTAAGGGAGTGAGGCCCCATGTTTCATAAAATCCTGATTGCCAATCGTGGAGAGATTGCCGTGCGGATTATCCGTGCCTGCCGGAATATGGGTATCAGCAGCGTGGCCATCTATTCCCGGGAGGATGTGGGGAGCCTGCACGTTCAGCTGGCGGACCAGCGGGTCTGCATCGGAGAGGGCCCGGCCAAGAACAGCTATCTGAACATGGAGCGGATCATCACGGCGGCCAAGAATGTGGGCGCCGACGCCATTCACCCCGGGTATGGATTTCTCTCGGAAAACAGCAGATTTGTCCGGCTGTGCCAGGAGAATGGCCTGGTGTTCATTGGCCCGTCTGCCGATGTGATTGATAAGATGGGCAACAAATCCCAGGCCCGCGCCACCATGATGGAGGCGGGGGTCCCGGTGGTACCCGGCACCAAGGAGCCGGTGTACGATGCGGAAACAGGCCTGGAGATGGCCAAGAGAATTGGGTTCCCGGTGATGATCAAGGCCTCCTCCGGGGGCGGCGGAAAAGGCATGCGGGTGTCGGAATCGGCGGAGGATTTTGAGTTCCAGTTTAATCTGGCCCAGCGGGAGTCCGCCAATGCCTTCGCGGATGACACCATGTATATTGAGCGCTATATTCAGAAGCCACGCCATGTAGAAATCCAGATTATGGCGGATACCCAGGGCAATGTGGTTGCCCTGGGCGAGCGGGACTGCTCTGTCCAGCGAAACCACCAGAAGCTGATCGAGGAATCTCCTTCACCGGCCGTTGATGAAAAAACCCGGGCGCAGATGAACGATTATGCGGTTCTGGCGGCCAAAACCGTGGGTTATACCAACGCCGGAACCATTGAATACATCGTCTCCGACAGCGGTGAATTCTATTTTATGGAGATGAACACCCGGATTCAGGTAGAGCACGGCGTAACCGAGATGGTCACGGGGACGGATCTGATTATTGAGCAGATCCGGGTGGCGGCTGGGCTGCCGCTGAGCTTTACCCAGGAAGATGTAAAAATCCGGGGCCATGCCATTGAGTGCCGGATCAATGCAGAGATCCCGGAAAAGCGGTTCATGCCGTGCCCGGGACAAGTGAAGATGGTTCACCTGCCTGCGGGGAATGGCGTGCGGGTTGATACCTGCCTGTACAGCGGCTACCGCATCCCTTCGGAGTACGACTCCATGATTGCCAAAGTGATTGTCCACGGTCCAAACCGAGAAGCGGCACTGCGCAAAATGCTCAGCGCCTTGGACGAGATGGTGGTAACGGGGGTGGAGACGAATCTGGATTTCCAGTACCAGATGATTCGCCATCCGGTCTTTGTGGCGGGAAAGGCTCATACCGGCTTTATTGAAGATGTGATGAACCTGAAACTGGAGGACCGATAAGATGTATAAGATTGATTTGAACAGTGACCTGGGGGAGAGCTTTGGCCGATACACCCTGGGCATGGATAACCGCATCATTCCGCTGATTTCGTCTGCCAATGTGGCCTGCGGCTACCATGCTTCCGACCCGGTTGTAATGGAGAAAACCATTGCCATGGCGAAGGAAGCGGGAATCGGCGTCGGCGCCCACCCGGGCTATCCGGATCTGATGGGCTTCGGCCGCCGGAACATGGACGTGACGCCGGCGGAGGCCAGGGCCTACACCCTGTACCAGCTGGGAGCGCTGGACGGATTCTGCCGGGCCAGGGGCGTGAAGATGCAGCATGTGAAGCCCCATGGCGCCATGTATAACATGGCGGGAAAGGATTACGCTTTGGCCAAGGGCATCTGCGAGGCGATTGCGGCCTTTGACCGAAATTTGATTGTGATGGCCCTGTCCGGCAGCGAGCTGGTCCGGGCGGCGGAGGACTTGGGATTGCGGGTCGCCCGGGAGGTGTTCGCTGACCGCGCATATGAAGAGGATGGTTCCCTGGTCAACCGCCGCAAAGAGGGCGCAATGGTGACGGATGAAAATCTGGCCATTGCCCGGGTTGTCCGCATGATTACGGAGCAGAAAGTGACCGCCATTACCGGGAAGGACATACCCATCCGGGCGGACTCCGTCTGCGTCCACGGCGACGGAGAAAAAGCGCTTGCCTTTGTGGAAAAGATCCGGGCAGAGCTGTCCAACCACGGAATTCAGATCTGCCCGCTGTCGGAAATTGTATAAGGAAAACCAGAGAATGCGCCGGAGTTTTGCTCCGGCGCATTCTTTGTAAATGGTAACAAGAATTGACAAAAAATAAAATATATGTATAATAAAACCAAGCGATACTTGTACAAGTGAAATCTGTTTTTGGAGTACAAGCGGAAACGGAGGATGGAAAATGCACGGACGGTACGAACGGAGAAAAAGTAAAAAAACAAAAAGTGTTAAAAAGATTTTGCTGATTATTCTTGGGATTGTGCTGCTTCTGCTGGCGGCGGTAATCATAGGCGTGGCTGTTTACTATAATTCCATGCTGGACAAAATCAATTATGTAGAGGTTCCGAAGATCACCTATACCCAGGCCACGGAATCCGGTATGGAGACAGCGGATACATCACCGGAAGCTTCGGAGGAGACGGTGACGGAGACAACGGCCCCGCATGTGGCATCCAGCGCCGATTACATCAATTTCCTGGTGGTGGGCCAGGCTGCCCGGGAAGGAGAGGAAGCACGGCTGGCGGATACCATGGTTCTGTGTACCCTCAATACCTATGAGAAAACCCTGACTCTGACATCCATGCTCCGGGACTCCTTTGTGAAGATGCCGGACTACAAGGGCCATGACGGCGGCAGAATCAAGCTGACCATGATTTATCATCTGGGTTCTTATTACAGCGACGGCGACCCCGCCGGGTCTATGGAGCTGATGAACCAGACTTTGTACAACAATTTTGGCGTGGAAGTGGACTATAATTTCGAAGTGGATTTCGAGGCGTTTGTCTGGATCGTCAATGCCATCGGCGGGATCGACATTGAACTGACGGAGGCAGAGGCCGACTACCTCAATGACGATGATGTCTGGGTTACCTATGACGTGGAGCCTGGCATGGCCCACCTGGACGGAATGGCGGCCCTGAGCTATGCCCGGATGCGGAAAGCGGAGGGAGATAACGAAAGTGACATTATTCGCACCAGCAGGGCAAGAAAGGTGATGACGATTCTTCTGGAGGAGCTGAAAAAGGAGCCCATCAGCGGCCTGCAGAACCTGGCCAATGAAGTCCTGCCCAAAGTTACCACCAGCATGAGCAAGTCGGAGGTTACCGATATGCTGCTGATGGTTCTGCCCATGCTGCCGGACCTGGAAATCAACATTGGCGGCACCTGCCCGGCAAATTACAAGGGCGAAATGGTGGATATCTACGACAATGATCAGCTGCAGTCTGTTCTGCGGTTTGATGTGGCCGAAACCACCAAAACCATGCGTGCCATTACGGAAGGCGAGGGCCTGGAGACGATGCCCACGGAAGCGGAAGAAACGAACTAAAACGCCGAAAGTAAAAAAAGAGATGCAGAAAGATTTCCTATTTTTTACGATTCTGTAACAAGAATTGACAAGTGCTCTGTCCTCATGTATAATATTGCCTGTTATTTTGCTGAGCGAAATAGCAAAGCAGTGGTAAGATCAATGAAATGGAGGATAGAGAATGCACGGTCATTTTGAGCGGAATAATGCGAAAAAGCCCGGGGGAGTAAAGAAAGTCCTGCTGATTGTCCTGGGGATTGTATTGCTTCTGGTGGTGGCGATTATTATCGGTGTAGTGGTTTACTACAATTCCATGCTGGATAAGATCAACTATGTGGAGGTTCCGAAGATTACTTACACACAGTCGACGACCCCGGAAGGACAGGATGCGCAGGCCGAGGAAGGGGATGCGACGGAGACTCCGGAGACCACAGCGCCTCATGTGGCATCCAGTGAGGACTACATCAATTTCCTGGTGGTGGGCCAGTCCTCCCGGGCGGGAGAAGAAGCCCGCATGGCGGATACCATGATTCTGTGTACCCTCAACACCTACGAAAAGACCCTGACCATGACATCCATGCTCCGGGACGCCTTTGTGAAAATGCCGGACTATAAGGGTCACTACGGCGGAAGAATCAAGCTGACCACCATTTACAATCTGGGATCGTACTACAGCGACGGTGACCCGGCCGGGTCCATGGAACTGATGAACCAGACTCTGTATGATAACTTCGGCATTGAAGTGGACTATAATTTCGAGGTGGACTTTGACGCCTTTGTCTGGATCGTGGACGCCATTGGGGGGGTGGATATTGAGCTGACCGAGGCCGAAGCAAACTATCTGAATGACGACGACGTCTGGGTGACCTATGATGTGGAACCCGGCATGGCTCATTTGGATGGCATGGCGGCGCTGAGCTATGCCCGAATGCGGAAAGCGGAGGGAGACAGCGAGAGTGACATTGTTCGTACCAGCCGTCAAAGAAAGCTGATGGAAATTATTCTTTCCGAGCTGAAGAAGGAGCCGATCAGCGGCCTGCAGAATCTGGCCAACGAGGTTCTGCCCAAGATCACCACCAGCATGAGCAAGTCGGATATGACCAGTATGCTTCTGACCATCCTGCCCATGCTGCCGGACCTGAAGGTCAACGTAGGCGGTACCTGTCCGGCGGACTATTGGGGTGACATGGTGGACATTTACGATGACGGCACCCAGCATTCCGTCCTGCGGTTCGACGTGGCGCAGACAACAAAAACCATGCGGGCCATTACGGAGGGCGAGGGACTGGAAACCATGCCTACAGAAGCAGCAGAAACCACCCAGGAGACAACTAAATAAATAAAAACGAACGCCTCTGAAGCATTTGCTCAGAGGCGTTTTTGTGCAAATTCACAAATTTAAGATTTTCTTTCGAAGCAGTGTAACTTTTTCCTCCATTTTTCGTCTATATAAGTAGAAGGCCGTGCAGTCCAGGAATTTAAAATGGGTTGACAAGAAAGGTTTAATATAGTAAACTTATTATAAGATGGTCGAATTGGTTAAACTTATCAAGCGTCAATCAACGGGCGCTTACACTTGCTGAGAGGTGATTACGGTGGAACTGAAAACCATGATCAAACGATGGAAATTAACGGATCGTGTTCTGACAATGGAGGTGCTGGATCAGCCCTTCTCGATGTCCCTTGCTTCTGGAAAGGCGCGGGTATTTGCACAGACGGATGATCTGCTCTTCTGCTATGTGGACGGCTATCAGGAGACTGTATTCGCCTGCGAGGCGGGTAATCGGTTTGGGCTGCGGATGACGCCGATTGCGTACAATACGGAAGACTTTGTTCGGCTGCTCTATACAGTAGGATCTGCGGATCTGGCTGGACGCTGCGGCTTTATGACGGAAGAGGAGCTGGCAAGAAGGAAATCCCGGATAACAAGGATTCCGGAAGGGATTGAACGGCTGTTCTTTTACCTGCACTTGCACCCAATTGAGAACCCGCACCGGTATGTACAGACCGTACAGGGACTGCTGGATACCAGCCTGCTGATTCCGGTACAAACAGCTGCGGCAATTTTGGCGGAGTGAGAGGGATTTGAACCCTCGCGTGGCTTTTGACCACCTACTCCCTTAGCAGGGGAGCCCCTTCGGCCTCTTGGGTATCACTCCGAATAGTAAGAAATGGAATATCACATTGCCAGGGTATTCTAGCATACCTTTACCCATTTGTCAAGTGTCTGTTTGGAAAGATCGGCTCCAGATTGTATCGATGAAAAAGAATGAAAAAAAGGGAAAAAGGGTATTGACAAAGGAGAAGGGGTGTGCTAATATATGCAAGCTGTCTGCGAGGGCAGCGAAACACCTCAAAGAAATTTGAAAAAACTTGAAAAAAGTTCTTGACAAATGGAACTGAGCGTGGTAGAATAAAAAAGCTAACTGCGAGAGCGGAAAGTGAGTTCTGTACCTTGTAAATTGAATAACACAAGACGAACAAAACACCTTGGACAATTAATGGATTGTTTAAGCGTAAGCGAAAAAACAGCCAACGAAAA
>CASFNR010000022.1 GCA_949296115.1 uncultured Eubacteriales bacterium | reverse complement strand
GGTCACCGTGTACCCGGTCACGCTCTTCGGTGTGCCATCGTAGACCTCCGCTGCGCTGTTCTCTGTGATCGTTACAACCACTTCTTCGCTGATCGGGTTGATCGTCAGGCCGCCGTCCACAATCGTAAACTCAACATTGGTAAAGTTCGGATTCTTATTTGCAAAATCGCTGGCAAACAGCTTCATCTCATAGTAGCCTGTCTCAATGCCGCTTGCAGCTGCATTTCCAGTGAAATCAAAATACGAATCCTTGTACAACGGGTTAGAAGTCTTTGTCATAGTGTAACCAGTTACGGTCTTCATCGTACCATCATAGGTCTCCGTCGCACTGTTCTCCGTGATTTCGACAACCACTTTCTCGCTGATCGGGCTGATCGTCAGGCCGCCGTCCACAATCACAAACTTCACGTTGCTGAAGTTCTTGCTGGTGTTGGTGAAGTCTTCAGCCGTCAGCTCCATCGGGTAGAAGCCGGCATCCGTACCTGTGACCAGCGCCGTTCCACTGAAGGTGAAGTCATTCTCCGTGTACAGCGCATTGGAGATGTCGGTCACCGTGTATCCGGTTACGCTCTTCTCCGTCCCGTCATAGGTATACTCTGCACTGTTCTCCCTGATCTTCACGACCACTTCTTCGCTGATCGGCTTGATCGTCAGCTTACCAGGGTTATACTCCACCGTGTAGTTGCCCTGGGTGGCTTCGCCGCTGGCTGTGATGGCATACTCTCCTACATCATTGCCCTCTTCACGGCTCAGAGCCCTCTTCACGGCTCAGAGTGTAGACTACCTTATCGTCATTCAGCGTGCCATCCACTGTCGCAGTCAGCTCGGGATCTTCATCCCCGTAGGTCTTGCTCTTGTTATCCGCTGTGACCGTTACCGCCTTCGGTGTCACTTTCAGCGTGTAGCTGTTGGTCGCCGTTACGTAGTTCTTGTTCGTCGCACGCACCTGAACCTCGATGGTCCCTACATCCTTAATGGTCGGCACCGTCTCGCTCCAGCTCTTTCCACCATCCACGCTGTACTCAATGGTCGTTCCATCTGTCACACTCGCAGTGGCGGCACTGCCATGCTCAGCTGCATCGTACACGCCTTCGTAGTCATAGCCCGTCACTGTCAATGTGCCGCTCTTGTCAATGTGCCGCTCTTCTGGGTAATCTCCAGCGTTCCGGGAGCGTAGCTTACCGTGTAGTTGCCCTGAACCTGTTCTCCGGTGGGGGTAATCTCATAAGTTCCTACATCATCGCCCTCTTCACGGCTCAGAGTGTACTCAACCTTATCGCCATTCAGCGTGCCTGTCACCGTTGCGGTCAGCTCAGGATCCTCTTCGCCGTAGACCTTGGTCTGGTTATTCGCTGTGACCGTCACAGGTCTCGGATTGATCGTCAGCGTGCCGGGCAGAAGTTCAACATCATACAGGTAGCCAACATCCTTGTTGTTGTTGTCATAGATATGGTAAGTAGCAATCCGGTGCTCGCCAGGATCGCCCACATTTACGACAGCAGCGCTGACCTCCGTGGTCACAACAATGCGATGTCCGTCCTGCAGCTCTCCTCCTACCAATGTATACTTCGTGCCATCCGCATTGATGGCAGTGCCATCATAGGTCTTTCTCAGGTCACCAGCCTTGATGGTGATGGCAGTCTGCTCAGCAAAGTGCGCTGTGTAAGTTGCCGTCTCGGTGACATTTTGGGGTACATATGTCGGATGCGTGCTGACTACTTTATCACCCTTTGTCCAGTTGACGAAGTAATAGCCAGTATCCGGTGTTGCGGTGGAACCCTGCCCATTCCAACCGTGGACGATTGTCTCCTCATCCAGGCTGACAGAGCCACCCTCTTCAGCTTCATACTTTACAAGATATTGCAGCTTTGTCAGCGTTACGGTAATCGTAGCGCCGCCGGGAATGTTATCCAGACTCCACTCTGCACCGTCGCCTGTAATGCTGCAGTTCACCGTTGTTCCATCAAAGCCTACGGTGTCACTCTTATCATCAGAATCCACCGATACCGAATAGCCCTCGGGAACCGTAACATCCAGCTCAATGTCCGCACAGTTCAGATTGTCATAGGTATACGTAATTGTGTAAACATCGTTACCGTAGGTGGCCTTGAAATCCGCTGTCCCATTCTCCAGGTTCGAAGGCGTCACATAAGACTCAGCCGGAACCTGATTACCGTCCATAATCACCTCTACGGTAATGGGCTCTCCGCCAAAGACTTTCTGTTCCCACGATCCCACAAACGTCACGTTCTTTGTGGGCATGGTAAACTGTCCATTGTCAACGGAAACACCTTCCGTCTCCACAGTCCAGCCAGTAAACTGATACCGTTCGGAGGTCGGATCCTGCGCAACCGTAACGGTTGCACCCTGCTTATACTTCGTTGCGGCAGGCACTGTTTCTGCGTCGTCGGGAACAGTCCCCTCGTATTTGTAGGTGACCGTATACTGCTCCCGATCATAGTACAGCTTCAGCACCAACGTACCTTCACTGTTCACCGTACCGGAAGCCGTCGACCTACCGGAATTGTATGTAAAACCAGGGTATGTTTTTTCATCCGCTGTCACATGTGCACCGGTTTCTTTACGCTTTACTTCAGTTGCATCCTCATCCAATGTGTAGCCATCGTTGTTTGCATTCTGGAGATAATGCTGCACCGTATAGCCGGAGTAGCGCTTGAAAGAAGCGGTGAACTGCATATCTCCCGTTACAACATTATTAAAATTGGCCTCGTCGCCATTTGAATCCACCCAGCGCTGGAATTCCCGCAGGTCTGTATTCAGATCATTGGTGTTCAAAATCTCCGAGACAGGGATTTTTTCCGAGTCGGGAACCAGCAGGGTCTGGATCACGTCGCCGGAATCCGGGTCGATGAACTCTACCTTCCAATACTTATCTTTCAGATAGATCACACCGTCCACATGGTAGCCATCGCTCTGATGCTTGATTACATACCAGCGGACCGCCGATGCCTCATCCAAAGAAATGTTCATCAGGTTGGCAATCTGGGCAGCGGAAGGCGATGTCAGAACATAATCATTTACATTGCTGTCAACATCATCACTGCCTGCAACAACACGGAACTGCTCATACGGTCCTTTTTTTCCTAGACCACTAACAATCGTACCGCTACCAACGGAATAGTACTGGTCTGCCTCACCAAAACCGGTGGCATCCCCCTTCCGGATAAAGAACTGGGCACTCACGACACTGTCTTCTGCCCGCAAGGGGTGAGCTTCAACAAGCCAATAACTGCTCCCGTCCCATGTAGATCTCCGCGTGGCGGTTGTTGTCACCTGCTCATTGAACGAATACTCCTGGCCGCCAATTGTCCAGCCATAGAAGCCGTCATAATTTTCGACGATGGTGTCCTGGTTATTGCCCGTGATAAATGTAACCGTTGCGCTATTGTAACCCTGCCAGGTGAATGTGGCAGTCACGGTTTTGTCCACATACTGATAGCTGTTACTGATCCTGTAGTAGCGCACCGTAATACTCTCCTGGTTGGTGGTATTGTCGTTCGCTACCCAGTGCGCCGTCAGCGTCAGGTTGGCATTCATTACAATGGGATCGCCAACCTCGTATCGGTTACCATCCGAACCCTGATAATAGTCCAGATCGTAGTTGATGGTGGTAAAGATACCGCCCGCAACCGTGGCGGTGGCGCCGGGATCATAGGTCTCGTTGACCGTAGTGTTGACCGCATCACCAACAGAAGCGGTGCTGCCGTTCTGGTAAATATACTTCTTTGCACCCGTCGGGTAGTTGGATTCGTAGACCAGGCGATAGTTCGCATTGGTCACCGTCACCATGGCGGAAGTCTCCAGCCCTTCATAGGTGCAGGTGATCTTCGCCGTACCGGCAGACACGCCGGTCACAGTGCCGCCACTTACGGTTGCGACACCATCATTGCTGGACGTCCACCCGCAGTCAGAGCCACCGAGCTGCGTGGCCTCTCCTGCAGCGTTCACCAGGGAAGCGGTAAAGGTATGAGTACCTTCTACTGCAATCACCGTGGATGCACTGTCGAGCTTCAGCGAATCGCCGTCCTCCGACAATGGCGCAACTCCGCCGAAGGAATCCATCAGGTTCACGGAGTCGTTGCTGGTCTGGGTCGTATCCGCCCAGCTCTGCAGCGGCAGCATGGTGAACACCATGACGAATGCCAGGAATGCGGAGAGCGCTCGTTTTGTTAACCGCATCATAAATTGTTACCTCCTATTTTCTGCCCCAGGGCAGAATCTCTTTCCCATGGTTCCTCGTAATCGGTTTGAACCATATGTCACTGCGCTCATTCAGCTGCCGGCTGCTCCGCCGCAGGTTCCTTCAGACCCGTAATGGTAACCAGCACGTTCCAATAATATTTGTAGTTCGTGCTGTCCATCGTGATCGTCATGGTTGCGCCGGTCTGGCCGGGGCAGTCCTGCCAAGTCTGGTCGTCCAGGCTGTAACGCCACTGCAGGGTGTAGTTCACATTGTCGTATCCGGACAGGATCGCTTCCAGGGTTACCTGATCTCCCTCGTACAGGATATCCGCATCTTTGTGAACCGCAATGGAAACGCTGCGGTTGGGGTCCAGGGCCTCGGCCACCAGCTCCTCCGGGGTCTTTGCCTTGAAGGTGATGGTCACGGTGCTGTCCACGTTGCTTTCCACAATGTATTCGCCGGGGACTTCCTTATCTTTCAGATGCGCACCGGTTACGGTCATGCGGCTGTTTTCGGCAGCCTGTGCGGTGAAGGTGAAGGTCTCGCCTTCCTGCATCTCCTGGGTGAAGCCGTCGCCAATCTTCTCGCCGTTCACCTTGACCTCGCCCTGCTCGGCGTTCTCAATCTTAACCGTGATGGTGAAGGTTTCCGGCTCCGCCTCATACACCGCCGTGGCGGTCAGTTCCGTGGTCTCCGCTGTACGCTCCACGCTGATGGCCTCGGGTGCGATGTAGCCCGCAACCTTGGGTGCTGCGATGGTCGCCGTGGTGCTGCCCTTGGCGAAGTTCACGGTGGTGATCCATGTGCCGTCGCCCACGGGATTGCCCTCGGTGTCAACCAAGGTCACAGTCAGGGGCAGTTCCGCCGCCTCCAGAATGGGCTGGGTCTCTTCGGTGGGAACCGTGGTCTCCTCCGTGGGGGCCGTGGTTTCCTCGGTGGGAGCGGTGGTCTCCTCCGTAGCTGCCGTGGTCTCAGCGGGCTTGGTTTCCTCCTGGGCTACCGTGGGAGCCGTGGTTTCCACCGGCTTGGTTTCCTCCTGGGCAACCGTGGGAGCCGTGGTTTCCACCGGCTTGGTTTCCTCTTGGGCAACCGTGGGAGCCGTGGTCTCGGCAGGCTTTGTCTCCTCCAAGACGATCTGCTCCGTTACCGTGTTGCCCTGCACTGCAGGCTGGGTTGCCTGGGTTTCCTCCGGCACACCCTCCGTGGCAGGTGCCTCAGTCGCCGGAGCCTCCTGGGCAACCGTCTCGTCCTCATTGGCATGGAGCCAATTTCCGGAATTCAGGATTCCGGCGGACAGAACAATGGCCAGAGCCAGGCCCAGCGCCACGGCATGCTTCCAATTCTTCTGTTTCATCGTAATACCTCCTTGTAATCAGAGAACAATTTACTTCATCATGCGTCCTCGAATTGTCTTGCTACTTATTAAGAGGGACCTCAGTTCAAAAACGGTTCACATTTTTCTTGTTTTTTTAAAAATATTTTTAAATTTTTTTCGAGAGCATGTCCGGACTGGCGCTGTAGGTCAGTGCGGTGTCCCTGGAAATCAACCCCTGACGGTGCAGCTGAAGCAGACTATTGTCCATACTGAAGCAGTTTTTGCTGGAAGAAGTTTGAAGAACGCCGTCAATCTGGTGAGTTTTCCCATCCCGGATCATCGTCCGGATGGCGGGCGTCACGGGCATCAATTCAAACGCTGGAACTACCGTTCCGTCCACAGCAGGCACCAACTGCTGGGATACCACTGCCTTCAGCACCATGGCCAGCTGCACTGCGATCTGCCGCTGCTGGTTCGCCGGAAACACATCTATGATCCGTTCAATGGTGTTTGCCGCCCCAATGGTATGCAGGGTGGAAAAGATCAAATGCCCCGTTTCGGCGGCGGTCATGGCCACTTCAATGGTCTCATAATCCCGCATCTCTCCCAGCAGAATGATGTCCGGACTCTGGCGCAATGCCGCCCGCAGCCCCTTCACATAGGATGCTGTATCCACCCCGATTTCCCGCTGAGTAACCACGCTTTGGTTATGGCTGTGAAGGAACTCCAGGGGGTCTTCCAACGTGATAATATGGCGCTGCTGGGTCCGGTTAATCCGGTCCACCATGCAGGCCAGGGTGGTGGATTTTCCGCTCCCGGCAGGGCCGACAACCAGCACCATTCCCTGTCGGTGGTCCGTCAGATCCATCACCGCATCAGGAATGTGCAGCTGCCGATAATCCGGCAGGCTGAACTGAATCACCCGGATCACCGCCGACAGGCTGCCGCGCTGCTTGAATGCGCTTACACGGAACCGGGACAACCCCTGGATAGAAAAGGAAAAATCATCGTCGCCGCCCCGGAGCAAAGGCTCCATGTCCCGTTCTCCGGCCAGCCGGTAAAGCTCCTCCAGCAGTCTCCGGGTATCCCCCGGGAGCAGGCGCTGCTCGTGCTCGTGACACAGCTGTCCGTTCCGCCGGAACGAGGCACTCAGTCCTGCAATGATGTAAATGTCGGAGGCATTTTGCTCTACGGCCTCCCGCAGCAAGGTTTCAATATCCACAAACTTCCTCCTTGTTATCCCACTTTCCATTCCAAAATGGCCCAGTTTCCTTCGTAGCAACCAATAGTTGCTGTAAGGTTTTGGCCGTTTTCCAGGGGCACCTGCCACGAAATCTGCCCCTGTGCAACCAATACGGGCAGGCCGGAGAAGTCCGGTGCCGGATTTTGTAATTCCGTCTTGACCTTCTGAAGAATTTCAACCGCCTGGTTATGGGCCTCATAAAACTCAGTTTTCCTCTGAGCCAGCTTCATGCTGTAATCATAGTCCTGTCTCGCACCGGACAGCACCAGCAGCGCCAGCACCACCAGCATCACCACCAGCAAAACCGTCATCAGAGAGATGGTGCCCATATGTACAAATCTCCGGACTCCCTTTTCACCGCTCATTGCACCGCCTCCTCATACAAGCAAAGCAGGTCCAGTTCATAAATCAGGTTTCCTTTGGCATCCATAAATTGAATCGTGTACTTCTCCAGTCCATCATCCTGGTCCTGCCATTCGATTTTCAGCAAATTATCTCCCATTGCCACACTGGCGCTCTGATCATCCCACTGCGTCTGAGGATAAACCTCCCGCAAGAGCGTCAGTCCCTTTTCCCTGCTTTCCGCCGCCCGGAAAATCTCTGCGGTATTTGCGCAATAGGCAACACCCGAAGCCAGCGTCTGTGCATCCGCTGAAAGGGAATGCGCCTTCACAAAGACCTGAACGCAGACCGCCGCCGCCAGGGAAAAGATTAATATGGAGGCCATCAGCTCCAGCAGGAGCATTCCGGATCGGGATAGCTTCTTTTTCTCCATCATGCATCCCCCTCCGAAGAAAACAGTGCAATGCAGGCCTTCAGTTCTCCGCCGTCGGAATCAATGCACTGTACTTCCAGCAGCTGCTCCGAAACCTTTTTGCAGGCAAATCCCCGGATGTCCAGCAAATACCGTCCGTTGTCCGGATCAAACGGCAGGTCCTCACGGGAAAACAGCTCCCGTAGTCCCCCATCCCACGCATAGATATACGTACGGTACGCCTGCTCATTATAGGTCTGTTTCAGAATCAAAACGTCGATTCCCTCCAGCTGTTCTATCTGAACCGCACCGACTGTATCATTCTGGTGAACCTTTTCCCGGATGTAGGACAGCGCCGTCGATGCGTTGTACATTCGCTCGGAACCCGTTACAGCGCTGCTATAGATATTGGCAGCCAGGAGAATGGCCATCACCGCCGATGCGGCAAATGCAAAAAACACTGCTAGCGGGAACAGCACATCGATGGTATGTCCCCCGGTTTGCCGGGATCTCATGGTCATTCACCTCGCTCCAATATGGTTACTTCCGGCATGATATTGTCCGCCAGAAGTTGATAATCTACCATAAATTGCTCCTGGTTATACACAAAGCTGTAATTTTCCTGCAGATATTCCAGGCTTTCCGGATATCTGCCCTCCAGCGCATAGCAGGCCACAATGCACCGGTTCAACGCAGTTTCCAATGCCTCCCGCTGCCGCTGCCTGGTATCGTCTGAAAAGTCCCGGAGCACCAGGCAAAACAGCAGCAGCACCACAGCAAACGCTCCAACAGATAGGGCCGGCCATTTCCAGGTATGTTGTTCCGGGTGGATGCGGAAACGTGCCATATCCAGCCCCCCTTACATACCGGACAGGATGCCCAGCAGCGGGAACATGACGCTCATCAGAATTCCCCCAACCAGCAGGGACAAAACGACCACCAGCGTCGGCTCAATTCTCGCAAGGCTCCGGGCGATGTTCCGATCCACTTCCTCCTGGGTACTCTCCGCAATCCGGATCATGGTTTCGTCCAGCGTACCCGTTTTCCGTCCGATTGCAGCCATCCGACCATAGACACCCGTGAGAATTCCTTCCCTTGTCAGCGCTTCCGTCATGTCCGTTCCCTGGTTCATCTGATCCCGGACTCGGGCCAAACGCTGGGAGAAATAGGGGTCCTCGTTGAGCTGGCACACCAGATCCAGGGCATATTCCGGATTCAACCCACTGCGCAGCGCCAGCGCCATTCCTCCTGCAAAGCGGCAAAGCGCCACATCATCGCTCATTTTTCTCAGTCCGGGGATCCGGCGGGACAATCTCAGCAGGGTGCTCCGTTTCCGCGTGCCCAGCCATACGCAGACAGCCGCCAAAATCAGCACAACCACCGCGATCACAGCGCCGCCGCTGCGCAATCCCCGTCCCAAATCCATCAGAACCCGGGAAAAGCCGGTGAGTTCCGCTCCCAACTGGGCAAAAACCTGCTGAAAGACAGGCATCACCTGGGTCAGCAGCACCGCAACAATCACAATCACCATTCCCAGCATCATCGCCGGATATGTAATGGCGGTGCGGACACTGTCCCGGATTTCCTGCTCCCGCAGATAATGTCCGGTCAAGGTGTCCATCACCTCATCCAGCCGCCCGGTTTCTTCACCCAGGCGGACCATCTGCACCATATAGGCCGGGAAAACACCCGCCGCCTCCAGGGCAGGCGCAAGGGCTCCCGCAGTCTCCATATCTTCCCGGAGTTTGCGAAGCACCTTCTGTTCTTCCGGGCGGCTGTTGTCCTGGGACATCATTTCCAGTCCTTCGCCCAGATAGATACCTGCCTTCAGGATCATTGCCAGCTGCTCACAGAATCCGGCAACTTCTCCGCAGGATAACATTTGTTTCGCATTGCCCATGCCTTTGCCCATCCTTTCCTGACCTGTCCCTAATACTGGAATTTCACCACATAATGGCTGCCATCGCCTACATATTTCTTCACATCCGAGCGGTTATTGCTGGCTCCGAGGGTGGGATCCATCAAAACCCAGCTGTTTCCATCAAAGTAAATCGCCTTATCCACCCATCCCGTCTCTTGCAAGTATACGCTGATCCATGCGTGATACTGCTGACCGGAGTAGCCCACCACCAGCTTGGTAGGAATTCCCTGACTGCGCAGCAAAGCCGTCATCAGAGAGGCATAGTCGAAGCAGATACCCTTCCCGCTGGCGATGGTAGCGTCCGGCGAAGGCACATATCCCACCGGCGGATCCTGCGCCAGTTGGGTATCATACTGAATATTCTGAATCACATATTGATAAACCCGCTCCACATAGTTCAGGTCCGAACTGGATTGGGAGGAAATTTCCATTCCCATTTGGGTAACCGCACTGTCCTGGGTGAACCAGGCATACAGATTGGGGTACAGATAAGGCAGGTAGTCATCAATCGCCGGTACATCCAGTTCCTTTGAAAACACCAGCGCATACATGTTATCGTAGGCATTTTCCAGCACGGAAATGCTGTAATGTCCCGGTCCCCCGGTCAAAGGAAGGGTTTCCTCCTGCCCGGGCGTCAGGGTGTAGGTATATACCGTGGTGTCCGGCATGCTGATCTGCACCTTGGCCTGTAATGCGCTGCCATTGTAGGTCACCTGCAGATAGCCGTTTCCCGCATTGGAGGCGTCAATGGAGGACTGGTTGTTCCCATAGACAACCTCTCCTGTCGCTTCCGGCATCAAAACAGAGGTCACCGTCTGACGTTTGGCGTTTGAATCCGCCGGCTGCGCTCCGCAGCCATAAAAGAAGGAGGCCATGTATATTACAAGAGAAAGCGCCAGCAACCTACGCCCTGTCTGCATATACTGATGACCTCCTTCCCGCAGCTAGTATATTGTCAAGACCAGCTGCAGCATGTTTCCATACTCATCCGAAAGGAAAATGTTCATGGAATCATCCGGGTACTCAAAAACAACCCGGCCATTTTCCTCTTCGTACGCCACCGGATAGACCTTCTTACCGGCGATGTCAATGGCATAAATGCCTGCATAGTCGATGCGGCCGCCCTCCTCCTCAAAGAAGAGCTCCAGCAAATCGCCCGAGCGTTGGCTGCCTACTAAGACCGGGGGATCCACGTCCACATTTTCCACCAGATAATCCTTCTGTGTATACTGCTGGTTTTTCAGCACCACCTTTACCGTCACCACTCCATTTCGGTCTGGAATGATCTGATAGACGCCTTCGCTCATCTCATAAACCGGCAGACTGTAATCTCCGGTAACCGCCGTCACCTTGTCGATCGGCATCCAACTGGTTGCCTCCACCTGAAGAATCGGCCGTCCGGTGGAAGCGTTCATCTCCGAAATTTCCACTTCCGGCGTTACAAACAGCACTGGAATGGTAAGGAACAGCAGCAAAAGAACCAGTACAATCCATCGCAGATAGTGACGCTCCCGCCGGTACTGGGTGTAGGAAACCAAAACATCCATCGGCACTTGGCTGGCTTCATAATCGCAGGCGTCAAAAATATTGGATAGCATCTGGCTGGCAACTGCCTCGCTCAGCTTCAGATCTTTTTTTCTGGAAAACAATCTGCCCATTTTTCACGCCACCTTTCTCTGTGAAGGATTTTCCCGGAGCGTTCCCGCTTTCCCCTTTGGTAGATAAAACCGCCGCCCCGTTTTCCGGTGTACTGCGATGTACTTCTGAATTATACCTGCTTTGTTCAAAAATCATTCTTATCAACAGATAATTTTAATTGGTCCGATTCTCTGCGTACCGGTTCAGCCGCTCTGCCAGCATTTTTCGTCCGCTGTTGAGATACCGCTTTACGGAGCTTTGACTGATTTCCATCATTTTTGCAATTTCTCCCAGCTTCATATTTCGGTAATAGCGCAGCAAGATCGCCTGAGACTCACTGAAAGGCAGCGCCAGAATCTGCTTAATCACATACTCCTGCTCATCTTCCCGAATCACCTGCAGCTCCGGAGAGTCGTTCTCTCCCCGGTCTTCACAAAAATCCAAATGCGCCTGATCGTAGCGATTCAGTTCCAGGTCGTGTCTGCGCTCCTTGCGGTACATTTCAAAGCAGACACGCAAGTTGATTTGATTCAGCCAGGAGACGAATACCAATGGATCCCGCAATGTGGAGATATTCTTCAAAGCCAGGATGTACGTCTCCTGAATGGCATCCTGTGCCAAAAACTCATCCTGCAAATATCGGTAGGAGAAATTATACTGCTGCTGGTATGTCGCCACATACAGCTCCGCAAATGCATCGCTGCTGCCAACCTGGGCCCGGCGGACCAGGTGCGCCAAGTATTGATAGTCATATGCAGCCACTGCTCCGCCCTCCCTTCAAAGTGCTATGTCAGCGCAGCTGTGTTAGAATTTGCTCAGGCGTCCGGGTCCGTAATACGCCGGTTCGCCAGCGCAATCAGTTCCGTGAAATCCTTTACATTCTCGTCAAAAGCAACGCCATAGGCATATTCAATTGGCTTGGAATGCGCATCAGCGTTGTGAGATTGAACCTTCTTTTCAATCCGGCTCAGGAACTTATCCACCTGTTCCATGTCGCTCTCTTCAAATACCGCCAGGAATTTGTTCCCGCCGTTGCGTCCAACAAAGCACAGGCTCACGGAAGCCATCTTCAGAATATTGGAAAAATCCTGAATCAGAGCATTGCCATCCCGATGGCTGAATTTCTCATTGACCGCCCGAATGTTGGTTAGGTCAAACATAACGCATCCGATGCCGTGAGGCAGCGGCCGGCCCGCATATTTTTCAATAATGGCATCGCATCCGTTCCGGTTTGCAAGGCCGGACAGCGGGTCCGAATGGACCGCAAAATTCAGTTCCCGAAAGTCACGTTTATAGTCGGAGAAGGTGCTGAAGTCCAGGAAGATGAAGATAAACTGCAGCGCAAAGCAGCCCCAGAGCATACCGCAGGCCATCCGCAGATCTGCATCCTGGGCAATTTCGTGGAACAGTCCCCGCTCAAAAAACAGCCGGTAAACACATACGGCCAGGAAAGCCAGGACCAAGACCAACTGAAGAATCTTCACGATTCCAAATTTCCTCATAGATGTACCTCCCCGCATTCTCCGATGTCCAGCGGCAGAACGCCTTATACTTTATTATAGCACATTTCTCCGCACAAGTCCAGCAGTTTTCCGCAAAAAACATTGTAAAGTTTATCAATCCGATGATTTTACATTTCAGACTCGTTTCAATAACACTGTTTTTCACCGTTCATTATTGGCAGTAGAAAATGGTAAAATGTAATTCAGTCTGGGCAGCGCGGCCAAGTAAAAAGAGAAGTAAAATCCTCTATTCTTCTAATGTCAACCAATCGTTGACAATATGCGCTCATTCGCTGTTCACTACCACATAATCAATTTGGGAACCTTCTAAAGACTGGCACCCCATAAAAGTTCTTCCGGGCCGTGGAAAAATTCCACGGCCCGGCTTGAACCATCTGAAACACCAATTCTCCATCAAAAGTCACTTCTGCATTAGGATTTCCCGTACCCGAGCCAAATCCATTTTTTCCAGGACGTAATCAGCCTCCGGCATCGGTTCATCCGGTGAGATGTTTGAATGAATATAGACCGTGGCAATGCCCAATGCCTTTGCACCCTGGATATCACACACGCCGTCATTTCCAATCATAACAGCATCCTCCGGACGAATTCCATTCTCTTTCAGCGGCAGCTCAAAGAAACGGCGATCCGGCTTCTTACAGCCGTAGTCCGAGGACAGATAAATGCTGTCGAACAGGGTTTCGATGCCCAGCATCCGCAATTCACATTCCGTGAAAATGCGCTGGGCATTGGACAGCAGGTGTACCCCCTGGCCATTGGCCCGGAGTGCGTTCAGCAGTTCCGCCGCCCCGTCATAGAGGCGGATGTAATCGATAGATGCCTCCCGAAACTGTCCGCCGGCTTCCGCAGCCATCGCAATGGATGCATCCACCCCTTTTTCCTGGAACAGCTCCTGAAAAACATACTCCAGCTGAATCTCCGGATGGGCCTCGTGAGCATCCTTGCGCAGCACATTTGTGCCCTGCTCCCGCTGGCGGACGCAGCGCTGGTAAGCCTGCTGCAGCTCTTCCGGGGTATAGCATGCCCCCCGTTCCCGGTACCATTGCGCCATGCGGCTCCAAAGCTCCGGTTTGTTTTCATCGGTGTGGATGTCCACCAGCGTGCCGTAAAGATCAAAAATACAGTTTGGGTAGCGCATATTCCGACTCCTCCCGCTTCTGTTATTGTTCTCTCTGGGGCGCCGGGGCAATGCGTTCCAGCGCCTCATAAACCCGCAGCAGTTCTCCCACGCTCCAGGCCTGGGCAAAGCATCCCTTGGAAGGGCCGGGATTCCAGCCATCGTAGATTTCCGGCAGCTGTCCCACGCAGCCTTCCCGGAGCAGGTCCGCCATGCTCTGCAGCTGGGCACGCACGGCTTCCGCCGCTTCCGGTGTATTTCCCCCTACTTTCAGACACGCCAGATAATAGGCACCCAGGGGGAAGGGCCAGATAGTCCCCTGATGATAGGCCATATCCCGGTTCCACTGGCTTCCGCCGTAGAAGGGGCAGAACTCCGGATCCTCCGGAGACAGCGTCCGCAGCCCATGGGGCGTGTATAGGTGCTCCCTCACGCACGCCAGCACCCGGCTCTCTTTGTCCGGAGGCAGCATGGTAAAGGGCATGGACAGCGCCCAGATCTGGTTGCACCGCAGCTGGAAATCCGCCGGCGTGCCGGAGAGCACATCCTTCAGATAGCCCCGGTCCTCCATCCAGAATTTCCGGACAAAGGAATCTTTCACCCTTTCCGCCAAAGCTTCATAGGTTTCCCCGCTGCTTCCGGTCAGCGGCGCCAGCCGGCTGAGGATGCAAAGGGCGTTATACCAGTACGCATTGATCTCCACCGGCTTCCCGTGGCGGGGCGTCGGCAGTACCCCATTGACGCAGACATCCATCCAGGTCACCTGATCCCGTCCGGAACCTGCCCGGATCAGTCCGTCCTCATCCATGGAGATGGAGTAGCGGGTTCCCTTGCAATAGGCATGGACAATCCGCTCCATCACCGGCCAGGCTTCCCGGATAAATTCCGCATCATGGGTCCGCTGGTAGTACAGCCAGATTCCGTTGATCAGCAGCAGCGGCGCATCCACGGAGTTATATTGAGGCTTCGCCTCTCCTTCCGGGAACAGATTCGGTACCAATCCATCCTGCTCGTAAGCCAGGAAGGTACGCAGGATGCTCTTGCCCGTTTCATATTCTCCCCGGGCCAGGACACAGCCCGGCAGAGCGATCATGGTGTCCCGTCCCCAGTCCCCAAAGAAGGGATACCCCGCTTCAATGGTTTTTCCGCCGGTGGACGCCCGGTCCACCACAAAGGCATCAGCGCTCCGGGCCAGTTCCCGGGCCGCCTCGCTCCGGAAACCGGAACGCTCCATCAGTTCGTGCTGACGCATCCGGCACGCTTCCAGGATCTCCTGGCCGGAAGCCTCCTCCGGCTCCGTGGAGAACACCAGTTCCAGGACCCCGGTCTCCCCAGGATTTACCGTCCAGACTGCACAGAAGCAGATCATTCCGATGCCGCTCTCCCGGCGCCCATCCTTCTGGTCGTCGGCGTAATACAGCGTCTGGCTGGCAGGTTCGAGGGGCGTCAGTGCTCCGCTGCACTTGACGTACAGCACCCGGCCCTGTCCCCGGACCACGCCGTCCCGGTATTCCAGGGTCTGCGGCGCCTGGGGCGGCTCTCCTTTCGGGGCAAACTGCAGCACCGGCGTTGCCCGCAGCGTGCAGAGAAACGGAGATCGGTTCTCCACCGTATACACCACCGCTGTGGCATTCTTTCCATACTTCATGGCGCACTGACGTACAACGGAAACCTGATCCACCTGGTAATGCCAGCTCGGGCAAAGGTCCCAGACGAATTCCGTCAGATATTGCCAGCCATCTTCCGGAGGCGTTCCGTCCGCAAAGGTCTGGGCAGACAAGACTGCTTTTCGGCTGCCTGCCGTCAGTTCCTCGGTCATCCGATGTACCAGGTTAAACCGATGGTTCGGAGAATCCGCCGCCACCAGCAGGCCCTGGTCGTTCCTTGTTGTGGAGAAAACCCCGGAAGTTGAGGAAAATCCCCCCAATCCATTGGTAAGCAACCAGCAGTTGCGCTCTTTTTCTTCCGAAAAGTCCCGGTTGCTGAATACAAATCTCATATTGATTCCTCCGCTGACCCAGTTCTATATTTTCGCGTACGGCCTTCTCCGCCGCACATTAAAGCCCTGTTACAGATAGGGAAGCAACGCCCGAAAAACCTCCACATAGGCAGCAGGGTACATATGCATTCCCTCCTGAGAGAATTCCGCCCGCTGCCTGCCCCACTCGTCCGTAATACCGGCGTTGCAGTCCAGAAAATGGCAGTGCATCCTATCCGCCAGTGCTCTCAGCTTGTGATTGGTATCCCGAATCGCTTCGTTGGAGCGGGTTTGGAATGCGATGCGGGTCCACGCCGGAGCGCCGGGCAAATCCGGGTGAACCGGATAATAAGCCATCATATATACCTCGGTATCCGGCAGCCTGTCCCGGAGGATGGTCAGAATTTTCTCATAATTGCGCAGCAGATGATCCTGCCAGTATTCTCCGTCGTCCCGGGGGGCAATGTCGTTGGTTCCGATGTTGATAAACACCTTGGACGGTTCCAGCTCCAAAAGGACGGTGTCCACATGAGCCAGAAATTCATCCGTGGTGGTGCCGCCGATCCCCCGATTATAGATCAGCTTTTCGCACCCCATGCTCGCCGCAATCTCCTGGACGGGAAACTGCTCCATCAGGGATGATCCGGTAAACAGAATCTGGGCCTTTCTGGCAATCCGGTTCAGCTCCCGGTAAGAGCGCCACAGAACCCACTTTCTCCGCTCGTCCGGGGAAAGTTCCGCTTCCTCCCGCTCGGCCATCATAACAATCCGCCCCTTCCGTCCCCGGAGATGTGATACAAAAACAGCCCCCCGCTGCTCAACTTGCGTGTACGGAAAGGCTAATCGTTTAACTTATGGATACGATTATATTATAATAGTGGAAATCAAATGTCAAGCCGAATTTGAAAACCGGAGGCGTAAAATCCATTCCGAGGAATTGACAATTCCCACTATGACGGATATACTGATATTGATAGGATAGTTAATCGATTAATCCCCATGTACTGACTGCCCTCTTGCTGCGCCAGGATGTTTCCCCGGGCTTTTCCGGACCGGATGATTGACGGCAATCAGTTCAAAGCAGCCAGCCGCTGGAGCAGGAATGGTTCCCTTGGCATGCATTCCTGCAGTTCTTTCATCTGCCTCGGCTGTATGGCCATCCAGCGCGGCCCGCCCGATGGAAGGACATGAACGGTTTATGCAACCCCTGCTCGCTGCCAACGCAGCTGCGTGAAACGGAGGACGATGCCATGAATTTAAAAACCATTGCAAAGCTAGCGGGCGTGAGCACGGTTACGGTGTCCAATGTCATCAATGGCAAGTACCACAAAGCCTCCAAGGAGACGGTGGAGCGGATTCAGAAGATTGTGGAAGAAAACCACTACCAGCCCAGCGCCACTGCCCGCAGCCTGATTATGAAGCGCAGCCGCATCATCGGAGTTGTGATCCCCAACCTGCAATCCACGGAGTGCTTCTCTGTCAGTCCCTACAATACCCAGATTTTGGGGCACTTGGACCGCTACATTCGGAACAAAGGGTACTACATGATGCCCCACTGTGTGGTTCAGAGTTCGGACGTGCTGCCAATCCTGGCCACCTGGAACATTGACGGGGCGCTGCTTCTGGGCGTCGCCGCAGAGGATGCGGTTCAGCTTCACCAGAAGCTGAAGATTCCGGCCGTTTTTGTAGACACTTATGCGGACGCCCCCGCATTGGCCACGGTCCGGATTGAGGACCGGAAGGGCGGCTATCTGGCGGCCCGCCATCTGTTGGAGAAGGGGCACCGGCGCATTGCCTTCGTCAGCCCCAGCACCGTATATCCCGGTGTAATGCAGGAGCGGTTCCTGGGCTTTCAGGAGGCCTTCCGGGAACGGGGGCTTGTCCTGCCGCCGGAGGATTGCTTCACCATCCGGGATACCCTGTATGAGCGGGGTGTGGATGTGGGTATCAAAATAGCCGCCGACCCCAGCTTCACTGCGGTGGCGGCCATGGCGGATGTGCTGGCGCTGGGCGTGATGGAGGGACTGCGCCGGGGTGGACGTCGGGTGCCGGAGGATATTTCGGTCATCGGCTTCGACGACCTGCCGGAATGCCAGTATGCACATCCCAAACTCACCAGTATTTCCCAGCATATTGAGGAGAAGGCCCGGTGCGCCGGGGAATATCTTTTCTCCATGCTGGAGGAAGAAATCCCCGCAGACGGGAAAAAAGTAATTGATGTAGAGCTGGTGGAACGCCAGTCTGTCCTTCCCCGGACCCTGTCCGGCAAAAGCAAATCCGGCGGCTCCTCCCTTCCTGCCGGGATGCCGCCTGAAAAACCGATCCAGAAATGAGGTTGACCGCAAGTGAGAAAGGATTTTGAAGCATATGTGCAGCAGACCCGCCCCCATCCCCGGCCGGAGGCCGTGGTTCAGGGGCCGGATTACCGCATCACCGTTCTGACAGACCGGCTGCTCCGGCTGGAATATCAGGCAGAAGGCCGCTTTACGGAGCAAGCAACCCAGTGTGTCGTCTGCCGGGATTTTCCCTGCCCCCCATTCCGGGTCATGGAGACAGACACCTCTCTGGAAATCGTCACCAAGGAGCTTCACCTCTATTACGATAAAAAGCCCTTCTCCACCCAGGGACTGCGAATTCAGCTGGTGCAGAGTTTCGGCGTCTACGGTTCCCTCTGGAGCTACGGCGATTCCCTGCTGGACCTGAAGGGCACCGCCCGAACCCTGGACCAGGCCAACGGAGCAGTTCCGCTGGAGCACGGACTGATGTCCCGGGAGGGATTCTCCGTTCTGGACGATTCCGCCAGCGCCGTCTTTGATGAACAGGGCTATTTGCAGCCCCGGTCTGCGCCGGAGCAGGATCTGTACTTCTTCGGCTACGGGCATGATTATCTGGGGTGCCTGCGGGACTTCTATCAGCTGTGCGGCCACACCCCCCTGGTTCCCCGCTTTGCCCTGGGCAACTGGTGGAGCCGGTACTATCCCTATACCGAGCAGAGCTATCTGGAGCTGATGGACCGTTTCCAGGAAAAGCAGCTCCCCTTCTCCACCGCCGTCATTGATATGGACTGGCACCTAACCCAAATTCCAAGGCGCTACGGCAGCGGCTGGACTGGCTATACCTGGAACCCGGACTTTTTCCCGGACCCGGGCCGGTTCCTGTCCGCACTGCATCAGCGCGGGCTCCGGGTCACCCTGAACCTGCACCCGGCAGACGGGGTCAACGCCCACGAGGATGCCTACCCCGAAATGGCCCGGGCCCTGGGAATTGACGCTGAGAATGAGGACAAGATTCCCTTTGATCCCACCAATCCCGCCTTTGTAGAGGCGTATTTCCAATATCTGCACCACCCCCATGAAGCCCTTGGCGTGGACTTCTGGTGGATTGACTGGCAGCAGGGCAGCCACTGCGCCATTCCCAACATGGACCCTTTGTGGCTGCTGAATCACCAGCATTTTGTGGACAACGGCAGAGACGGCAAGCTTCCCCTGACCTTCTCCCGCTACGCCGGAATCGGCAGCCACCGCTACCCGGTGGGCTTCTCCGGCGATACGGTAACCACCTGGGAAAGTCTGGACTTCCAGCCCTATTTCACCGCCAACGCCAGCAATGTGGGCTACACCTGGTGGAGCCACGACATTGGCGGACATATGCAGGGCGCCCGCAGCGACGAACTTACCGTGCGCTGGGTTCAGTTCGGCGTGTTCTCCCCCATCATGCGGCTGCACAGCAGCTGCAGTCCCTTCTATGGGAAGGAGCCCTGGAATTACGGCATGGAGGCAGAGCAGATCCTGTCGGATTTCCTTCGGCTGCGTCACCGGTTGATTCCCTACCTGTACACCATGGATTATCTCACCGCAGAGGAAGGGTTGCCCCTGCTGCGGCCCATGTATTACCATCATGACACGGACCCCGCCTACCATGTACCCAATGAATACTGGTTCGGCACGGAGATGATTGCCTGCCCCATCACCACCCCTCTGGATTCGGAAACCCTGCTGGCCTGCTTCCACGCCTGGCTGCCCGAGGGAATGTACTACGATTTCTTCACCCGCAACGTCTACCGGGGCGGCAGAACGCTGGCGCTGTACCGGCCCCTGCATCTGATTCCGGTTCTTGTCCCGGCGGGAAGCATCCTTCCCCTGGCGCCGGACTACATGCACAGCCATCTGCGCAATCCCGAAGTCCTGGAGCTTCGTGTTTATCATGGTGCCGACGGCGGCTTTACCCTGACCGAGGACGACTGCTCCGGGCGGCAGGACGCACCGGTGCAGCACTCTCACTTCCGCTACACCCTGACCCAGGAAGGAGCCTTGCTTCACATGGAGCAGAGCGGCGGGGGGGCCGTTCCCGAAAACCGGGAATACCGGATTTCCATCTGCGGCATCGCCCAGCCGGATTTCGTCTGGCTGGAGGGAGAAGCCCAGCTGCAGTGGCAATATGACAGCAGCGAAAAGGCCCTGCTGGTGACCCTGACCGGGCATTCCATAGGCTGGTTCTCCCTGCATGTGGGGCTGTCCTGCTGGGAGATTGCCCTCCGGGACAAGGTCGCACAGGTCTATTCCCTGCTGCAGTGCGCCCAGATCAGCTACGGGCTGAAGGATCAGATTTACAACGCGGTTCTTCAGGGACAGAATACCGCCTCCATCCTGGCGGCCCTCACCGGAATGGAGCTGAAGCCTGCCCTGCTGGGGCCCCTGGCAGAGATCCTGACCATGGATTTATAAACGAGAAAGCATACCGGAAGGCCGTGGAACCCCCATTTCCACGGCCTTCCGGCTTTTGTGTAAAACGTCAAATTTATCAAAAATCCAAATCTCCAATTTTACAAATTCAGAATTGATCGGTATCAAAAAAGTGAACCAAGTGTGAATTTTTTGGTAAAAATTAAAGAATTGATCGTGCCAGTCGGGGTTTTTGAGGGGGCTTCTTTCGTGGTAAAATATTCTTGACTTTCCTCTATGTCCCTATATAATTGTAATTAGTTAATCGATTAATTTGCCTTAATTAATCGATAAACGCAGATTTAAAGGAGGAAAATTAAAATGAAAAAAACACTTGCACTGGTTCTCTCCTTCGCTCTGGTCCTGAGCCTGCTGCTGGCCGGCTGCGGCGGTTCCGGCACGACGGAGACCCAGGCCGCTGTCAGCGGCACCACCGGCGTTCAGGACGTCCACCTGAAGGTCTGGGTTCCGGAGGAAGAGCAGGACATCATGCAGCAGATGGCGGATTCCTTTGCTGCTGCCCATCCCGAGTATAACTTCTCCATCGAGATGTCCATCATGGGCATCGACGAGGCCAATGCGCAGCTGAAGACGGACGCCGACTCCGCCGCTGACGTATTCCAGCTGGCTTCCGGCGGCGTGCCCGAGCTGCAGCAGATGGGTCTGCTGCTGCCCATCGGCTATAACGAGGCGGAACTGCGTGAACTGTACGCCGAGAACGCCATCACCGCCGTTACTGCAGAGGACGGCCTGATGTACGCCGTTCCCTTCACCCCCAACACCTTCTTCATGTACTACAACACCAGCATGTTCACCGAGGAAGACATCCAGAGCCTGGACGCCATGCTGGCCAAGGACCTGGGCCCTGACGTGACCTACAACGTGGCCTTCCCCGTCAGCGGTTCCTGGTATCTGGAATCCTTCTTCTTTGCCGCCGGCTGCACCCTGTTCGGTGAGGACGGCAAGGACCCCACCTCCATGGATTGGAACAACGAGAACGGCCTGGCTGCCGGTAAGTACATGATCGACCTGGTCAACAATCCCAAGTTCATTGACGACAAGGACGGCATTGGTCTGAGCCTGCTGCGTGAGGGCAAGGTCGGCGCCATCTTCTCCGGCACCTGGGATGCCGCTGTGGTGCAGGAAGCTCTGGGTGAGAACTACGGCGCTGCCAAGCTGCCCACCGCCAACATCAACGGCACCGACAGCCAGCTGCGTAACTTCGGCGACTACAAGACCTACGCTGTGAAGTCCAGCACCCAGTATCCTCTGGCTGCCCAGCAGTTCGCAGAGTGGATCTGCAACGAAGAAAACCAGCTGCTGCGCTATGAGGCCATCGGCGTTTCCCCCTGTATCACCAGCCTGGCTGAATCCCCCGAGCTGGCTGACGACCTGGCCACTGCCGCTCTGGTTTCTCAGTCCGAGCACTACTATCCCCAGCCCAACATCCCCCAGATCAACGAATACTGGACGCCCGCTACCGCTTTCGGTGAAGGCGTTGTGAACAAGACCATCACCTACGATAACCTGCAGGAACAGCTGGATGCGTTTGTGAACGCTGTCACCACTACACTGGTCGAGTAATTTCCCTGTAGGCACCAAACACAGGGCCGCCGGAACACCTGGCCCGGCGGCCCTTTCGCACAGAAAAACTGAATTCCGGGGGTGTAGGATTTGAAAACGCAATTAAGGGGCAGAAGAACTCCCATCACCATCTTTGTAGAGGGCGACATTTTCTCCAAGCTGTCATTCCTGGTATGGGGCCTGTCCAACATGGTGCGCGGACAGATTGTCAAGGGCGCCATCTACCTGGCGATGGAAGTCGCCTTCCTCTATTACATGATTACCAGCGGTTTGACCAATCTGGCGAACCTGGCTACACTGGGTATCCACGAGCAGGGCATGGTCTTTGATGAGACCCAGGGCATCTATGTGGTGCAGCAGGGCGACAACTCCATGCTGATGCTGCTGTACGGCGTGGTCGCCATTGTGGTGGTCGCCATGGCCATCGTGGTGTGGATGACCTCCGTCTACTCCGGCGAGGAAGCACGTCAGGACAAAATTCACGGCAGAAAAGTATATGGTATCGTAGACGACATCATCAGCCTGTTCGATACCAACATCGTCCGCCTGTTCCTGTGCCTGCCTCTGCTTGGCATTCTGGTGTTTACGGTGACGCCTCTGATCTACATGATCCTGATGGCCTTCACCAACTACGACGCCAACCATCAGCCTCCCGGACATCTGTTCACCTGGGTGGGCCTGGAGAACTTCCGGGCAATCATGGACGCCAGCGGCCAGCTGGGCGCCACCTTCCTGCCGATTCTGGGCTGGACCATGATCTGGGCGGTCTGCGCCTGCTTCTCCTGCTACTTCGGCGGCATGTTCCTGGCCATTCTGATTAACTCCAAGCGGATCAAGCTGAAGAAAATGTGGCGTACGGTCTTTGTTCTGGCCATGGCCATTCCTTCCTTCATTTCCCTGCTGGTGATCAACACCATGCTGGGCAAAAACGGCATCATCAACGTGCTGCTCCAGAACTGGGGCTTCACCACCCAGGCGCTGCCCTTCCTGACGGACGCCACCTGGGCCAGAGCCACCATCATCGTGGTCAACCTGTGGATCGGCATTCCCGCCACCATGCTGATGACCTCCGGCATCCTGATGAACATCCCTGCAGAACAGTATGAAAGCGCCGCCATTGATGGCGCCAACCCCCTGCAGCAGTTCATCAAGATCACCTTCCCCTATATGCTGCAGGTAACCACACCCTACCTGATTACCAACTTCATCGGCAACATCAATAACTTTGGTGTTATCTACTTCCTAACCGGCGGCGGCCCCAACACCCTGGATTACTACAAGGGCGCCGGTAAAACCGACTTGCTGGTCACCTGGCTTTACAAGCTGACCAATGACAGCAATGACTATAACCTGGCCGCAACCATTGGTATTCTGATCTTCATCATTTCCGCGGTATTCTCGATGATTACTTATGCCCGCGCTGGCATCAGCAAGAATGAGGAGGCGTTACAGTAATGATGCAAAAAGAAATTATCGGACTGCGCAGAAAGCCTCAGATGTGGGCAGCCGGCGCATATGTGGTAGTTCTGATCTGCCTCTTCCTCCCCTTTGTCTCTGTGGGCGGTAAAACCATGAACGGATTCTCCCTGGCCATGAGCCTGGCGAGCAACGCCCCCGCTCTGGGATTCCTGTATCCCCTGCTGGCGCTGCTGTCTGTGCTTCTGGTGGCCTGCGGCGCATTCCTGGTGTTCCGGCCCAGCGTCAAGGGCATCCGGCTGTGGACCGTGATCGGCGCAATCGAAATGGTTGTCGTCCTGATCCTGATGTTTGCCAGCAAGATGATTCTGGACAAGAGCGGACTGTTCTCCCAGGCGTTCCTGGTGAAGAATTTTGGCGTCGGCTACTGGTTGGCGCTGGTTGTCTCCTTTGTGGGACTCTATTGCTCCATGGAAGCCACCAAGGTTTCCGCCGGCTATATTGTCCTGTCTGTGATGAGCGTGATCTGGCTGTTCCCCATTGTGTGGATCGTGCTGACCTCTCTCCGGGGCGAGGGCGGCTACTATGTGGGCTACTTCATCCCCAAGACGTTCACCCTGGACAATTACTTCAAGCTCTTCCAGGAGGGCAGCGCCATTCCCTTCGGAAAATGGTGGCTCAACACCTTCCTGGTGGCATCCGTCAGCTGCGTGCTGAACACCCTGATCGTGCTGATGACCTCTTTCGTCCTCAGCCGTCACCGGTTCGCCGGCCGTACCCTGCTGATGAAGGCCATGATGGTCATCGGTATGTTCCCCGGCTTCATGTCCATGATCGCCGTGTACAACATCCTGAAGGGCATGGGCATCGGCCAGAGCCTGGGCGCTCTGATCCTGGTGAATGTGGCCAGCTCCGCCATGGGCTACTACATCTGCAAGGGCTTCATGGACACCGTGCCCAAGGCGCTGGATGAAGCTGCTCTGATCGATGGCGCCACCCACTTCAAGATCTTCTATCAGATCATGATTCCCATGGCAAAGCCCATCATCATCTACCAGCTGATGAGCGCCTTCCTGGGCCCCTGGGGCGACTACATCTTCCCCAGCCTGTTGTTGGGTGACAAGCAGTCCTCCTACACGGTGGCCCTCGGCTTGAAATGGCTGACCGATACCCAGCGGATTGAGACTTACTACACCCAGTTCGCTGCCGGTGCTGTGATGGTCTCCATTCCCATTGTGGTGCTGTTCTCCTTCCTCCAGCGTTACTATGTGGAAGGCATGTCCGGCGCTGTGAAGGGCTGATCGAACCTTTTCTCCCATATTTTCAAATCCCTGACCGGACGCTGTTCGGTCAGGGATTTTTTAATTTTCCTTCAAAGCAGCACACAACAGCTCTGCCCGAGTGAACAAAATGGATATTCCATTTCTTCATAACCATATGAAAAATAACAGCTACCATTTTCCCGCTTTCCGCGCTATAATGTCACGGAAAGAGCAAGGAGATATTGTTGAGAATCGAGGTTGAAATGCTGGATATATCCATAAAACAAATGAAATACGCCGTGGAAATTGCGCGATGCGGTTCCATCAACCAGGCGGCGCAAAACCTCTATGTAACCCAGTCCAGCCTCAGTAAGGCTATGAAAGAATTGGAAAATACCCTTGGCTTTGCCGTATTTCAGCGAGGTCCCGGCGGCACGACGGTCACACCGGAGGGCACCGATTTTCTCCAGACCGCCCAGGAAATTGTCTACAAGCTGGACCTGCTGGAGCGCCAGATTCTGCTGAAAAAGGATCAGCTGGCCTCTATCAAAATCTCCATTCCCCGGGCAACTTACATCACCTACGCCTTTACGGAGTTCTTCAAGGAAATTCAGAATCTGGAGCAGATTCAGATCAATTTCTCTGAGACAAATTCCCGGGAAGCGGTTGATAATATCCTCTATCACGGTTTCCACCTGGGAATCATCCGCTATCCGGAGATTCTGGAGGAGAACACCATCCAGATGCTCCAGCAGAAGAAGCTCCGCTTCCGGCGAATCTGGACCTTCGATTACAGACTCCTGGTTTCCCGGGAATCTCCCCTGGCGGGTCATGCCCAGATTCACCCCGCAGACCTGAAAGGGTATGTGGAACTGCTCCACGGCGATACCAGCAACACCTTCCTTCCCGAGTCCCCCGGCGGTCGCGGTGAGGATACGGAAGGAAAGCGGATTTACCTGTACGAGCGGGGCAGCCAGTTCGACTTCCTGAGCAATGTGCCCACCACTTACATGTGGGTCTCCCCCTTGCCTCAGAAGCTGCTGGATCAGCACGGACTGGTGCAGATTCCCTGTCCGGACAACCGATTCGCCTATCACGACCTTCTGATTTATCACGAGGATTATCCCTTCTCCGGCTATGCAGAGCAGTTTTACAACGTGCTGCTGCGGACGAAGGACGAAATAGAACAAACACTTTAAGCTGCCCAGCACCGCAGCTTCCATTTGACAGAAAGAAGATGCCCATATGATGGAACATGAACTGGAACAAAATGTCACCCTCCGCCCTGTGCTGTCTCTTCACGGCTATGCCATGGACTTTTCCCAAAAGCCCGGAAAAGCCACCTATCGTTTCCGGGTGGAGTCCGGCGAAATTGAGATTCATCATCACAGCTACGATGGTGTGGCTGGTCTGTGGTGTCTGCCTCCGGAATCCGGGGACAAGGCTGTAACCGTCCTGCACAGCGGCGACGAAGCGGAAATCACCTTTGACAGCCGGGTTCACGACACCGAGCCGGACTACATCGAAATTTCCAATCATCACTATCGCAAACCCGCTGTTTTCTCCTTCCAGCAGGTAAAGGCATCTGCCTGACGGCTGGTCCCGGGTTGGAAACAGACAGAAATCCAGGGAAGGCTTTTTCCTTTTACTTCCCCAATGAAACAAAGCAGCGCCCAGTTCGGATGAAAACCGAACTGGGCGCTTGTGATTCTTGAATTGATTTTTTCAACCTACTTTTGCTTCACGCTGGTACCCATCACATCGGAAATTTCCGTCACCGTGATGAAGGCCTTGGGGTCGATCTCCGTCACCAGGTTCTTCACCTTGGGAATCTGGAATCGGTTGACCACAAAGTAAATCACGCACTTGTCCGCACCGGAGAAATATCCCTTGCCCTGGAGCTGGGTAATGCCCCGGCCGAATTCTTCCGACAGTGCCTGGCAGATGGCATCCTCCTCCATGGTCACGATCATCACAGACTTGGCTTTGTCCAGGCCTTCCACAATAAAGTCAATGGTTTTGTTTCCCACAAAGTAGGTAACGATGGAGTACAGCGGCAGAATCCAGCTGTTGAAGATCACCCCGATGATGAGATACAGAATTACATTGTAGATCATCACAAAGGTGCCAACGGTCAGCCCCAACCCCTTGGCAAAGGTCACCCCCAGCACCTCCATCCCGTCAATGGCGCCCCCCAGACGGATGGTCAGGCCGCTCCCGGCCCCGGATACCAGCCCGCCGAAAATGGCGCACAGCAGCAGGTCCTGCCCCGCAAAGGGGGAAGCAACAGACACATCCACCGGCAGAATATCGGTGATGACATAGGAGGCAGTGGAATACACCATCACCGCCCAGATGGAGTAAGCGGTGAAACACCAACCTTGTTTTTTCAGCCCGAACAAAAACAGGGGGACGTTCAGAATAATCAGGAACAGCGACAGGGTGTAGGTCTCCGGCGTCACCTGCCACAAGAGCATGGAGGTGCCGGAGATTCCGCTGTCATACAGATTCACAGGCGCCAGGAACATGGTGACACCGACAGCATTGATACATCCCGCAGCAATCAGCAGAAGAAAGTTCTGCCAGCGCAGCTTCTTTAGTTCTCTCAGGCCGGCCCGCTCCGCAGCGGATGCAATCCGCTGTCTCAAGGTGTGAAACCAGCTGCCCAAGGCACGGAGAAGGGATTTTCCCGGAGTGGGCGTCTTTGCCATATCCTGTCCCCCTTTTACAGCCAGCCGGCGTCTTCCGGCTCGGCTTTCCGCTGCCGGGTGAGCAGGGTCTGCACCGCCTCGCGAACATCAGCGTTCTCATAGAGCACCCGGTAAGCCGCTTCGGTGATGGGCATATCAATTCCCTGTGCCTGCCCCAGCTCATAAGCGGACTTGGCGGCGTAATAGCCCTCCACCACGGCGCCCACTTCCTTCATGGCTTCCTGGGCAGATTTGCCCTGACCAATGAGAATGCCCGCCCGGCGGTTCCGGGAGTGCATGGAGGTGCAGGTGACAATCAGGTCACCCACCCCGGCCAGGCCCGTGAAGGTCTCCTTGTGGGCCCCCAGCGCCACCCCCAGCCGGGCCATTTCCGTCAGGCCCCGGGTCATCAGCATAGCCTTGGTGTTGTCTCCGAAGCCCAGTCCGTCGGTAATGCCGGCGCACAGAGCGATGACATTCTTCAATGCTGCGCCCAGCTCCGCACCCACTGGGTCCGGGCTGGTATACACCCGCAGGGTATCCGCCATGAACGCATCCTGGACAAATTCCGCCAGAGTCTGGTCGGTGCTGGCGGACAGCAGGCCGGTGGGCACATTGATGGAAACCTCCTCCGCATGGCTGGGACCGGTGAGTACCACCACGCTTTTCCCGGTCTCCTGGGCCACCACCTGACTCATCCGCAGATGGGTGCCCTGCTCCAGGCCCTTGGTAACGGACACCACCACAGCGTCCTCATCCAGGTGGGGAGCAACCCCCCGGCAAACGCCCCGCAGGGGGAAGGAAGGGCTGGCAATCACCACCAGCTTGCAGCCGGAGACGCAGGCATAGTCGCCGCTGATGTTCAGTTCCGCGGGAAGCACCGCCCCGGGGAGCCGGGGATTGCGGTGGGTCTCGTTCATCTCAGGAATCAGATCCTTTTCATAGGTCCACATGGTCACCTCATGACCGTTCTGACACAGTCGGATTGCCAGGGCGGTACCCCAGGCGCCGCTGCCTACAACAGCTGTTTTCATTGTTCGCTCCCCTTTCGTTTCAGAAGGTTTGTTTTCCGTTCTTCCCCCTTCAGCAGCCGGGCGATGTTTCCCCGGTGCATGAACAGGGTCAGCAGGCTCATCACAACGCCGCCGATCATGACCAGCAGATTATCGTGATGGAACAGGACAAAGCCGATGCCGAAGGTGGCGGCAGCCAGCACAGACCCCAGAGAAACATACTGGGTCAATGCGTACCCCAGGAAGAACACCACGGCGATCATCAGACCAATCCGCCAGTCCACCATCCAAGCCACAAACCAGCCGCTGAGGATGCCCTTGCCGCCCCGGAAGCCCTGGAGCGCCGGGAAATCATGTCCCAGCATCACACACAGCCCCCCCAGGGTTCGTCCCTCCAGGGAGCAGCCATAGGGCGCAAAGGCCAGACCTGCCAGCGCACAGGCCAGGACCGCCTTGCCCACATCGATCACGATAACCAGCGCCGCCCGGCCCACACCGTAGCTGCGGATGAAGTTCGTCAATCCGGCGTTGCCGCTGCCATGGCTGCGCACATCGTCGTGATACATGGCAGACACGCAGATGGCGCCGTTGTGGTTGCCAAGGAAATAGCAGGTCAGCGCCGTGACCAAAATCAGCATTGCAGACATCAGCCTTCCTCCTTATCGCCCTTCTGCCGGATGGTAATCCGGACAGGGGTTCCGTTCAGTCCAAACACTTCCCGGATCTGGTTCTCCAGATAACGCTGGTAGGAGAAGTGGAACAGCCGGGCGTCGTTGCAGAAAATAACAAAATGAGGGGGCTTGGTGCTGGCCTGGGTCATGTAGTAAATCTTCAGGCGGCGGCCCTTGTCCGTGGGGGGCTGCACCCGGGCGGTGGCGTCAGCCAGCACGCTGTTCAGGGCGCCGGTGGTAATCCGGCTGGTGTTCTGGGCGTGGACGTCCTGAATCACCTGGAACAGCTTATCCACCCGGGACCCGGTGAGCGCGGACAGGAACAGCACCGGGGCATAGAGCATATAGCTCAGTCCGTTGCGGACCTGGGCCTCCATGTCCCGCATGGTGTTGGTTTCCTTGTTTTCCACCGCATCCCACTTGTTCACCACGATAATGGCGGCTTTTCCGGCCTCATGAACCAGGCCAGCGATTTTGGTGTCCTGCTCTGTGACCCCATCGTTGGCGTCAATGAGAATCAGGCACACATCCGCCCGGTCAATGGCGCTGATGGAGCGCATATTGGAGTAGCGCTCGATGGCGTCGTCCACCTTGCTCTTCCGGCGCATCCCGGCGGTGTCAATGAAGCAGTATTTTCCGGTTTCGTTTTCGAAGTAGGAGTCGATGGCGTCCCGGGTGGTGCCCGCCACGTCGGAGACAATCACCCGCTCCTCACCCAGAATCCGGTTGAGCAGGCTGCTCTTGCCCACATTGGGCTTGCCCACAATGGCGACCTTGATCACGTCGCTGTCATCCTCTTCTTCCTGGTCCTGGGGGATGTTTGCCAGCACCCAGTCCAGCAGGTCCCCGGTGCCGTGGCCATGGACGGCAGAGGTTTCGAACAAATCCCCGATGCCCAGGGAATAGAATTCAAAGGCATCCGGATTGACCAGTCCGATGGAATCGCACTTATTGACTGCCAGAGCCACCGGTTTACCGGATTTGCGGAGCATGGTGGCCACATCCTGGTCCGCAGCGGTGACGCCGCTGCGGACGTCCGCCACCATGATGATGGCGTCGGCCAGTTCAATGCCGATTTCCGCCTGCCGGCGCATGAATTTCAGCATATCGCTGTCGGTGCCCGGCTCGATGCCGCCGGTGTCCACCAGGGAGAAGGTGCGGCCGCACCACTCGCACTGACCATAGATCCGGTCCCGGGTCACACCGGGGGTATCCTCCACGATGGAGGTGCGCTGCCCGGTGAGTTTATTGAACAGCATAGACTTGCCCACGTTGGGCCGTCCAACAATTGCCACTAAGGGCTTGGCCATGAGAACACATCCTTTCGCATACAGGTAAATTCAATTTATTATGACACATCCCCAGGGCAAAGGCAATGGGAAAATGGCAATTCATATAAAATTTACGGAATTTTTTGCGGAAAATAGCCAAAATCCGGACAGCAAGATGCCAAACATGGAAAAAGAGGAAGACCCAAGGGCCTTCCTCTGCATTTCCGCTTTTGCCTTACTCAGCCTCAACAGCCAGAACCTGGCGGCCATTGTAGGTACCGCAAACGGGCTCGCCGCACTTGGGGCAAGCCACGACGCTGGGAGCAGACAGCTTCCAGTTGGAGCCACGGCGCTTATCGCGGCGGGCCTTGGACACTTTACACTTAGGGACAGCCATGGTGACACCTCCTTGGTCAAACTGCTTTTTACAGCATTCGTTTTGGACTTACTTCTCAAGAAGCTGCTTCAAAGCAGCAAATCGGGGATCGAGCTCCTTCTGGCAATTGCAGGGACCCTCGTTCAGGTTCTTGCCGCAGCGGGGGCAAAGACCCTTGCAGTCCTCCTTGCACAGCAGCTTGGAATCCAGATTCAGGACGAATACAGTCCGTACAATATCATCCAGATCGGCGCTGTCTCCCTCCAGAGGGAATACCCATTCATCTTCGTTCTCTTCGTTGGCAAGCTCCGAAACCAGCACCACTTCGATGGGGAAGCGAATCTCCCGGTCAAAGGGATTGGCGCAGCGGTCGCAGATGCCGTGGATGCAGGTGGAAATTTCCCCTGACATCACCAGAACCCCTGCGGTGTTGCGCACGGTGCCGGAGGCCAGGACCGGCTCGGACACCGGATGGCTCACGCCGTAGCAAAGATCGCTCAGATCCACGCTGGTGGAAAAGGAAACGCTGGCGCCGGGACAGTCCAGAATTTTGGTAAGTCCTAACCGCATACTTTTCCCCCTTCTCACAGTCATGCCTAGATATTATATAGGGTTTTGTGCCGTTTGTCAAACATTATTTTTCAAAAATCCGTTGTCTTTCCGGGATGTCTTTTTGGTCAAAGCGGACACTTCCGCCGATTTCCGGCGGTTCTATTCCAGGGTGCCGGGACATACCCTGTGGTAAACCCATGGCAGGAGGTGTTCTGCCGGATGAGGAGGCTGTCGATGGATACGATTTATCAGGACATAGGAATGCGAACCGGCGGAAATGTCTATATCGGAGTGGTCGGTCCGGTGCGGACGGGAAAATCCACCCTGATCAAGCGCATGATGGAAGAGCTGGTGATTCCCGGCATTGAGGACCCCTATCGGAAAGAACGGGCCCGGGATGAACTTCCCCAGAGCGGTTCCGGGCGAACCATTATGACCTCGGAACCCAAATTCGTGCCGGAAGAGGCGGTAGAAATCTCTCCCGACGGGACCACCCGGCTCCGAGTGCGGCTGATCGACTCGGTTGGCTATATGGTGCCCGGTGCGGTTGGGGCCGAGGAAGATGGTGCGCCCCGGATGGTTACCACCCCCTGGTTTGACCACGAAATTCCCATGACCCAGGCGGCGGAGCTTGGAACCAAAAAGGTGATGCAGGAGCACTGTACCGTTGGTCTGGTAGTTACCACCGACGGGACCATCACCGACATCCCCCGGGAGGATTACCTGGAAGCGGAGCGTCGGGCCATTGTGGATATGCAGAAAACCGGAAAACCCTTTCTGGTGATTGTAAATTCCCGCAGCCCGGGCAGTGAAGCTGCCGCCCAGACTGCGGAGGCGATTTCCCGGGAGTTCGGGGTAACCCCCTGGGTGGCAGACTGCCAGCAGCTGGACGGAGAAGGCATTGCCCAACTGATGAAGGCCCTGCTCTACAGTTTCCCCATGGGACAGCTGCGGGTCCACCTGCCCCGGTGGCTGGATGCGCTGGAGCCAACTCACCCGGTGAAGCAGACGCTCTATCAAACGCTTCTCCGGCTGGCCGGGGAAATCACCACCCTGGGGCAGGCGGAAGAGGTTCTGCAGGCCCTTTCTTCCCTGGAGCAGGTGCAGGAGTACCGCCTGCGCAATGTGGACCTGGCCCAGGGAATCGTCAGCTGCGCCATTGTGCTGCCGGAGGGACTTTACTACGATATTCTCAGCAGCAAGGCAGGACTGACCATTGAAAATGACGCCCAGCTGCTCTCTCTGCTCATGGAGCTGGCCCGGGTGAAGCAGGAGTACGATAAGATTTCCGACGCCCTGTCGGCGGTAAAGGCCACAGGCTACGGTGTCGTCATGCCCACAGCGGAGGAAATGAAGCTGGAGACACCGGAGGTCATCCGGAAGGGCGGCGCCTATGGAGTAAAGCTGAAAGCGGGAGCGCCCTCCATCCATATGGTGCGGGTGGACATTGACACGGAAATCAGCCCCATGGTTGGAGACGAAAAGCAGTCCCGGGACCTGATTACCCACCTGACAGACGAGGACCCGGAGCAGCTGTGGCAGAGCAATATTTTCGGGAAGTCCGTCTATGACCTGATCCAGGAAGGTCTGACCGCCAAACTGGTGCAGATGCCCGAGGATGTCCGGGGGAAATTCCGGGGGACCCTGACCCGCATCGTCAACGAGGGAGCCACGGGTCTGATCTGCCTGATTCTGTGATTCTTTCCGGCAGTGCTTGACAAGATTCCTTTCCCAGGGTAAAATAACATAAAATACAGGGGGGGAGGAAACTGCTATGTCTGTGAAAATTGCCTATTTATGGAAGGATCGCAAGCGCTACTTGGGAATGCCCCTGAGTTTCACCCGCTATGCCCTTTCGGAGGACCGCCTGTTTACATCCGTAGGATTTCTGAACATCCGGGACGACGAAGTGCTGTTGTACCGGGTCCGGGACATTGACACCCGGCGCACCCTATGGCAGAGAATGTTCGGCGTCGGTACGGTGACGGTGATCTCCTCGGATAAAACCATGCCCAACATGGTGCTCAAGAACATCAAGGATCCCATGTTTGTCAAGGAACTGATCCACCAGCAGGTGGAGGAGGTAAAGATCAAGCACCGGGTCCGGGTGGGCGAGATCATGACCACCGACGGGAACCAGGATGATGACGACATGAATGACATGGATGATCCGGAATAATCCCAATAGCAGGAAGGAGTCCCCAGCTTTCGCCGGGGACTCCTTCTTTATTCCAATCCATAGCAGAAAACATGACCGCCGATGGTTCCCCACACCAGTTCCGTCACTGCAAAGGAGGCGTAATGCACCACCTCCATAGGAAGAATGTAGGGACCGGACAGCGCATCCTCAATGGCATCATACTGCGCCTGATAGGGTTCTGCCTGATCCAACCGGGACGCCGGCGGGAACTGCCCCTCGGCGTACAGCACTCCCTTCAATGTATCGGGGTAAGCGTCGCTGACCATGCGGTTGAATACGACTTCGGCAATCGCCTGCTGCCCTTCAGCGGATTCCCCGCTGGCTTCCAGGAAAATCAGTCTGGCCAGCAGGTCCTCCTCCTCCGCAGTCAAGGTAATTCCGGGATACCGGGACGGTTCCGTTGGTTTCGGTTCGCTGTAACGCACAGGATTTTCCGGCATGGCGCTGACATCATAAATCCATCCGCCGGAATAGCCGGCAATCAAATCGCCCTCTTCAAACCCATTTATCAGTCCATTGCGCAGCAGCCAGTAATCATAATTCGGCTGGTATGGGTCGTTTACCAGAATTTTACCTTCATCCGTCAAACCAGTGAGAACAAGGAAATGCTGCGAATTGGTAAAAATGGATTCGCTGTTCATCAGAACAATGGCAATGTCCCCTTCTTCCAGCGCCGCAAAGGTTTCCCGGACATTTTCCGCTTTGTGCCAGGGAAGCTGCAAAGTGGTAGAACCAATTTCCAGGCGGTCGATGTTGTTTTCCGCACAGCCGCCAAAATACTTTGCCAGTTCATCCGGCAGGTATTCGAATCCGGTCAGCGCCGTTGCAACCATGGCCAGGCAGGTAATGCCGCAGCCGCTGGAGGCAACGGTTCCGGCGCCGTAGCGCTGGTCAGGGTAATCTGTCTGAAAATACAGGGGGACCGTAAGTCTGGAATCCGCGGTCTCCTGTAAGGCCTGGAAGCTGGCTTCCGGAGGCGTTTCTTCGGTATATAAGCTGTATGTTACCCCGCCCCCGTCGCGAACTTCAGAAACAACACGCAAGGAGCCGTCCTGGGCAGAGACGGGAAAACTGAGGAAACTCAGACACAGAAGCAAGCTCACGCCCCGAAACAGGCGCTTTTTCTGCGCTTTCAGTATTTTACATACGAAATGGGGTCGCACCGGCTTCACCTCGAACATTCCAACAACGGAAGATATTTTTCATATGACATTTATCCTACACGAGAATTCTTCTGATTGCAAGACTTTTCTCCAAAAAAGATAAAATTTCCCCCACCGACACCAATCTGTCAGTGGGGAAACAGGGATTACAGAGCTGCACGGATTCTTTCAATCAACTCCTGATACTGCTCACCGGTGAGCAATGTTTTGCCGGGATTCATGGCAAAGGGCATTCCCCACTCGAACTCCCCTTCGTACTTGGGCACCAGATGGAAATGCAGATGACTCCCCCCGTCTCCGTAAGCGCCGTAGTTGACTTTGTCCGGGTGGAACGCCTTGTGCAGGGCCTTGGCAGCCGCGGCCACATCCTCAAAAAACAGCGCTCGTTCTTCCGCAGACAGATCCACCAGCTCGCTGACATGGTCCTTGTAAGCCACGATCACTCTGCCGGGGTGACTCTGCTCTTTGAAGAGAATCAGCTGGCTGACCTTCAGATCGCAGATCTTGATACCGAAGCCCGCCAGAATGTCGCCGCCCATGCAGTAGCCACAATTGCTGTCCTTCATATTAAGAACCTTCTCTCCATCGTATTTGGGTTTCTCCATGCCAAAATAATAGCATAGCTTCGGCCTGCGGTCAAGGGACTGCCGCTTTCCTGCGGGCGGTGCTTTTGGCAGAAAAAGGTTAATTCTTTATGAATTTCTCTTTTTCAGCTTGTATTAAGGTTTAAAGACTATTATAGTGGTACCATATCTAAAAGAGGGTGATGCAGCATGAAGGTGCTGATTATTGAGGATGAAAAATTGCTGGCAGATTCCCTGAAGGCCCTGCTGGAATCCAAGGGATTTGAAGTAGAGGCAGTGTATGACGGGGAGTCCGGGGCGGAATATGCGGAACTGGGTATTTATGATCTGCTGATTCTGGATGTGATGATCCCGGGGATGGACGGCTATCAGGTAGCCCGGCACGTCCGGGCCAAGCGGTGTTCCACGCCCATTCTCATGCTCACCGCCAAGTCCGGCCTGGAGGACCGGATTGATGGGCTGAACGCCGGAGCGGACTACTACCTGACCAAGCCCTTTGACTCCCGGGAGCTTCTGGCCTGTATCAATGCCCTGCTGCGCCGTCAGGGCAATCAGGTAGACGAGCTGGTCTGCGGCAACACCGCCCTGGAACTGGCCACGGGTATGCTGGTGTGCGGGGAGAAGCGGCTGCGGCTGTCTGCCCGGGAATTCGACGTAATGCGCTTTCTCATGCAGTCCCGGAACCAGATTGTGCCCAAAGAGGTGATTCTGGCCAAGGTATGGGGCTTTGATTCCAATGCGGTGGAGAATCATGTGGAGGTGTATGTGGGCTTTCTGCGCAAGAAGCTTCAGAGCATCGGCTCCAATGTGAAAATTCAGGCCATCCGCCGTCTGGGCTACCATCTGGAGGTGGAGGAAGAATGCTGAGGCAGCTGCGCCTGAAGTTCGTTTGCATTGTCATGTCCATCGTGACCATAATGCTGTGTCTGGTGTTCAGCCTGATGATTCAGTTTATGAGCAAATCCCTGGAGGACCAGAGCATCCGGATGCTGCAGAGCATTGCAGACAACCCCTTTCAGCAGGGAAATCCCGGGGATATTTCAGAGGGGGTTCAGCTGCCGTATTTTACGGTGCTGCTGAGTTACCGGGGGCAGCTGATTGCTGCCAGCGGCGGCTATTATGATCTGTCTGATGAGGTAACCATTCTGAAAATTACCAGAGCTGCCCTGGAAAGCAACGCCCAAAGCGGGGTGCTGGAGGAGTACAATCTGCGCTTTATCCGATCTTCCGTTCAGAGCGGCCAGCGTTTTGTTTTTGCGGACATGTCCAGCGAACGAACCGCCCTGCGGAATCTGACGGAAAACTGCATTCTCATTGGCATTGCTGCCATGGCGGTATTCCTGGGGCTGAGCATTCTGCTGGCCAGATGGGCCGTCAAACCGGTGGAAAAAGCCTGGCAGCAGCAGCGGCAATTTGTGGCGGACGCATCCCACGAGCTGAAAACGCCGCTGACCGTGATTCTCACCAACGCGGAAATGCTTCAAAGTCCGGATACAACCCCGGAGGCACGGGGACAGTTCGCAGGCAGCATTCTCACCATGTCCCATCAGATGCGGGGACTGGTGGAGGGACTGCTGGACCTGGCCCGGGTGGACAACGGTGCGGTCAAAACCAACTTCACCACCCTGAACCTGAGTGAGCTGGTGGAGGAAGAGGCGCTTCCCTTTGAGCCGCTGTATTTTGAAAAGGGGCTTACCCTGTCCACAGCAGTGGAAAAGGGAATTCAAATCAAAGGCAGTCTGTCCCACCTGCGCCAGGTGCTGGGGATTCTGCTGGACAACGCCATGAAATACTCCTCCCCGGAAGGGGAAGTCTGGGTCCGGCTGGTACGCCATGGGAGCCACTGTCTGCTCAGCGTTGCCAGTCCGGGAGCGGAAATATCCCCGGAGGACCTTCAGAATATCTTCAAACGATTTTACCGGGTGGACAAGGCCCGGAGCCGGGACGGCAGCTACGGTCTGGGACTGTCCATTGCTCAGAGCATTGTCACGGCCCACAAGGGAAAAATCTGGGCCCAGAGCGAAGGGGGCATCAATACCTTCTTTGTGCAGCTGCCGATGAATGGATAAAGAAAATCAAATGGCGGACACCGCTGCGTCGGTGTCCGCCAATTTTTTGTCACAGGAAGTTTGCAATTCCTTCACAAGCCCAGGGCTGATTTTCAGGGAACCTTCAGCCCCGGGGCCTACAATGAAGGGGATTGAAAAGGAGGAATTGCCTTGATTGAAGTAAATCATCTTTGCAAGTGCTACGGAAACCACACCGCAGTGTGGGATTTGTCCTTCCATATTGAGAAGGGGCAAATCTATGGTTTCCTCGGTCCCAACGGCGCCGGAAAATCGACGACCATGAACATCATGACCGGCTGCTTGGCCGCCACCTCCGGGGATGTAAAAATCGGAGGCTTCGACATCTTTGAGGAAGGCGAGCAGGCCAAGCGGCTCATCGGCTATCTGCCGGAGCAGCCGCCGCTGTACCTGGACCGGACACCCCGGGAATACCTGACCTTCGTGGCCCGGGCCAAAGGGATTCCGGAAAAGGACATCCCCCAGCAGCTGAACCATGTGATGACGGTCACCCAAACCCTGGACGTGGCGGACCGGCTGATCAAGAACCTCTCCAAGGGATACAAGCAGCGGGTAGGCATCGCCCAGGCCATCCTGGGCGATCCGGAAGTGATTATTCTGGACGAGCCCACCGTGGGCCTGGACCCCCGGCAGATCACGGAAATCCGTGACCTGATCAAAGAGCTGGGGAAAAATCACACGGTGATTTTGTCCAGCCACATTCTGTCTGAGGTTCAGGCGGTATGCCAGACCATTCTGATTGTCTCCAAGGGAAAGCTGGTGGCCTGCGACACCCCGGAGAATCTGGAGCGGCTCTTTGCCGGCACCGCCACTGTGGAGCTGGTGACGGAGGCTTCGGAGGCGGAAATTCCCTCCATTCTGGCCCAGGTTCCCCAGATTCGCAGCAGCAGCATCCAGCGGCGGAAGGAGGACTGCCTGGTCCGGGTGGAGCTGGACGGGCATGACGACCGGACGGCCTGCCGGGCGCTGTTCTTCGCCTTCAGCCAGGCTGGCCGGGCAATTCTCCAGATGCAGGCGGCGAAGGCCAGCCTGGAGGATATTTTCCTGGAGCTGACCCAGGAGGAAAAGGAGGAGAATTCCAAATGAGGGCAATTTTACGGCATGAATTGTCGTCTTATTTTACCAGTCTCAGCGGCTATGTGTTCGGGGCGTTCCTGCTGCTGTTTGCGGGAATTTACACCATGGTGTACAACCTCCAATCGGCAACCACCAATTTTGAGTATGTGCTGGGCAGCATGAGCTTTGTGTTTCTGGTCATTGTACCCATCCTCACCATGCGGGTGCTGGCGGAAGAGCGGCGGCAGAAAACCGACCAGCTGCTCTATTCCCTGCCCATCACCATGACCCAGGTGGTACTGGGAAAATTCCTGGCGCTGATGGCTGTGTTCCTGGTACCGCTGCTGATCATCGCCCTGTACCCCATTGTGCTGTCCTCCTTCGGCAATATCAACCTGGCAGCTTCCTTCAGCGCCCTGGCAGGTTTCTTCTGCCTGGGAGCGGCACTGATTGCCATTGGGGTTTACATTTCCTCCATCACCGAGAGTCAAGCGGTGGCAGCGGGACTGTGCTTCGTGATTATGCTGGTCAACTACTTCCTGGGCGATCTGGCGGGCATGACCTCCCCCACCGCCTTCGGCTCCGTTTCCGTGCTGGTGGTGGCAGGGCTGGTAATCGCACTGGCAGTTTATCTGATGACGAAAAACGGTTTTACGGCCCTGCTGTGCGCCGCAGCGCTGGTTGGCGCCACCATGGCGGCCTTCATAATCAACAGCGCCGCCTTTGAAGGGCTGGTTTCCACCATTCTGGAAAAGCTGTCCCTGTTTGAATGGTTCTACATCATCATCAACGGCGTATTTGACCTGCGGTGCGTGGTGTTTCTGCTGTCTGTGGCCGGGGTCTTTCTGTTCCTGAGCGTTCAGTCTATGGAGAAGCGGAGGTGGAGCGAATGAAGGCTATCAAATCCTGGCTGCGCAAGCTGAAGGCATCTTTCCAGACCCGCTCCTTCCGGGTGGGCGGATACAGCGTGGCTGCCACCGCCATTGTGGTGGCAATTGCCGTGGCTGTGAACCTGCTGGTCAGCGCGCTGCCTGCCAATGTAACCCAGTTCGACACCACCGCCAACCAGATTTTCACTCTGTCCCAGCAGTCGGAAAAGCTGGTCTCCGGTCTGGAGCAGGATGTGACCATCTACTGGGTGGTGCGTACCGGCTATGAGCAATCCTACCTGGGCACCCTGCTGGAGCAGTACGAAGCCCTCAGCGACCACATTCAGGTGGTAAAAAAGGACCCGGACGTGAATCCCACCTTTGTCCAGCAGTACACCGATTCCTTTTACGAAAACAGCCTGATTGTGGAATCCGGCGACAAATCCCGTTACATTGACTATGGGGATATTTTCGTCATGGATTACGAGGCCTATTATTACTACGGTCAGGAGAGCTGGAGCTTCAACGGCGAGAGCGAGATTACCAGCGCCATTGACTATGTCATCAGCGACAATCTGCCCAAGATCTACCTGCTCACCGGTCACGGAGAGTCCACCCTTTCCGGCAGCTTCGCCAGTGCGGTGGAAAAGGCCAATCTGGAAACAGAAGAGCTGTCTCTGCTGACGGCAGAAGCCGTGCCGGATGATGCGGATTGTCTGCTGATTATCGGCCCCCAGCGGGATATTTCCCTGGAAGAAAAGACCAAGATTCAGAACTATCTGTCTCTGGGCGGCAAGGTGGTCTACCTGTCCGATCCTCCCCAGGACGGCGCCCTGACCAATCTGGAGTCCATTATGGCCTACTACGGCATCTCCGCTGCGGAGGGCATTGTGGTGGAAGGCGACCAGAACCGCTATATCTGGGGCATGCCCTACTACCTGCTGCCGGAGCTGAACTCCCACACCATCACCTATCCCCTGATGGAGGAAAACTATTCCGTTCTGCTCCCCCTGGCCCAGGGCCTGATCGTGGAAGAAACAGAAAACGAGAATATTTCCACCAGCGAACTGCTGACCACCTCGGATAGTGCCTTCTCCAAGGCTGCGGGTTACCAGATGACCACTTACGAGAAGGAGGACGGGGACATCGACGGTCCTTTCGCTCTGGCGGTGGCGGCGTCTGAGACGCTGGACGACGGCATCTACAGCGATGTGGTGTGGATTTCCTCCACATCCCTGCTGGATGAGCAGACCAACGAAATGGTGGCAGGCGGCAATCAGGACTTCTTCCTGAATGTGCTGAACTTCCTGTGTGATGCGGAAGAGAGCAGCATTTCCATCCATGCCAAATCCCTGTCCACCGAATATCTGACCATGCAGAGCAGCACGGTCACCCTGCTGACAGTGCTGCTCGTGGCCATTATCCCGGCGGCTTATCTGGCCATCGGCATCATCATTTGGTTCCGGAGGAAACGCAGATGAAACGTGGAAAAAAACTGATAATTCTGCTGGCAGTGCTGGTGGTGATTCTGGGGGCAGCCTATGGGGCCACACTCCTGAACCCGGAGACAGAGGAGGAGACGGTGTACACCACCATCTTCACCCTGGACCCGGAGACGGTCACCAGCCTGACCTGGCACTACAGCGAAGAGGTGTCCCTGACCAAGGAGGCGGACACCTGGGTCTATGCCGACGACCCGGACTTCCCCTTGGACAGCTCCTATGTGGACGAGATGCTTACCGCACTGTCTCAGATTGACTCCAGCAAGACCATCGAGAATGTGGAGAACTGGGACGAGTACACCCTGGAAGCTCCCATCTGCGAGATCAATCTGACAGCCAATGACGAGGAAATCACCATCAAGGTTGGCGAGGAAACCGCCCTGGGCGGGGAACGCTACGTCTCCATCGGGGACGAGAACGCCTATCTGGTGGACAGCAGCTTCCTGACGCCCTTTGAATACGGGCTGTATGACGTGCTGAAAATGGAAGAGATTCCGGATATGGAGGAGCCCCTCCGGCTGGAAGTCCAGTCCGGCAGCAGCCAGTACACCATCGAGAAGTTGGAAAGCAGCGGTCTTGCCTATACAGACGACTACGTCTGGTTCCTCTCTGAAAAACCCCTGGACACCAGCCTGACCCAGACCCTGCTGAATTATGTGACGGATATTGAGTGGAGCGAATGCGTCAATTATAAAGCAGACGATCTGAGCAAGTACGGCCTTGATGCCCCTGCGGCGACCCTAACCCTGACCTACACCAATGCGGAATCTGAGGCGGAGCAGGAATTTGTTCTGGAAATCGGCTCGGAAGCCTCCAGCGGCTACTATGTCCGTCTGGCCGGCTCTCAGATGGTCTATACCATCCCCGCCTCCGCCGCTGAGGCCATGCTCTACACCACCTATGAGGACCTGAAGCCCACGGATGTGCTGCTGATGGACTGGACGGAAGTAACCTCTGTGGGTATTCTGCTGGATGGCGAAACCTACAGCGTCTACAGAACCACCGAAACCGAGACAGATGAGGACGGCAACGAAACCGAAACGGTGGTCTACACCCTGAACGGAGAGGAGATCGATGGCGCCGCCATCACCGACCTGCTGGACGGCCTGGAATACACCGGCTACGCAGGCACCACTGTGCCGGAAACCGGGGAGGAAATCCGGTTTGTCATTCATCGGAACCACCCCTCCTTCCCCCAGGTGGAGATTGCCTTCTACCGCTACAACAGCTCCGACTGCCTGACGGTGCTGAACGGGGAACCCACCGTATATGTTTCCCGGGAGGACATCGTGGACCTGGTGGAGACGGTCAACGGCGAAGTCCTGGATTAAGTCAAGACACAGCAATGCCCCCAGCCGGAATCGGCTGGGGGCAAATTTGTTATGGGGATTACAGGTCGGCGAACGAGTCATCCACCGCCTGGGCCGTGGCTTCCAGGTCCGCCTGAGTATGGGCGGCAGAGACGAACATGGCCTCAAACTGGGCAGGCGCCAGGGCAACGCCCCGGTCAAGCATCCCGGCAAAATACCGGGCATACTTTTGCAGATCGCTCCCGGTGGCAGTCTTGTAAGAATCCACCCCGTTGGGCACAAAGAAGGGGGAGAGCACACTGCCAACCTGGTTGACCGACACATCCACATCGTGCTTCTGTGCGCTGGCTTTCATGCGCTGGGCCAGGAAGGAAGCACTCTTTTCAATGGCATCGTAAACCTCCGGATGGGCCTGAAGATACCGCAGCTGGGCCAGCCCCGCCGCCATGGCCACCGGGTTGCCGCTGAGGGTGCCCGCCTGATACACCGGGCCGCAGGGAGCCACCTGCTCCATCAGCTTCCGGCTGCCGGCGTAGGCTCCTACGGGCATACCGCCGCCGATGATCTTGCCAAAGGTCACCAGGTCCGCCCGGACACCGTAGTAGCTCTGGGCGCCCCCCAGCGCCAGACGGAAGCCGGTGATGACCTCATCAAAAATCAGCAGAGCACCGCTTTCGTCACACAGCCGGCGCAGCCCCTCCAGGAAGCCGGGGGCAGGACCTACTACCCCCATGTTGGCGGCCACCGGCTCTACGATGACGCAGGCCACCTGACCGGGATTGGCCCGGAGCAGAGTCTCAACGCTGGCAAGGTCATTATATTGGGCAGTGAGGGTGTGCTTCACAATGTCTACCGGCACCCCGGCGCTGCTGGGATGACCCCCCGCCAGGGCGGAGGAACCGGCATTGACCAGCAGGCAGTCGCTGTGCCCATGGTAGCATCCGGCAAATTTAATAATCTTGTCCCGCCCGGTAGCGCCCCGGGCCAGCCGGATGGCGCTCATGACGGCCTCGGTGCCGGAGTTGACCATCCGCACCATTTCGATGTTGGGAACGATTTCGGTCATCAGCTCCGCCATCTCCACCTCCCGGCGGGTGGGAGCGCCGAAGCTCAGTCCGTCCTTCACCGCCTGCTCCACCGTCTCCCGGATCACGGGATGGTTGTGGCCCAGAATCATGGGTCCCCAAGAGCAGACATAGTCAATGTAACGCTTCCCGTCCTCGTCCCAGATATAGGGGCCGTCGGCCCGGGTGATGAACCGGGGACACATATGAACGGACAGATAGGCCCGCACCGGAGAATTCACGCCGCCGGGCATGACCTTCACCGCACGGTTGTATAATTCCTGAGACTGCATGGCAATCAAATCTCCTTCCAAATGATTATCGGGTATGGGAACGAATCTTGGCAGTGCAGACCTGAAGGGCTTGTGTGGTGAAGCCATCGGTCATCCCACCGGCCAGCAGGTCCACCACTTTGTCGATGGTCACCTCGGCGGCCTGCCCGGCATCCATATCCGCATCCAGGTAAGCCGAAATCCGCTGCCGCAGGGCGGCCTTTACTTCCTCCAGCGCCGGCAAACTCTCCCGGTAAATCTCCCACTGACGGAATCGTTCCAGGTAATTGGCGATGGTCGCCTGCGCCTGGGCCAGGGCCTGGGCATCCGCCCCCAGGTTTTCTCCCAGGTCGTCCACATTCAGCACGGTTACGCCAGGAAGTGTGCCAAGGGCAGGTTCAATGTCCCGGGGTATGGCCAGATCAATGAGCAGGCGGGGCGGATTGGGAATGGCCAGAAAATCCTCCCGATAAATGGTATGGTGGGGGCTGGTGGTAGCGGAGATCACCAGGTCCATCCCCTCCATGGCCTGATAGCGGTTGTCGTAGGGGGTGACGGAACATCCCGGGGGCACCACGGTCTCCCCGTGGTGGTAGGAGCGCAGGGTTACGGACACGGTACACCCGGCGTCCCGAAGCAGACCGGCGGCCAGACGGCCCATTTCCCCATTGCCGATGACCAGAGCACGCTTCCCGGTGAGGTCATCCAGGCGGGACTGCGCCGCCTTCACCGCCATATGGGCGGCTGAAGTGGCAACGCCGGTCAGATGGCCCTCGGTTTTCACCTGCTTGCCGCAGGTTACAGCGGTGCGGAACAAGGTGGCCAGCACACTGTCACAGGCGCCGGCCTGCCGGGAAATTTCCGCAGCAGTTTTGACCTGAGACAGAATCTGATCCTCTCCCAGAATCCGGGAGCGCAGGCCGGAGGCCACCTCCATCAAATGACGAACTGCATCCGCATCTTCCCGGGTAACGAAGGCGAAGCCATCATAGGGATGTCCGGCGGCGGCGCACAGGAGCTTGTCCGGGCTGACGCACCGGGGCTGCTCCAGAGACAGGTACAGTTCGGTTCGATTGCAGGTTGACAGGAGCACCGCTCCTAAAACACCGGGTTTTCGGGCAAATTCCGACACCGCATCCGCAACTGCCGCCTTTGTAAAGCTGAACTTTTCCCGCAGGGCCACAGACGCCAGACTGTGGTCCAAGCCGGTCATCATCACATGCATCGTTATCTGTTTCCTCCTTCTGCCCCGTCTGATCAGACGGGCACATCTGGTTAGGGGCAAAGCAATGCACCCTTTCCTCCTGGGGAAAGAGCGCGGCTGACATACTGCCAAAACCAGTCTCTCCACCTAAAAGACTGCTTCATTCCCTGTCGGCGAAGATCTGGCTTGCGCTTAGCGCTGACAGTAGAGGTAAGACTGCGCCGGATTTTCACCGGACTTCCTCGTTTGACAGGGACGATTTTTTCTACACAGGTGTATTATACCAGATTACCGTTGAAATGTAAACAGCACAGCAGGAAGATACCCCTTATGCTTTTTGAAAAAAGTTGGGCTGGGTCTCCATTGGCGCTGGATCCCGCAGCTTGTGCAAGCAAGGCGGACAAGGCATCTTATAACAAGCAGCGAACTGCTTTCCCCATCCGGCTGCAGCTCGTTGTTGTGGAGCCAAGCTGCCGGAAATTAAAGCTCCTTTCTCATATATCTGGGTTCATATTCTTTATATCCGTGTTTCGGATAAAAGGCATAAGACGCAGCCCATTGCTCTCTCGGAGCACCGAGATGAACCTTTGACACCGTTATTCCTTTCCTGCGCATTTCTTGTTCCGCTGTTCTGAGCAGCACAGTGCCGATTCCTTTACGCTTTACCGCAGCTTTTACATAGAGCCTGTGCAGAAAAGCTTCTGCCGTATCAGGAATTCGGGAGTATCCGATGCATCCCACCACTCTGTCGTTCTCGTCTATCGCAAGCCAAAACATATCTCCACGGTCAATATAGCTTTTTTTGACATCGAGCAAGTCAGAATTGATTGACGGCTTTCTTCCAAGGGCATCCTTCGCTTGGAGAACCATGAAAATCATATCGTCTCTGTACCTGTTATCATATTCTATGATATCGAATATTTCCCTGAAACCGCCGAATCTGCGGTTTTTACCTGCTGGTTATCCATAGCCTCCCCCCCTGCACAATACCTTTTCATGGTATCACAAGCCCGTCAGAAAGTAAACGCTCAATCATAAATCCCTTGACTGAAACACGGCCACCGGCTTCACTTCGCCAGTGGTTTAGATTTTCGAGAAACGCTTTCGGGGTTTTCCGGCAGCATGAGGAAAGGCGGTGCTTTATGAAAAGCACCGCCTTTCCTATATTCTATGATCAGGAGAATCGAGCAAGCTTTCATCAACTACTTGGTGTCGCAGCTGCCGCTCCTGCAGCAGCTGCATCCACCGGTGGAACAGGAGCAGCCATCGGGACAGCCGATGCATTTCGCCCCTTTTTTCTTTGCTTTATAGATATATCTGGCGGCGAGCGTCACAATAACGGCTACAATTGCCAGAATGATGAAATTTTCCATGGATCTGCTCCTTTCTCAAATTTACTTCTGCGTGCCGAGGGAATACTCTGCAGACAGCTTCCGGTCTGCCTTCAGGCACAGAGATACAATGACAGCCACGATGGCAGCCACCGCAATCAGTCCCGGCAGGAATCCGGCGCCCAGGCTTCCGGTGGTAATCAGGGTACCAATCTGGTAGACCAGGTACGCAACGGTAAAGCCGGTGGCAAACTGCAGTGCCACACCGCCCCAGAACCACTTGCGGTCGTTGATTTCCGAGTTCATGGCGCCCAATGCAGCGAAGCAGGGCGGGGTGTACAGGTTGAACATCAGGTAAGCCAATGCGGCAACTTTGGTGATGGCAAACACACCGGCAACCTCGGCACCGGCGCCTTCCATCAGGGCCAGTTCTTCGGTATCAATCAGGTTCTCCAGGCCCACGTAGCACACGGCCAGGGTACCTACCACATTCTCTTTGGCAATGAAGCCGGTAACCGCTGCGGCAGCCAGCTGCCAGGATACCACACCCACAACGGGAACCAGCAGATAGGCAATGGGGCTGGCGATGGTTGCCAGAATGGATTCGCTGGCCACTTCCGCCTCCTGGAAGCTCCAGTTGAAGGTCTGCATAATCTGAACCACCGTATTGCACAGCAGGATGATGGTACCGGCTTTGACAATGTATGCCTTGCCCCGGGAGCACATGGCCAAGAATGCCCGCTTTACAGAAGGAACCTTATATTCCGGCAGCTCCATGATGAAGAAGGATTTGCGGCTTCTGTGGCCGGCAATCCGGTTGACCAGCAGCGCGCCCAGAAGAATCAGGGCAATGCCCACAAAATACATCAATGTACCTACCCAGGAAGCATCGGCAAAGAAAGCGCCTGCAAACAGGGCGATAACCGGCAGCTTGGCACCGCAGGGCATGAAGGGGGTCAGCATGGCGGTGGCACGGCGTTCCCGCTCGTTGCGGATGGTGCGGCAGGCCATAACGCCGGGAATAGCACAGCCGGTGCCGATGACGAATGGAATGACGGACTTGCCGGAAAGGCCCACTTTCTTGAAGATGGGGTCCAGCACAATGGTGGCCCGGGCCATGTAGCCGCAGTCTTCCAACAGAGCGATGAGGAAGTACATCACCATGACCAGCGGCAGGAAGCCAATGACTGCAATCACGCCGCCGATGACGCCGTCAACCAGCAGCGCCTGCAAAATGGGAGCGGCGCCGGAAACCTGCTCTGCTACCCAGCCCTGGAAGCTTTCCAGCCAGGCAACCAGTGTGTCGGCCAGGTAAGGGCCAAAGGAAGACTGGGAAATATCGAATACCAGGAACATCACCAGGGCAAAGATGGGAATCCCCAGCCACTGGTTGGTGAGAATATCATCGATTTTGTCCTGGAAATTCCGTTGCTTGGTCAGAACCTTCCGCTTTTCCACCTGAGAAACAACGGAATTCACAAACTCAAACCGCTTTTTGTCTGCGGCAACCACCGACTCCTTGTGGCTCAGATCCACAGCGCCCTGGGTATAGGGGGCTTTCTGTCCCTTGCCCTGGGCATCCACCGCAGCCCGAACCACAGCAGCCAAGCCCTCGCCGTTGGTGGATACGGTCTCCACCACAGGACATCCCAGCTTCTGGGAAAGGGCCGCAACGTCAATCTCCGTTTCCTTCTTCTCGTTGATGTCCGCCTTGTTCAGGGCCACCACCACGGGAATCCCCAGTTCCAGCAGTTGAGTGGTAAAGAACAGAGAGCGGCTCAGGTTGGTGGCATCCACAATGTTGATGATGGCATCGGGGTGCTCGTTTTTCACATAGGAACTGGTGATGCTTTCTTCTGAGGTAAAGGGCGACATGGAATAGGCGCCGGGAAGGTCAACAGCGATGAGCTGCTGGGAGCCTGCGTAGGCTTTCTTAATCAGCGCCTCTTTTTTGTCCACCGTCACACCCGCCCAGTTGCCGACCTTTTCATTGCGGCCGGTGAGAGCGTTGTACATGGTGGTTTTGCCGGAGTTGGGATTGCCTGCAAACGCGATTCTCATTTTGGATTCCTCCTCTTTCAATCAATGTTCTTCCAGACTTTGGCTCTGTAGGTTTGGTGTTAGCATTAGCTAACTCCCGCACAAAAAGAATCAGGAGATCGGATGTCTCCCGGATTCAAATTTGAATGGCTTCTGCCAGTTGGGGATCAATGCTGTATCTGCCATCCTTCACCGACACCACATAGCTTCCTTTCCTCCGGGATACCAGAGTAATAGGCTCCCCGCTGTAGCAGCCAAGAGAGAACAAGAACGCATTCAGTTCTTCATCCTCTGTCTGCACCTGCTGAATGATGTATTCGGTTCCTTCCTGTGCTTGGGTCAAATTCATAAGCCTCACCCTATTCGGAGCATGCTGGCAATTAGTCACCGCTAACTGCCGCTTAAAAATGAAATTAGCATACGCTAACCACACGCATATGATACAACCACAACCATATTTTGTCAATACCCCTTTCTTAAAAATTTGTTGAATGAAGATAACTCATTTTTCTGCCTGTAAAAAAGGTCACGATTTTTTGCAAAACTCAAAAAAACACTTGACAAATTCATTAAAGAACGATATGCTGTTCTCAGTTAGCATATGCTAACTACTTTCTTCATTCTTCAGTTATCATTTGCTAACCGCAAAAAAACAGTGAGGGAATGCCATGATTTTTGTAGAGCTACTCCGGACTTTGGCCGCCATCGGCGGTATTATCTGCATTTTGCTCCTGTCCAGGTGGATCAAGCATCATTTTAAAAAACGCAAATAGTCATTTTGTCAAGAGGTGTTTCCATGTCCGATGATTACCTGATCCGCAACTGCGCCCCCACTTTGGCGGGCATCAAAACTGCAAATCTGTTTACCTGCCCCTTCGATTCCCAGCAGGAATTGGTTCAGGCTATCCGGCAGATGAACACCCGTCTGAAGGGCAAAGGACTACGTCTGCTTCCCCTTCGGATGTCCCGCGGCAAAGCGCTGATCTATTTATACCGCCCACAGAAATTGGCGGAAGATCTGTCGGACAGCTTAGCTGTGCGGCTGCTCCAGCAGCAGGGGTATATGCCGGGCAGCTGTCAGAAATCACTGGTGCAGCTGGTCCGAAAACTCCGCTGTCAGGAGGATTTCCCCCATGAAATCGGACTGTTTCTGGGCTATCCGCCGGAGGATGTCCATGGATTTATAACCCAGGGGCCTGGTTGCTGCAAATGCACCGGCTGCTGGAAAGTTTATGGCGATGAAGACGCCGCCAGGAAGAAATTTGCCCAATACAAAAAATGCACTCAGATTTACTGCCGTCTTTGGGCAGAAGGTGACGATATTGAACGGCTGACTGTAGCCGGTTGATATACCATATTTTCAGAAAGGTTTGATTCATAATGCGTAAAATTGCAATTGTTTACTGGAGCGGCACTGGTAACACCGAGGCGATGGCCAATGCGGTTGCTGAAGGAGCAAAGGATGCCGGCGCCAACGTAAATGTATTTACTGCCGGAGAGTTTTCTGGTTCAATGGCGGATGCGTTCGATGCCATTGCATTCGGATGCCCCTCCATGGGTGTAGAGCAGTTGGAAGAAAGCGAATTCGAGCCGATGTTCCAGGACTGTGAAGGCAAGCTGCACGGAAAGCCCATTGCCCTCTTCGGTTCCTATGGCTGGGGAGATGGCGAATGGATGCGCACTTGGGAAGATACCTGCCGCAGCAACGGGGCTAATTTGGTCTGCAACAGCGTAATCTGCCAGGAAACGCCGGATGATTCTGCACTGGCAGAATGCCGGGACTTAGGTTCCGCTCTGGCTTAATAAAAAGTTCGAATCACAATGCACCAATCCAGATAACCTTCCCAAAAATCAATACCTCCTAATTCGTAATTGACAACTGCTGAATGGTATAATATACTGATCCAGCAATTTGCGGCAGCTAACTCCTTGAGGTGTTAGCTGCCACCTTTTTTAAATAAATCCTAAGGTATGGTACCCTCTGCATTTAGTCCTTCAATTATCAACTTTGAGAGTACAGAAATAAAACGCTTTAGATATGACTTCTAGCAAGTAATATCTAAAGCGTTTTACAAATATGGCTCCCCCTGTTGGACTCGAACCAACGACCTGCGGATTAACAGAGCGAGTTGTTTTATTTTATCCTGTATTATTCCATTTGCTATTTACCGTTTTTACCTAATTTCTATGTGTTAATCATAACATTTCGTCGCATCTCATATAGTGCCATTTTATACAGTGTGGCCCAAAATTGGCCCAAAAATTTTGGCAGCGTCAAACACACCCCCCCGCCACACAAACGACATGCGGCGGGGGAGGTGACGGGGAATGTAACTGGCTGTGGATAGGTCATGCAATCTTTTGGGCCTCTTGAAAAAGCCGCTTTGTTAGCTGGAACGTGTTGTCCGCTACCTGAATAGCTTCGTTCAACTGGTATTCCACCGTCTCCATCAGAGAATGAAACATGGAATACCGGTCACTTAGGTGTCTAAAGACGGGATCGTCTTTTGCTGCCCCTTCAATTTCCTCCGTGAGTCCCTCATCCAGAATTTCTAGCAGGTCAGCCGCACGGTTGGCGCTGATCATAAGATTCTCCAGGCCGGAAACAATGTCAAATAAATCCTTCTTCCGCTTCGTTTCTGTCATGGTTTTTCCTCCTTGTATTTTGTTGGGAGGTATGGTACAATGCCCACACCTCCTAGCGATCATGTCATGTGATTGTGTGTGGGAGCTTTCTATCTGCCGTCCCTGGTGTGCAAGACTGGGGGCGGCTTTTATGCGCTGATAACGAATCTGCGGACGGTGGTCTGTTTGCTGAAGCGCTGACACAACTCCGGGGCCGCTGCCTTCAGGGCCTTGCTGTCCAATCGACTGCTCAGAACTTCCTTCCAGGTGATCTTGAAATCCGGCCCATAGAGTTCATCAGTGCCCAGCGTGGCCATGTGCGCCCTCAAGCTGTCCTCCAGCGCCGCACAGCGGCGAGCGACAGAGAAATACCTTGAAAAATTTGACGAAATGCGTGTCAGAGTTCCAGCTGGCCAGAAAGAGCTTGTGAAGGCCCACGCAGAGGCTCACAGTGAGAGCCTAAACAGATTTATTAACCGAGCAATCACAGAAGACTATGGGAAGAGACAATTCCACTACAGAGCCGTTCTGAGGCTGAGCAGGAAAAGAAATGGCCAGGGGCTACCCAAACGGGCGGCTCCTGGCTTGTTCTGTTTGAATGTGGGTCATGCCTCCGAAGATTTGCCTTCATTGTCCTTCTCCGTAGCTCTCCTATCAAGTTCCTGCAAATATGCTTCCCAGGCTTTGTCCACCAGATCCCGAATCTTATCCTCGGGCCAGTCCGGGTGAATCAGCCTTGCAGCTTCCATTCCATTTTCCTTCGTTGCCTTTGCCATGGTGCACACTCACTTCCATTACTCCGCCTTCGCTGTTAAAAACAAAGCCTGCCCGATAATATCCGATGTTGTCGCCTGGGGATTCTGTACCAGCCAGGACAGCATTGTCACCTGCTGCTTCGGTTCCTGCAGTAGGATAGAAAATCAGGATCTTAGTTCCTGCCTTCCTCACGGGAATCTCTCCGCACCGAATCCATTGCCGGAGGGTGTACTCCGAAATAGGGAAACCGTCCTCTCTGGCACGTTTGACTGCTTCACGAACTGTCACCATATTGGGCACCAAAATCCCTCCTTTTTTCGGGAAGAAGATCGGAAATCTTTACTCCAAGCCCATTCGCAACTTTTTCAGCAGTAGACTTTGTGCAGCTCTTCCCTGATTTTACATTTCGTTATTGTCACCCTCGATAAACCTGTTCTTTCGGCCAATTTAAGGCAAGATATGTTTTCTTTCGCCAAGGCCATCGCAAATTTAACTCTATCAATTTTCATAAATCCTCCCCCCAATATATGCACTTGCAAATATCCAATTCAATTATATATGCACTTGCAAATTTTTGTCAAGTATTTTTCTAAGATTAATTTGCATTTGCATAAATTAGGTGATAGAATGATAATCAGAAGGGAGTGACACCAAATGAGTGCAGATGAAATGAGCGAAAAAGAGAAGAGTGCAGGAGAACGAATTGCAGAGTTGGCAAAGGAGAGAGGCCTCACTCTTCGTAAGCTTGCCATACTTTCTGGTGTTCCGTACAACACGCTTTATTCCGCCGTAAAACGGAAAAGTGATAGAGTAGATAGGAAGATTATCGAAAAAATATCTAAAGCACTTAATGTTGATATAAGAAAGATATTGAGCGATGATCAGTTTATACACGATTGGTCGGAAGATGCTATAAGACGGTATCCTACTGTCGATGTTGTAGACCTTGCTATTCATGTTTATGCACACAAATTGAACTACGACGGGAGAATAGCTCTGCTAAATTACGCAGAAGAATTGACAAAAAGGGCGGAATACTGCAATATTCGGCCGAACGGTGTGAAGATTTCGCTTCAGACGGTGTGACGGTTTCGGCTTGATCGGTGCGGTGTTTTCGGATAACGGTGTGACTGCCG
>CASFNR010000021.1 GCA_949296115.1 uncultured Eubacteriales bacterium | reverse complement strand
ACGATGCCCCGGCCGGGATAGGAGTTGCCTTCCAGCCGCTGGGCCATGGTTTTGGTTTCGTAGACGTTCATTGCAATCGCTCCGTTTCTATGTGGAAATGTGACTTACGCCTTTTGCAGGGCGGCGCTCACCTGCTCTGCGGCCTGGGGCAGCAGAACCCACTCGGCCTGCTCCATCACCCGGCGCTGCAGGGTCTCGGGGGTGTCCCCGTCCGCAATGTACACGGCCTTCTGGGCGATGATCTTGCCGCCGTCGGGGATTTCGTTGACGAAATGCACCGTGGCGCCGGTAACCTTCACCCCGTAGTCCAGGGCGGCCTGGTGTACCCGCAGTCCATAGAATCCTGCTCCGCAGAAGGAGGGAATCAAGGAGGGGTGGACATTGATAATCCGCTGGGGGTAGCAGGCGGTGAAGTTTTCTGTGAGGATGGTCATAAAGCCCGCCAGAATAATCAGCTGGATGCCGTGAGCGGTGAGCACCTCCTTGAGCTTTTCTTCAAAAGCCTGCTGGGAGCCGCACTCCTTTTTCAGCACCACGGCGGTGGGGATGCCGGCCTTTTTGGCCCGTTCCAGGGCATAGGCTCCGGCGTTGTTGGACACCACCAGGGCAATCTCGCCGCTGGTCAGGACGCTGCCCTGGGCATCGATCAGGGCCTGGAGGTTGGTGCCGCCCCCGGAAACCAGAACTGCGATTTTGGTTTTCATGCCAGAATCACCTTTTCTTCGCTTTCCACAATGGTGCCGATGACGTAGGCGTCCTCGCCGTTGGCCTTTAGCACAGACAGGGCCAGCTCGGCCTGCTGGGCGGGCACCACGATGCTCATGCCCACGCCCATGTTGTAGGTGTTGAACATATCCCGCTCGGGGATATTGCCGAATTTGGCAATCAGGTCGAAGATGGGCAGCACCTTCACTGCGGACCGGTCAATTTTCGCGCCCAGCCCGTCGGGGATGGAGCGGGGGATGTTTTCGTAGAAGCCGCCGCCGGTGATGTGGCTGATGCCCCGGACGCTGACCTGCTCCAGCAGGGCCAGCACCGGCTTGACGTAGATTTTGGTGGGGGTCAGCAGCGCTTCGGCGATGGTTTTGCCCCCCAGCTCCTCCCGGGGAACGTACAGTTGAGGATGATTGTTGTCGATGTCAAAAACCTTCCGGCACAGGGAGAAGCCGTTGGAGTGGATGCCGGTGGAGGGCAGGGCGATGACCACATCCCCGGGGTGCATGGTGGTATTGTCCAGAATCTTCTTCTTGTCCACAATGCCCACGGCGAAGCCTGCCAGGTCGTATTCCTCCTCAGGCATCATGCCGGGATGCTCGGCGGTTTCGCCGCCGATGAGGGCACTGCCCGCCTGGACGCAGCCCTCCGCCACGCCGCCCACGATTTCCGCAATTTTCTCGGGAATATTCTTGCCGCAGGCAATGTAGTCCAGGAAGAACAGGGGCTTGGCGCCCACGCAGATGATGTCGTTGACGCACATGGCCACGCAGTCGATGCCGATGGTGTCGTGCTTGTCCATGAGGATGGCCAGCTTCAGCTTGGTGCCCACGCCGTCGGTGCCGGAGACCAGAACCGGCTCTTCCATCCCGGCAATGGGCAGACCGAAGCAGCCGCCGAAGCCGCCTACGTCGTCCAGGCAGCCTTCGTTCCGGGTCCGGGCAATGTGCTTCTTCATCAGTTCCACAGCCTTGTAGCCGGCGGTGATGTCCACGCCTGCGGCGGCGTAGCTGGCGGAGTAGGAATTGTTATGATCCATGAATATGCTCCTTTTTCACAGTGGTGGGGAAAGCAGTTATTCTTCGCCGGTCCAGCAGTAGGTGCAGACCTTGTCCCGGTCCAGGCCGATGGCCTCCAGCAGGCCGTCCAGGGACTGGTAGCCCAGGGAGTCGAAGCCCATTTCCTTGCAGATGGCCTGCAGCATGCACTGGCCCCGCTGGGTGGAGCCGTCGGCGTACTCCGCCACGTGCTGCTGCCCCTGGTCGCCCTCCAGCTTCTGGATGATTCTCCGGGCCAGCAGCTCCATCTCCGAGTTGCTCCGGGAGAAGTTCAGGTATTTGCAGCCGTACATAATGGGTGGACAGGCGGAGCGCATATGGACTTCCTTGGCGCCGCTCTTGTAGAGGAATTCCACGGTTTCCCGGAGCTGGGTGCCCCGGACGATGGAGTCGTCCACCAGCAGCAGCTTCTTGTCCTGAATCAGCTCCGGCACGGGAATCTGCTTCATCTCTGCCACCATGTTCCGCACCTCCTGGTTGGAGGGCATGAAGGAGCGGGCCCAGGTGGGGGTGTATTTCACGAAGGGCCGGGCGAAGGGCTTGTGGGACTGGTTGGAGTAGCCGATGGCGTGGGGCAGGCCGGAGTCCGGCACCCCCGCCACATAGTCCACGTCGGGCATGGTGCCCTTGGCTTCCTCGTCCCGGGCCATGATTTCGCCGTTGCGGCAGCGCATGACTTCCACGTTGACCCCCTCGTAATTGGAGTTGGGGTAGCCGTAGTAGGTCCACAGGAAGGCGCAGATTTTCATCTTGTCTCCGGGAGCGGCCAGCTGTTCCACAGCGTCGGGGGTAATCTTCACAATTTCCCCGGGGCCCAGGTTGTAAACCACCTCATAGCCCAGCTTCTGACAGGCGAAGGACTCGAAGCAGGCGCAGTGGCTGTCGGCTTTCTTGCCCACCAGCACCGGCAGGCGGCCCAGCTTGTCCCGGGCGGCGATGATGGCGTCGGGGGTCAGCAGTAAAATGGTGCAGGAGCCGTCGATGACCTCCTGGGCGTAGTGGATGCCGTCCACCAGATTGTCGCACCGGTTAATGAGGGCGGCGGTGAGCTCGGTGGAATTGACCTTGCCGGAGGACATGGCCATGAACTGATGGCCGGGGCCGGAGAAGGTTTTCTTCACCAGCTCCTCGGCGTTGTTGATGATGCCCACGGTGGAGATGGCGAACATCCCCAGGTGGCTGCGCACCAGCAGGGGCTGGGGGTCGGTATCGGAAATGCAGCCGATGCCGGCGGTGCCGCCCATGGTGTTCAGATCGTTTTCAAACTTGGTGCGGAAGGGCGTATTTTCAATGTTGTGAATCTGCCGCTGAAAGCCCTTCTTGGGGTCGTAGAAAACCAGGCCGCCCCGGCGGGTGCCCAGGTGGGAATGGTAGTCGGTTCCGAAGAACACGTCGTGAATGCAGTTGTTGCGGGAAATGGCGCCAAAAAAACCGCCCATAGGGGTTTTTCCTCCTTATTGAAAATCAGAAAATCAAGTGGGAAATGGTTAACCGTTCAGCTCCGCCTGCAGTGCGGCGTCCTTTTCCAGAACCTTCCGGGTATCTGCGGCACGCTTTTCGGCCAGCTTCTGAGCCAGCTGAGCGTCCTCCACCGCCAGAATCTGGGCAGACAACAAAGCGGCATTCACGCCTCCATTGATGGCGACGGTGGCAACCGGGATGCCGGAAGGCATCATCACCGTGGAAAGGAGCGCGTCAATGCCGTCTAAACAGGTAGACTTGCAGGGAATGCCGATAACCGGCAGGGTGGTGTTGGCGGCGATGGAGCCAGCCAGATGAGCGGCCATACCGGCAGCGGCAATGAGAACGCCGAAGCCGTTGTCCCGGGCGGAGAGGGCGAAATCCCGGGCTTCCTCCGGGGTGCGGTGTGCGGAATACACATGGCACTCATAGGGAATGTCCAGAGAGGCCAGGGTGTCCATGGTCTTGCGCAGAATCGGCAGATCGCTGTCGCTGCCCATGACGATGCCAACTTTCTTCATGTGTTACCTCCTAACAAATAAAAACGGGCGCACTCACCCCCTATGAGAGGGAAAGTGTGCCCAGACGGTCGGCTATGGAAAACGCCCTTACTCCGTGTGGTGCTCCACTGATCCGTCAGTCATAAGGGGCTGTAAAATTACAGTCTCATTATACCATGGCGGAAAAATCGCGTCAAGTCGCAGAAAGCCAATTTCTGACGGCCTTTGACCGGCGGGAATGTGTAATCTAGCCAAAAAACCGGAGCAGGGGAGCTGGAAATTTCTGGAACGGAGAAATCCGCCCCAACAGACTTATCATACCAGATTATGATTCTGCTGTCAATCGAAAATTGGCTATAATAAATGAATTTATCACTATATAATAATAAAAAGCGTGCAAATTGTACAAAATCCCATCTTGCAATTTCCAGCTCTTGTGCTATGATATAGCTACAAAGAGGTGAGGTTCCAATCGGGATCGACCTCGGTTCTCCAAAATGTGAGAACCAAAACAAACGCCTGTTTCCACCTGTTCTTCCGTTTCCATATAAATTGATGTAAACCAAAATCAAATCCGGAAGTGATTCAATTTTTGTCACGGAAACAGCGTTTGATTCTGCAGAAAGAGAGGTTAATCAAGGATGTTAGATATCAAGAGTTCACAGAAGTGACCCTTGGCTGATTCCGTAACACGAACGGTCAAGGGTCACTTCTTTTTTGTCTTATTGGGCATGCTGCCCCAGCGCCGCAATGGCCCGGGCGGCCCGCCGGACATCCAGGGCGCTGGTATCGATTTTGACGGTGGACAGGCTGTCGTAGAGGGACAGCCGCTGAGGGCTGCGCAGGAGAATATCCGGCTGCCGCCGGCCTGCCTCCACATCCCGGTACAGCCGCTGGAGCAGAACCTCCCGGGTACATACCAGAGAGACGGGAATCACCCGGACATCGGATAACTCCAGCCCCTCCAGAATGGCGTCGATGATAGACTGCTGATGCAGAACCCAGCAAAAAATCACATGGTCAAAAGCGGAGCATTTTAGAAAATTTCCAAGCAGAGTGCGGATATTTTCCAGGACCATGGCCTTGGTTTCCCCGTTGACCACGAAGGGGTTCATATCCCAGCACCAGTCCCCATCCAGAAATGCGCTTCGGGGAAGAATGGACTTCAGTTCCTGGCAGACGATGGTTTTGCCCACGCCCATGGTTCCGCCAACGAGATAAAGGGTTTTCATTTTTCGTTCCTCCTGAAAATAGCGATGACAGCGGAAAGCTGAGTTGACAACGCCCCGGGCCGGATGCTAAGATGGGGCGAAAGGGGGGATGCCGATGACTTGCCGGGAGAAAATTTTTTCGGGCCTGACAGGCAATCAGCTGAAAATTCTGGCCATGGTGACCATGACGATGGACCATGTGGGGCTGTATCTGCTGCCCCGGTTCGGGATGCTGCGGATTCTGGGGCGGCTTGCCCTGCCCATCTATGCCTACCTGATTGCAGAAGGGTGCCGGCACACCCGCAGCCAAAGCCGATACCTGCTGCGGATTCTGGGCCTGGGAGCGGCGTGTCAGGTGGTCTACTATCTGGTCATGGGGTCCCTGTACCAATGCATCCTGATGACCTTTTCCCTGTCCATCCTGCTGATTGTCTGCCTGGACCGGATGAACCGTGCCTATACCCTCCCCAACCGGGGTCTGGTGGTGCTGGCCTTTGCAGGGGCGGGGTTTGTCTGCCAGATTCTTCCGCTGCTGCTGCCGGGGACGGACTTCGGGGTGGACTATGGAATCCTCGGTGTCTTTCTGCCGGTGCTGGCCTATCTGGGGAAGGAGCGGAAGCAGCAGGTCCTGCTGCTGAGCCTGGGCCTGATCCTGCTTGCCTGGGATCTGGGGGGTATCCAGTGGTTTTCCCTGGGTGCGGCGCCGCTGCTGCTGTGCTACAACGGCCGCCGGGGGAAAATGGCCCTGGGCAGACTCTTCTATCTTTACTACCCGCTCCACCTGGCGGCGATCTATGGAATCGGGCTGCTGCTGAGATGAACAGCCCGGAGATCAACAGACAAGCGTTCCGGCTTCGGGAGACAATCCCGGAGCCGGAACGCCATTTTTTTCAGAACAAGCTGTAAATCCAGGCGGATACCGGCATCCGGATGACGATCATCACCGCCAGGCAGACCAGCATGGTCACCGCCAGCCCCGGACCCATGCTGGGCCTGCCGAACTGGGTCTTTTTCCAATACCCATGGAGGAAAATCCAGGCCAGCACATAGCCGACAAAAGCGCCCAGGGTATTCATAATCAGGTCGTCCACATCCGTTGCCCGGAAGGCAAACAGCTGAATGCACTCAATCAGCAGGGAGGTGAGAAATCCTGCTCCCGTCACCGTTCCCCAGGACCGGAGTTCCCGCCAGAGAACAGGGACCAGAAAGCCGAAGGGCACAAACAGCGCAGCGTTCAGTGCCAGCTGGATCAAGTAGCGCCGGGTATGCTCGTCCGGTAGCGCCGGGTATGCTCGTCCGAGAACGGAATCAGCTGGACGTTGGGCTCCCAGTGGAAATACCCCAGGCCGGGAATGCCCACCAAGTTAAATACCTCACACACATACACCGTGAACAAGCTCATCAGGATATACCGCCCCACACTCCGGCAGCGGCGCAGCGCCAGCACAATCCATACCAGAACCAGCGCAAATACTGCGCCGCTCATCAGATCTATCACATTATACAGCATTATCCTACCCTCCCTGACATTTTCTTTTCAGTGGCGAAAATCCGGTTAAATTCTGATTTCAGTTTACCAGATTCCCTCCGGCAAGTCAATTTTCTTTTCCGGTTCCCGCCTGCTTCTGCCGCTTCTTGTTCAGCTGGCTGGAGAGCAGCTTGTCCAGGTACACGGACTTGAACTGCTTGCTGGCCAGGGCCTGATGGAGGGGCGGCATTTTGAGGATTGCGCCGAAAATCTGGGCCATGGCCCGGTGGCTGGCGAAGGCCCGGTTGTCGAAGAGCAGATTCTGCAGGGTGCCCTTCTCAATGGCCTGCATGACGAAGCGGTGGGTGCTGTTCACCGGGGTGATGATCTGCACCGGACGCCGCTCCATGCCGATGGCCTTGGTGGGGCAGTTCCGGGCGCAGACGCCGCAGCCCAGGCACAGCTCGTCGCTGACATGGGCTTTCTTCTTATGGGTCACCGGGTCCTCCCGGAGGGTGATGGCGTGAACCGGGCAGACCTTGGCGCATTTGCCGCAGCCCACGCAGGTGTCCTCCCGGACCCGGGGAATGTAATTGGTGGTCTCCACCGGCTGCACCGGGGCAAACCGCCGGGCGGCCTGGAGAGCTTCGCAGCAGCAGCCGCAGCAGTTGCAGATGAAGGAGGGATTCTCCCGGACGTTCTCGCCGATCTGCACCAGATTGGCCTCATAGGCCCGCTGGAGCACATCCTTGGCTTCTTCCTTGGAGATCAGCCGGGCATGCTGGCCGTGCTGGGCCAGGGATCGGGCCACATTGCCGAAGGTGAGGCACACGTCCCAGGGGGCGTCAATCTCACAGGGGTGTCCGGCGTGGTAGGCCTTGTGGCGGCAGTAGCACAGGCCCAGACCGATGTAGCTGGCCTCTTCAATGATGTGGGTGGCCCGCTCATAGTCCAGGATGTGGTTCATCTGGGAATTGGTCAGCACCGGCTCCTGGACGTAGACCCGGCCCAGCTTGGTGTCGGTGACGTAGAACAGGTCCTTGACAAAGTCCTCCTCCACGTTCATGTACTGGTAATACAGCTCCGCCAGATATTTCTGGTCGATGTCTCCCCGGGTGCGCATCAGGGCGAACTCGATGAAGCCCGCCATGGGTGGCGGCATGACAAACCGGCGTTCTCCGTTGTGCTCCGTATCCACCAGCAGGGCTTTTTCACACAGCCGGGTCAGGAGTTTCTCGGCCTGCAGCTCCGACATGCCCCAGATTTTGGCGGCCTTGCGGATGGTGAATGGGCGCACCGGCAGCTGAGAAACCGCCTTGGCGTCCTCTTCCGTGTAGAGAACCTCCAGGATTTTCCGGAATGTCTCCGTGGCGGGCGCACCCTGCGTAAACCAGTTAATCCGCTCCTCCAGGCTCTGGTATGCATTCTTGGAGGTAATATGACCCATATGTTTTCCTTCCTTCGTATCTAAATCTGAAGATAAGCAGAGGTCTTTCTGCATCCATTATACGTCTGAATGCCGGACTTTTCCAGCAATTTTTTCAGTCCAGGGGGAATCCAAGATACCCGGGGATGGGCGCATCCGGAACCAGGGGCAGAATCATCCCCACCGGGATGTCCCCTCCGGGCATCCGGAACCGGCCCTGGGCGCAGCCCAGAGCGCCCACGACGCCTGCCGCCGCGGCGGGGTTGCCCAGCAGTTCCAGACCCAGCAGGGTATCCTCCTGCCGGACAGCGGCCAGCAGAAAATCCGTTCCGGCATAGAATTTGGCGTAGGTGCTCAGATAGGCCAGGTGCGCCCCCTCCTGAATGACCCCGTCCGCCGGCAGATACTGCCGCCGGAGCCGGGCAAATTCTCCTGCGTCCACAGGACGCAGAGCGGCGGGCTCCTCCCAGCCGCAGGTCAGCTCCCGACGAAAGCAGCAGTCCCGGTAGCCCATGGCGGCATACATCTGCCCCAGCCCTTCCCCGGCGGGAGAGAGCAGGGCGGCGGCATAGCCGGATTGGGCCAGGTGGGCGTGGGTCTGGGCCATCAGTTTCCGGCACAGGCCCTGGCCCCGGAAGTCCGGGTGGGTGGCCACGGCGTAAACATAGGCAAGTTTCTGCCCCTGAAATTCGGCGTCCAGCCAATACAGGGCGGCGGCCAGCCGCCCCTCCCGGGTCAGATACCGGCAGCGGTTCGGGGAATAGGCGGTGGCAAAAAAGGCGTCGATTGTCTCCCGGGAGTCGTCAAAAGACGCAGCCCACAGCCCGGACAGCTGGTCAATCATGGTGCAGGTCCTCCCGCAGGTAGGCCCAGGATTTTTCCACCATGACGGTGGGATTGTAGGAGAGCTTGGCCTTGCGCAGCCCTTCCAGCCCCAGGTCATCTTCCCGGTTCAGGAAGGCAACCTCCGGGTATTCCAGCCGGAGATGTCGGGCAAATTCGCAGTTGATGGCGCCATAGGCCCCGTCCACGTCCTCCCGGGCCTTTTCAAAGTGAATGTCGAAGGTATCCCCGGACAGCCGGGAGCCGAGAGTCACCCCCAGCACCTGGCCTTCGTCCAGCAGGAGCAGCCCCTCCATATCCAGCTTTTCGTAGCACCGGAAGGCCCGGGCCATGGCAATGCGCTCCAGCAGATAATTGCCGTGGGGGTCCTCTTCCAGCCGGCGGGCATACCACTGCTCAACCATTTCCTGGGCCAGGGGAACATTGTCGAGGGTGAGGGGCTGGGTGGTGTAGTTGGGATGCTCTGCCCGGAAGCGATTGAAATGGTTCCGCTTTTTCTGAAATTTCCGCCCTTTCAGGTCGGCCAGGTCATTGATGCCGTAGACATAGTCGAAGCTGTCCCGGTCGGTGCGGATCAAGAACTGGCCGGGGAACCACTGCTCCAGTTCTTCCCGGTCCTGGGGCAGCACACTGGTAATCCGGCAGGGAATGCCCCGCTGCCGGGAGTCGGCGATGATCTCCTCCAGCACGGCCCGCCGGTCACCGTTCCCGATGGGATAGGGATAGACGCTCCGCCCAAAGAAATGGGAGAAAAACGCCGCGCATCCATGGAGAAACGCCACCTGCTGATGGCCCCACAGGTACAGGTTGGCGAAGGAATATTCGCAGCCCCGGTTGGGGACGGAGAGAAGAATAGTCTGATAAGCTTCTTTCTGGGAGATTTTCAGCAGCTGAAAATCAATCATGTTGTCACATCCTTTGTTTGACTGGGTATAGACTATCACAGTTTACCCCAAAAAACAAGCCGGGAACCCACGGGCCCCCGGCTCAGGCTGTCGGAAAGCCACGAATGGGCTTCCCGACAGGTTTGTAAATTGTTTTGCGCCCAAGGGTGAGAAAGTGATGACACTTTTCTGAAAATTCAGGCGGCGAAGAGAACGGTCTCCAGATGCCGCTTCTTGATGGCGTAGTAGATCACGCTGCCCAGCACCAGCAGCACGGCAATTTCTCCCAGGGCCACATAGAAGGCATTCAGCAGGAATCCGCCGCCGATGTACACCGACAGTTCCCATCCCACCAGAACGGCATTGGCGGCGGCGGGCATCAGCATGCCCAGCAGGGGATAGCCGTGGATGGTCACGTTCCGGGTCATCCACATGGCCTGGGCGGCGATCAGGGTGGCGGCGGAGCCAACCACAAAGTCCAGGGGCAGGGCGGCGGCGTAGGTGATGTTGAATACCAGGCAGCCCAGGGTCAGGCCGGGCACGGCGGCGGGGGTGAAGAAGGCCAGCACGCACAGCGCCTCGGACATCCGCATCTGAATCATCCAGGTGGCGCTGCCGGGAACCAGCAGATTCTGCAGGTGGGTCAGCACGGCGTAGAGCACCGCAATGATGGCGGCGTGGGTCAGATAGCGCACTTTGTTGTTCATGGTCAATTTGCTCCTTTTCTCAGTCCCGGGGCAGAACATGACCACAACAAAAAATGAGCGCAAAATGCGCCCATCTGGAAAAATCCCTAGTTTTGTTTACCGACAGGATGGTCACGAACTGTCCTATGAAATTAGGGGTATTATAGTCCATAGAAGGGAAAATGTCAAACAGAAAATTTCCGGCTCCCGGAAACCCGGGAGCCGGAGAACATTATGCCAGATAAATGGCCTTGCAGGCCTTCATGGTCTCGTAGCAGTCCAGCTTGGCCACCAGCTCGATGGGAGCGTGCATGCTCAGCACGGGCACGCCGGCGTCCACGGTGACAATGTTCCGGTTGGCCATGTCTGCGGCTACGGTGCCGCCGCCGCCCTGGTCCACCTTGCCCAGGGTCGCCAGCTGCCAGATGACCCCGGCATTGTTCAGGGTGGTGCGCACATGGCCCATGGCCTCGGCGGAAGCGTCGGAGGCGCCGCCCTTGCCCCGGGAACCGGTGTACTTGCAGATGGCAACGCCGTAGTTCAGCAGGGAATTGTTCCGCTTGTCGCTGACCTCGGGGAAACTGGGGTCATAGGCGTTGGACACGTCGGCAGACAGGCAGAAGGAATTGGCGAAGCAGTCAAAGAGCTTCACGCCCTGGGCGTCGCACAGGCCGCCGATGAAGTGCTCAAAATACTGGCTCTTCATGCCGGAGATGCCAATAGAGCCAATCTCTTCCTTGTCAGCCAGGATGCACACCGCAGTCTTGGCAGGGTTGTCGATGGCAAACAGGGCCTCCAGCTCGGCGTAGGCGCACACCCGGTCGTCGTGGCCGTAGGAAGCCAGCAGGCTACGGTCCAGGCCAACCTCCCGGCAGCGTCCGGCGGGGACAACGGTGAGCTCGGCGGACTGGAAGTCGGACTCGATCAGGCCGTACTTCTCGTTGAGCAGCTTCATGATGTTCAGCTTCACCAGGTCGCTGCCTTCGCCATCCAGGGGTTCGGTGCCCAGAATGACGTTCAGCTGCTCACCGGCAATGCCCTTGGCCATGGTTTTCTGCATCTGGTCGGCAGCCAGGTGGGGCAGCAGGTCGGAGACCATCAGGATGGGGTCGCTGTCGTCCTCTCCGATGGTGATGGTGATTACGCTGCCGTCCTTGCGGTACACCACACCGTGGAGGGCCAGGGGAATGGTGGGCCACTGGTACTTCTTGATGCCGCCGTAGTAGTGGGTCTTGAAGTAGGCAATTTCGCCGTCCTCATACAGGGGATTGGGCTTCAGGTCCATCCGGGGGGAGTCCACATGGGCGGCGCAGACGTTGACGCCCTCCGCCAGGGACTTGGTGCCGATCACCGCCAGGGCGATGGACTTGTCCCGGTTGTTGTAGTAGATTTTATCGCCGGGCTGAATGGCCATGCCGGGCTGGAAGGGCTTGTAGCCCAAGGACTTTGCCTTTTCCACGGCCCAGGCGGTTGCCTCCCGCTCGGTCTTGCAGGCGTCCATGAAGGCCATGTAGCGCTTGCAGTAGGCTTCCATTTCTGCCCGATCTTCCGCAGAGATCTGGGTCAACCCATTTTTGGGATTCATCAGCAGGGATTGCCGCAGTTCGTCGGTAGTCATTATCGCATTTCTCCTTTGCGTTGGAATTCTGTGAGATTTCCTCACAGGGCTTGCCCCTCTATTATACCGAGTTGGCGCAAAAAAGCAAGGCACTTCTCCTGAAAAGCCTCGGCGGACCCATTATTTTCCAGTACCCAGCCGCACCGTGCCTGAAACCAGGCGCTGTCGTGCTGGGCGGCGATCCGGCGGCGGGCGTATTCCTCACTGATGCCGTCCCGGGCCATCAGCCGGGCAACCCGTGCTTCCGGCGGGGCGGTGACCGCCACGGTAACATCGCACAGCTCCGCCAGTCCTCCCTCAAACAGGGCGATGGCGTCAATGGCCGCCAGGGCGGGGGTGGTTTCCAGCCGCCGGAGCACCTCCGCCTTCACGGCGCGGTGGGTGATCCGGTTCAGGTCCTCCAGTGCTTCCGGGTCAGAAAATACCAGGGTCCCCAGCTTTTTCCGCAGGAGCACGCCTTTTTCCACCACGCCGGGGAAACGGGCGTCAATGGCGGAAAGCAGGTTATCGTCCCGCTCCAGCAGCTGGTGGTAAATTTCATCGCAGTCCAGAATCAGTCCCCCCACCCGGGCGATGCACCGAAGCAGGGTGGTTTTTCCGCAGCCGGTGCCCCCGGTGATGCCCAGAATCATGATTCTGCCTCCGCATCCACAATGTGGAAGGCGGCGGCCTTGCGCAGCCGGTTCTGTACGGCATAGGCCACGCCGCCGCCCTCCGGGCAGCGGGCGTAGACCTGATGAATGCTGGGGTCGTCCAGCTCCCGCAGGGCGGCAAACAGTCCGGCGGACAGGGTGTTCACATCCGCCTCCCGGCCGTAGGACAGGGGGGCGCAGTCAGCATACAGGGGCAGCTCCTCCTCAAAGCACAGCACCCGATCACCGGGGGTGAAGTGGCGGTGAATGTAGGCGGCGGCCTTCTCCCGGCTACCGGAGACAATCACCACCGGCTCCGTGGGGGCGTAGTGGCGGTACTTCATGCCGGGGGCTTTCACCACGGCATCCTGATCAATGGGGGCGGTGACGGCTTTGTCCACTACCAGGTCTCCCAACACCGCCAGCAGCTGTTCCGGGCCGATTCCGCCGGGGCGGAGCAGCCGGGGGCGTTCCTCCGTCAGGTCCACAATGGTGGATTCCACCCCCACCCGGCAGGGGCCGCCGTCCACAATGGCGGCGATTTTTCCGTCGTGGTCGTGGAGGACGTGCTGGGCGGTGGTGGTGGAGGGCTTGCCGGAGATATTGGCGGAGGGAGCGGCAATGGGAACCCCCGCCAGGCGGATGATTTCCCGGGTCACGGCGTTGTCCGGGCACCGGACCGCCACGGTGTCCAGCCCGCCGGTGGTCCGCCGGGGCACGTTGTCCCGGGCGGGAAGCACCAGGGTCAGAGGACCGGGCCAGAAGGCGACGGCCAGATCATAGGCCCGCTGGGGAATGTGGTGGCAGAACAGCTCAATCTGTTCCGGCCCGCAGATGTGCAGAATCAGGGGGTTGTCCTGGGGACGGCCCTTGGCCTGAAATATTTTGGCCACTGCCGCTTCGTCCAGGCCGCTGGCTCCCAGACCGTAGACAGTCTCTGTTGGAATGGCCACCAGTTCTCCCTGCCGGATCAGACCGGCGGCTATTGCCGCCGTGTCCGGAGCCTGGGCATTCAGAAGTAAGGTTTTCATGGATTTGCCTCCAGATGCAAACGAAAGGGAGCAGCCGGTCCGGCTGCTCCCTGACGAAGGGTCATTACACAGTGGGCTGATTGGCAGCCTCGATGATCTTCACGAACTTCTCGGGCACCAGGGAAGCGCCGCCGATCAGACCGCCGTCGATGTCGGGCTGGGCCAGCAGCTCGAAGGCGTTCTTCTCGTTCATGGAGCCGCCGTACAGGATGGAGATGGCCCGGGCGTTCTTGGAGGAGTACAGCTTGCGCACCACGCTGCGGATCATTTCGCAAACCTCTTCCGCCTGCTCCGGGGTAGCGGTCAGGCCGGTGCCGATGGCCCAGATGGGCTCGTAGGCGATGATGACCTTGCGGATCTTATCCTCGGGTACGCCGGCCAGACCCAGCTTGATCTGCATGGTGATCCACTCAGCAGTGACGCCGCTGTTGCGCTGCTCCAGGCTCTCGCCGCAGCACATGATGGGGATCAGACCGGCCTCCAGGGCAGCCAGAACTTTGGCGTTGACGTCGGCGTCGGTTTCACCCATGGCACGGCGCTCGGAGTGACCGATGATGACGTACTTGCAGCCGGCATCGGTGAGCATGTTGGTGGCAATTTCACCGGTGTAAGCGCCGGAGGGATTGGCGTTGCAGTTCTCAGCGCCGATGCCCACCCGGGTTTCCCGCATGGCCCGGACAGCGGCGGGAATGCACACGGCGGGAACGCACAGGGCAATGTCGCACCAACGGCCCTTGGGCATGATGGCCTTCAGCTGGGTCATAAACTCCTTGGTCTCGGAGGGGGTCTTGTTCATCTTCCAGTTGCCTGCGATGACGGTTTTACGATATTTGCGATTCATTTTCTTTTCTCCTTATCATTATTGCAACATCAGAATCCCGAAGGAATCCATGGAATGTACGAATTCGGTGCTCTGCCGGGGGCAGAGAAAAAGCCGGCCTGTCCCGACCGGCCCGGGGACCCGACTCTGCCGGGGGCAGATCTATCTGCCCCCGCAGAGAAATGAAGGTAACTTACTTGTCCTGCAGGCAGGCGATGCCGGGCAGTTCCAGACCTTCCAGGAACTCCAGGGAAGCGCCGCCGCCGGTGGAGATGTGGGTAATCTTGTCGGCAAAGCCCAACTGCTCGCAGGCAGCTGCGCTGTCACCGCCGCCGACGATGGTGGTGGCGTCGGAGTCAGCCAGAGCCTGGGCCACGGCGATGGTGCCGGCGGCCAGGGTGGGGTTCTCAAACACGCCCATGGGGCCGTTCCAGACAACGGTCTTGGCGCTCTTGACAGCCTCGGCGAACAGCGCACGAGTCTTTTCACCAATGTCCAGACCCTCCATGCCGTCGGGAATGGCGTCGGCGTCCACGGTCTTGACATCCACGGGGCCGTCGATGGGAGAGGGGAAAGCGGCGGCAATCACCGTGTCAACGGGCAGCAGCAGCTTGACGCCCTTGGCCTCGGCCTTGGCCATCATATCCTTGCAGTAGTCGATCTTGGTCTCGTCCAGCATGGAGTTGCCGATGGAATAGCCCTTGGCAGCCAGGAAGGTGTAGGCCATGCCGCCGCCGATGATCAGGGTGTCCACCTTCTCCAGCAGGTTGTTGATGACGTTCAGTTTGTCGGAGATCTTGGCGCCGCCCAGAATGGCCACGAAGGGACGCTCGGGGTTGGCCAGGGCCTTGCCCATGATGGAGACTTCCTTCTCCACCAGATAGCCGCAGACGGCGGGCAGATAGTCAGCCACACCAGCGGTGGAGGAGTGGGCCCGATGCGCGGAACCGAAAGCGTCGTTGACAAAGATGTCGGCCATGGAAGCCAGCTCCTTGCTCAGCTCGGGATCGTTCTTGGTTTCGCCCTTCATGTACCGGGTGTTCTCCAGCAGCATGACCTGACCGTCCTGCAGGGCAGCAGCCTTTGCCTTGGCATCTTCGCCCACCACGTCATCCGCCATGATGACGTCCTGGCCCAGCAGCTCGCTCAGCCGCTTGGCGACGACCTTCAGGCTCAGCTCAGGCTTCCATTCGCCCTTGGGCTTGCCCATGTGGGAGCACAGAATGACCTTGGCCTTGTGAGAGACCAGATACTGAATGGTGGGCAGCGCGGCCACAATCCGCTTGTCGGAGGTGATGACACCAGCCTTGGTGGGGACGTTGAAGTCACAGCGGCACAGCACCCGCTTGCCGGCTACTTCGATGTCTTCAATCGACTTCTTATTGTAGTTCATAAGTAACTCCTCCATTTATATTTGGGGCAGACCCGGCGTGGCGCCGAAGGTCAACCCCGCATTTTACCATAATCCTGCAAACCGGGAAAAGAGAGCTGCCGCAGGGCCTCGAACACGGTGACGGCCACGGCGTTGCTCAGGTTCAGGCTCCGGGCATCGCTGCGCATGGGAATGCGGACGCAGCTGTCGTAGTGGGCCTGAAGAAAATCCTCGGGCAGTCCTTTGGTTTCCTTCCCGAAGAACAGGTAGCAGCCGTCCCGGAATTCCGCCTGGGTATAGCTCCGGGGAGCCTTGGTGGACAGGCACCACATCTGATCCACCTGGTTCTTTGAGAAGAAATCCTCCAGGTTTTCGTAATCGAACACTTCCACCAGATGCCAGTAATCCAGCCCGGCCCGACGGACGGCTTTTTCCGAAATGTCAAAGCCCAGGGGGCGGATCAGATGCAGCCGGCAGCCGGTGGCGGCACAGGTCCGGGCGATGTTGCCACAGTTCTGGGGAATCTCAGGCTCCACCAGCACAATATTCAGCAAAATCCATCACCTCGACCCTTCGGTTCCCGCAGGGGCAATCCCTACCCGTTCGAACCCTATTGTATGTCAAATGTCCCATAAAATCAATCTTAAAAATTCAATTTTTTCAACTTTTTATAGTATTCACATAAAAGACAAAAGAGACAGTCAAAATTTGTGAAAAATGCATTCGTTCCGACAATTACATTTATTCTCACGTGGAAAAGTGTGAAAAATAAGATGAAAGTCAACATTTTAATGGGAAAAGAACATGAAAAACTCAGCTGCCCGGAATGGGCAGCTGAGAATGGAAGGGAAAATGGGATTGACCGATCAGCCCACAGCCTGCTGCAGGTCGCCGTCGAGGTAATACCAGGTGCCGGCGGGAGCGGTGAGCACATGGCCGTTGGACAAGGTGACCTCTGCTTCCAGCTTCAGCTGCTGGTCGTCCTCCATGGCGGGGACGGAGAAGGACACACCGGACAGGGCCTTTTCGAACCGGCCGGGAAGGTCCGCCTGCACCAGGTCGGTTACTTCTTCCTGGGCAATGGTTTCCTCGTTGAACTTCAGAAGCAGCAGCGCCTTTTCACAGACGATGGTCTCTCCGCCGTTGGTAATCTGGGGAACCTGAACCTGCAGGGTGCCCCCCTCCAGCGTCAGGGTGCTGCCGTCAAAGCTGGAGGAGTCCACCAGAATGTTGCAATAGGATTCCAAAGAGGACGCCATGTCGATCAGGGATTCATCGATGGGGTCGGTGGGGGTGTTGACAGGAATCTCCGTCTGGCTGCCGGCCCCATCGCTGAGGATAACATAATAGCAGTAACCGTCGGCAGCGTTCAGATCCAGGGAGCCGGTGTACTGAGTGCCGTCCCAGTCGCACAGAACGCTGGCAACCTCCTCGCCTTCCAGACGGACCACAAAGGCGGCTCTGTCATCGTCATCGTGGGACACCGGCACTGCGGTGAGGGTCACGGTAGCGCCGTTGGGGCTGCTCCAGGTGGTGGGCACCAGGGTAAAGCTGGAAAGCTCAGGGGAACTGCCGGAAGCCAGGGTGGACTGAGCAGCCTGGGTGGTTTGGACGGGGTCCTCTTTCCCGCCGCAGCCCGCCAACACCAGCATCATCAGAGCCAGGGCCAGTGCGAAACACTTCTTTCGATTCATTTTTCTTCCTCCTTGTTGGGAGGGAAATGGAACCGCTGCCGGTCTGGCGGCAGAGCGGTAATTTCCTTTCCGCATGATTTCTCATTATAGCGCAAAAGATTACAGTTTGCAACCTTTTTCCAAGGAAATTAAGAAAAGATAAAAAATGCGCTCCGGGATTTTCCCGGAGCGCTCAGTGTGTCAAAAGACCCACTGCGTTTGCCGCCCGTTACGGCAAAGAAAATGAAATCCATTTTCGGCCGGGACCTGTGCCTGGACGAAAATACTGCTCAGGCTGCAAGTGTGGAATTTATCCCCCGCAGGGGGAGAAATTATGCGCGCAGCAGACTGCAAAAACCTGTCGGAAAGCCCCGAAGGGGGTTCCCGACAGTCTGTGCGCTCCGGGATTTTCCCGGAGCGCTGTGGGATTTATACAATTCTGGCCCACTCCGTGACCAGAAGGCCGGGCACCGCCCAGATCAGCTGGTAGAGCAGGATGTTGGTGGGGGTCAGCAGCTCGGTGTTGCCCATGATGGCCAGCACCAGCATAATCAGCAGTCCCAGGATGCCGCCGATCAGGTGGATCACCACGCCCAGGCGGGTAGCGGTGCGCAGGGCCCGGGCGCCGGTGACGGCGTAGGCGGAGCTGATCAGCTCTTCCCGGGTGGTCATGGCCAGAACGGGAAGCTCCGGGTCGGGACGGGCTGCCCGCAGATGAGCGGCCTCTTCCCGGCTGGGGAAGGCCATTCGCTTGGTCTTGACCTCAAACTTTGCCCCGATAAAGCTCTCGGTGAGCATAAAGTCGCTGCACAGAATCACTGGTGTCAGCCGGGAATAACCGCACAGGGTGACGAGACCCGCCGCAGCGGAGCGCATCTTGGCGTAGGAAATGGCATAGACCGCACTGAGCTGCCCGTCGATTGCCACATAGACAGCCTGATTGACCATGGTGCCCTCGGGGATATCCACGCCCATCTCCTGCAGGAAGTGGAGGCTGCCAAGAAGCACCGACTCCCCCTGAATTTCGCAGCCGATTCCGCCGCTGCCGTAGTTCTGGAAGTTGGACACCGGATACTCGCTGCCGCTGCGGCTGGCGAGGAGCTGCCGGAACACCGGCACCAGGTCGCCTCCCGCCTTCTCTATCAGAGAGGTGGAGTAGGCCACCACGTCATCAGGGTTCCGGTCACCGTAGAATTTCACCCCGTTGAGCTTGGTGCTGCCCTGGGGGAACAGATCATGATCGGTCAGGGGGAAGGCGGCTTTGCCGCACAGGCCCTTCACGCCCTTCCAGCCGCACAGCACCGTGCCCACCATGTGCAGCCGCTGCTCCAGAATGGACATGGGCCGGGAGATGGAGATAAAGAAGCTGGCGGGGACGGCCACCAGCAGGCTGGTGGAGAAAATCTGTACGCCCATGCTCACGCCGTGGTACATGCCGGCAATGACCGCAATGCACACACAGGCCAGCAAGCCCAGCAGGGCATATACATTCTGCACCAGCTGGGGACCGGTGGTTTTCTGGTAGGTGTCCATAAAGTCCTCCACATCACCTTCGGTGCGGAGCAGACCGTCTTTCCCCTGGAAATAGCCCGGAACCCGGACAATGGCGTGAAGCCGCACGGCCTTGCGCATGGTGTCCAGCTGGGCAATTTCCGTATTGCGCCGCTGGAGTCTGGCCCACAGGGCCATGACCATTTCCAGGCTGAAAGCGGCGCAGCAGGGAATCCGAAGCTCCTGCAGGCAGAACCAGGCGTCGGCCATACAGGCGGCGAAGGTAATGGTCAGCAGGGTGTTGACGGTAAATTTGCCTTTGAACAGTTCGCCGATGCTGTCCATCATCAGGTAGATGCCCAGCAGCCCGGATACCAGCATGGATAGAATCTGACTGAAGATCACGAACCGCAGCCGGTTTTCCGGCACCATGTCCAGGACGAACATGGTGGTAACGCCGGCGGACAGCAGAACCACCAGAATGTTCACCAGCAAGGCGATCTGCAGCCGGACGGTACCGATTTCGGAGAGCTGGTAGTACCGCTTTTCCGGACCGGCTACCAGCTTCTTTTTTAGTTCCTTCAGCCGGGAGCGGGGGGTAAAGACAATGGGAGAGGGAATGAATTCCTCTTCCACCTCAAAGGCCGGGCCGGGAGGAGGGGGCGTGGGTTTTCCATCCGCCGGGGCTTCGCCTCCGCTGGGAGCGTAGGTGTGGGTATCGTCGTCGGGGACAGGGGCGGCATCTTCGGCGGAAGAACCGGCTTCCTCACCGGTAACCGGCTGATAGGAGACGGTCTGATCTTCCACCGCTCCATTCCCGGATACCGTGTCCTCCGGCAGCGGTTCCGCTGCGTCCGGGACAGATGCCTCAGCCAGAATGTCCGCATCCGCAACCCCGTCCAGATTCAGCTCCGGTAGATCCAGAAGATCCTCCGGCAGCTGTTCTGCGTCGGACAGGACTTCGGGAGAATCCGGGTCCTCTTGGTGAAATTCGTTGAGAATGTCGTCCAGGTCAAATTCCTGGAGCTCGTCTTTGTTGTCCATACAAGGGTTCCTCCTGGTTAGATACGCTGGCGCACCGCCTCATACAATAAAATAGAGGCCGCGGCGGATGCGTTGAGAGAGCTGATTCGGCCTTTCATGGGAATGTGGACCATCACGTCGCAGTTTTTTCGCACGAGGGGGCTGAGTCCGTCGCCCTCGTTGCCGATGACGATGGCAGCCGGGCCGGTGAGGTCTGCCTGATACATGGGAATGGAGCCTTCTGCGGCGGTGCCGTAGATCCACACGCCCTTTTCCTTCAGCTCAGAGATGGCGGCGTTGATGTTGGTGACCCGGGCCACCTTCATATATTCCACTGCACCGGCAGAGGATTTGGCCACCGTGGCGGTGAGTCCCACGCTGCGCCGCTTGGGGATGATGACCCCGTGGGCACCGGCGCATTCGGCGCTGCGCAGGATGGCACCCAGGTTGTGGGGATCGGACAGCTCGTCGCAGATCACCAGCAGAGGGGCTTCTCCCCGGGCGGCAGCTTCCGCCAGCAGGTCGTCAATGGTGCAGTATTCATGGGCGGCGGCCAGGGCGATAATCCCCTGGTGGGCCCGGGTGACGGACATGGCGTCCAGCTTCCGCCGGTCTACCGGCACCACCACAGCCCCGGCCTCCTTGGCCTGGGCGGCCAGGCGCTGCAGCGCCCGGTCTGTGTCTCCGGAGGCCACAAAGACCTTGTCGATGGTGCGGCCGCTTTTCAGGGCTTCCTGAATGGCGTTGCGGCCCTCCAGCTGTCCCTCCACCTCTTCTTCCGCAGGGGTGCGGTCGGCAAAGCGGTCGGCCCGACGGCGGAAATCCCTTCCGCCGGAACGGCTTTTTTCATTCATACGGTTTCAACTCCAGGGGCGGAATCCCGGAACGGGGGTTTCCGCAGAATATAGCAATAATTGAAAACAGTATAGCAGATTTTGCTTCCATTCTCAACACTTTTTTTCGCACACCCCGGATGGGGGCCGTTTTTGGCCCCCATTCACAGAAAATTTACCGCAATTCCAAGAATCCTTCGTTGCTTACGGCGTAAAAATATGCTATGATGGGAAAAATTGTAACAGGAAAGAAGGAGGCGAGCGGAAATGGATTCCAATCGCGGAAACGACCCGAACAAACCCCAGAAGCCTGACGGCAATGGGTCAAAAAACAATTACTTTACCCCATTGATGATTGCCTTGGCGCTGGTGCTGGTATTCAGCTGGGTGATGAACATGGTGCAGAGCAGCCAGTACACCCAGACAAACTACAATGATTTTCTGGAGGCCAAAAATGCCGGGCAGTTGGCGGAGGTGGAGTTCCGGAGTGATCGGGTGGTCTACATGACCAAAGAGGAGGCGGAAAAGCCTCCAGCCCAGCAGAAGGCATGTTATACCGGCCTGCCGGAGAGTGGCGACTGGGCGGCGATGAGCGAAGAGCTGGCAGCCCAGGGCGTCATTGTCAATAGACAGATTGTGGAGGACAATTCCTTCATTATGATGATCCTGTCCTATGTGATTATGATCGGCGGACTGTTTCTGGTGATGAATCTGCTGACCAGGCGCATGGGCGGCGAGGGCATGATGGGGGGCTTCGGCAAGAGCAAGGCCAAGGTCTATATGGAAAAGCAGACCGGCGTCACCTTTAAGGACGTGGCGGGCCAGGACGAGGCAAAGGAATCCCTCCAGGAAATCATCGATTTCCTCCACAATCCCCAGAAGTACACCGCCATCGGCGCCAAGCTGCCCAAGGGCGCCCTGCTGGTGGGCTCCCCCGGCACCGGCAAGACCCTGCTGGCCAAGGCAGTGGCGGGAGAAGCGGATGTGCCCTTCTTCTCCATTTCCGGTTCGGACTTTGTGGAGATGTTCGTGGGTATGGGCGCCAGCCGGGTGCGGGACCTGTTCCAGCAGGCGGCGAAGGTGGCTCCCTGCATCATCTTCATCGACGAAATCGACGCCGTAGGCCGCTCCCGGGATAACCGGCTGGGCAGCAACTCCGAGCAGGAGCAGACCCTGAACCAGCTGCTCAGCGAAATCGACGGCTTTGAGTCCTCCAAGGGCATTGTGTGCCTGGCGGCCACCAACCGGCCGGAGATTCTGGACAAGGCCCTGCTCCGTCCCGGCCGCTTTGACCGGCGGATCATTGTGGACCGGCCCAATCTCCAGGGCCGTCTGGACACCCTGAAGGTGCACACCCGGAAGATTCGCCTCAGCGAGGATGTGGACCTGCGGAAAATCGCCCAGGCGACTGCCGGTGCGGTGGGTGCAGACCTGGCCAACCTGGTGAACGAGGCCGCCCTCCGGGCGGTGCGCCACGGGCGGCAGGCAGTGAACCAGGAGGACCTGCTGGTATCCTTTGAGACGGTCATTGCCGGCACCGAGAAGAAGAACACCGTGCTCACCGATATGGAGAAGCGGCTGGTTGCCTATCACGAGGTGGGCCACGCCCTGGTGGCGGCTCTGGAGAAGCATTCCCAGCCGGTGTCCAAGATCACCATTGTGCCCCACACCTCCGGGGCGCTGGGCTACACCATGCAGATGCCCGAGGAGGAGAAGTTCCTGAGCACCGCCGACGAACTGCGCACGGAGCTGCGGACCCTGGTGGGCGGCCGGGCGGCGGAACAGGTGGTGTTCGGCATCCAGACCACCGGCGCCGCCAACGACATTCAGCGGGCCACGGCCCTGGCCCGGAACATGGTCACCCAGTACGGCATGAGCGAGAAGTTCGGCCTGATGTCCACCGCTTCGGTGCAGAACCAGTATCTGGACGGTCAGGCCTATATGGACTGCGCCCAGAGCACTGCCGCCGAGGTAGACGACGAAGTGAAGAAGATTCTGGAAACCGCCTACGAGGACGCCAAGCGGATTCTCCGGGAGAACCGGGGCCTGCTGGACGAGATTTCCGAGTTCCTGCTGGTGAAGGAGACCATCACCGGCGACGAGCTGATGGCCTATATCCAGGCCGACCAGAAGAAGCTGGAGCAGGGCAAGGAAGAAACCGCCCCCTCCGACGCACAGACCACAGAAGAATAACCGAGCCGCCGGGACGCATCTGCGTCCCGGCGGAATGCTTGTGCGCAGGCAATCTTTTCCGGACCGTATGCAGGCAGGCGATTGACAAATCCCCGCCCCTCTGCTATAATACAGGCAATTTTAATCCCAAGGAAGGTGATACTCCGGATGGACAGTTGCAGTAGCGGCGATCATAGTGATCCTGACAATTTGAATTTGATTTCGTACGGCATGCCTGCATCCGCTGTGATGGGATAGGTATGTCTTTTTTTGATGTCAATTTTTCGGAATCAAACCATTGAAAGGATGAAAACACATGATTTCAGACCATATCGGCAGCCTGGTGGGAATGCTGATCTGTATTCTATTTTCTGCCTACTTTTCCGCCACGGAGACGGCTTTTGCGTCTCTGAACAAGACCCGCCTGAAGGCCATGGCGGAGAAGGGAAACAATCGTGCCAGGAAAACCCTGGAGCTGGCGGAGAACTATGACAAGCTGATCTCCACCGTGCTCATCGGCAACAACATCGTCAACATCGCCACCGCTTCCATCGGCACGCTGCTGTTCGTAAACCTGATGGGCCAGGAGCTGGGCGCGACCATGTCCACGGTGGTGGTTACCATTGTGGTGCTGATCTTCGGCGAGATCACCCCCAAGAGCATTGCCAAGGATTATCCGGAAAAATTTGCCATGTTCTCCACGCCGCTGATTCACCTGCTGATGGTTTTGCTGACGCCCCTGAACTTCCTTTTCTCCCAGTGGAAGAACCTGGTCAGCAACCTGTTCCGCTCCGGGGACGAGGATAAAATGTCCCAGGAGGAGCTGCTGCTTCTGCTGGAGGAGGTGGAGCAGGAGGGCACCATCGACGAAAACGAGGGGGAGCTGCTGCGCAACGCCGTGGAATTCGGCGGACTGGAAGCCAAGGACATTCTGACCCACCGGGTGGACCTGGAGGGGGTCAGTGTGGACGCCTCCAAGGAGGAAGTTGCGGAGCTGTTTACCCAGACCCGGTTCTCCCGGCTGCTGGTGTATGAGGACAGCATGGACAAAATTGTGGGAATCATTCACCAGAAGGACTTTTACAAGGGTACCGGGGTCAATGCGCTGCCTCTGACGGAGATTATGACTCCGCCCCTGTTTATCCACCAGTCGGAGAAGGTGGACGATCTGCTGCAGCTGCTGCAATCCAGCAAATCCCATGTGGCGGTGGTCATCGACGAGTACGGCGGCACCCTGGGCATCGTCACCATGGAGGACATTCTGGAGGAGCTGGTGGGCGAAATCTGGGATGAGCACGACGAGGTGGAGGAGCCCTTCCGCCAGGTGGGAGAGCATACATATATGGTGGACTGCACCGTTACCCTGGACGACTTCTGTGACTTCTTTGATGTGGAGAGCGAGTCGGACAGTGTGTCTCTGGGTGGCTGGATGATGGAGCAGCTGGGCCGGATTCCCGATCAGGGAGACAGCTTTGACTACCGGAATCTGACCATTACCGCAGCCCAGACCGACGAGCATCGGATTCAGCTGGCCACGGTGGAGGTCCGGGAGCCGGAGCCTGTTCCGGCGGAATGACATCCAGACTTTTATACATCCAAAGAACCCCCGGTTTCGGATTTGCTCCGAAACCGGGGGCTTTGTAATCTCGGGAAATTATTCTTCGTTCTTGGCGTCGGCAATGATCTTGGCCTGGTTGGCCTTGGGCACTTCCTCATAGCGGACAAACTCCAGGGTGAAGCTGCCCCGGGCCTGGGTCATGGCCCGAAGGTCGATGGCGTAGCTGCCCATCTCGGCCATGGGAACCTCCGCCTCGATGACGGTATTGCCGTCATGGTCGGGGTTCATGCCCATGGGACGGCCCCGGCGCTTGCTCAGATCGCCCATGACATCGCCCACATAGGCCTCGGGCACGCTCACCTTCAGGGAGCCGATGGGCTCCAGCAGGGTGGGATTGGCGTTGGGCATGGCTTCCTTGTAGGCCAGAATAGCCGCCAGCTTGAAGGCCATTTCGTTGGAGTCCACGGGATGGTAGGAGCCGTCGTACAGAACCGCCTTCAGGCCCACCATGGGGTAGCCCGCCAGGGGACCCTTCTGAACCGCTTCCTGTACGCCCTTTTCCACGGCGGGGTAGAAGTTCCGGGGCACGGAGCCGCCGAAGACTTCCTCGGCAAAGATCAGATCGTCCTGCTCGTCCTGGGGCTCGAAACGAATCCACACGTCGCCGAACTGGCCGCTGCCGCCGGTCTGCTTCTTGTGACGGCCGTGGGCCTCCACCTTCTTCTTGATCTTCTCCCGGTAGGCAACCTTGGCCGGGGACAGCGTGGCGTCCACGCCGAAGCGGCTCTTCAGCTTGGATACCAGCACATCCAGCTGCTGGTCGCCGGCGCCGGAGAGCACCAGCTGCTTGGTTTCGGCGTTGTTGACCAGGGTGAAGGAGGGATCTTCCTCGTTCAGCCGGTTCAGGCCGGTGCCCACCTTATCCTCCTGACCCTTGACTTTGGGGGCGATGGCCATGGAGTAGCAGGGCTGGGCGTAGGGAATCTGCTTCAGGGAGACCACCTTCCGGGGGTCGCACAGGGTGTCGCCGGTCTTGACCTTGTCCATCTTGCCGAAGGCACCGATGTCGCCGCAGGTCAGAACCTTGACCTCGGTGGCCTTCTTGCCGCACATGGTGTAGAGTCTGCCCAGCTTCTCGGTTTCGCCGGTGCGGGCGTTGACCAGGGTGGTGTCGGAGGTGATTTCACCGGAGAGCACCTTCACGAAGGAATACTTGCCGTACTGGTCGGATACGGTTTTCCAGACAAAGGCGCAGGGCACGGCGGCGGGAGAGACCACGAACTCCTCCACCTTGCCGTCGGCGGTGGTGGCCTTGTGATAGTTGCCCTGAACCGGGTTGGGCAGCAGATCGATGATGTGGTCCATGAGCATCAGGCTGCCCAGGCAGTTGATGCCGGAGCCGCAGAGCACCGGGAACAGGCTCAGGTCGCTGACGCCCTGGTGCAGGCCGGTGATCATTTCCCGGTAGGTGAAGTCGTCACCCTCAAAGAACCGGTCCATCAGGGCCTCATCGGTTTCGGCAACGGCTTCCTTCAGAGCGTCGTTGAATTCCTCGATGACAGAAACCTTGTCCTCGGGGATGTCAATCTCCACCCGCTTCTGGCTGCGCATTTCATAGGCCCGCTTGTTCAGCACGTCGATGATGCCGGTAACCTTGTGGCCGGCGTCCCAGATGGGAACCACCACGGGAGCAATCTTGTTGCCGTACTTTTCCCGCAGGGCCTCAAAGGTGGCGTTGTAGTCGGAGTGGTCCTCGTCTACCTTGGAGATGTAGACGAACCGGGGCATATTCCGCTCCTCGCAGTATTTCCAGGCCTTTTCAAAGCCCACGGTGATGCCGTCCTTGGCGGAGCACACCAGAATGGCGGCGTCGGCGGCCCGGAGGGCCTCCATCACGGCGCCGGAAAAGTCAAAGGCACCGGGGGTGTCCAGCAGGTTGATGCGGACATTGTGGTAGTCCAGAGGAATCACAGAGGTGGAAATGGAAATGTTGCGGCGGATCTCCTCGGGATCATAGTCAGAAACGGTGTTGCCGTCGGCGTTCTTGCCCATACGGTCGATGGCACCGGTCATGTAAAGCAAGCTCTCAGCCAGCGCGGTTTTGCCGCTGCCGCTGTGTCCGAGCAGACAGACGTTGCGGATGGAATTAACGGTGTACATTGTTGATCTTACTCCTTTCGGGAAGGGGAACCTTCCAATTGGGCGAAGACACCCGAATAGGGACATTATACACGAAAGGAAAGCCGAATGCAATGTTTATTTTCGGCAGATTGCAAAATTGCATAATTTCCACCGCGGACATTTGCATTCCTGGGCAAAACAAACAAAAGCTGGAGGGAGAAATCATATACTCTGTACAAAGACGGCTGAGGCCGCCGGGAACAAGTCCCGACGGCCTGTGAAGGAGGAAAGAGAGGAAGCAAGATTCAGCCGCTGCCCAGGGCCAGAAATTCCATCGGGTCCATGGGCTCGTTGTTCTGGGTGACGCTGAAGTGGAGATGGCTGCCCAGGGTCGTCTCCACGATTGCGGAGGAACCCACATAGCCGATGGTCTGTCCCATGGTCACCGTGTCCCCGGGCATCACCGCCGTGTCTTCCGTCAGATTGGAATAGCAGGTGGTGTAGCCGTCGTTGTGGCGGATGACCACAGTGTAGCCCAGGGCGTCATCCTCACTGACGGTGTAGACCTCTCCGTCGGCGGCGGCGCACACCGGCGCACCGTCCTCTGCGGCCAGGTCAACGCCGTTGTGCACCCGCCAGTCCCGGGTGGTCTGGTTGTAGCTCAGGGCCTCCATGGAGTAGCCGTTGATCACGTCCCCGGACACAGGAGAAGCCGTCTGAAGGGGCTTTTTCTCCGTGGCGGAGGGGGTGGTGGCGTCTGTGGCGGGCACAGAGGTCTGGGGCTGGGTGGCTACCACGGCAACGTCGTCGGAACCCATGGTGCCTGCGGGAATATCCACATTCACGGTCTCCTGAACCACGGCCTGCTGGGCCTGGGCGGCGTTGCGGTAGTAAAGATAGCTGGTGGTTGCGATGGCTGCGGCACATAGCATCAGGGCTATGTAGTAGCCCTTGCCAGACAAACCGCGGCCGCTGTGTTTGTTGTCGCTCATAGTAAATCAAGCACCTCCGAAGCTGAGTATTGCCGGATTATCCGGGAGTTAAACAGAATTTGGAAAACTTTTCTGGAAAGAAAAAAACGCCTCCCGGGAGGGCCTGCGCCAAATCCTGCGTGATTGCGGTGGAAAAACATCCGGCGCTGTGCTATAATACCGGCATTGACCCAAAGAAACGGAGAGCTGATTATGTTACCCGAAGGATTTCTTACGCGGATGGAGGGGCAGCTGGGGCCGGAATACCAGAATTTTCTACGGAGCCTGGAACGGCCCCGGGCGGTGGCCCTGCGGTTCAACCCGCTGAAAGGACCCGCACCGGCCCTGCCTTTTGTGGGGCAGCCGGTGCCCTGGGAACAGGAGGGCCGCTACTATGATCCGGAATCCCGGCCCGGACTGCACGTTTACCATGAGGCGGGCGTATACTATTTACAGGAGGCCAGTGCCATGGCGCCGGTGGCTCTGCTGGCCCCTCAGCCCGGAGAGTGGGTGTGCGATCTGTGCGCAGCACCGGGAGGAAAGACCACCCAGATTGCCGGAAAGATGCTGGGAAAGGGGTTCCTGCTGTGCAATGAGATCAACCCCACCCGGGCAAAAGTGCTTTCCCGGAATGTGGAGCGGATGGGGGTCGCCAACGCCCTGGTGACCAACGAGCACCCGGAGAACCTGGCAAAGCGCTTTGCCGGATGCTTTGACCGGGTGCTGGTGGACGCCCCCTGCTCCGGAGAAGGAATGTTCCGCAAGGAGGAAGCGGCGGTGACGGACTGGAGCCCGGAAGCGGTGGGGATGTGTGCCCGGCGGCAGGGAGAGATTCTCCGATCCGCGGCAAAATTGGTCCGGCCCGGCGGGCGGCTGGTGTACTCCACCTGCACCTTTGCCCCGGAGGAGGACGAAGGCGCCGTGGCAGCGTTCCTGGCGGAGCATCCGGATTTTCAGCCGGAGCCGGTGGATGCACCCTGGTTCACTCCCGGGGAAAACGGCAGCTTCCGGCTGTGGCCCCACAAACTGCTGGGAGAGGGACACTTTGCGGCGGTGCTGCGGAAAACCGGGGGCCAGGAGGGCGTGCGGCAGGCGGCTCCGGGGGAGAAGCTGCCGGACACCTGGCAGCGATTTGCCCGGGAGCTGGACATCCGGCTGCCGGAGGGCAGGGCACTCTCCTTTGGCCAGACTCTGTATTGGGTGCCGGAGGAAATGCCGCCGCTGAAGGGGCTGAAGGTGCTTCGCCCGGGTCTGGAGCTGGGAACGGTGAAAAAGGACCGGTTTGAGCCTGCCCATGCCTTGGCCCTGTGGCTGAATGCCTGCGGCAGTGTGCAGCGATATGAACCGGAATCCCCGGAACTCCGGGCCTACCTTCATGGAGAGACTGTGCCCTCCGAGAAAAAGGGATGGTGCCTGGTCTGCGCCGGGGAGTACAGCATCGGCTGGGGAAAAGGGGACGGAAGGGTACTGAAGAACCATTATCCAAAGGGCCTGCGGCGGTAATGCCGGGCCGGATTTTTGGACTTTACATAAAGTTTGTTGTGTGCTACAATAACTTAGCCCTTGTGCGGCAACCGAATCTGAATTCATCACAAGGAGAGGATATCTCTTGGCCAGATATGAAATCATCGGCGGCAAACCTCTGAACGGCACCGTCACCATCAGCGGCGCAAAAAATGCGGCAGTCGCAATCCTGCCCGCAGCTCTGCTGGTCAGCGGCAAGTGCCGGATTGAGAATGTACCCAATATTTCAGATGTCCGAATTCTGACCAGTATTATCGAGCGGATGGGGGCCAAAGTGACCCTGCCGGAAATGAACGTGGTGGAAATTGACTGCACCGACCTTACCTATGCGGAGCCGGATGCTCAGCTGGTGACCAAAATGCGGGCCAGCTACTATTTAATGGGGGCACTGCTGGGACGTTTTGGAAAAGCCCATGTCTCCCTGCCCGGCGGATGCAATTTCGCTTCCCGCCCCATCGACCAGCACATCAAAGGATTTCTGGCCCTGGGCGCCGAGGTGGATGAGACGGAGGAATATGTGGCGCTGACCCCCGGCGAGGACGGCCTGCAGGGCGGACGGATTTGCCTGGACATGGCCTCTGTGGGGGCGACCATCAACATCATGCTGGCGGCGACCCTGATTCCCGGCCAGACGATTATCGAAAATGCGGCCAAGGAACCCCATATTGTGGACCTTGCCAACTTTCTCAATACCATGGGCGCCCGGATCAACGGCGCTGGTACGGATACCGTAAAAATTCGGGGCGTCAACTCCCTGAAGGGCGGCACATACGCCATCATCCCTGACCAGATTGAGGCGGGCACCTACATGGCGGCGGTGACGGCCGCCGGCGGCAATGTGCTGGTGCAGAACGTGATTCCCAAGCACATGGACTGCATTACCAGTAAGCTGCAGGAAATGGGAGCGAAGATCATCAACTATGATGACTCCATTCGCATCACCCGCACCGGCCCGCTGCGCAAGACCACGGTCAAGACCCAGCCCTATCCCGGCTTCCCCACGGATATGCAGGCCCAGGTCTGTGTCTGCATGGCCCTGGCCAACGGCACCAGCCGCCTGACGGAGAGCGTCTATGAGACCCGCTTCTTCGGCTACTGTACTGAACTGGAGAGCATGGGGGCCAGCATCCGCATCGGCGGCAAAACCGCCCTGATTACCGGGGTGGAGCAGCTCAACGGAGCGGTGGTGTATGCCCACGACCTGCGGGCGGGCGCAGCCCTGGTGATTGCCGGACTGGCGGCCAAGGGAATCACCCATGTGGAGCATATCCACTTTATTGAGCGAGGATACGAGAACCTGGTGGAAAAGCTCACGGCTTTGGGCGCCGACATCCGCCGGGTGGAGGAATAGCAGCCAGGCGGCCGGGGAATCCTGTTCCCGGGCCGCTTTTTGCTGCCATACATACACACAAGGAGGGACCGACGATGAACGAGCAGTTTTTCCGCAGCCAGATGCTGCTGGGCCGGGAGACCATGGAGCGGCTGTACCGGGCCCGGGTGGCGGTGTTCGGCCTGGGCGGGGTCGGCGGCTATGTGGTGGAGGCCCTGGCCAGAGGCGGCATCGGCGCCCTGGATTTGATCGACAACGATACCATCAGCCTGTCCAACCTGAACCGGCAGATTCTGGCGGTTCATTCCACCCTGGGGCTGTCCAAGGCGGAGGCGGCGAAGGCCCGGGTGCTGGACATCAACCCGGACTGCCGGGTGAAAACCCACCAGCTGTTCTATACCCCCGAAACGGCGGGACAGTTTGACTTTGCTGACTATGATTATATTGTAGATGCCATTGATACGGTCACCGGCAAGCTTGCCCTGGTTCAGCAGGCATGGGAGGCGGGAACACCCATTATCAGCTGCATGGGCACGGGAAACAAACTGGATGCAGCGGCCTTCCAGGTGGCGGACATTTCCAAGACCTCCATGTGTCCCCTGGCCCGGGTGATGCGCAAGGAGCTGGGCAAACGGGGCATCCGCCACCTGAAGGTGGTCTACTCTCAGGAGGAGGCGGTGACGCCCCAGGGCTGGGAGGAAGAGGCAGCTGCCTTGGGCAAGCGGCAGATTCCCGGCAGCATGTCCTATGTTCCCGGTGCCGCCGGATTGATTCTGGCGGGAGAGGTAATCAAGGACCTGGCTCTCACCGAAATATGAAAAGGCGCACCCGGCAGGGTGCGCCTTTTCGTTATTTCTGTCCCTCCCAGAAGGGTTCCGGCTTGTCGCAGTTCTTGCAGTCCCCGGAGCAGTTGCGGGGCTTGAACTGCAGCTCCTGACTCTTCACGCTGACGGTGGTGCAGGCGGGGATGGAGTGGGTGATGAATACGTTGGAGCCGATGACGCTGTCCCGGCCGATGACCGTTCCGCCGCCGAGAATGGAAGCGCCGGCGTAGATGGTTACGTTGTCCTCAATGGTGGGGTGCCGCTTCTTGCCCCGGAGGGTCTGACCGCCCCGGGTGCTCAGGGCGCCCAGCGTCACGCCCTGGTAGACCTTCACATGGTCGCCGATGACGGTGGTCTCGCCCACCACAATGCCGGTGCCATGGTCGATGAAGAAGTATTTGCCGATCTGTGCGCCGGGATTGATGTCAATGCCGGTGACGGAATGGGCGTGCTCCGTCATGGTCCGGGGCAGCATGGGAACCCCCAGGGTGTAGAGCACGTGGGCCAGACGGTAGACGCTGATGGCAAACAGACCCGGGTAGCAGAAGATGATCTCATCGGTGCTGTAAGCGGCGGGGTCGCCCTCGTAAAAGGCCTCCACATCCGTCTGAACCACTGCCCGGATTCCGGGAATGGACCGGAAAAATTCCAGACTCAGCTCCTGGGCCTTCTCCATGGCAGCGTCGGCCTCCATGGAGCACCGCAGCACTATGGTAATCTGTTTGTTGAGGTTGTACATCACATCCTCAATGAGCATGGACAGATTGTGTTTGGCGTTGTACATCCGGTAGGATTTGTCCCGGGAGAAGCCAGGGTACACAATGCGCATCAGTTTGCCGATCATATCGATGACAACGGCTTTATCCGGATGCTGGAAGGGGTCCAGTTTGTCAATGTCCCGACCGTGGCGGTAGTCCTCCAGAATGCCGTCCACAATACCCTCAATCTGCTGTTCAATGGGCGTCACAGCCATCCCTCCTTTTCTTAAAATCAGTTTAGCACAGAGAATTGTCAAAGTCAATTGACACCAGGACAGTGCGGGGGTATAATTCAGACATTCGGTACCATATTATCAGAGAAAATGGTTTCAGCTTATCAGATTCGGGAGGAATTGCTATGGAAATGATTTGCACATCCGTATCCCAGCTCATTGGACGGACACCGCTGCTGGAGCTGACCAACCTGGAAAAAAAGGAAGGTCTGAAGGCCCGGGTTCTGGCAAAGCTGGAGGGGTTCAATCCCGCAGGCTCCGCAAAAGACCGGGTGGCCTTGTCCATGATTGACGAAGCAGAGCGGAAGGGACTGCTCAAGCCCGGCAGCGTGATTATTGAGCCGACTTCCGGCAATACCGGCATCGGTTTGTGCAGCGTGGGCGCCGCCCGGGGCTACCGGTGCATCATCGTCATGCCCGACTCCATGAGCATGGAGCGCCGGCTGCTGATGAAGGCCTATGGAGCGGAGCTGGTTCTGACCCCCGGCAGCCAGGGAATGTCCGGGGCCATTGCCAAGGCGGAGGAGCTGGTGAGGGAGAATCCCGGCAGCTTCCTGGCGGGCCAGTTCGTGAATCCGGCCAATCCCAAGGCCCATTATGAGACCACCGGCCCGGAAATCTGGGCGGATACCGATGGAAAGGTGGATATTTTTGTGGCTGGCGTGGGAACCGGCGGCACCATCACCGGTACCGGACGGTATCTGAAGGAGCGCAGGGCGGACATCCGGGTGGTGGGCGTAGAGCCTGCGGATTCTCCGGTGCTGACCCAGGGCCGCAGCGGCCCTCACGGAATCCAGGGCATCGGGGCTGGATTTGTGCCGGAAATTCTGGATACAACCGTGATGGATGAGGTGAAAACCGTCACCACGGAGCAGGCTTACGCCGCCGGCCGCCGGCTGGGACGGGAAGAGGGGGTCCTGGCGGGGATCTCCGGAGGCGCTGCCCTGCATGTGGCTCTGGAACTGGCCCGGCAGGAGGAAAACGCCGGGAAAACCATTGTGGCGCTGCTGCCGGACTCTGGGGAGCGGTACTTGACCACACCTATGTATGCGGAATAAAAAAGATGCCCGGAAAGCAGCGCTTTCCGGGCATTGCCTTACTCCTCGAAGGTCAGGACATCCTTATATTTTTCCTTGAAAATACCGTAAACCGCATCCAGGATGGCTTCATCCTCCACGGCCAGATAATTTTCATTTTCCTCGTCAACCGGCTCGACTTCCAGGATGACGATTTCACCGGAATCCTCCTCGGCGGGCATCAGCACCAGGTATTCCTTTCCCTGGTACTCCAGGCAATCCAGATATTCGAAGGTGACATCCTGACCGTTCTCGTCGGTCAGCGTCAGGATGCTGGACTCTTCTTCAGGGACCAGATTTTCGTTTTCCATGAAATTCCTCCTGCGTGGTATTGGGATGGGGCTATTATAGACCAGGAATGCCCCATTTGCAAGAAAAGTTTTCCATGCCTTTCGGGATTCTTAAGAAATCCGGGGGAAAGACCGCTTGCATATTTCGGCAGATTATAGTAAACTAAGGTTTACTATTTCTGGAAGGCAGATGGTCAAGGTGAAAAAGCAATGGATTGCGGCGGCGCTGTGCTTGAGCCTCCTGCTGGCAGGCTGCGCCCAGGATGTTCCTGCGGCGGCGCTTCAGGAAGGGACGGCGGCTGCCCAGACGGAAGAAACACAGCCCCAGGGCACCATCCCGCCGGACGGCAATCCCGATGATGTGACCTGCAAGGGCAGCTACACCGGCGGCGAGAATCCGGAGCAGGTGGTTGCCACGGTGGGAGACGCAGAGCTGACCAATGGGCAGCTGGCGGCTTACTACTGGGCAGCGGTGGGGGCGTACCGGGAGAATCACCCGGAGAGCACCCTGGATTTCCAGGGAGATTTGGCAATGCAGCCTTGTGAAATTGACAGCAGCGTGGCCAGCTGGCAGCAGTATTTCCTGCGGCAGGCCCTTCAGCTCTGGCACACCAGCCAGGCCCTGGAGCTGAAGGGGGAGGAAGAAGGGGTTCCCACGGAGGAAGCCTTCCAGCCCAATGAGGAGAACCATGAGAAGTACATGGTGGATATTCCCGCCACCAAGTATCTGTATGGCTACTACGATGATTACCACCCCAATACCATGCACCAGGAATTCCTGGACAATATTGGCCAGATGCTCCAGCAGCTGGCCCGGGAGCTGGGCTATGCAGATGAAACGGATTTGGCCCGGCAGGTGTTTGGCACCACGGCAGAGGATGCAGAGGAGTTTGTCCGGCTGTACAACTGGGGCTATATGTACTACACCACCCTGGGATACGATCTGGACCCCAGCGAGGAGGAAGTGGAGGAATACATCCAGTCCCAGGGCCTGACCATTCCGGAGGAGGACGAGACCTGCGTCACCCTTCATCACATCCTGCTGGTTCCGGAAAGCGACGAGGAGTCGGAGGAATCCGTGACGGTGGCGGCAGACGGAAAGGTTACCTGTTCGGAAGCATCCTGGGCGCAGTGTCAGGCCGAGGCGGAGGCTCTGCTGAAAAAGTGGCGGGGCGGAACCTGGGTGACAGAGGCCACCTTTGCCAATCTGGCTCATTCCAATTCCCGGGACGAGGGATCGGCGGCAGATGGGGGCGTGTATTATAACCTTCGTCAGGGACAGCTGATAGAGCCTCTGAACGAATGGGCCTTCTCTCCGGAGCGCAAAAGCGGGGATACCACTATCCTTCGCTCGGATTACGGCATCCATATCCTGTATTTCACCGGGAGCACCACGGTGACCTGGCAGGAAGCCCGGAACAGCCTGTGGGGACAGAAAAATGCCCAAGTGCTGGAGACTGCCGTGGCGGCCTACCCGATTCAGGTGGACTACAGCGCCATTACGCTGCCTGGGGGAACGGCGGAGGTGAGCCTGTCCGATGTGCTTTACCCGGATGTGGCCCATGAACGGTTCCCGGAGGTACCCCTTTACTTACAGCAGGACTACGGCGTTACCATGTTCGGCAGTTTCAGGCTGGCAACCAACGGCTGCGGGATTACCTCCATGGCGATGGTTTCCAGCTATCTGTCCGATGAGGAGTGGACGCCGCCGGAGCTGTGTGACAAATACGGTTATTACAGCTTCAAAAACGGAACAGATGGGATGATTTTCATCAATGAGCCTCCTGTGCTGGGATTCTACCTCCGGGAAAAGACCTATGATCCGGAGGTGGCCAGACAGGCCCTGGCAGACGGGCACATTGTGGTGTCCATCCAGCATAAGGGCTATTGGACCAGCGGCGGACACTATATTGTTCTGGAGAAGCTCAACGAGGACGGCACCGTCCAGGTCCGGGATTCCAACCTGTACAACTATTCCCAGACGAAGATTCCGGCCCATTCCCAGGACCGCCATGCCTGGAGCGACATCACCAGCGCCGGGTCCGGCTACTGGATTTTTGAGTACAAAGTCACCCGGATTCCGGCATGTTCCCGGTGTGGAGAGCCGGAGAACATCGCTCCGGCGATTCTCACGGATGACTACTGCTGCCACAAATGCAGCGAAGCCCTTCTGCGGCGGCAGACCTATCTGTCTCTGGCAGAAGCATAACAAAGCAACACTTGCAGCCTGAGAAGTGTTTTCTGCCAGGTACAGAAGGTGAATTGCCCCGCAGGGGCAAGAGAGGCCACCCTGGGGTGCGCCCCGGCAGAAAACTCATTTGAGTTTATTTGCCGCCATAGGCGGCAAACTCTGTGAGACTTTTTTGACACGCTCGTGCCCCGGCCATTCGGCCGGGGCGTTTTGCCAGTATTCAGACCACAAACCGGTATCCGAGTCCCCGCACGGTCTGGATATAGCGGGGCTTGGAGGGGTTGTCCTCAATTTTTTGCCGCAACCGGTTTACATAAACCATAATGGCGTTTTCATCAATGACGGCCTCTCCCCAGACGAGGCTGTAGAGCATATCCTTGGAAAAAATCCGGTTCACATTGTCGATAAACAGGCGCATCATGGCGTTTTCCTTGGAAGAAAGGGGAATTTCCTGATTATCTTTGTAAAAGCGCAGGGTAACCGTATCATACCGGAAGGGGCCGGCGGTGATTACGGTGCTGCCGCCGAACCGGGCGGCCTTGCTGCGGCGGATCAGGGCTTTGACTTTGGCCCCCAGCACCACCGGGTTGAAGGGCTTGGTCACATAGTCGTCCGCACCGATGTCCAGGCCGTAGAGAGTGTCGTAATCCTCCTGGCGGCCGCTGATGAGAATGATGGGGATCTGATTGCCCTGCCGGCGCAGGCGCTGCACCAGCTGGAAGCCGTCCATGCCGGGCATGTTCACATCCAGCAGCATCAGGTCATAGCTCCGTTTTTCGAGACGTACCAGCGCCTGCTCGGCGCTGGCGGCGGATTCCGCGGCAAGGCCGTTGCTGCGGATGACCTTGTAAAGCATGGTGCGCACGGCTTCGTCGTCGTCCACAATCAGGACGGTGTCCTCCAAGCGGATTCCCCCTTTACAGATTTTTGGAACGTGGATATGATATATAGTATACGCAACTTCCATGGGATTGGCAAGGGGGTAAGCATGTGAACAGACCCGGAAGAAGAAAATTTCACCTGCTATTGCTGGCGGGGGCGGGGATACTGGCGCTCAGCATCCTGGCGGGGGGCTTGCTGCTGTACAGCCAGAACCGGCAGGCCGGAGCAATCCGGGATGCCTGGCTTCAGGGGACGGCGGCCCAGACGGACCGGCTGCTGGCGGCTTTCCTGGAGGAAGAATGGAATCGGCAGGAGATGGAAGGGGTGCTTCCGGTTTCCCTGAACGAGCAGGGGAGCCTTCAGGACGAACAGGGACAGGTCTATGCCCTCCCCCCGGGAACGGAAACTCCCCAGGGAGACAACCTGATTTGTTGTCTGCGCGGGGACGGAGTGCCCTGGTTTGCGCTGCTGGAGCGTGAAAATGGGCAGATTCGGGGAACGCTGGTACAGGCACAGACGGTGTACGACGCCTGTATGCCGGAGGAAATGGACTGCCGCCTGCTTCTGGCGGATGCCACAGGCCAGGTGCTGATTTATCCGGGGGCGGACGGAGTCGGGATGAAGCTGTTGTCCGATCTGACTGAAAGCGGCGATCCTCTGGGCAGACTGGGGCAGACGATGACCGGAGCGGCGGAGGCTCAGAGCCTGTCCGGCCCTGACGGGCGGGTACGGCTGTGGATTCTGCCTGCCGGGGAGAGTGTGAATGGATTTCTCACCCTGGGCATTCTCATGGAAATGCCCCTGGAGGGGGGCTGGATCGGCTGGCTGCTGTGCGGGCTGGCCGGAGGAATGGGGCTGGCGCTGATTTTGGCAACCCTTCGTCACCGGCGGGGCCGGGAAGCGTTCCTGGGACAGCTGGAGCTGCTGGAAAAGAAAAACGCCGCCATGGAGGAGCTGAACAGAAGAAAGCAGCAGCTGGCCCACCAGCAGCGTCTGGAGATTATGGGAACCCTGACCTCCGGCATCGCCCATGAGTTCAATAATCTGCTGGTGCCCATTATGGGCTACAGCATGATGGCGCTGGAAAAGCTGCCCCCCGAGGGGGAGGTATACGACGATGTGCTGGAAATCTACAATACTTCCCGGCGGGCGGGCACCCTGATTCAGCGGCTGTCAGACCTGTCCCGGAAGAATTCGGATGCGGTTTTCCGCCGGCTGTCCCCTCGTGAGCTGGTGGAGCGGGTGCTGAAGGTTGCAAAGCCAGCCCAGCCGGAGACGGTTACTGTGCAGACCCGGCTGGACTGCAGTGGAGCGGCCATCCGGGGCAATGAGGTGCAGCTGTCCCAGATGCTGCTGAATCTGGTGCTCAATGCCTTCCACGCCATGCCGGAGGGGGGAACCCTGACCGTGGAGACGGCCTGTCAGGAGGGGAAGATTCTGTTCAAGGTTGCCGATACCGGCACCGGCATTGCGCCGGAGGTGATTTCCCACATTTTCGAGCCGTTTTTTTCCACAAAAGACCCGGGAGTGGGCACCGGACTGGGGCTGGCCATTGTGCATCAGGTGGTGGAGGACCATGGGGGAGAGATCGATGTGGAAAGCCGCCTGGGGGTGGGAACTACCTTTCTGGTGACCATTCCCCAGGCCCCGGCAGAGCCGGAAGAACAAAAGGACACATAAGGAAGGAGATTTTTCTGAAATCTTAATATTTATTTAGGTTCTGTCTATGAAGGGTTAAGGTTAATCTGATATAAAAATATCGGAATAAAAAGAAATTGGAGGAATCCCCATGAAGAAACTGCTTGCCATTGTTTTGAGCGGCGTGCTGCTCATCGGACTGCTGGGCGGCTGCTCCGGCGCCCACGTCCATGTCTGTCCCACCCAGGCCGCCGGGGCCCAGCCCGTGGTGACCCAACCTGGAGCGGAGGAACCGAACGCAACTGTAGCCGAGGGTGCGGTCAAGACCGGTCTGGCTGTGATTGCCGACGCTGCCGACAGCACCAGCGCTACCGCCGAGGAAGCGGGCGCTGCCGAGTATAATGTGGTTCTGGCTGCCGTCACTGTGGATGAAAACGGCGTCATCACCGCCTGCGCTCTGGACAGCCTGGGCGCCAGCGTGAACTTCGACGCCACCGGCGTGATTACCAGCGACCTGACCGCCGCCCCCCAGACCAAGAATGAGCTGGGCGACGATTACGGTCTGAAGGCCTACGCCGGCAGCACCTACGAGTGGTATGAGCAGGCCCAGGCCGTGGCGGACTACGCCGTGGGCAAGACCGCCCAGGAACTGACCGAGGGTGCAGTGAACGAGTCCGGCAAGGCTGCTGATGCCGACCTGGCCTCTGTCGCAACCATTTCCATCGGCAGCTACATTGACACCATTGTAAAGGCTGCGGACAATGCAGTTTCTCTGGGCGCTCAGGCCGGAGACAAGCTGGTTCTGACCACCATCAACGCCCTGGGCAGCAGCGCCGATGCCCAGACGGATAAGAACGGCACCGCCCAGCTGGATGTGAATGTGGTTGCCCTGACCCTCAGCGGCGAGACCATCACCAGCTGCATTCTGGATGCCCTCCAGGCCAAGGTCAGCTTTGACACCGCCGGACAGATCACCACCGACCTGACCGCACCCATGCAGACCAAAAATGAGCTGGGCGAGGCCTACGGCATGAAGGCTTATGCCGGAAGCGCTTACGAGTGGAACGAGCAGGCTGCCGCCTTTGCTGCCTATGCCACCGGCAAGACTGCCGCCGAGGTTGCGGGCATTGCCGTGGACGAGAGCTCCAAGGTAACCGATGCAGATCTGGCTACCACCGTGACCATCTCCGTGGGCGGCTTCCTGGGTCTGATTGAGAAGGCTGCGGGCTGATTTGAAAACCATGCGCCGTACCCTGACTGCGCTGCTGTGCGCCATTTGCCTGCTGGCCGGATGCGCCGCACCGGCTCCGTCCCAGGAGGGACCGAAACAGTATCAGGCCACCTTCCTGACCCTGTTTGACACGGTGACCACCATCCTGGGCTATGCCGAATCGGAGGAAGCTTTCCAGGAGAAGGCCCAGGCCATCCACGACGAGCTGCTGGAATATCATCAGCTGTTTGACATCTACAACGAATATGAAGGCGTGGTCAATCTGAAAGTGGTGAATGATCAGGCGGCTGCCGCTCCGGTGGCGGTGGACAGCCGGATCATGGCGCTGCTGAAGGACTGCAAGGAATACGACGCCCTCACCGATGGGGAAGTCAACGTGGCCATGGGCAGTGTGCTGGCCCTGTGGCACGATGCCCGGGAGGAAGGGGTAACCTACCCGGACCGGGCGGCTCTGCCGGATGCCCAGGCACTGGAGGAGGCGTCGTCCCACTGCGATATGGACGACGTGATTCTCGACGAGCAGGCGGGCACGGTGTTTTTTGCCGACCCCCAGCTGAAGCTGGATGTGGGCGCCGTGGCTAAGGGCTGGTCGGTGGAACAGGTGTGCCGGACCATTGAGGAAGGGATGCTGGTCAGTGTGGGCGGAAACGTCTGCGCCACCGGCCCCAAGCCCACCGGTGCGGACTGGGTGGTGGGCGTTCAGTCTCCGGAGGGAGGAGACGACTACCTGCACACCCTGAATATCTCCTCCGGCAGCGTGGTGACCAGCGGCGACTATCAGCGTTACTACATTGTGGATGGGGTGCGCTACCACCACATCATTGACCCGGACACCCGGATGCCTGCCCGGTATTGGCGGGCGGTGACCATCCTGTGCCCGGATTCCGGCCTGGCGGACTGCCTGTCCACGGCCCTGTTTCTCATGGATCAGGAGCAGGGACAGGCCCTGCTGGACGAGGCAGGGGCCCAGGCCCTGTGGGTCGGGCTGGATGGAACCCTGTACTATAGTCCCGGATTTCAGGACTATATCCGAACTTGAATTTTGTAAGAAGGTGAAGCTATGAAACGTCTTTTTTGGGGCGGCCTGCATCCGGCGGACCGAAAGGCCCTGTCCTCCAGCGCCCAGCTGGATACCGGCTTTCAGCCAAAGGTAGTGGCCATCCCCATGCAGCAGCACATCGGTGCGCCCTGCACCCCGCTGGTGCAGGTGGGCGACACGGTGAAGAAGGGACAGAAGGTGGGCGACGGCCAGGGCCTGTGCGTCCCGGTTCACGCCTCGGTCTCTGGCAAGGTCATTGCCATTGAACCCCGGCGGCATCCCAGCGGACGGGACATCCTGTCTGTAGTGATTGAAAATGACGGCTTGGACACCCCGGACACCACCCTGGTGCCCCATCCGGATTACGCCAAGCTGGATACGGATACCATTCTGGCAATCATCCGGGAAGCCGGCGTGGTGGGCCACGGCGGCGCGGCCTTCCCCTCCAACATGAAGGCCCTGACCAATCTGGGCAAAATCGATACCCTGATTGTCAACGCCTGTGAGTGTGAACCTTACATCACGGCTGACGACATTCTCCTGCGGACCAGCCCTGCTGAGGTGCTGGAGGGCATCCGGATTGTGGCCCAGCTGCTGACCCCCAGCCGGACGGTGCTGGCGGTGGAGGACAACAAGAAGGAAGCCATCTCCATTCTGCGGGAGAAGCTGACGGATTCCAAGGACATGGAACTGATGGTGCTGCCCACCCGCTACCCCCAGGGTGCGGAGAAGCAGCTGATTCAGGCGGTGACCGGACGGCAGGTGCCCTCGGGCCAGCTGCCCTCGGCGGTACACTGCGGTGTGTTCAATGCCGCCACCTACTATGCGGTCTACCGGGCTGTGTGCCTGGGTCAGCCGGTGACAGAGCGGATTGTCACCGTCACCGGCGAGGCGGTGCGCAGCCCCCGGAATGTGCTGTGCCGCATTGGCACCTCCTACCAGGAGCTGATCGACGCTGCCGGCGGCCTGACCGATGATGTGTGGAAGGTGGTCTGCGGCGGCCCCATGATGGGCTTTGCCCAGGAGAATCTGGAGACGGTAACCATCAAGGGCACCAACTCCGTGCTCTGCCTGGCCCAGTTCCGGAACCAGGAGAAGGAGAACCCCATCTGCATCCGCTGCGGCCGGTGCGTTCAGGTCTGCCCCATGCATCTGCAGCCGCTGTACCTGTACCGCTATCGCAACCGCCCGGAAGACCTGAAGCGCTACCATGTGCTCGACTGTATGGAGTGCGGTTGCTGCTCCTATACCTGTCCCGGAAAGCTCCCTCTGGTGGAGACCATCCGGCAGGGCAAATCCAAAGTAAGGGAGGCTGCGGGAAAATGAATCTCACCGTATCTTCTTCCCCCCACATCCGGGGAAATGACTCCACCCGTCGGATTATGCGGGATGTGAACATCGCCCTGCTGCCGGCCCTGCTGTTCGGCATTTACCACTTCGGCGTTTCCGCCGCCATTGTGACGGCGGTGTGCATTGTCTGCGCCGTGGTGACGGAGCTGGCGGCCAACCGATTCCTCATCCGGGACCACCGGGAGCTGGACGGCTCCGCTGTGGTCACCGGTATGCTGCTTGCCCTGACCCTGCCCGCCACCACCCCCTGGTGGGTGGCGGCCATCGGCAGCGTATTCGCCATTCTGGTGGTGAAGGCCATGTGCGGCGGTCTGGGCCAGAACGCCTTCAACCCCGCCCTGGCGGCCCGGGCCCTGCTGATGCTGGTGTTTCCCACATATCTGGTGCGGTATTTTGAACCCCAGGGCCTGCTGGGCACGGCGGACGCCGTTACCGCAGCAACCCCGCTGCACCACATGGTGATGCCTGCCCTGCCGGAGCAGAGCCTGCTGGATATGTTCCTGGGCAACATTCCCGGCTGCATCGGGGAAGTTTCCACCCTGGCGCTGCTGATCGGCGGTGCTTATCTGGTGTATCGCCGGGTGATCTCCCTGCGGATTCCCCTGGCCTACCTGGG
>CASFNR010000020.1 GCA_949296115.1 uncultured Eubacteriales bacterium | reverse complement strand
GGCAATCACTGCCGCCGAGGGGGTAATGGTGCCGGTGGTGGTCACATCCTGGGTGCTGGGGGTGAGGGTGATGCCGTTCAGCACATCCCCGCTGACCAGACCGGTGACGGTCACCTGGTCCACAGCCTGGGAAATCTGGGTCCCCTCCTGAATCGTCTGTGGCTTTGCAGTGATGGTCAGTGCCTTCCGGTCAACGGTTTGACCGGGAAGGGTGTACGTATTGTTCGGCAAGGTATAGTTGCTATTTTTCAGGGTGACGGTAACAGTGGCAGTCTTGTTTTCACCCGCTTCGGCGGTGTCAAAAGCGGCCGAAACAGTGTAGTCGGTGCCCAGAACCAGGCTTTCGCCGTTCACCAGGCCGTCAAAGGTCACGCTCTCCACCACGGCGGCGGTGGTGCCGTCGTAGGTCTTGGGTGCCAGAGTTGCGCCGGTGATGGTGAGTTCGGCAGGCTTGACCACAATCGTTTTCTCAACGGTCCGGTTAAAGCTGTCGCTGGCCTTGACGGTGTATTGGTCTGCATCCTTTATGATCTGCGTCTCAATGCTCCAACCCGCTGCAGAGCCGTAAACATTGAAAGCCCTTCCCTGTACGGTTATCGGACCGGCGGGCAGGGTCAGCTTCAGTTCGCCAAACTGATCTGCACCGGTATAGGTCAGGTTCTCTCCGCCGGTAATCTCCGGGGCCAGGTTCGTGATTTGGTATGTTCCGCTGTCTCCGGCCAGCGCACCTGCGCCGGTCAAGGAGGACTGGTCAAAAATGCGCAGCGTGCCCTGATTTTCCAGCGTTACGCCTGCGGGGATGGTCAGGACAGCGCCAAAAGGCAGTGTAAAGGTGCTCCCCGATTCGACGGTGAAATCAGCGCTGAGGGTCTGGCTGCCATACACCGCCCCATTGGAGCCTTGGAAAATAATGCCGCTCCAGTTGCCTTTATCGCTCTGATCGACGATGGAGGAGGCCTTGATCCAGGCTTTTCCGTTGGTTCCGGTGGAGAAGGTACCGCTTTCACCAGTATCACCGCCGCCAACGCCGCCGCCAATACCGGGAGCACCGCCGCCGCCGGTAGCCGTTACATAGCCGCCATAAATGTGCACATCCGCACCATTTCCAGCCCCCGACACAGACGTATCCCATGCGCCGCCGCCAATACCCGCGCCGCCTAATCCGCCGCCCGTGGCCGTAACAGTGCCGCCGTAGATGTTAACCGTCCCTGCATGGCCACAGGAGCCGCAGCCGCCAATACCGGCGCCTTCCTTTCCCCCGGTGGCTGAGATATTACCGCCATAGATGTTGATTGTTCCGCCATTTTTGTACCGCGATGAGCCAATGCCCGCATCGATATTACTCTCTGAAGTAGACGAAAGGGCGCCTGTTCCTTTGCTCTGACCATAAATAGAAAGGACATCCTGGCTGTTAACTGTAATGCCCTTCACCGTCAGCTTACCACCATCGGCAAGAATCAGCTTTACGTCTCCGGTGACGGTAACCCGCCCCGCAATGGTCACATCGCCCCGCACCAGGTACCAGCCTGTATTCCAGGATTTGGTATCAGCCGTCACCAGGGTGGCGTCGCAGGTTTTGGTCGTTCCATTTTCCACATAGGAAACACCGGAAAGAATCGTAATGACAGGCGTACCTTCCACTGTCCCACTAATGGTGCCGTAGTTGGTAACGGTGCCATTGTTGGTCAGGGTGCCTTCGTTGGTAATGGTGCCCTTGTTGGTCAGGGACACGCCGCTGGAAACGGTGAGCGACGCCCCTGCCGGAATGGTCAGCTTCTCTCCCTTTTCCAGGGTCATGCTGGTGCTCAAGGTCACATCACCATGCACGGTGCCGCTGGATTGGTTGAACACAATGCCGGTGCCGGAAACGCTGTTCATTGAAGCACTGCCGGCAGTCTCAATTCCCCCGCCGGCAAGCACGACGGCGCTGTTCGAAACCGCAAGACTGGGGGAAGGCGCTCCGCCGTTGCTGGTGAAAGAAATGCCGGGATCTCCGTCAGCTTTTAAAGCGCAGGTATCAACGGTCAGGGTTGCCTGCATTCCGGTGCCGGCCAGGATATGGATGCCGGCTCCGGCGTTACCGGGCGAAACGGTCAGGCTGCCGCTTCCCTGGATCGTCAACGCCACAGCTTCCGTATCCGCATGGACAAAGATGCCGTCATCGCTGCCCGATACCTGATTGATTCCTTCCACCGCAATGGTCAGCGTGCTGCCGCTGTATTCAATGCCGCCGCTGATGACGGCCCCGTGCAATGTCAGGGTACTTCCATCAAAATGAATGTAATTGTCTGCCGGCTGGTCGGCCCCGTCATATTTGCTCAAAGTGCCGTCGCCTGCCGTCAGCCAGTATTCCCCGCTGCCGATGGCCTGGCCGCCCACGGTCAAGCCGCTGTCGCCAACAGGAAGCGTCGTGGCATCCATCACCACCACCGCCACGGTCAGGGAACCTGCTTCTTCCGCCAGGACATACCCCTCCGGCAGAGCGGCAGTGAAGGTCTGGGTCTCCCGGGCATAGACCCAGGACACCGGGATGCTCTGTCCGTTTGCTTCGATGTTCTTGGGCAGGGTATCCGTTATCCCTGCCAGATTCGCTTCCGTAATGGCAGAGGGCAGATACAGCTTGCCATCAGAAGCCAATGTGGGAATGGTGTCCACCCAGGACCATTTCTCAATGGTAACCACCTGGGGCTGCTCTTGCCGAGCTTCCGGTGCAGCGCAAACCGTCAGGTCCGCACCCGCTGCACCGCATACCGGGCAGTCGGAATTCACATTCCCCTCGGCGCACTTGGTGGTGCAATTACACTCCGGGGCTTTCGGCGCTTCCGGCTCTGCCGGGGGATTCCCATTTTCCTGGGACTGCTCCGGCTGGACTTCCTGTACAGCGCAGGCCGTCAGGTCAGCAGCACACACCGGGCAGCTGTCGTTCACCGAACCTTCGGCGCATTTCGTGGTGCAATTGCACACCGGGGCCGGATTCTCCTGCTCCGCCGGGTTCTCGGCGGCCAATGCCCCCACCGGCGCCAGGGACAGCACCAGGGCCGCCGTCATCAGCAGGCTCAATACTCGTTTCTTCATAAATACCTCCTATGGATTCGCCGCTCCAGGCGATGCCCGTTTCTGTCCGACGCACCGCCAACCGGACGGCTCGTACTCAAGGCCATCCGGGAAAACAGTCTTATCAACACATCTAAAAACCTACATTGTATTATACGAAATTTCCTTGCAATTTGCAATGGATATTCTTTATCTTCATAAAAATATAAGAAATTCATTTCCAGTTTTTTACCAATGAAATGCGCTCCCTTTCCGTCCTTCACCCGCAGACTCCCGTCGCCACGGCGCCATAGGGAGCGCACGGCCGGGGCAGCCGGGATCCTGGAGGCCGAAGGTTTGGGTTCCGTCCTTTTCCGAGAAAAACCGCCTGATTCTTTTGAATCAGGCGGTTTTTGCACCAACTTGTCCTGCCCGGGGCTTTTGGCATTCCAGGCGCAGCTCCTGTCTTTTTCAGAAAACCCAGGCGCTGCCGGATTCCCCGTCCTCCTCGTCCGGAACCTCAAAGGCGAACTGGAAGGGGGGCTTGTGCTTCTGAACCAGAGGAAGGAGCTGATCGAACATATCCTCATTTACATAACATCTGTCGTTGAATACCATGGTCACCATCTTCTCCTTGCCGCAGGGATCCCACTGAGGCAGTCCCTGGGTGTTGGGATTGCCGGTGCGGGCAAAGTTCACGAAGGCCCCGGACATAACCCGGTCCAGGTACCGGTAGTTCTCCTGGTGACAGATGGGAATCATCTCTGCGTTGTGCAGGAAGAAGGGGATGTCGGAGCAGTGCCAGGCGGCCCGTCCCCCGTCATAGTCGAAAATCTTGGCAAACAGGTAGTTATACACAGGAGCGGTGGCTTCGGCTGCTTTTTTCTTCACATAGCGCACGGTATCGGGCAGGAAGAACAATTCCAGATCCGTGGCGTACACCACATCGATGTCGGGGTAAGCTTTCCGGAAGGCGGCGAGAATTGTCTCCCCGGCTGCTTCGCCGTAGAAATCCTTCACAATCTTCTCCTGCTCTCCGGTGGTCAGCTTGGAGCGCTGCCCCACCTTCAGGGGGGCGCCGAACTCCCCGATCACCGTGCCGACCATGGTGGGCACCGTCAGGGAATGGGCCGTGAAGTCTCCCGCCAGGGGATCGCACAGATAATAGTCGTTTGGTTTGGGGGCCCAGTTCACCTGCTTGCCCGCCTTCCGGAAGAAGGCGACGGCCTTGTTCATGGCCCAGATAAACTGAGGGGTGGGAGTTTTCGCCAGCTTTTCTATATTCCCGTCCGGAATGTTCAGGAAGGCCATGACCTTCTCCACCAGGGCCTTTGGTTCCACCCCGGTGCCGAAGTGGTCCTCGGGGAGCACTCCGGACATGACGATGGCCTTGGCAAACAGTCCATCGGCCGCCGGAATCTGATTGAGCACCGTCACCTTTCCCCCGCCGCCGGATTGGCCGAAAATGGTGACGTTGTCGGGATCACCGCCGAAGGCGGCGATGTTCTCCCGGACCCAGCGCAGGGCCTCCACCAGGTCCGCCATGCCTGCGTTGCAGGAATTGTGATATTTCTCCCCGAAATCCGACACATCCAGATATCCGAAGGCGTTGAGCCGATGGTTCACGGAGACAAACACCACATCGTCCAGTTTGGCCAGATTGAAACCGTCATAGCACACCTGCTCAATGGAGGAGCCGGAGGCGTAGCCCCCGCCGTGAATCCAGAACAGGACAGGCTTTTTGTCATTCCGGTCCAGGGCGGTGGTCCAGATATTCAGATACTGGCAGTGCTCCGAGGAGGGCCAGAACCGGTGGGGAATCATCACCTCTCCTGTGGGCTGGGGCTCGGACAGCACCGGGCAGATCATGCCGTAGCTGACGGCGTCCTTCACCCCCTCCCAGGGTTCCACCGGGACGGGCATTTCGAATCGCTTTGCTCTGGCATAACGGATTCCCAGGAAATGGTGCACCCCCTGGAAGGTGTAGCCCCGGAGCTTTCCTTTGGTTGTTTCCACAATCGGGGCGTTCAGCCCGCATTCGAATTCTCGCATACCATACCTCCTGACACTGGCATTCTATTTTCCGCTGCTATCATAGCAAATCTTCATTCAGAAATCTATCAATTCTCTCGCTGTTCCTATAAAATATCTGGCATTCCCGCTGTCTGGAGACGCTGGAGCAAGGCCCCAGATCCAGACGGGCCGATCGGGAGCGGCTGGCGGAAAACGGGTGGGCTTAGCAAGCCAAGGCGGCTTCCTCCCGGAAGCCGCCTAACAGTTTTAGTATACCACGGCAGACACCGCTTGTCTATTCTCATTATGCCTGATCTTCCCGCCGCTTTCTTATGAAACATTCCATCTTGCATTTTTCATCTTTCCGGCGTATGATGAAGCTACAAAAAAGGAGTGAGTCCAATGTACTGATGGAATCTTTCCAAGTCTGTAGAAAGTAGAGGTTATGCAAATGACGGAACCCAACAATTCCATGAGATAACCCTCGATTGGTTACAAGGAAGCGTAACAAATCGAGGGTTATTTCTTTGTCTTTTTGGGGAGCCGGATCCGCATATCCACCGTCAATCAAGGAGGCAGCTGCCATGTATGCGTATACCTATGTGAAACAAGGGACCTTTGCCCTGCTGGAAAAACCCAAGCCGGAACTCCGCCACCCCCGGGACGCCATTGTCCGGGTCACCCTGAGCAGCATCTGCACCAGCGACCTGCACATCAAGCACGGCTCGGTTCCCCGGGCGGTGCCGGGCATCACCGTGGGCCATGAAATGGTGGGAATTGTGGAGTCCGTGGGGGATCAGGTCGCCAGCGTCCGCCCGGGGGATCGGGTGACAGTCAACGTGGAAACCTTCTGCGGAGACTGCTTTTTCTGCCGCCGGGGCTTCGTGAACAACTGCACCGACCCCAACGGGGGTTGGGCCCTGGGCTGCCGCATTGACGGCGGTCAGGCGGAATATGTCCGGGTCCCTTACGCCGACCAGGGGCTGAATCGGATTCCAGACAATGTCTCCGACGAGCAGGCCCTGTTTGTGGGAGACGTCCTGGCCACCGGCTTCTGGGCCGCCCGGATTTCGGACATCACCCCGGAGGACACTGTTCTCATTCTGGGCGCCGGTCCCACGGGAATCTGCACCCTGCTGTGTGTGCTGCTGAAGCAGCCCAGGCAGGTCATCGTGTGCGAGAAGGACCCGGACCGGGTGGCCTTCGTCCGGACCCACTATCCCCAGGTGCTGGTCTGCGACCCGGCGGAATGCCCCGAATTTGTCCAGGCCCACAGCCGCCACGGCGGCGCCGATGTGGTGTTGGAAGTGGCAGGGACGCCGGATACCTTCCGGCTGGCCTGGCTGTGCGCCCGGCCCAATGCCCTGGTCTCGGTGGTGGCCCTCTACGACGGGCCTCAGGTTCTGCCCCTGCCGGAGATGTACGGCAAGAACCTGACCTTCAAAACCGGCGGGGTGGACGGCTGCGACTGTGAAGAGATTCTCCGGCTGATCGCCCAGGGGAAGCTGGACACCACGCCCCTGATTACCCACCGGTTCCCCCTGAAAGACATTGCCCAGGCTTATGAACTGTTTGAGGGGAAGCAGGATCATGTGATGAAAATCGCCATCACCCCCTGAGTCCCCGGATCCGGGCTATCCCTTCACCGCCCTGGTGGCAAGGTAGGTCTTGATATTCAGTTCATGCAGCCGCCCTTCCCCGTTGGTGTCCTCGTACAGGTCCACCAGGGAGAAGCCCGCTTTCAGCTGGCCTCCCAACTGTTCCTCCAGGGTGTGGGAAAACTGGATGCCGCAGTCCTCCTCCATCATGAATGCCTTCGCCGCCGGGTCCACCGTGGGGTCGAAGGGCATTTTCCAGATGATTTCCCGCTCGTCCTTGTCCACAATGTAGTTGATTTCGTTCCCCAGGCCGGACAGCAGCACGCCGCCCCTTTTCAGCACCCGGAAAGCTTCCCGGAAAACCGGGTACACATCCCGGATATAGCAGTTGGACACGGGATGAAAAATCAGGTCAAAGGTCTCATCCGGGAAGGGCAGGGGCTGAGTCATATCCCCCTCAATGGCCTGAATTTCATAGCCCTCCCGCCGGGCCACTGCCAGCTCCGAGGCAATCTGCCGGGGAGAATAGTCCAGCACCGTACACTGTGCCCCCAGCGCCGCAAAAATCGGCATCTGCTGACCGCCGCCGGAGGCCAGGCCCAGAACCTTCTTCCCGTTCAAATCGCCCAGCCAGGCATGGGGCACTTTCCGGGTGGGGGTCAGGAGCACGTCCCAGATCCCCTGCTTCGCCTGCTCAAATTCTTCGTGGGAGATGGGAATGCCCCACTTCCAGCCTTCCGCAATCCAGCGGTCGATGGTTTCCTTGTTGATGTCCTGGTATCGTTCCATTGAAATTCCCTCTTTCCAGGGAGCCTTACCCTGTTGGGATAAGGAAGGCTCCTGTTCTCCCGCCGGGATTTTTCCTCCGGCGGGATTACGCTTCTACATAGCCGGGCTTTTCGCCGTAGCGGTCCGTCATGGAGGCGTAGCTGCCCGGCCGGTCGTGCTGACCGGTGCCGGCAACCGCCTCGCACCGGGAGTCAAATCCCGGGTCCGCCCAGCGGAGGAACCATCCGTCCAGTTCCCGCCCCAGTTCCAGGACCAGGGCTTCATAGTCAGGCCGGCCGTACAGATTTTCTTCCTCTCCCGGGTCCCGCTCCAGATCGTACAGCTCATTGGGACCGTAGGGGTAGCGCAGCACCAGCTTCTTGTCCCGGCGGCGGATCATCCGCACCGGTCCGTATTCGTCAAACACCACCACCGGCGCATCCTGCTCCCGGTCCGGGTCCCGCAGCCAGGGAACAAAGCTCCTGCCAGGCAGGGGCTGCCGGGTCCGGCATTCCACCCCGCACAGCTGGCACAGGGTGGGGAACAGGTCATAATGGCTGAACATCTGACCGCACACCCGGCCCGGCGGGGTTATGCCCGGCCCCATCATCAGCATGGGCACCTTCACCGAGGAATCGTACATATTCTGAGGGAAGGTGCCGTTTCCCTTGCCCCAGACGCCGTGCTGGCCCAGATTCATGCCGTTGTCCGAGGTAAAGATCACCAGGGTATTGTCCAGCACCCCCTGCCGCTCCAGCTCCTCCAGGACAAGCCCGATCTGATGGTCCATGGCGGTAATGGCGGCGTAGTACCCCCGGAGCAGTTCCTTGCGCCGCTCCCCGGTGCCATGCTGGCAAGTGCGGACCTGATTGGGATGGTAGGGCCGTTCCGGTGCGGCGGTGAAGGCGCAGTCCGCATACCGGTCCAGATACTCCCTGGGGTGCTGGTCCGCATCCCAGGGGTCGTGGGGAGCCGTGAAGTGGACGCTGAGGTAGAAGGGACGCTCCTGCCCGGCGTACTGCCGGACCAATTCTCTGGCCCGCTCTCCAATCAGGTCGGTGACATAGCGGTTTTCATAGCGCACCTGACCGTTCTCCACAATTTCCGGGTGATAGTAGCCGCAGCCGCCCCGGGCAATGGTATACCAGTCCGTAAAGCCGTGCTGGGGCTGGAGGCTGTCCCCCAGGTGCCACTTGCCGCACAGGCCGCACTGGTAGCCCGCCTGGGCCAGCAGATCGGTATAGGCCGTCAGTCCCTCCAGGTACCGGATGGGGCGGGTCTCCTTCGCAAATTCCAGCTTGCCCCAGGTAAAGGGATTCTCCCTGTCCAGATTTCCCCCGTCCAGCCAGTCCAGCACCCCATGCCGGCAGGGCATGGTGCCGGTGAGGATGGAGGCCCGGGCGGGGGAGCAGACCGGGGAGGCGCAGAAGAAATTGTCAAAGCACATCCCCTTTTCCCCGATTTTATCCAGATTGGGGGTCTGAATATCGTCGTTCCCGGCGCAGTGGAGGGCCCAGGCCCCCATATCATCCGCCAGGAAAAATACCACGTTGGGCCGCCGGCCCGTTCGCTTGTCCATGATGACCCAGTCTCCTTTCGTGTCCGGTCAATACTCCCTGGAAATCTCCTCCTGGGAGACGCCATAGGTTTTGCAGAAGCTTTCCAGGTCCCGGTTATCCCGGAGGAGCATCACCTCGCTGAATTTCCCGGTCTGCTTGTTCCGGAAGCCCGCCACCTGCTCTCCGGTGCAGATGCTGGTGCGGATCACCGGCTGCTGGGTCTGGGGGTCATAGGAAGATGTCTCCCGCTTTTTTCGAAACCACATTACAATGCCTCCTTGCGTGGGAATTTTCCGCTGTGTTCTTTTTCTGCGCTCCGGCAGAAGGCCAGTCCCGCTGCGTCTGCCAGCACCCAGCCGATGGGAATGGCCCACCAGATGGCCGTCACCCCCAGCGGGGTCCGGGGGGCCAGGGCGTAGGCCAGCGCCACCCGGGTGCCCAGGGAGATCACTGTGAGAATCAGGGAGATATGGGGCTTCCCGATGCCCCGGAAATAGCCGTACCACAGGAACAGCACGCCGATTCCCACATAGGCCGCCCCTTCAATGCGCAGGTACCGGACGCCCTCCGCCACAATTTCCCCCTGCTCCGGCTCAATAAACAGCAGCATCAGCGGCTCCGCCAGCAGCCAGATCAGGGCGGACACCCCGGCGCAGAACAGTGCGGAGACAGCGAAGGAAATCCGGCCGCCCTGCCGGATGCGCGCCGGCTTTCCCGCCCCGTGATTCTGGGAGACGAACAGGGAGTAGGCGTTTGCGAATTCCTGGGCAGGCATATAGGCGATGGTGTCGATTTTCACCGCGGCGGCGAAGGCCGCCATTACCCCGGCGCCGAAGCTGTTGACCAGCCCCTGAATCATCAGAATGCCGAAGTTCATCACCGACTGCTGGATGCCGGTGGCAATGTCGTTGAAGATGATGGTCCCCAGCCGCCCCGGGGTCCGGCGGGTTCGGCCCCGGCGGAGCAGGGGCAGGGTTTTCCAGGCGTACAGCCAGATGCCCGCGCCTGCGGCGGCCTGGGCAATCACCGTGGCCCAGGCGGCTCCCGCCACCCCCATATCCAGCCCTGCCACGAACCAGAGGTCCAGCCCGATGTTCAGCACCGTGGACACCCCCAGAAATCCCAGGGGAGCCAGGGAGTTGCCCATGGCCCGGAGCAGGAAGGCAAAAAAGTTATACAGAAACACAAACACCATGCCCCCGAAAATCACCGCTACATAGTCCCGGGTCATGTCCATCAGCTCCGGCGGGGTTTGCAGCACCGTCAGAATGGCCTCCATCCCCGGGTACAGGGACAGGCACAGCACCACCGACACCAGCAGAATGAAGCGGAAGGAGAGGAAAATGTCCTCCCCCAGGGCCTCCCGGTCCCCGGCACCGTAGTCCGCGGAAAAGAAGGCCCCGCTGCCCATGCACAGCCCGATGACGATGGAAGTCAGAAACACCATCAGGGTATAGGCGGAGCCCACCGCCGCCAGAGCGTCGGCGCCGATGCACCGGCCCACCACCAGGGTATCCACCAGATTATAGACCTGCTGCAGCAAGTTGCCGCCGATCATGGGCAGAGCGAAGCGCAGCAGCTTCTGCAGAATCGGTCCCTGGGTCAGATTGTCCTCTCTCACTGCCGCACCTCCCGCAGTCTGTTTTTCATCCGGCAAAAGGGCGGCCGTCCTGGCCGCCCAACATGTTCAGTATAGCACACCGGTTCGGGTCTGTCCATTCTCACTTTGTCCAACATTTTCCCGGCTTTCTTATGGAACATCCCATCTTGCAAAAATCCCCGGGGCAGGTTATGATGAAGCTGCAAAGAAGAGTGCGTCCCATGTTGGAAGCAAGCTTCCAAATCTGGAGAATTCGGAGGTTATGCAAATGACGGAACCCAACAGTTTTGCGAAATAGCCCTCGGCCGGTTACGAAAAATCCGTAACAAGCCGGGGGTTATTTCTTTGGGTTCTCCTCCGAAGTGCTTGGGGCGCTCCGCATTTTCGGGAGCGGCGTGTTCAGCCCGCTCCGCAGGACAGGTGATTTTTATGCAGACCTTTTCCAATCCCGTTCTCTCCCGGACCCAGGCGGAGGCCGCCCTGGACCGGGCGGTGGCCCAGGTGCGCCGGAATCTGCCCCTGTACGCCGGCTGCTGCCAGAACCATTCCAGCGTAAACGGCGTCTATCCCCCCTGCGGCAACGACCAGTGGACCAACGGCTTCTGGCCCGGGGAAATCTGGCTGGCCTACGAGCGCACCGGGGACCCGGATTTCCGGGAGGCCGGGCTGGCGACGGTGCCCTCCTTCCACCGGCGGATTGTGGAGAAAATCGTGGTGGATCACCACGACATGGGCTTTCTCTACTCTCCCTCCTGTGTGGCGGCCTGGAAGTTGACCGGGGACAAAACCGCCCGGGAGGCCGCTCTGCTGGCGGCGGATCAGCTGCTCACCCGGTTCCACCCGGTGGGAGATTTTTTCCAGGCCTGGGGGGCCATGGCGGAACCGGGGAACCACCGCTTCATCATCGACTGCCTGCTGAATCTGCCCCTGCTCTATTGGGCCAGCCGGGAGACCGGGGACCGGAAGTACCGGGATCTGGCCCGCAGGCACATCGCCACCTGCCTGCGGTATTCCTTCCGGCCGGACGGCTCCACCTACCACACCTTCTTCCTCCATCCCGACGGAACTCCGGACCGGGGGGAGACCTGCCAGGGCTATCGGGCGGACAGCTTCTGGGCCAGGGGGCAGGCCTGGGGCATTTACGGCAGCGTGCTGAGCTACCGCTACGAGCCCCGGCCGGAGTACCTGGATACCTTCCGCAAGGCGCTGGACTTTTACCTGTCCCGGCTGCCGGAGGACCTGGTGCCCTACTGGGACATGATTTTCCAGGACGGCAGCGATGAGCCCCGGGACTCCTCCACGGCGGCCATTGCGGCCTGCGGTCTGCTGGAAGCCGCAGCCAGCCTCCCGGCGGATGAGGGGGCAGCCTGCCGCCGTCTGGCGGGGCAGATGCTTTTCTCCCTGGCAAAGGACTATGTTCCCTCTCAGGTCACTCCCGGCGGGGGGCAGCTGCTCCACGGAACCTACAGCAAGCAAAGCCCCTATAACACCTGTGTCCCGGAGGGGGTGGACGAGTGCACCAGCTGGGGAGACTACTTCTACATGGAAGCGCTCACCCGCTACCTGACCCAATGGAATCCCTATTGGTAGAAAACCGCCCCCATACCGTTCCTGCAAGAATGGTATGGGGGCATTGTGCTGCCGGTCAGCGCATCTCTCCCCAGGTCAGCCGGGGCCGGCTGTACGGCAGGCCGTACTCCTCCGTCTGGAAGGTGATCCGGTTCCCCACAAACTGGAAGTCCGTCTCCCCCAGGGGCCGCACCGTCAGCTCGTGGGCAAACAGGCAGTCAGTTTTCAGGTCGGTGGAATACAGCTCCACCGTCAGGGTCAGGGTTCCGTCGCCGTTGTCCCGGCAGGCCGTCACCTCCGGGGCGATGGTGTAGAAATGCAGGAAGGTGTGGTCATCCGCCTCCATGGCCCGCCAGGGGTAGGTGTCCGTCTGGGGGGCATACTGGGCCAATTCCCGGAAGGTGTCCCGGTCAATGGCGAAGAAGGGCAGCATCACCTGCTCAAATTCCGACGCAGGAATCCGGTAGCAGTGCATGGGGGCATCGTATTCATAGCCAGCCGTGGGAAACTGGGTGCCATAGCACACATAGTAAAGGTGTTCCCACAGGTCGTTGAAGCTCAGTTCCCCGAAGTCATCCTCCCACCAGTCGATGAGAAAGACGTTGGTGGCGATATAGCTGCCCGCCTGGACATAGCGCTGGTTCAGCGCCCACAGCTCCGGGTCCGGGGCCGTCAGCCGGAGCATGGAAAAATCCGCATAATGGGGATCGTCCGCCGGGTAAATCCGATAGTAGAAGTTCCCCCGCTCCGTCAGAGCCCAGTCCTGAATCTCATGGCATTCATAGGACGGCTCCCCGGCGTCCATGGGGGCAAACAGACTTTCCACCCAGACGGCGTCCCCCTGGCTGTAAAAGCGCTGGTAATACAGGTCCCCGTTTTCCTTCAGGTAGAGGACCTCCTGCTCCCCGGCGTTTCCCGCCTGGGCCTGGTTCCAGAAGGTGCGGAACCGGTCTCCGGTGGTCAGATAGTCCGGACAGATTTCGCTGCTGTCTACCACATCCAATCCCGCCGCCATCAGGCAGGTTTCCATTTCATCCCGGGATTCCTGGGTCAATGCAGGCGCTTCCCACTGATCCTCCGGCTGGACCCACCGGGCGGTTTCATAGAGTCCGGCATACAGGTCCTGGATTTCTGCGCACCGCCGCTGCGCCGCCTGCTGCCCGGTTTCTCCCAGGCCGCAGCCCGTCAGCACCATGGCCAGCAGCAGTCCTGCCAGCCAGTTTCTGGCCCGCATATTGGGGTCATCCCCTTTCTCTGTTCCGGCGGGGCCGTTACCGGCTGGGTACGATTTCCAGCCAGTAGCCGTCGGGGTCGGTGATGAAGTAGATTCCCATGGCGGGATTCTCATAGCAGATGCAGCCCATCTCCTGGTGGAGCCGGTGGGCGGCTTCAAAATCGTCGGTGCGGAAGGCCAGGTGGAACTCACACTCCCCCAGGTCATAGGGCTGGGGGTGGTCCTCCAGCCAGGTCAGTTCCAGCTCGAAGTCGGTTTCCCCGTTTCCCACATAGACGATGATAAACCCATCGCCGCTGATGCGGCGCTTTTCCTTCAGGCCCAGGGCCTTTTCGTAAAAAGCCAGAGACTTGTCCAAATCGGACACATTGTAATTTTCGTGATACATCCGGAATTTCATATTCCAACCTCCATAATCTGTCCGTGGTACTGGGGATAGGCTTCCAGGAACCGGTCAATCACCTGGGGCTGGCCCCAGAAGTGCATGGGGTAAACCCGCCGGGCAGGCACCCGCTCCAGGAAATAGGCCATTCCCCGGTCATAAGCCCCCTCCTGCCGGGGGTCCAGCACCACAAAGGCGGCGTCCAGCGCTCTGCCGGAAAGGTCCCGGGCCAGGCGATCGATTTCCTCCCGGTAGGCTTGAGTCATCTGCCGGTTGTCCACCTCCGGCTCCCCTTCCCAGACCCAGTCGTTCAGGTCGCCGGCGTGGAAGAACCAGTCCTCCCCATCCCGGAGCAGGAATGACGCGCCCATGTCTGTGGAGTCGTAGGTGGTCAAGGTTTGTCCCTGGGCCAGGGTGTGGGTTTCCCCCGGGGAAACCACCAGGCAGGGCCGTCCCGCCGGCCGCTTCGCCGCCGGAATGTCGGAGGAAAGCACCAGATCAATCCGCTTCATCCCCTGCTCTTCCAGCAGGGACAGCGCCTCCGGGTTATAGTGGTCCCGGTGGCCGTGGCTGACCAGTACCACCACGGGCTTGTCCGGGTTCAGGGTGGGCAATGTTCCCTGGTAGTAGTCGAACAGATAGTAGCTTCCCTCCGTCTCCACCAGAAAGCCGCTGTGGCCGATGAATGTCACTTGCATCCAGTTTTCCTCCTTTTCCTTGGCTTCCCCGCCATTGTACCATGAAAGCCGGAGTTTGTCCATTCCCCAGAGACGGGCAGCAGGGAATGAAAAGGGAAAAGTGAAAAAACAAGAATCCTGAACGCAGTGCATCCAGGATTCAGATGCAGTCCGCTGGACTGCCCCATTAAGATGGGTTCGAATCCCTTCCGCTGAACGCAAAAAAGACCAGCCGCTATTGCGGTTGGTCTCTTCTGGCAGAGGATGAGGGATTCGACTGCCCGTTTCCCACCGGGAAACGGTATGGTGCTGCCGCCGTCCAGCCGGCGGCTGGGGGCAGTCCGCCGGACTGCCCCACTAAGATGGGTTCGAATCCCTCCTGGTGAACGCAAAAAAGGCCAACCACAAACGTGGTTGGCCTCTTCTGGCAGAGGATGAGGGATTCGACTGCCCGTTTCCCACCGGGAAACGGTATGGTGCTGCCGCCGTCCAGCCGTCGGCTGGGGGCAGTCCGCCGGACTGCCCCATTTAGATGGGTTCGAATCCCTGTGAACAAAAAAACCAACCACTTCCGTGGTTGGTTTCTTGGCAGAGGATGAGGGATTCGAACCCCCGCGAACGGAGTCAGAGTCCGGTGTGCTACCGTTACACTAATCCTCTTGGTGGAGACAACAGGACTCGAACCTGTGACCTCATGCGTGTGAAGCATGCGCTCTAACCAGCTGAGCTATGCCTCCGTACCGGAGCGTTCTTCATTATAACACAATTCCGGAAATTGTCAACACCTTTTTCAAAAGTTCTCGTTGCATTTTCTAAAATTTCTGGTAGGATGGTTCTTGCGAAAGCAGCAACGAACAAACAGGAGGTGGCGCCCCATGGATTACCCCCGTATGGTACCCGGCGTCTTTCACAGCCGTCCCAACCGTTTCATCGCCCATGTGGACATTCAGGGGCAGCCCCAGGTGGTCCACGTCAAAAACACCGGCCGCTGCCGGGAGCTGCTGATTCCAGGCGTCCGGGTCTGGTGCCAGCAGGCGGAGAATCCCAACCGGAAAACCCAGTTCGACCTGATTGCCGTGGAGAAGGGCGCCCGCCTGATCAACATGGACTCCCAGGCCCCCAACATTGCCGCAGGCCAGTGGCTGGCGGAAGGCGGCCTCGGCCCGGTGGAGCAGCTCCGGGCGGAAACCGTCCACGGGGATTCCCGGTTTGACTTCTCCTTCATCCGGAACGGCACGCCCTGCTTTCTGGAAGTGAAGGGCGTCACCCTGGAGGAAAACGGCGTCTGCGCCTTCCCCGATGCTCCCACCCAGCGGGGCGCCAAGCACCTGCGGGGTCTGATTCAGGCAGCCCGGGAAGGTTACGGGGCCTATGTGCTGTTTGTGATTCAGATGTCCGATGTGACCTGCTTCCGCCCCAATGACCGCACGGACCCGGCCTTTGCCGATGCCCTCCGGGCGGCTGCGGCGGCAGGGGTGACCGTTCTCGCCGTGGACTGCGCCGTTACCCCGGATTCCATGACCATCCGTCAGCCGGTTCCCCTGCGGCTGGCCCCCTTGCCAGCCCCCGGAGAATGTGCTACACTGTAGAAAAAACGGGAGGAATGAATCCATGGATCACAGCACAAAAGCGGCGGAGCTTTTTCTCAGCGGCAGCAACTGCGCCCAGGCGGTGGTGGTGGCCTTCTGCGACGTGACCGGCCTGGAGCCTGACTTTGCCGCCCGGATGGCCTGCTCCTTCGGCGGCGGCATGGGCCGTCTGCGGGAGGTCTGCGGGGCGGTCAGCGGAATGCTGATGGTAGCGGGGCTGCTCTACGGCTACACCGACCCCGGCCCAGGGGACGCTGCCAAAAAAGCCCACTATCAGCTGGTTCAGCGCCTGGCCGGGCAGTTCCGGGAAGAGGTGGGCAGCATCGTCTGCCGGGAGATTCTGAAGAATCCGTCCTCGGACCCCAATCCATCTCCCCGGACAGCGGAATATTACAAGGTTCGTCCCTGCGCTCGGATGGTTATGACCGCCGCCCGGATTCTGGACGACTATATCGCCGAACACCCCCCGGTCAAATAACCCCAAGCCAGACAAATTCAGCCCGCCCCGGAAACCGGAGCGGGCTTCAGGCTGTCGGGAACCCCCTTCGGGGCTTTCCGACAGGTTTGGCAGTCTGCTGCGCGCATCATTCGTCCCCCGTGGGGAACGAATGCCACACTTGCAGCCTGAGAAGTATTTTCGGCCAGGCGCAGGTTCCGGCCGAAAATTGATTTCATTTTATTTGCCGCTGCTGGCAGCAAACGCAGCAAGACTTCTTCGACACACTTTGCCCGCCCCGGAAACCGGGGCGGGCTTATTTGTATGGAAGGGGGTTCTCTTTACTTCAGCTTGGGCAGGCTGGCGGCAGCCACGGACTGACCCACCCGGCGGGTCTTTTCGTCGGGGAGCATGACCTCGCACTTGGCAGCCAGCGCCGGGAACTCGTCGGCCAGCACGGCGTTGCACACGTTCAGAATGGTGTCGCCGCCCTTGCCGGACATGACACGGCCCAGCATCATCATGTGCTCAATGTCATAGAACTGGGAGTACAGCACCACGGTGTAGGCCAGGTACGCGCCGATGGTCTCGAAAATCGCCTGGGCTCTGGGATCATCCTCCGCCATCAAGCCCTGGACCACCTTCAGCTTCTCCGCAGGAGACAGGTTCTCATCCAGCTCAATGCCCGCCGCGGGAGCCAGCTTGATGACAGCATCCTGAGAGAAATACTTGCAGCCCACGCCATAGTCGGTGGACCACTCGTCCTGCATGGCCCCCGCCTGAAGGTCCACAGGGGCGAAGGCCAGCTCGTTGATCCAGCCCAGCACGTTCTTGTCCTGGTCAACATAACCTACCGCCTCGGAGGTGCCCATGGCAATGCCCATCAGATTGCCCTTGCCCAGGCCCATGGCGCCGGCCAGGGCGGACACATCGCCGTCATTGGCCACCAGAATGGGGATGTTGGGGTCGATTTCCGCCGCAGCCCGGTCATAGATGGTCTTGACCTTGTCCCAGTTGGAGCGGGGCACCTTGATGAACAGGGACGCCACCATGGGGGCGTTGCCGATAAAGGTTCCGGCAGAGGAGACGCCGATGGCGTCCACCCGGGGCATCTTGGAAGCGGCGGTCTTGAAGGCCTCCACAATGTGGCCGAAGTGATAATCCGGGTCCTCCTGGAGTTTGGGGAACCACACCACTTCCTCGGAGTACACGCACTCGCCGTCGATGACAGCGGAGACCTTCCGGTCGGATCCGCCGGCGTCAAAACCGATGCGGCAGCCGTCCATGTTGCCGCCCATGGGCTCCGCTGTTTCATTGGCAGTGGGGCACGCCTCCAGAGGCAGGTCCAGAATCTCCAGGTCCCGTTCATAGAGCTGGTTGACAAAGGTGAAGTCAAAGTGCCGCTCCCCCTCGGGGGTGTAGGCCTTCTGCAGCCGCTGGGCCAGTTCGCTGCACCCGCAGATGGACACCCGGAATCCGCCGGTGGACCAGAGCAGGAACTTCACATACCGCTCCACATACCGGTAATCGGCTTCCGCCATCTCCGGGGTGCCGTGGATAAAGGTATGGTGGACGGAAACCCGGCCCTTATCCCGCTCCAGGGCAATGGCCAGGGGCTTCGTTGCCCCCTTCAGGTACGCTTCCCGCCACACACCGAAGGGAATAAAGGTGGGGTCCAGCTTGGGGGGGTGCTTCATCTGATAGTCGATGCCTAAATACTGCATTTGACATTCCTCCTCCGGAATAATTATATTGTCATTATAGCACAGATTCCCTGGGATTCCATGGCAGAATCTCCCATGGATGTACAAAAATCCCCTATTTCGTAAAAGCCGCCGGAGGGGGCCCCGGCGGCTTTTACGCTCAGCAGTACTTCGCCACAGCGGCACGGATCATCTCTGCGCACGCCTTGGCAATGGGGTAATCGGATTCGATCATCTCCGCCAGGGGGGCCCGGACGCTGCCGCAGTCGATGCCCTCGTTGATGCGCAGAATCTCCTTGATTACGGCATACATATTGCCGTGGGCGGAGCACATCTTATAGATGATCCGGCAGCACTCGTTCTGGATATCCAGCGCAGTGGCCAGGTCGCCGGCCTTCACCAGCTCAAAGAGCTTCTTGTACAGCCCGGGCATGGCGCCGTAGGTGCCGCCGATGCCGCCGGTGGCGCCCATGACCATGCCGGAAATCAGCTGCTCGTCGGGACCATTAAAGACGATGGCGCCCTCATCCCGCCACATCTGGATGTCCTGGGTGGGCATGGAGGAGTTCTTCACACCGATGACCCGGGGGTTCTTCAGCATTTCCTGGAGCAGGGGCACCGTCAGGGCCACGCCGGCCAACTGGGGAATGTTATAAATAATGAAGTCGGTGTTGGGAGCGGCGGCGCTCATGTCATTCCAGTATTTGGCAATGGCATAGGGCGGCAGCTTGAAATAGATGGGGGGAATGGAGGCAATGGCGTCCACCCCCAAGCTCTCGGCGTGAGCCGCCAGTTCCTGAGAGTCGGCAGTGTTGTTGCAGGCGATGTGGGCAATCACAGTAAGCTTGCCCTTGGCCTCCGCCATTACATTCTCCAGCACCAGCTTCCGCTCTTCCTTGCTCTGGTAGATGCACTCGCCGGAGGAGCCGCCTACATACACGCCCTTGACGCCTTTCTCAATGAAATACCGGGTCAGCTTGCGGACGGCGTCGGGGTTAATCTTTCCCTCGGCATCGTAGCAGGCGTAAAACGCAGGGATAATGCCCTCGTACTTTTTGATGTCAGTCATAATACATTTCTCCTTCTGTCGCATACATTGGGCACGATCCCCTCCCGAAGAGGGGACCGTGCCAAAGAATCAACCCTTAACAGCACCCATGGTGATGCCCTTGGTGAAATACTTCTGGAAAATCAGGAACACGATGATGATGGGAACAGACGCCAGGGCGGAGCCCGCCATCAGGATACCGAAATCCGTGGAGTTCTCGCCCTGCATGGTGGCGATACCAACGGAGATGGTCAGTTCCTTGGTGCTCATCAGCATGATCAACTGCATGAAGTAGTCATTCCAGGAGTTGATGAAGGTGAAGATAGCGCAGGCGCCCACGCCGGGCTTGATCATGGGGAACATCACGTCGGTGAAGGTGCGCCACTCGCTGGCGCCGTCAATCCGGCAGGCCTCCACCATTTCCGTGGGGATGCCCTCTGCAAACTGCTTCAGCAGGAACACGCCGAAGGGCCAGCCTACAATGGGAATGATCACGGACCAGATGGTGTCGTACAGGCCCAGGGCGGACATCTCCCGCACCAGGGGAATCAGGATGACCTGCTTGGGCAGGGCCATGGCGCAGACGATCAGGCTGAACAGGATGGTCCGGCCGTAGAACCGCTTCTTGGCCAGAGCATAGCCCGCCATGGCGCCGCCAGCGCCGCCCCCAGCGAGAAGGAAGCGGGAAGCGTCAGCGGATGCAGCCTGGAGGTTGCCCGGCTGGCCAACGACGCCGTGGCCCAGACCATCCGGCTGGTGGACCCGGAACGGGTTCTCCAGGCGGTGGAGCTGCTGGAGAGGGCTCCCCATGTGATGTGCATCGGTTCCGGCGGCTCCATGATCATGGCCCAGGAGTGCGCCCACATGTTCTCCATGGTCAGCGGAAAATTTCAGGCCGTTTCCGACTCTCATATGCAGATGTCCGCAGCAGCCACCATGGCGGCGGATTCCGTAGTGGTGCTCTTCTCCTACTCCGGGGCAACCACCAGCGGTCTGCAGGTGCTGGAGCTGGCGAAAAGCCGGGGCATCTCCACCATTCTGGTCACCCGCTTCCCCAAATCCCCGGCAGCCAGTCTGGCGGACGTGGTGCTGCGCTGCGGCTCCAACGAGGGCCCATTCCAGATTGGTTCCGTTCCCGCCCGGATTGCCCAGCTCATTGTGGTGGACGTGCTGTTTCAGGAGTATTACCGCCGCAATCAGGACGCCTGCGAGGAGAATATCCAGAGCATTGCCTCCGCCCTGTCGGGGATGCATGTATAATCCGCTTCAGTCAAAGAAGGCCCCCTGCGAAAGCAGAGGGCCTTTATAGCCTGCCGAAAAACCCTTCGGGGTTTTCCGACAGGTTTTCGCAGTCTGCTGCGCGCATACGTTGTCCCCCGGTGGGGGACAACGTCCACACTTGCAGCCTGAGCGGTATTTTCGTCCAGGCACAGGTCCCGGCCGAAAAGGAATCTGATTTGCCGCTGCGGGCGGCAAATACAGTGAGAATTTCGGGGGTACACTGAGAAGGCCCCCTGCGAAAGCAGAGGGCCTTTGATTCAATCTGTGCAGCGGGAGAGTCCGTTCCTTATGCCAGATTCAGCTTCCGGCTCACCATCCAGTGGGTCAGGAAGTATCCGCCCACTGCCACCGCCAGGAACAGCGCCGAAGTCCACAGGGTGATGCTGTTCAGAACGGACAGCCCGTCCACGCCGCCGGAGGTAGCGCTCACAAGACCCTGAATGGCCCCCAGCACCCCCGTCACCAGAGACAGGGCCATGTTGATGCCGTAGTAGATGCCCACTGCCGCCAGGACCTTGTGCTTCTTGGCCAGGATGGAGCCCACCGTCACTGCCAGCAGGAACATGGTGGTATTGGCGAGCACGCCCACAATCAGCTCCAGCAGGAGCAGCCACAGGAAGCGCATCTCCTCCCGGCTGAACAGCATGCCCAGATTCTCCAGTGCCTCCGGCAGCACCTGCCACAGACTGGGGAAGAAATTCTCCAGGGCCGAGAAACCCAGAAGCAGCAGCACCAGATAGCTGACGCACAGCGCCGCAGCCATGCAGATGATGCCAATGATACAGTTGACATAACTCGAAAGCAAAATCTGATGGGCGGTCACCGGCAGGGTGAAGGTCAGGTATCCCTCGTCGGTGAACCGGCTCCGGTAAAACCGCCACACGGTATACAGTTCCATGGCCACGGCGCAGACGCCAATGGCAATAAATGCAAATATCATGGTCAGCACGCTGAGCACAATCAAGACATTGGCCTGGGAATCCAGTTCGCTGACCCACACCAGGTAGCGCATGGCCAGACCGCCCAGCAGGGCGGCGCTGAGGCAGATCAGGCTCAGCAGGCCCAGCATCCCCCGGGTGGCCCGCCACTCATATTTCAGCAATTTGGCAAACATTTGAACACCTCCCGGAACAGTTCGTCCAGAGACTTGCCGGTTTCTCCCCGGACCTCATCGGCGATGCCCTGACGGACCACCTTTCCCTGGTACAAAAAGAGAAATTCATCCAGCACCCGCTCCACGTCGGCAATCAGGTGGGTGGAGATCACCACCGTGGCGGTGGGGTCATAGTTGGTGATGATGGTATTGAGAATGTAGTCCCGGGCCGCCGGGTCCACCCCGCCGATGGGCTCATCCAGCAGGTACAGCCTTGCCCGCCGGGACATCACCAGCACCAGCTGGACCTTCTCCTGGTTGCCTTTGGACAGCTGTTTCAGCCGGGCCTCCTGGGAAATTCCCAAGGCCGCCAGCATCTGCTCCGCCCGGACCCGGTCAAAGTCCGGATAGAAGTCCTGGAAAATGTCCATCAGCTCCCGGATTTTCTGCTGCCGGCTGAAATAGGTCCGGTCCGGCAGGTAGGACACCAGGGCCTTGGACTCCGTTCCGATGGGCCGGCCGCACACCGTCAGGCTCCCGGCGGTGGGGGTCAGCAGTCCTGCCGCCAATTTGATGAGAGTGGTCTTGCCGCTGCCGTTAGGGCCCAGCAGACCGATGATTTTTCCCTGGGGCAGCGCCAGATTCAGGCCGTCCAGGGCCAGGGTGCTGTGGTAGCGCATGGTCAGCCCCTGGGTTTGCAGTGCGTAGGTTTCCACTAAGATTCCTCCTTCTCTTCTTCCAATGCCAGCAGCAGCTGGGCTGCCTGGCGGGGGGTCAGACCGAACACCATAAACTGCTCGGCGCACTCCCTGGCAAGCTCATTCAGGGTTTCCTCCCGCATGGCGGAGAGGATGTTCTGGTCCTCGGTGACAGTCCGGCCGCTGGTGCCGCCGCTGACCAGCAGTCCCTCCCGCTCCATCTCTGTCAGCGCCCGCTGGACGGTATTGGGATTGACCTGGGCTTCCGCCGCCAGGTCCCGGACAGAGGGGACCTTCTTCCCCGGGGGCAGCTCCCCCTTCAGGATGGCTCCCCGAATGGCCGCCATAATCTGCTGATACACCGGGCGATCCCCGGTAAATTTCCAGTTCATAGGCACCTCCTTCTGTGTTGCTGTATTATTACACTAATACAATAACACACTAGTACAGTTCTGTCAAGAGGCGCGGCGGAAAAATTTTCCGGTTCAATTTGGGCCGCAATGGAAATCCTAAGAAAAACATTTCATCAAAAGGAGGACTTTCCCCAATGAAAACTCTGTTTTACGGCGGAGACATCGTCACCATGGGCTGGCAGGGCACGGTTTCCGGTCTGCTCGTGGAGGACGGGGTGATTCTGGCGGCGGGAGACGGTGGTCAGCTCCGGGCTTCGGCCGGCCCCTGCCGGGAGGTGAATCTGGAGGGCGCCGCCCTGGTGCCGGGCCTGATCGACGCCCATGGCCATTTCTCCCAGCTGGCGGCGGCCCAGCTTCAGGTCAACCTGGAAGGAGCAGAATCCGCCGATGAAATCCGGCAGCGGGTGGCCCGGTTTCTGGAGAAATCCCCGGTGCCGACGGGGCAGTGGGTCACCGGCCGGGTGCTGGGGAACCTGCCCCTGACCCTGGCGGAACTGGACGGGATGGCCCCGGGACATCCCCTGATTCTCCACCATCAGTCCGGCCATATGGGTTATGTAAACTCACTTGGCCTGAAGGAGCTGGGCATCACCCCGGACACCCCGGACCCGGAGGGGGGAACCATCGGCCGGTCCGGGGGCAGGCTCACCGGGTATCTGGAAGAAAATGCATTTATCTCCAATCTGCGGCGGCTCCCCCTGCCCACCAACGAGCAGTTCCTCCAGGGCTACCGGGCCGCCCAGGAAATTTATGCCGGCCACGGCATCACCACCGTGCAGGACGGCATGGTGGTGCCGGAGCTGCTTCCCGCTTACCGAAAGCTGCTGGAGGAGAACGCCCTGACCCTGGATGTGGTGGCCTACGCCGCCCCGGGAGACTACCCGGTATTTTCCCAGGCCCTGCCCAAGGAGGGGCGGCTGACCCTGGGAGGCATGAAGATTTTTCTGGACGGCTCACCCCAGGGCCGCACCGCCTGGATGCGGCAGCCTTATGCCGACGACCCCGGCTACCGGGGCTACGGCACCATGACCGACCAGGCGGTAACGGAGGCCATGGCCCAGGCCGCCCGGGCCCACGCCCAGCTGCTGTGCCACTGCAATGGAGACGCCGCCGCAGAGCAGTATCTGAACTGTCTGGAACAGGCGGAGACGTCTTTCCCCCAGCTGAAGTTCCTCCGTCCGGTGATCATCCACGGTCAGCTGATGGGCCGGGACCAGCTGCCCCGGGCGGTGGAGCTGGGGGCCATGCTCTCCTTCTTTGTGGGGCATGTGTACCACTGGGGGGACGTACACCAAAAAATATACGGCCCGGAGCGGGCCGCCGCCATCAGTCCCCTGCGCAGCGCCCTGGATGCCGGGGCGGCTGTGACCGTGCACAACGATGCCCCGGTGATTGCCCCGGACCTGCTGGAAACCATGTGGTGCGCCGTCAACCGGCGCACCGCCGAAGGCCGGTGTCTGGGTCCAGAAGAACGGATTTCCCCGGCGGAAGCTCTGTCCGCCGTCACCCGCACCGCCGCCTGGCAGTATTTCCAGGAGGACCGGAAGGGCACCCTGGAGCCGGGAAAGCGGGCGGATCTGACCATCCTCAGCCGGAATCCCCTGACCGTTCCCCCGGAAACCATCCGGGAAATCCAGGTGCTCCAAACCTGGAAGGACGGCAGACAGGTATATCCCATGGTTTAAGCCGAAAAACGCTGCCGGGAGACCGAATCTCCCGGCAGCGCTTTCGACTGTCGAAAATCCCCTTCGGGGATTTCCGACAGAGTTTCGCAGTCTGCTGCGCGCATACTTTGTCCCCCACCAGGGGACAAAGTCCACACTTGCAGCCTGAGCGGTATTTTCGTCCAGGCACAGGTCCCGGCCGAAAATGGATTTCATTTGCTTTGCCGCCATGGGCGGCAAACACAGCGAGACTTTTTTCACACGCTGAAACGCTGCCGGGAGACCGAATCTCCCGGCAGCGTTTTTGGTTATGAGGATTTCCCCTTTCCGCCCGGAGGGGCTTTGGGACAGCACCCGGGCAGTGCGCCCAGGCCGCCGCTTTTCTCGAACAGTTCCAGCACCATCAGAGAAATCTGGCAGTAGCGGCGAACCTGGGGATCGTCCAGACTCTCCTCCAGCAGGCTTTCCAGCTTGCGAATCCGGTAGGCGCCAGTATTCTTGTGCAGGAACATGGCTTCGGAGGTGCGGACGATGGATCGCTCATGGTCCAGATACTGGCTCAGGGTGTCGTAGAGCACATCCCCCTTTCGCTGCTTCTGCAGCCACAGCTGCAGAACCTGGGGCATGCAGGCAAAGATCTTCCCGTCCAGCGGGTCGTCAGAGAGAATCATGTAGTCCACCGCATAGTCCCGGAAACTGCTGATGGGCTGGCCGTCCCCAATCTGGGCGCCCCGCCCCAGGGTGTACTCCGCCTGACGGTAAAGCATGGGGATGTGGGTCAGTCCCTGTACCGGCAGACTGAACGCCACCCGCACCGGGTTGTTCTCCAGCAGGCTCTGAAGGAACCGGCGGCACTGGGGCATTTGTTCCAAATTCTGGTTGGACAGAAGCGTTACATGGGGGTCCCGCCGCAGGACGGCCACATCCGGCAGCTGCGTGCCCACCATTTGGGTAACGGCATCCAGGCAGGGCCCTTTGGCCATTTCCTCCGGCAGCTGCAGCAGGGCCAGCTGATACACATCCTCCGCCGACCATCTCAGATAGCTCAGCTGCCGCCGGAGCTTTTCCGAGTCGTAAGGTTTTCCAGTAAGCAGATTCAGCAGCACGTTATTGGCGCTGCGGGCGGCATTGGCGTAGTACATCTGCCCCAGGCTCGGCTCGAGAATGGCAGACAAATACGCCAGCAGCTGGCCGTCCCCAGGGTTCAGGGGGCGCTCCTTCTCCAGCAGGTTCACCCGGCCGCAGCAGATGTCATTGAAGTACAGGCAGTTGCTCATCCCCCCGTAGCGGAGCATATCGTTGCTGCCCCAGCGGTAGGAGAGCTGGCCGTGGGCCCCAAAGGGATACTCCTTGTGCTTCTGGGACATGAAGGAAATGGCGTTCAGAGAGGAATATCCGTACTCCCACAGGTAGGCCCACTCCCGGTCAATCTCATCCCGGCCGTAGCGCCGGGTCATCCCCAGCACCTTGTTGTTGGCGTCCAGGAGCACCATGGGATTCTTGAACAGCTTGCAGGCTTCGTCCATGAACTGCTGAAAATCCTTCCACTGCAGATACCGCATCAGGTTCTCCGCCCAGTCCTCATAGGTGTCAAAAATCCCCTGTACCAGTTCAAATACCCGGTTGATCTCCATGTCGGCGATTTTAATCCGGTCCCCTTCCCCGTTGCAGACCACATATTCCCCCTCCTGGTAAATGTAGACGCAGTTGGTGGCGTAGGCCAGGCGGGCGCTGTTCAGAATCGCCGGGGCGTTGTTGGAGATTTCCAGCACCGGGTCCAGGGATATCAGCTGATTGGCAATCATCCACATACTCAGTTTCACGGCAAATCCTCCCATTTGAAACGGCGGCGGAGCAAACACAGTACCTTTTTATTATACCACAAATTGTTGAAAAAGGGAATATGTCTGTTGGCACCAAAAACGCCGACGTTTTTTTGCCTAAATTCAGTCTCTCAGACATGGTTTTCTTTATTCAATTTCAATAAAATACACTTGTACGGATTCCAGCCAACACAAGACAGAAAGAAGGTTGCAGGCTATGAAATATCCCTTCCGCCCGGAGGAAGAGCTGAAGGACGTGGGATTCTTTCCCGCTGTGCCAGGCCCCTACGGAATGCCCACCCGCCCGGCAAGGAAATTCAACACCCCCATCACCCCCCTGGAAAACTTCCAGCGGATCAAGGAAGGCAAGAAACCCCTGTGGATGATGAACGTCCCCACAGACTTTAACGTCATCCAGCCGGAAGTCATGCCGGACGCCTATGCCCGCAACCACGGCGGCGTGGACTGGTTCGGTATTCAATGGCAGTACGAACCCATGACCGCCGCCGCCATGGTCAAGCCCGGCACCCGCCGGCTCTCCGACATCACCAATTGGGAGGAGGAGCTGGTCTGGCCGGACCTGAACGCCATCGACTGGAAAGCAGACTACGAGAAGAACTACGCTCCGGTCGTCAGCCCCGAGCGGCCCACCATGTTCGTCATCGTCAACGGATTTTTTGAGCGGCTGGCGGACCTGACCAGCTTTATGGACACCTTCTGCTACCTGCTGGAGGAGCAGGAAGCGGTGGAAGCCTTCTATACCCGGCTGACAGACTTCCACATCGATCTGATCCGGATTGCCAAGGAGTATTACCATGCGGATATTATCACCTTCCACGATGACATGGGCACCCAGATCAACTCCTTCATGTCCCCGGAGACCTTCCGGGAGGTGATGCTGCCCCATTATCAGCGGCTGAACAAGGCCGCCCACGAGATGGGCCTGGTGATGAACTTCCATTCCTGCGGCAGCGTCAGCAATCAGATCCCCAACTTCATTGACGCAGGCTTCGACTACTGGGAAGGCCAGGACGCCTGCAACGACAAGGCCGCCATCATGGAGGCCTACGGCGACAAGCTGGGCCAGGTGAGCATCTTCATGCCCAGCCCGGAGCTCAGCGACGAGGAATTCACCCAGGTCATCACCAATCAGGTGCAGACCCTGGGCAAAACCGGAAAATACATCACCTGGTTCGGGGATATGAAGCCCGGCCGCAGTGTCAACGGTGCGGAACTCATTTATTCCCTGTCCCGGCAGATGTATCAGGAGTAACTGCAGAAAGGAGACACACCCCATGGCAATCAGTGAGTTTATGAAAACCGCTGCAGAGCGGGACTACTCCAAACATTGGCAGCTGGAGGGGACCTTCCCCTGGATTTTCCAGCAGCCCAAGCCCCCCATTGAGGGCAATCGGCCCATCAGCCCCCGGGACAACTACATTCGCTGCGTCAAAGGCGAGAAGCCCTACTGGATGCCCGCCTATTCCTTCGAAACCAACATCATCTGGCCCGACGCCATGGAGGAGCATCCGGTTCCCGAAGTGGACGGCTACGACTGGTGGGGCGTGAACTGGATCATGGTGGAAACCGCCGGCGGCATGATTACCAAGCCCGGCACCCGGGTCATTCAGGACTTCGCCAACTGGAAGGAAGAAGTGCCCTGGCCGGATCTGTCCGTGGTGGATTTCAAAACCGACGGCGAAAAAATCCAGAAGGCCCTGGACCCGGAGCGGGCCCACATCTACGAGTGCGTGGAGGGCATCTTTGAGCGGCTGCATGAGATGATGCCCTTCGACGAGACCCTGCTTCAGTTCTACGAGGAGCCGGAGCTGCTGGAGGAGTTCTTCCAGAAGGTGGCGGACTACAAGATTGAGTCCACCGCCAACATCTTCAAATATTACGGCCGGGTGGACGGCGTCCTGTACCACGACGATTGGGGCACCCAGCGGGGCGGCTTCTTCTCCAACGAGATGTTCCGGGAGCAGATCATGCCCGCCACCAGCCGGTATCTGAAGTTTGTCAAGGACAGCGGCAAGTTCATCGAGCTGCACTCCTGCGGCAAGAACGTGCAGTATGTTCCGGAGATGCTGGAAATGGGCATCGATATGTGGACGCCCCAGGCGGTAATCAACGATCCGGAGTATCTGTATCAGAACTTCGGCGACAAGATGACCTTCGCCTTCATGCTGCCCATCGACCCCGGCGCCGATGAGCAGACCGTCCGGGCCCAGATCCGGGACTTTGTGGACAAATTCGGCGGCAAGGGCCGGTGTATGCCCTTCATTATGGCCGGTCCTCCCCAGGACGCCTGGGCCCGGGACGAGCTGTACAACTACTCCCTGCAATATTACAACAGGCTGTACAACCGCTGACGCAGCGGCAGCCAGTTGAATGGAAATGAAGGTGACAGATGATGGCATTGACGCCCCGTGAAAACGCCATGGCCATATTTTATGGCCGGCAGCCGGATTATTACGGCGACATTATGGAGGCCATAACCCTGGTTCCCGACCCGGTGATGTTCGGCGACCTTCCCCCCCGGGACGGCAGGGAATACCGGGACAGCTGGGGCACCGTGTATGTCTGGCCTCCCACCGCCCCGGGTCCCCACCCCCGGGTAACCAAGGAAAACGCAGTCATCCCCGATATTGAGCGCTGGCAGGAGTACCTGAAGGTGCCCTCCCTGGAAGGGCTGGACTTCGGCCCCGCCAAGGAGGTGGCGGACAGCGTGGACCGGCGGGAGAAATTTGTGGGATTCATGTTCGGCGGCGGCCTGTTTGAGCGCAGCCACCACCTGATGGGGATGCAGGATGCGCTGATGAACTACCTGGAATACCCCGAAGAGATGGCCGGGGTGCTGCGGGAAATCTGCGAATACAAGAAAGCCTATATCCGGCTGATGGCGGAGCAGGTACACCCGGACATCATCTTCTATCATGACGACTGGGGCTCCAAGCAGAATCTGTTCCTGCCGCCCCGGACCTGGCGGGCCCTGATCAAGCCCCTGCAGCAGGAAATTTCCGACACCATTCACCAGTGCGGCATGATCTATATGCACCACGCCGACTGCATCTGCCAGCCCATTGTGGAAGATATGGTGGAGATTGGTGTGGACATCTGGCAGGGGGTCATCGCCCAGAACGACATTGTGGAAATCCAGCGCATTACCGAGGGAAAGCTGGCAATGTGCGGAGGAATCGACGGACCGAAAATTGACGTGGCGGATATTACCGAGGAGCAGATTCGCGCCGAGGTCCGGCGGGCCATCGATACCTACTGCCCCGGCGGACGGTTCTACCCGTCCATTCCCAACGGCATCTGCTTCCGGGAATGGAACAACCAGATTTTCCTGGACGAACTGCACCGCTACGGTGCGGAATACGCCAAAACCCATCCGATTATAACCGAAACAACCTGAGAGTGAGGGTATGATTATGCAGGTTACGAGTAGTAAAAAAGAGATCTGGACCGTAGGTACCTATTCCCTGCTGACACTGTCTATCATGGTCGGCTATATGTACCTGAACACCTTCGCCACGGAAGTGCTGCTGATCCCCGCAGAAATCCTGGCAACGGCCCTGCTGGTGGCGAAAACCATCGACTTTATCGTCTCCCTGTTCGCCGGCGCCATCATTGAGAAGGTCAAGGTTGGCAAAACCGGCAAGAACCAGTCCTGGCTCTACCTGGGCCGGTGGATTCTGGCCGTGACCATCCTGCTGGAGGTCTGCAACACCAGCACCGCCCCCCTGGTAATCCGGATTGCGGTTCTGTCCGTTTCCTACACCATTCTGAACTGCCTGATGAATGTTGTCCAGACCGCCTATTACGGCGTGCTGGCCGCCGTGGCAGGCCCCAACCCGGCGAACCGGAACGCCATGACCATCAACATGACCCGACAGCTGACGGTGGTCACCCTGATCTGCTCCTCCATTCCCACCCTGGTCACCATCCTGCCCTTCGGCAGCTGGAACTATTTTGTGGTTGCCCTGGTGTTCATGCTGCCCATGCCCATCGCCATGGGTAAGATTGCGGATCTGGCCAAAGGCAAGGACCTTCCTGTGGGCAGCGGCCCCGCAGCGAACCGGGTCGGCGTCAGCGACATGCTGGGCACCCTGTTCAAGAATCCCCAGCTGCTGGTTCTCTTCCTGGCCAATACGGTGATGTACATCGCCCAGTTCATGTATCAGTCCAACTACACTTACTATTTCATTTATGTGGTGGGCGACTTCACCAAGCTGAGCATCGCCAGCCTGGTCTCCGCCTGCGTGGGCTTCGTGGCGGCCATCATCATGCCGAAGTTCGGCGCCAAGCTGGGCAAGAAGTGGGCATTCGCTCTGGGCCTGACCCTCTTTGCCTGCGGCCTGACCTTCATTAACCTGATGGGCCCCAAGAACTGGCTGTTCTACGTGCTGGGCATGGCCATTACCTCCTTTGGTATGTACTCCTATACACCCTTCCTGGTCACCATGTACCTGGACTGCGGCGAGTACTTCCTGTGGAAAACCGGCAAGGACACCCGCTCCATCGCCATGGGCCTGGCCTCTCCTCCCATGAAGATCGGCATGGCGCTGGGCGGCACCATCGGTCTGTACCTGCTGGGCGCCACCGGCTATGTGGCGGGCTTCACCCCCGACGCCCTCTGGATCAAGGAGTTCATGATGGTCACCTTCCAGGTTCCTGCGTTTGTGTACCTGCTGGCGGCGCTGATTGTGGCTGTGCTGTATAAAATCACCACGGCGGACGCAGCCAAGTACGCCCAGGAAAACCAGGACCGGATAAACGCAGCCAAGTAACCGCTCCTCCCGATACAAAAATTGCCCCGCCTTGAAGGCGGGGCAATTTTCCTGGGCATATCAGTTTACATAATTTGTAACAATCTCTGCGATCCGCTCCACGTCCTCGTCCGTCAGGTACATGTGCAGGGGCATGGTAATCAGATGCTGGCTGACCTCGTGGGCATGGGGGCAGGTGCCCTGCGCATAGCGGTACATGGAAAACTCCGTGTTGTCCCGGTA
>CASFNR010000019.1 GCA_949296115.1 uncultured Eubacteriales bacterium | reverse complement strand
GCCCACCCAGAACTCCACCTTGGGAGCGTCAATCCCCAGCAGCCGCTGGAGGAAGGACCGGTTATCTCCTTTGAGCTGAGGCGTCACGGAGAAGGTGACCACCTGCCCCTTGATGGGCTTGGTCCGGTCCGCCTTGAAGTCCAGCTTGGAGGGAGCAGCGGCGATGTCCGCCGTGGCGGAGAATCCGGCGGTGGTCAGGGTGTAGTCCTTCCCTTCCGTCAGGGGCTGGCCGTTCAGAGTGACGGAGGCAATGGTCTGGGTCTGGGTGCCGCCGTTGTAGGTCAGAGAAGTGTCCAGGGTGACCTTGGCGCTGGCGATGTCAGCGGAAATGTTGAAACTGGTTTCCGCCGTGCCGTTCTGGGAAACAATGGAAATGGTGTGGGACCCCGCGGACAGGGTGCGCAGGAACGCCGGTTTCAGGGTCACAATGGTGCTGCCTTCCCGGACGGTGTAGTCCACGTCCTTTGTCAGAACCTTGCCATCCACCCGAACTTCCACAAACCAGCTGAAATTGGCGTCAGAGGTAATGGTCAGGCCAGGGTGACGGTGGCTGGGTCGTATTTGACAGTCCAATCGTTTTCACTGCCATCTGCCAGGCTACCTTCTGTTGTACCTGCTTTTAAGTAGGTTGGCGTATCACCGCTTGTAATCTGGTAATTGCCAACATAAAGACTATTAGGCGCACCTTCTGCCGCCTGCAACTGCGCCCCGCCCAGAATGACCGGCACGGTGAGGGCCGCTGTTTCCTCGCCCAGGGCATAACCCTCGGGCAGGGCAGCCGTAAAGGTGTATGTACCCTCGGTGGCCTGTTTGGGGAAGTCCCCGCAGGACCAGGTCAGAATCAACTCCACCGGGTCGGCGCTGCCCTCCACCGCGGCAGTGATACCGGTGGGCAGCAGGGAGACCACTGTGGCAAAGTCCACGGGGTTCTCTGCGCCAGCGCCGATCAGGGACAGGACGCCATTGTTGAGGTTGTCTCCGCCGATCCAGTTCCAGGTCTTGATGGTGGTTACCTGGGGCGGCTCCGGCTGGGACGCTTCGCCCACGCAGACCGCCAAGTCGGCACCTGCTGCGCTGCACACCGGGCAGTCAGGATTCACGCTGCCCTCGGCGCATTTCGTGGTGCAGATACAGGTGGATTTCTCCGACTCCGCCGGGGAATTCTCATTCTCCTGGGACTGCTCCGGCTCCTTGCCCTGACAGGCGGAAAGGTCTGCACCCTCGGCACCGCACACCGGGCACTCAGAATTCACATTCCCCTCGGTACACTTGCTTTCACAGATGCAGGCAGAAAGATTCTGCCCATCCGGGGTGCCCTCAGCGGCCAATGCCCCCGCCGGTACCAACGACAGCACCAGCACCGCCGCCATCAGCAGGCTCAATACACGTTTCTTCATAAGCTTACCTCCATTTGGGACAAAAAACAAAACCGCAACCCAAGGCAAAAATCACGCCAGGCCGATTGCCGCAGTCTCTCTCATCATCCTTTATAAAAGATTTCGGCAGAAATTGCAACGTCTTTTCTCTAACAGCAAAGCCCTTGGCGGATTGCCAAGGGCTTTGCTCATGATGGAATTAACGCCGCTGCGCTGAAAAATTGCCAAAGGGCTGTCACAGGACATGGCTGCGCCCAAGGCGCTGTGCATGCTTCCCAAAGGAAGCCTCCTGTTCACACCGGAGTCATCACTTGTAGAAATAGACGTTGGTATCCGCATCGAAGGCATCATCCCGGTCAACGATTCCACGGGGAATGGTAACTTGCTTCAGGCTGGTATTGTAAAAAGCCTGATCGCCAATTTCCTTTACACTCCTGGGTATGTTGATCTTTTCCAGTTCGGTGCTGTACATAAACGCGCTGGAGCCGATGGTGGTAAGTCCTTCCGGCAATTTCACATTCACCAGCAGACTGCCGTAGAAGGTCCCGCTGTAGATTTTCTTGACCGTGTCGGGCACTACATAGTTGCCGGCGCAGTCATAGGGGAACGCATACAAAACGGTACTGTCCTTGGAGAAAATTACGCTGTACTCGGACTTCATCTGCTTGTGGTTGGGATCCACAATGTACTCTCCGCCGCACATGGCGAGGAAGCCGCCGGAAATATTGGTCAGGGAGGCCGGCAGGTATACGCTCTTTGGCTCGGAGAACATGAACACACCCTTGCCCATATGGGTCAGGCCGTCCGGCAGGACGATTTCAACGTCTTCAAAGGGACAGTTAAAGAACGCATAGTCATCAATCAGCCGAAGGGTGTCCGGGAAAACCACATGAGACAGATTCGGGCAGGAATCGAAAGCCTCCACTCCAATTTCTTCCAGCTGCTTCGGCAGATACACCCCCGTGAAGGTGCAATCCGCAAAAACGCCGTCATCAATCCGAACAACCGGCGTGCCCTCAATCGTCGAGGGAACAGCAACGAAGGAGTAGGCCCCGGTTTTCATGCCGGTGTACCCGGTAATGGTTATGCCGTCCGCATTTCTGATGCAGGTCAGCTCAGACGGATCCATCTGGGCATAGAACTGAACATTGCTGGTGACGCCCCAGGTGAAGGTATCCCAGTCCACAGCATCGTTCAAAGGATAGCCATTGAATTCCAGCGGGATAATTACATCCGTGGCGGTGCCGGTATAGCCCACAATCTGCGCCTGCCCGTCCCGGACAACATAGTGCATCCCCTGGCTGTCCACCAGCGTCTTGGGTTCAAAGCCGCAGCTGATTACCCAGCTGCCGTCCTCTCCGGCAAAGTAGGCCTGATAAGGAGTAAAGCTTCCATCTTCTCCCAGCATTCCGTCCGTGAAATACAGCCAGCCGTTTTGGTAGTTCAGGGAGCCGCAGGTGTAGCCGGTGAGAATGGTGCTGTTTTCCGTGCCGTCCAGACGAATTCTGCTGATTTCCTGACTGCCTTCGTTGGAATAGAAAATCCATCCGCCCCCTTCTGTCCACTGGACCGTATTCCAGTCGACTCCGAAGATGCCCTTTTCTTCCTGAAGCGGCTGAGCATCCGCGTCACAGGCAACCAGTCCCGGGCTGTATACACCGGAGGCATTCAGGTTCTGAATCAGGTACAGCTGGCCGTCCCGGTAGAATCCATTCCAATAGGAGTGAATGGTGTCCAGGACCGTAATATCATCGCCGTCCAAGGAGGCCCGGCAAAGAACATAATGCTCCGCTTCCTCATCCCAATAATTGAAATAAATCCATTTTTCGGCAATGGTGTACCACATAACAGGGTCTTCCAGAATCTGCTCCAGGGTGTCCTCCTGAATGTTGTACCGGTAAAGGCTCAGAACAAGGGCCTCATCATCGGATTTTTTCGTGTTGAGGCTTTTCAGGAAATACAGGTATTCCGTGTTGTTGGACAAGCGCACATACTGGGGGATGCTGGACTCTGTGTCAATCTCAAAAAGCCGGGAGATATTTCCTCCGTCGTAGTCCATGGTGTATACATAGCTGCTCAGAAGTTCCCCCTGACTGTTGGTGCCGCCGGAATAGGAGAAAATCAGCTTGTCCTCCGTGCGGTACAGGCCGCACACACCATCTCCCGCAATGTCCTCATCCTGGGAGAAGATGACACGGTAGTTGTCTACATAGAATGTCTGATCCACACTGTCATATACGCACTGCACCAGGGAAGCGTCCAAATCCACATAGTACAGATATTCCTCTTTGATGGTCACAAAATCCGAGTCGAAGAAGGAACCATGGGCAGGGTCTCCCCACTCAACCACAGAGGGAAGCCAGGGCTTGTATACCAGAAGGGCCGCAATGCCGGCTGCCACCAGAAGCGCACCGCCCACAGCCCCGGCAATTTTCCACCAGAACGTATTTTTCTTGCTCTGGATGCTGTCCCGGAGCGCCATGTAGAAATACATGGCATTCTGATAGCGCAGCTCCCGGGTTACCGCCAGGGCCTTCTTCATCACCTCAATCTGTTCTTTCGTCAGCGGCTTCTTGGTCTTGTGGGAGAAACTCAGGGTATCTTCCTCCAGCCGTTCCATGGCGGGCGGAACCAGCTTGCCGAACACGCAGTAATAGATGGACGCCGCAAGGGCGTATACGTCGGTCCACGCACCGATGTTGTTGCCGCCGGCGTTCTGCTCCAGAGGGCTGAACCCGATTTTGGAGGCGGGCGCTGCACCGGCAGCGGCGTCTTTCATATCCTTGGCCGCACCCAGGTCCAGAAGATATACCTTGCCCTCAGGCGTTATCATCAGATTGTCCGGACTGATGTCCCTGTGAATGATTCCCTGGTGATGCAGGCCGTCCAATCCGGCGATGACCGGAAGCAGCAATTCCACACATTCCGAAAAACTCAGGCAGCCGTTCTTGCGGACGTATTCCTTAAGCGTAACGCCCGGAACATAGTCCATCACAATATACGCCGTATTGTTCTCCTCAAAGGTGTCACGGACGCCCACAATTTCCGGGATGGCGTTTATCTTGGCCATCTTTCGCGCCTCGGCCAGGAACTGGCTGCAGCCGGTTCTCCAATTTGTCTGGGAACCATCCTGCTCCTTCCATTGAAGTGCGCTGCTGAACTGGCTGTTGCGGGTGGCCTGGTTCATCGGGAAATATTCCTTGATGGCGACCTTCATCTCCAGCGTCAAATCCAGCCCGATGTAGGTGATGCCGAATCCCCCCTGGCCCAGGACGCTGCCCACCAGGTATTTGCCGTGCAGAATGGTATTGGGCTGCAGCGCATAGGGATTCGGCTGCGCCGTCTGTGGGTTGAAACCGCAGTGGGGGCAAATTACATTGTCGCCCACATCCTCCATGCAATTCCAACAGCGGTTGACTATCATTCCGATCTCTCCTTTTCAGCCCCCCGGTTCCATGCGGCGCCTGACCCGTCCATGGATGCGGGAGTAATGGTAATTCGATATTCATATCCCCCAGCCCGAATTTTATCGTGGCTGTGCAGCGCGACCCAGCTTTTCCGCGGGATGGGAATTCCGTTCAGGAACGTACCGTTCTGCGATCCCTCGTCCTGGAGAAGGCTGCCGTTTTCCCGGATAATCACGGAGAAATGCACACCGGACAGGGTGCTGTCCTCCGGATTGAGGATACAGGCTGAGCGCGGCGTTCGCCCGAATGTGGCAGGCACATTTTCCGGGACGGTGAATTGGACGGTCCGTCTGCCGTGGGGGATGTCTACCAGGGTGACACGATATTGCCTGCCCCGGGGCACATCCGGTTCTGACGAGGCAGGGGCGTCGGTTGCCGATTCCGGCGGGGTCAGCCCGGGGGATGTGGGAGCCAGCGGGTCAGGCGGAGATTCCGGGGCAGGAGCCGCCTCCGTTCCGGCCTTCTTCTTTCTCCGGACAACGCACCATACCACAACCGCCGCAAGAACGATGACCGCAGCCACCCCAGCCGCCGCAGGAAGAAGCGGAGACGTGCTTTCTTTGCGCGCAGCGGGAACCGTTGTGCCGACGGTGGTCTCCGGGATGGCTGCTTCCGTGGTTTCCTGAACAGGCGGAGGCGGAAAATCCTCCGTCTTCAGCGCAATTTCATCGGAATAGGTCCGCGCATCCACCTCATAGGTGAGATACAGCGTAACCTCCGGATTCTGGCGGGAAACCGCAGCCTGAGAAAGATCAATCTGCAAAATGGAAGTTGCCATCATGTTCTCCCAGATCCCGCCGGCAAAATCCGCCCCGGATACGTCGGTACGCAGCATATAGCCGCCGCCCTCTGCAACGGTAGTCTGGTGGATTCCCCCGTAGGAGGCTCTGGAAAAGCTCCCCAGTATCTTCCCGCCTTCCTGTTCGCTGGATTTCTGAACCAGCGCTACGGTATAAACCGGAATTCGGCTGCGCTTCACCGCCTCCAGGACTTCCGTATCGGTCATGCCGTTGGACTGGCAGTCGTCACCGTCTGAAAGCACCACAAGGCACCGGTCCTGGCTGTAGCGCTGGTCGCTGGAAAGCAGCTCCAGACAGGAAACGATCCCCGTATACAGATCCGTGTCCAGATTTCCGGGCTGAATCCGGCCGATCACGCTTTCCCAGTCTGAGGATGCGGGAAGGGGGTCACTGACTTCCAGGTGATTGTCAATGGTGGCAATCACCATGGTGTCATCCTGGCGCAGAGACTGGCTCAGGGTCAGCAGCGTCTCCTGAAGCAGCTTCTTTTTGTAGTAGCTCATACTGCCGGACGTATCCACAAGACAGAATATGGTAACCGGCGCCTGCGTGCTTTCCAGCGCCTGCGCCTGTACCGGAAGTTCCGTGCCGTTCAGTGAAACATGGTAGGTACCGCCGGATTCCATATTGGCGCAGGCCACCGTCAGCTGCGTGCCCTCAATTCGGGTATACTGAATGATTTCGGACTGCTGTGCTGCCTGAGCGGACAGCAGCAAAGGCAGCACCGTCAGCCAGGCGGATAAGATACATAGTAGACGTCTCATATTCCGTTCCTCACACTTCTGCGTACAGCGCAACTGCGGTGCAGTTGTCGGCATCGTCCGACTGGCGGGATTCCATGCGGCGCCGGAGATTGCGGAGCCACATCTCCGGGGTATCCGCCCTGACCAGATCCAGGGCAATTTCCTCGTCGGACAGATATTCCCAGCATCCATCGCTGCACAGGAGAAAGGCGTGCCGTCCCGGCTGCAGGGGCATGGGAATGTGTATTTCCGGCTGCAGGTCTTCCGAGCCAACTGCCTGTAAAAGCTTGTTTCGGTCCGGGCTCAGGGGAATCTGCTCCCGGGTCAGCTCCCCCAGCAGAACCTCGACCTGGGGAACGCTGTGGTCATAGGTGACATCCTGAAGCACGCCATTGCAGAAGTGGTACAGGCGGGAGTCCCCGGCGTGCGCCCAGATGGCTTTGTCCTGAAAAAGCGCCAGGAAAACCACGGTGCTTTTCATCCTGTTTTGGGATGTTCGTCTGGATTGAATTTCGGCATTGGCGGACTGGAACCAGTCCTCGATCTGAGACGGCGTGGGAAGATCTTCGCATCCGCCGCAGCGTGAAAAATGAGCAACCACAATTTCAGCCGCCAATGCGCCGTCGCCATGTCCGCCCAGTCCGTCCGCCACCACTGCGTAGCCCCGCCGCCCCTGAGACAACTCGCAGCTGAAACGGTCCTCATTTTCCTGCCTGCCTCCGGCTTGGGAGAATGCGGCCTTACATATTCTCATAGGGATTCCTTTCTTGTTGCGGCCAGAAAAAACACCTGATTTCCGATTCGAAGTCTGCTGCCGGGACGAAGAACATTCCATTCCCGCCCGATCCGGCGCTCATTGAGATAGGTTCCGAAGGTAGAACCGGAGTCCCGGATATAGACGGAGCCGGAGCCCGTGTCCCAGTACAGTTCACAATGGACTTTGCTGACGCCTGCGGTCTGAACCGGAAAGGAGATTGTGTTGGAATCCAGTCTGCCGAACAGCAGCCGTTCGCCGGGCTTCAGCCGTCTGCGCTCCCCGGCGTAGTGTCCCTCCAGCCCATAGAGCCAGACATCCTGGCCGGAAACATGGCTGGAGACGGGGATTGGTTCCGGGGTTTTCACGGTGGGCTCACGCCTCGGCTCTGCCGGAAGATCCCTGGTGTCCGGCACCTTCTTTTCCCTGCCGGACGCAGAGGCCGAAAGCGCTGCCAGATACTCCTTGGCGGAATGGAATCGGTCTTCGATCCGGACATTCATGCCTTTTTCAATGGCTGCTGCCGCCGCTTCCGGAACGCTGGGGCACAGGGATTTCAGCGGCTTCAGCTGCTTGCGGTTCAGGACACGGTCCTCGGCCTTGGGCGGCAGTTCCCCGGTCAAAAGGAAATACACCGTGGCGCTCAATGCGTAAAAATCGGTGCCGGGCCCCTGCTTGCGGGTGGAGCCGATCTGCTCCCAAGGCGTGAAGCCGTCTTTCTTCTGGACCGTGAAATTCTGCATGCCCTGGTAGGTCCTGGCCGATCCAAAATCGATGAGAATGACCCGTCGGTCCTTGGTCAGGAAAATATTATCGGGGCTGATATCCCGGTGAATCAGATTTTTCTCGTGCAGCTGATCCAGCGTTTCCAGCAGATCGATCAGAATCGGCTCCATGGTGGGCCAGTTCAGCGGGCCATAGCGTTTCCGCAGCGCCTTCAGGTCACAGCCCTCCAGAAACTCCATGGTGTAGTAGACCGTATTGTTGCAGGAGAAACAGTCGTAAACGGTCGACACATTACAGCTGCCATGGAGCATCTCCAGCAGCCGTGCCTCTTCTTCAAACTTTTGCTTCAAGGCGTCCACATAGTCCTTGTGGGCGGCGATTACGCCCACGGTGCTGCGGTCGGCAGCCCGGTAGACACTGGTGCTGGGAAAAAGTTCCTTCAGCGCCACCCGCTTCCCCGCCGCATTATCCCAGGCCGAGTATGTAACGCCGAAGCCTCCCTTTCCCAGGACGTCCCCGATCAGGTAGCGGTTGTTCAGCACGCTGCCCAAAGGAAGCGCATCGGCACGGCGATTCTCAGAAGAGACGCTGGACGCACCGCAGTGGCTGCAGATGCCGTTTATGTAGGAACCCTGCCAGCACAGCGTACAGGTATTTGCAGAATCGCTCATGTTTCCCTCCTTGCATTCCTTCGCACGACGTATTCCGGGGAAAAAGATGCCCTTTCACCCATCAAATGCCCAGAATCACCGCCGTGAAATTGTCCTGTCTGGGATTTGCGGCCTGCATTACCTGGCGGCAGATCTGGTCGGCGGCCTCCTGGGGGTCGGAGATTCGGGCCAGAATTGCCTGGATTACATCCGGCGCAACGGTGTTGAAAACACCGTCGGACATCAGGAGAATCCGGTCTCCCGGCTCCAGGGGAATGCTGCTGCGGCTCTTGTCCACATACTTCAGCTCCCCCATTCCGACGAAGCTGGTTACCCGATTTTTATTGGGGGCGGATTTGGCTTCTTCATAGGTTATCAGACCGCGCATTGCCTTGCGCATCAGCTCCTGGCCCACGGTGTGCTCCTGATTGAGCTGGGTAAGCACACCTCGGTGGAAGAAATAAATCCGGCTGTCCCCCACAGAGATCCATTGGAATCGTCCCTGAGATACCAGTACGGAAAGCAGCGTTGATCCGCTTTTGTAGATGCCGTCCGGTCCCAGCATCTGGTTGACCTCGTAATTCGCAGCCTGAAGCAAAAATTCCAGGGCACGGTCCATTTCTTCCGGACGGAGCGCCGCCCCATTCTGCGCCATTGTCTGAACAATCTTCTGGCTGACGCGGTCGCCTCCGGAAAGTCCCCCCATACCGTCCGCCACAATGGCAAGCAGGCCGTCATGGAGCTGAAGCACTCCGTAGGAGTCCTCCTGATACGGGCGGGCGCCAATCTGATGGAGGGTACCTACCCGCACATCAGAAGCGGCGGCTGCAGGCGCCTGGGTACCGGCAGCAGAGGACTGTCCGGCTCCGTCATCAGCCGCAGCATGACACACTCTGGAAACAAGCAAAGACACAAGGACAATCCCTAGCCCGTCCAGGGACAGCAGAAAGATCGCCGCCCAAAACAGGACCCGAAAAAACAGGGTGCTGCTGGAAGCAGGGGCGGAAACATCGTCCGCCGTCCCAGCGGCGGAAGTCGTTTCGGTACTGGCAGGTGCGCCCGTTTCCTCCCTGCCCTCGTTTGCGGAAAGGACTTCTTCTGCCTGGGCAAATTCCTGATCAGCCGATGTCCGGTTCAAATCGGCATCCGACTTCTCCTGGGTCAGCTCTGCGTCAGAAAGGGCATCCTCCCCTCCCGTTGCGTCCATCCCGAGATCAGTATTTTCCTCCGATTGTGTCTCCACCTCGGTGGCGGCGTTCCCTTCCGTTGGGTCCGTCCCGGAATTGGTATTTTCCTCCGATTGCGTCTCCACCTCAGCAGCGGCATTCCCTTCCGTTGGGTCCGTCCCGGAATTGGTATTTTCCTCCGATTGCGTCTCCACCTCAGCAGTAGCGTTCCCTTCCGTTAGATTCGTCCCGGGATCAGAGGTTTCTTGTGACGGCCCCGTCTCGGTCGGGGTGGGCTGGGCGGGCAGCAGGATTGGCGAGAGGGATTCAGCAGGCGCTCCCGTTGCCGTGGCATCCTGCTTCGTGCTGACGGGATGGGCCCCGGAGGGGACCGATTGGAAAGGAAGCAGCTCCGGGTAGGCCTGTGTATACAGGAAAACGGAGGATACAGCCAGGCCAACCGCCAATAGGATCAGCCACAGGCGAATCCGTTTCAGCCTTCTCAGGGTCCTTTGCAGGTCCTTTTTACGTTCGTTTTTCATACTTAAATTTCCTGCCAGGAGAAGCCTTCCCCGCACAGCGGGACAAACAGCAGTTCGGTTGAGCCGATCTCAATTCTGTCGTACTTCACCAGGTCCGCATCGGACCGAACGGGCTTGCCGTTCAGATAGAGCAGGTTCCGTACTTCTCCTTTCTGAATGAAGAAGGAGCGGGTGCGGTCGTCATAGGAAATGGATGCCGCATTGCGCTTGCTGATGGCGTCGTCATTTTGTATGCACACATCCATTTCCGGGCTTCTCCCAATGAAATTGGTTCCGCTGTGCAGACGGTAATCCTTTCCGCGGTTGGGGCCCTTCACGCAAACCAGCCAACCCACGATGGGATCAAAACCCGTCACCCCGTTGATGGGGTCCGGCATGGTCGGGCCATAGTCCTCGGCCCCGGCGGAGGACTTCCGCCCGCCGAACATTTCTGTGAATCCAGGGTCCGTGGCAGGCTCGGTTCTGCCGACACCGCCGTCGAAGGAATAGGCGCCGGCGGCGGGACTGCCCATGGTATGGCCGTAGGCATCGTCGGTGGGCATGGTCGGCCCAATGTTGTCCGGCGCAAAAGCCCCCATGTTTCCCGGCATGGTAGGTCCGATACTGTCCGGGCCGCCCACGGTGCCCGGCATGGTGGCGCCGACATCATTCGCCGCGGAGAAACTGCCGGCCTCCCGATTGCAGACCGGACAGTAGCCCAGAGAACTGTCATAGATATGCCCTCTGCTGCATTTCATCATTGCCATTGTAAGCAACCTCCCTGTGTGTCAATTCTTTGAAAAATTTGGAAGGGGATCTACGGGGTGGTGTTCCAGTTGAACGCCTCTCCGCACAAAGGATAGAAGAGGAATTCGCAGCTGCCCAGCGAAAGACGGTCGTTGGCGTGCAGGTCCTCCGATTGCCGGACTGCGTTTCCGTTGAGATAGAGTTGATTGCGGCCCTCGCCGCGTTCCAGGAAAAAGATATTCGTCCGCGCATCATAGGAGACGGCTGCGGCCCGCTCTGTGCTGACCGCCGGATCTTCGGGAAGGGATATGTCCATTTGGCTGCTGCGCCCCAGGAAATTGGACCCGGAGTGAAGCCGGAACGCCATACCGCGGTATGGCCCCCGGATACCGACCAGCCACCCTACAACCGGGTCAATGTCGCTCAGCTGTCCCGCCAGCGGGACAGCCTGGGTGGGACCGTAATCCTCGGCAAAAGCCTCCTTTGCCGAATCAAAAGCAGGCGGGGCCGGCTGGAAGCCCGGAACACCCGTCTCCCTTGCCCACGGGGACGAAACGGGCATTTCCGACTCCACAATCGGGGACACAGAGTCATTGTGGCAGAACGGACAGGTGGGATAGGTGCTGGCATAGTAATGCCCCCGGCTGCATTGAAGCAGCTCAATTCGCATACTGTTCACCTCAATCAGAACCTCCTTTCCCAGCCTTGCGCAGCATCAAGGCAACATGATTGCTTCCCAGGAAAATGGCCGCATCGCCGGAGATCCGCACGGGGTAATGCGGGGGCAGCTTCTGCCCGCGTACAATGGTTCCGTAGGCGGACCCTGCGTCGGTAACCAAAACCGAATCCCCATCCGGTTCTATCCGGCAATGGACACGGCTGACCCCGTTGGTGGCTGCCGGAAACACAATATCGCCGGAGGGGTCCCGGCCGATGCGCAGCGGCTTCGTAACCTGCCAGGACTGGCCCAAATCCGCGGAGATCAGGGTGTAATGGATTTTCTCTGCGGCGGGAGAACCCGAGCGCCGTCCCGATCGGCTCCGGAACCACATCAGCACGCCCGCACCGAGAACAAGCACACCGCCCGCCGCAGCAGCAAGGAGCAGAACCTGCTGCGAGCCGCCGGCGGAGCCGTCGGATTCGCTGCAGTAGTCAATGGAAAGCGCATCCAGCACTTCCGTGGCGTAATCAATGGGAATGGCGTAAAACCGAATGTCCGTGGTTTCGGCGTCAATGCGAATCTGGGTGTTGATTCCAACGACAGCGCCGGCATCATTGATCAGCGGGCCGCCGGAGTTGCCATGATTCACATCCGCGGTATGCGCCAGATATGCAATGTTGTCCTTTCCGGTCAATTTCCGGGACAGGATGCCGTCCGTGACCGTAATGTCCTCGGCCGAAGAATCTGCGGAACCTGTAATGGCATCCGCAATTCCGGGGAATCCCAGCGCATAGACATGCTCGCCCGTCTGGATGCTGTCCTGGGAGCTGAGCACAAGCGGCGGAACGCCTTTTATCGGACTGGAGGCGCATATGACTGCCAGGTCCACATGCGGGTCGGCATAGACCACTTCGCAGGGAACCAGAGAGGAACGGTTGCCCACGCTGGAGCCGTCCAGCGCAATGTACACCGTCTCATATGTCTCCCAGTTCCCATCCGAGACAACATGGCAGTTTGTGAGAAAATAACTGGAATCCGTACCCGCCGCACCGATTGCGAAACCGGTTCCTGAGGCGTAGCCGTCATCGTAAACCTGAACGTGGTCATTCCCGTCAAAGTAGATTCCGGAATAGATCCGCACCACACCTTGCTTGGCCCGGGGGACCGGATTGTCCCCGGCCGCAGAAACCGGAAGCAGGAGGCCGTTAACGGCACATACCAAAAGCACAGCAAGATATATCAAGACTCTTTTCACCATGATTCCTCCTGTTTTATGGGGAATTGATGCGCTCCGGGGCTTGCCGCCTAGCGGATCCGCACCGTTACAGAGATATTCCTGGAGCCGAGGTAGAACGTGTCTCCGTCGGAGAGGGGCACCGGGGAATTGGGAGACAGCCGCCCGGTTCTTCCCAGATAGGTGCCGGAAGTTGAGCCAAGGTCGGTAAGAAGAAGCGCTCCGTTCTGCAGGACAATTTGGCAGTGCCTGCGGCTGACTCCCTTCGTATTGGCAGGGTAGCGAATCGCAGCGTCCTCTGCGCGGCCGATCAGCACACTGCGGCCCGAGAAGGGATACCGTGTCCCCTGGAACCCGCCGCCGGTGCATTCCAGGTATACGCCGGCGCCCTGCGGAGGCGCAGAAACGCTCTCCCACCCCGTGTGGGCCGGCTGTCCCGCAGGAGCGGATCCGAAAGGCATGGTTTCCGGAAAATCGGACGGTGTCTGGTCAGCGGCAGGGCGATGGGACCCGCCGGATTGGTTTTTGCGGGACAGGAACCTTGCAGCCCAAACCGCCAGGAGCACCGCAGCGGCGCCGATTCCGAAATACAGATACCGTGTGTCCATGGACTGGCCCTCATCGCCGGCATCGCCGCCGGGAGCAGAGCGTGTGGGTGCAGGATCGGCAGCATCATCGGGATCAGCGGCGGGCGCTGTCTCCCGGACATTTTCTGTCGGGGCGAACCCGTAAAAGGACATGCCCGATATGCCGAAGCCAACGCATTCATTGCGCTGGTTTACCAGAGCAACCGGGAGATAGATGTCGTCCGAGGTCTGCTCATTCAGTTCCACGGTCAGCACATAGAAGCCGTCCGTGTTCGCCTCGTCGGAGGAATCCGTGATGGCAGCGGAAACGGCAACAAGTTCCATCTCGCTGCTGACTCCCACAAGCGTGTAATCCGCCCCCTGGGTAAATGCGGCCGTTTTGTAGAACAGGCTCGTCTGATCCGTGGATACCTGATAAACATCCATTTCACAGGAAAGGGTTGTGCTGAATGCCATGCGGGTCAAAGTATCCCCCAGAACCACGAGGGGTTCCTCAGAGGCGTAGTATAGATCCGGAGAAACCAGCACACAGGGCGTATCGTCCAGCAAAAGGGGGATGCCGATCCGGAGGGCCACAAATTGATTGTCCTCTACCATGCCGCAGAATACCGGGGCGGCACCGGTTGCGGCCGTTGCGCAGGTGACCGAAGGCGCCAGCAGGAAAATTGCCAGAATCAGTGCAAGGACGGTGCAGGTTAAACGCTTTCTGTTTCTCATATCGTTTCCTTCCTCGTCTATAAAATCGCAATACAGGTATTTTTGGAGCCAAGATAGATGATTTCCCCTCCACGCAGCGGATAGCATTCATTGGGCGCCAGCCTGTGGCCGCCCACATAGGTGCCGTATGTAGAGTGCAGATCCTGGATATACCAGCCGTTGGAAGAACGGGCAATCCTGCAGTGCTGCCGGCTGACGCCGTGAGAACCATCGGGGAAGCAGATTCCGCAGGTTCCCGGGTCCCGCCCCAGGACAAGGGGATTTCCGCTGCTCTCCCAGCGGGTTCCCGCCAGGGCGCCGGATTGGCAGTACAGGGCAATGGGAGAAGCCGCCGCCCGGGCGGGGACCTTTTCCCATCCCTCGGCAGACGCCTGCTTCCCGCCGCCGCGTGAGCAGATCCGGACAATGTCCTTGAGGGCCTTCCGAATCCAATACAGCAAAATGACCGGGCTGATGCCCACAAGGATAAGCAGGATGATCATGTTGCCGCCGTTGCCGTTCCAAACAGCGTGCATCAGGGTGGAAAAAAGGAAGGACCCTATGGTGTATGGGTTCAGGATACTGGATACGGTTATTTTTCCGTCTACGGTATTGCAGGCAATTGCGGTGGCATAGGGCAGGCAGTAGGTTATGTGGCCGGCAATGGCAAACATCGCACGCTGAAACTGGACGTCTATCATGGTGTTGTATTCACCGGAGAAGTCAATGGCGTAGCTGACGGACTCAATTCCGGAGAAGGCTGCTCCCACAGCGGCGCCCACCACCAGACCGGTCAGCCCATAAAGCTTCTGCTTTTTTACCCGCTGGATGTACAGCAGGATCACCAGACAGGCGCCCAGCTTGGCGGGTTCCTCCCGGAGCGCCGCATAAGTTGCCGCCTGTTCCGGAACGGGAAGGAACAGAAGCGTCGTCAGGGCGAAGCTGATGATGCCGCCGGCGAGGAAGTAGGAGATCAGAGAGAGCAGGGATATATTTTGGGGAACATTCAGCTCCCACATGAAAATCATGATGACAAAAGGGATAACAATCGGCGGGATAATCATGACCATGTGGATCAGGGAATTGGCGCTGAAGTGCAGGACGGTGAGCAGCGCATCATTCACCAGGTACAGGACTATCACCAGCCCAACCCCATATTTGGCCAGTACCCACCACAGCCAGGGGCGGTGCCACCGCTGAAGCATCTGGCTCTCGGGAACCTGACGCAAGGTCGTCCCCACACGCATCGCCCGGTCAATGTCTGACTGATCGTGTTTGCGAAAGGATTCCGAAAAGATATCCTTCCATGTAATGGAAGCACTGTCAGTCAAGACTTCATTAAAAAAATCCGTGTTCTTCATTTCTTCGCCCCTCATGCAATTGTTGTACCGGCGCCTGCGGATGCAGGCAGCGCAGGAAACCGGCCCTCCCAGTCAAACCTGCGCTCTTTCACACCTTCGGAGAAGCTTCCAATGTCTCTTGTACGCAGATGATTGACCCTGATACAAACACAAAGTCTGATAATATGACATTTTACATGAAATAAAAAATATAATCAAGTATAATCAGAATTATATTTTAAACCAAAGCTGAAAATCCAGAGGGTGAATCCGAACCGCAGTTTTCCCGAAAAATGACCGGTTATGTTTTACGGGGAAATCATATCCCAAGGTTACCCATGGACTTGCATTTTGTTTCCGGCCAGAGGATGTCAGCACTGCGGAGCCGCAGGTTGGGTGCGCCCCTCTTCGGTTCCTCCCGTCCCGTCAGATTGATGTACTGATAAAAATTTTATATTTTCCCCGGGACGCATTGATTTCATTGAAATGTATGGTATAATCCACAGTATAGAAACGGGGATTACCGTCAGAGATGATGAGGGGGAACAATATGAGAAGAGGTTTGGCGTGGTTTGGAGCTATCATTCTTTTGCTTTTGAGCCCTGGGTACGTTGGCCGGGCTTCCGCCGCAGGTGTCCCCACATTACGGGTCAGTTCTGCGTCTGCGGCTCCGGGAGAGGACGTGGTTGCCCTGACCATCCGCTTGGAAAACAATCCCGGCATTATCGGCATGACTCTTTCAATTGACTACGACCACAGCAGACTGGAATTCATAGCGGGCAGCGGCACGGTTTCTCCGGCTTTCGGCGGCACAGGCCTTGTCAGTTCAAACGGCTCCGGATTGGCTTGGGGGAACACCGCCGATGTTGTGCTTGACGGAGCGTTTGCGACTCTGCAGTTTAAGGTGCTGGAGACAGCCGCCGCCGGTTTTGCGGCGGTTACCCTTTCCTATGAGGATTATAACATCATCAATGGAAAAAACGAAAATGTCCACTTCGATCTTGTGGACGGGGGCATCCAGGTTACCCAGCCGGTGACACCGCCTGAGAGCACCCCCATGTATCGGCTGTACAATCCCTACACCCTGGAACACCTGTTCACCAACGGCGAATGGGAGAAGGACAATCTGCCCAATGCGGGATGGATTTATGAGGGCGTCGCCTGGAGCGCTCCCACAACGGGATCTCCCATTTATCGGCTGTACAATCCCTACAGCGACGGCCATTTTTACACCGGATCCCGTGAGGAGGTTGACAGCCTGCTGCCGCTTGGATGGATGATGGACGGCGTCGTCAGCTACAGCGCCCCCAGCACCGGTACGCCGATCTACCGGTTATTCAATCCCTATGAATTCAAAAATTACCATCACTATACCATATCCAGCGAGGAAATTGAGATGCTGGTAGGTTTTGGCTGGATTTTAGAGGGCATTGCCTGGTATGCGGCATAGGCCGCCGTCACCCTGGACGAGGCGGAGGAAAATCTGCGCCGGTTTGGAGATCCCCGGCCGAAGCAGTACCCCGCCTGTGTCAAGGCCCGGGAAGAAAGCCGGGAAGTTCTGAGCACCTTCTTTGAATACCCGGCGGAGATTCGGAAAATCATATACACGATGAGTATCATCGAGGGACTGAACCGGCAGTTCCGGCAGATCACGAAGAACAAGCCCAATCATGCACAGCATATATGTGATATTCTTGCTTTTGTCGAAACTCGCTGACACAAAATTCTCTGCGGAACCCGGCTGTTCTGTTTCGATCATTTTATTATCCTTTTCGTTTTCCTAAAACCTGTTCGAATATTTGCTTGTGTCTATTTTCACAGCCTTTTTGTAAAGCAAATGATACGATTTGCTTCTGTAAAATTCATAGCTTTATGGAAACGAAAACTACTGATGTTATCTATTTCGCAATCGCTGGCAAATTCATGGCAGCCATTTCTTTTTGCCCATGCCTCGCACTCAGCCAATAATTCTTTGGCATATCCTTTATTGCGATAACCTTCTTTCACAAAAATGCCCTCCAAATATCCAACGGGCGTTGTTTCAGTTCCTTCCACATAATCATGGCGCAGTTGACATTGTGCAAAACCAACTGGCATATCCTTCTCATACTTTAAGAAAAACTGAGATTCTCCATTGGACATAATCTTGGAAAACTCGTGAAATAAATCTTCTGCGGAATGATTCTGCCACAATAACGCCGCCAGATCTGCCAACACTTCCAAATCATTAACTCCTGCTGATTTTACCATTTTCGTGCTCTCCTTCCAATTCAATTACATCAGCGATACCACAATCCAGAGTTTTTCAAATTCACAGGAGTGTTTCCATGCTGATATATTTTCCCTTACCCATGTTTGCAATCATGTTGGTGGTCAGACCGGCAGCAAGCCGCAAGTCCTCTTTCCTCATGTTACGCTCTTTCAGGTGTTCCATAGTGGCTGATAGCTGACGTGCATAGGCGTCCCGCCCCCTCTTCCCATCATCAAGCATTCTGTAACCATTGTAGCAGAAATCTTGTGTTTTCACAATGTTTCTTGACCGCAGCCGCTCTTCCCCCTGGGCAGATGAGTACCCTGAAAGACATTCTCCGGGAGCGGACTGAGGCCATGATCCGTTGAGATACCGGACCACAACTGCCGTTCCAACGAAAAAAACGGGAGGATTGCCGTTTCCCTGGCAATCCTCCCGTTTCGTTTCTTTTGATTCCGATTGGTTGTTCCGCACTGCAACTTCGATGATTTTCCCCAGGCGGCAATTTCCGGGTGCTCTTCCCCGATTCAGGTCTTGGGCCGGATCTTCCCCTGGGCCAGCAGGCAGCACAGCTCCTCCAGCCGGGGGTAGGCGTAAGCGAAGAATTCCTGATAGGCCGGGCAGAAATAATTCTCCCCCAGTGGCGCCCCCGCCGCTCCCTCCCGGTCCCGGCAGCAGCCGCCCCGGCACAAGGGCAGCCACCGGCACCCCCGACAGCGCTCCAGGGCCTTCTGGGAGCGCTGGAGGAACCCCAGCTCCTGCCGGCGGCGGTCAATCTGCTCAAAAGAGTCGGTGACAAGATTTCCCAGCCGCCACTGATCCAGCATATAGAAGTCGCAGGGATAGACGCTGCCGTCCGCCTCCACCACATACTGCACCCCGCAGACCCCCCGCAAATCGCAGGCCTCCGGCCGCTGGCCCTGGAGAATGGCCAGCAGGTTATAGAAGTACCGGTGGTAGGGCATCTCCCCCTTTCGGCAGTCCTGATACCACAGGTCAAACACGGATTTGAGGTAATAGGCGAATCCCTCCGGGGTCAGGGAGTAGTCATAGCCCCCCCGCTCCTCTCCCAGAGGGTCCAGGCAGGGGATGTACTGCTGGTAGGCAAAGCCCTGCTTCCGGAAAAAGCTGTAGACCTTCCGGCTGCTCCGGGCGCAGGGTTGGGTCAGGGTGACCAGGATGTTGAAGTCCACCCGGTGCTTCTGCAAAATCCGGATGGCCCCCATCACCCGGTGGAAGGTCCCCTCTCCCCGGGCATCCAGCCGGTAGGCGTCGTGAATTTCCCGTGGGCCGTCCAGGGACACCCCCACCAGGTACTTTTCCCGGGCGAAGAACGCCCCCCACTGGTCGTCGATCACCAGTCCGTTGGTCTGGATGGCGTGGTGGATGGGCACCCGGTTGAGGTTGTATTGGGCCTCCAGCCGGGCCTGCCGCCGGTAGAAGTCCAGTCCCGCCAGGGTGGGCTCGCCCCCCTGGAAGGCAAAGGTGCAGCCGTCCCGGGCCTGGGCCAGGGTTTTGCGCACCACCGCCTCCTGGGTTTCCCCGGACATGAAGCCGTAGTTCTCCGTCTCCCGTTTCCGGGTCTCGTCGGCGTAGAAGCAGTACCGGCAGCGCATATTGCAGGCCCCGGAACTGGGTTTGAGCATCACGGTAAGCAGGGAAACGCACCTCTTTTCTTACGGCAGTACGCCGCGGCACTGTTCGTGCCGCGGCGCTTTCGCTGGAATCAGATTTCGTACCACTTGATCTCGTTGGCGTCCAGATGCAGATCGAAGGAGCCGTTGTCGGTGTAGACCGTGGTATCCTGGGGAACGTAGGTGTTGTTCACCACGCAGTATTTGCCGTTGGCCACAAAGGCGTGGACCTCCACGTTGTAATTGGTGGAGAACCACTTGTGGAGCAGGTCCTCCCCGTGGGCGGACCACAGAATGGCCCGGTACAGCACCCGGCTGTTCTCGAAGGAGTAGGGCAGGCCGGAGATGTACACGCTGCGGCCGTCGCCGTAGCTGTTCACCGCCATCTGCACCTCCTTGTCCTTCTGGTTCAGGATGGTGGTGCCTGCCAGGGCGTAGATGCTCTTCTTGCCCTCGCCGAAGTCCACCTGATCCTGAACATCCTCCAGGATGAAGTGGTCGGGATGCTGCTCCCAGTTGTACTTGTCATAACCCAGGGTGAAGCCGGTTTCCTTCTCCACGCCCAGCACCCCTGCCAGCTGGAAGTAGTGGCCCTGGTACTGGTGGCCGGAAGGCTCGCCCACGCCGATGAAGCCGCCGCCGTTGTGGACAAAGCCCCGGACCGCCGCCGCCACAGCGGGATCTTCCCACTCGTACCCGCCGGTGTGGGCGGTGTCGCCGTCGCCCACGTTGATGAGCACGTCGATGTCCTTCAGGATGTCGGGGTTCTGGCGGATGTCGTCGAAGGAGATGAACTTCACGTCAAAGGGCGCGCCGGACAGAGCCTCAATAACGCCCGCATAGGAGTAGTTCTGCTTCTGGTACAGGGCATGGTGAACCATGTGGCAGCCCCAGGAACGGGCCTTGCCCCAGCTGTTCAGAACCGCCACGGTCTTGACGCAGTAGGGGGTGGTGCCCTTGATGTTCTCGTACAGCTCCCGGAACTCGTTGCACACGGACTCAATGTAGTCCATGAACTCCGGGAACTGGAGAGCCAGCTTCAGGTAGCCGCCGTAGCCGATCCGGTCGATGGGCTTGCGGAGAATGGCCCGCCGGGCGGTGACCCAGTTCTCCTTGCCTTCCTTCACCGGGTCGCCGCCCTCGTGGAAGGTATCGGGGAAGAAGTAGGGCAGGAACCGGCCCTCGGTGTACTTGACTCCGGGGATGTCGGAGATCAGCCGCAGGGTGGCGCCGTTGCCCACGGAGCCTACCACTGCGTCCAGGCCGATGGTCTTGAACTCGTCCATGAAGGGCTCGGTGCCGATGAAGTGGTCGCCCAGGAACATCATGGCTTCCTTGCCCAGTTCATGGGTGATGTCCACCATCTCCTTGGCCAGCTTGGCCACCTCCCGGCGCTGGAAGGCCTGGAAGTCCTTGAACTCCTTGGAGGGGATGCGGTACTGGTTGTTGTAGTAGCCCTGGTCGATGATGTACTCGGGGCGGAACTTGTAGCCCACTTCCTTCTCGAACTGCTCCAGGATGTAGGGAGACACGGAGGCGGAGTAGCCGTACCAGTCCACATACTTCTCCCGCTTCAGCTCGTCGAACACCAGGGTAAACTGGTGGAAGAAGGTGGTGTAGCGGATGACGTTCACATAGGGATGGTCGGCGATGAACTTGCGCAGCCGCTCCATGGTGAACTTGTGGGTCTTGGGCTGGCGGACGTCGAAGGTGATCTGGTGCTCAAAGTTCTGCCAGTTGTTGGTGACGGCGTTGTACATATGCACCGGGTCCCAGATCAGGTAGGCCAAGAAGGAGACGGTATACTCGTGATAGGGAGTGCAGCCGGTGATCTCCACACAGCCGGTCTCCTGGTTGTAGCTCCAGCGGTCGGTGGGCACCACGGTGCCGGCGGTGCGGTCCATGACCTCCCACCAGCGGCGGATGTCGTCCCGGGTGTTCACCTCCAGCAGCTCCTGGGAGATGCCCTTCATCAGGGGGATGGCCAGGGTGTCGCCGGTGGCGGGGTAGAAGCCGGTCATAATGTAGCACTGCTGCACCTCATCGGGGTTGGCCTTGGCCCAGGCGTTGTCCTTGCGGGTGGTATAGTAGGTGGAGTAGATCTTGGCGTCGGTCTTGCTCAGGGCTTCGGGGAAGTCGGTGCCGTCGCAGTCCCGGATGGCATCGGCGCCCCACTTCTTCATGACCTCCAGGGTCTCGGGGACCACATCCAGGTCGGTGGGGATGGTCACGCGGCCGTAATTTTTCTTATCCATAGAAAATCTCCAATTTGAAATGATTGCAGAACATAAGGGAATCTTGCGATTCCCTTATGTTTTGTGAACTTTTTAGCCCTTCACACCGCCGCCGGTAACACCCGCAATGATCTTTTCAGACATGAAGATGTACAGCAGGAAGGTGGGCAGGAATACAATGATAACCGCAGCGAACAGGCCGCCGTAGTTGCCGGTGTACTTCATGGCGTTGATGATCTGCAGCAGTCCCACGCCAACGGGGGTCATGCTCTCGGAAGAGGTGAAGATCAAAGCCATGAAGAATTCATTCCACACGGACAGGAAGTTGAAGATGGTCACGGTGATAACCGCAGGCTGCACCAGCGGCAGCATAATCTTCACAAACGTATTGGAGGCGGAGCAGCCGTCCAGATAGGCAGCCTCCTCATAGGAACGGGACAGGGTGCCGAAGAAGTCCAGCAGGTAAATGGCGGTATAGGGCACCCGCAGCATGATGTAGAGCAGAATCAGCACGATCCGGCCCTTCAGGCCCCAGGCAACCGTCAGGCTGTACAGGGGCATGATGATCATGATGGTGGGCACGCTCATGGCAATGACCAGGCCCAGCCGCAGGGTTTTGCTGCCCGTGAAGTTCCACCGGGACAGGACGTAGGCGGCAGGCGCCGCAACGGCCAGCACGCCGAAGCAGGAAATGGTGGAGTAGAGCAGGGAGTTGCCGAAGAACACGGACACGTTCTGGTTATTCCAGGCGGTGGCGTAGTTCTCAAAGTGGATGCCGGACTTGAATTGCAGAACCGTGCCGGTGAAGATTTCCCGGGAGGTGGACAGGCTGGCGCTGAAAATCCAGCCGATCATGACGGCGGTGAACAGAACCCAAATGCCCACGATCAGATAGCCGGGGAGGAATTTTGCCTCTTTTTTCCAGTTAATTCTCATGCCAGACCCCCCTTAGTATTCCAGATCGCTGTCTTTGAGCAGCAGGTTCATAACAGCGTAGATGGCAATGATAATCAAGGTCAGCAGCACGCCCACCGCAGCGCCGGCACCGGCATCCCGGACCGAGACGCCCTTGCCGCCGAACACCATATCATATAGGTAGATGACCGGCACAATGGTGGATGCTTCCGTATCAATGGGGGAGAACATCTTGGACCACAGGAAGAATGTGGTGGCATTGATGCTCCAGAAGGTGATGGTGGTCTTGATGATGCCCTTCATCAGAGGCAGGGTAATCTTGGAGAACTGGTCGACCTTGGTGGCGCCGTCCAGGGTGGCCGCCTCATACAGGTCGGCGGGAATGCCCTCAATGCCGCTGATGAAAATCAACATATAGTAGCCCACGCTGCCGAAGATGAAAGCGCCCATCATGGCCCAGAACTTGGCATCGGTGCCCAGCCACTTCACCCGCTCCAGTCCCAGAGCGGTGACCAGGTTGTTGAGCAGGCCGTAATCATAGTTGAAAATGTACTGAATCCACATGGTGGCCAGGGCCACGGCGCTGATGATGTTGGGCATATAAATGGCAGCCCGGAAGAACTTTGCTCCCCGGATGCCGCTGGTGAGCACCACAGCCATCAGCATGGACAGAGCCAGGGTGATGATGCCGCCCACAATCCAGATCAGCAGCATATTCTGCATGGAGGTGAGGAAGGTGGTACTGGTCAGAACCTTTCCATAGTTCGACAGCCCATAGAAAGACCAGTCCGCGGTGGTGGATGTCAGACTCTCCACTTTGAAGAAGCTCATAACCACCGTCCGAATCACCGGGTACACATAGGTAATGAGCAGGGTCAAAATCGTGGGGAGAATGAACAGAAAAATCATAGTCTTATTTTTCTTCAATGTCCGAATCCCCTTTCATCTGTGCTTTGTAAAAAACAGGCGGCACCAGCCGGGGTGCCGCCTGTGAGGGATAGGCTTAGTACAGGGCGTCCATGGCGGCGCAGAAGTCGGCGCCGGTGGTGATCTTGCCCTCGTACAGCTCGGCAGTCAGGGTCTTGAAGCTGCTCATCAGGTCAGGATTGGCGTTGATGCTGTCGCACCAGGACATCAGGTTCTCGCCGGCGGACAGGGTCTCGATGGCGCCGGGCAGGGAGTTGCAGACATTGGTGGGATCAGCGGGGATCTGAGCGGCGGTATCCGCCATCTTCTGGTCCCACTCGCCGGTGGTCAGGAACATGATGAAGTCAAAGGCAGCCTGCTGGTTCTCGGAGTAGGAGGAGACAGCCAGGGAGTTGGCGCCGCCGTAGATGCAGGTGTTGTCCGCACCGCCGTCAACAGCGGGATAGTTGAACAGGCCCCAGTTGATCTCCACGCCCATGGTGCTGTTCACCTCGGCGGTGACATAGTTGGCCAGCACGATCATGGCAGCCTGGCCCATGCCGATCTTGTTCTGAGAAGAGGGATATTCATCGGGAGCGCCTTCCACCAGGTAGCCGGCGCTGACCAGATCCGCGATCTCCTGGGCAGCGGCAACAGCGCCCTCGCTGTCGGACCAGCCGCCGTTCAGGGCCAGTTCCTTCACGCCGTCCTCACCCAGGTGACGAACCAGGTGATAGTAGAAGGTGAAGTTGGTGTAAGCAGTGTCCAGAGCCAGAGGCGCAATGCCGGCGTCCTTCAGCTGCTGGCAGACATCCAGGAACTCCGCCCAGGTGGTGGGCTCGCTCTCAATACCGGCAGCGGCGAACGCATCCTTGTCATAGAAGATGCCGCCGACCTGGGGCTGCTCCACGATGGAGTTCAGGTAACCGGCCAGTTCCACAACCCGGTCGTTCAGAGCGGGATAGCCGACATAGCCGGCGGCTTCCGCCATCTCGGTCAGGTCAGCGGTGTAATCCACGTAGACCTGGGCGATCCGGGAGTGGTCGTCCTCAAAGATGTCGATCTTCTCACCGGCTTCCAGAGAAGCGGTCAGGATCTGGTTGATTTCACGGCCCTTGAACTCCACATTCACAGTGGCGCCGGTGGCCTCGCCGAAAGCAGCGGCGGCTTCTTCGATGACGGTAGCCTGGGGCTCGCCGGAGCTCCACATGGACCACATGGTCAGCTCCACACCGTCATAGTTGGCAGCAGCGGCAGCTTCTGTGCCGGCAGCGGCCTCTGTACCGGCGGCAGCCTCGGTGCCGGCGGCAGCTTCTGTGGTCTCAGTGGTCTCGGTGCCGCCGCAGGCAGCCAGGCCCAGAACCATGACCAGAGCCAGCAGAAGGGCAATGATCTTCTTCATTTGAAATTCCTCCAGTTGTTGTGTATTGATGCAGCTTCGCCACAATCTGCTAATACTATATAATTTTTTTATCCAACGCACAACATAAATCTTGTGTTGTTTTTTATATATTTTGCTCCCGCTATTCGATTTGGTAAATGGTGACAAAAAAACACCTCCTTTTTTATAGACTTCGACTACTGGGAATTGCACAGAATTTTCCTTTTTTCTCTTTTCTTTTTTGGTAAAATATTTTAATTTTCCCTATTGTTTTTCCCTTCATTCATGTTATAATGAAGCTGAATCTATAAAGTTTCCGTTTTTGAAGCCGCAATATCGCAATATTTATAAAGGTTATAGCAATATGAGTGCAATCCGATATGATCTGAATGCGAAAAACATCCGCACCGACAGCGACAAAGCCCGGCTGCTGTATGTCAGCACCGCCAAGTACGGCGGCGACTGGTTCAGCACCCTGCACACCCACGCCTGTGCGGAAATCTTCTATGTCATCGGCGGAAAAGGGCAGTTCCGGGTCCGGGAGAACGCCTTCACCATTGAGGAGGGGGATATGGTCATCGTCAACCCCCATGTGGAGCATACGGAAACAAGCCTGTCCGCCAATCCCCTGGAGTACATCGTCATGGGCATCGACGGACTGGAGCTGAGCATGGACGACGCCTCCGACAATTCCTTCTGCATTGTCAATTTCCAGGACTCCATGAACGATATGCAGTTCTATCTGAATCATATGCTCATGGAAATCGAGCGCAAACACCCGGGATTCGAGACGGTGTGCCAGGACCTGCTGGACATTCTGCTGATCAAGCTGCTGCGCCGGACCAACTTCTCCAAAATTCTCGCCTCCTCCCAGGAGCAGCTCAGCGCCAACACCGTGGCCGTCCGGCGCTACATCGAGGGCCATTTCCGGGAACCGCTCACCCTGGATTCCCTGGCCCAGCAGGTACACATCAACAAGTTCCACTTGGCCCACACCTTCAGCCGGGAGTTCGGCATCTCCCCCATCAATTACATCCAGAAGCTGCGGATTCAGGAAAGCCGGGAGCTGCTGCGCACCACCAACTATTCCCTGAGTCACATCGCCCGGACCTGCGGCTTCTCCTCCCCCAGCTACTTCTCCCAGCGCTTCCGGCAGGCGGAGGGCATCAGCCCGGCGGAGTTCCGGAAAAATTATAAAACCCAGGACGCGGAAGAAACGTCCGAGACAAATACGGAGGAATCAATATGAACACTGTCAACATTCCCCAGGAAGCTCCCGTGCTCCGCAAGGTGCTGGAAGCCTACGACCTGCCCGCCACCGTTCTGGGCGCCGTCCGCTACGGCCAGGGCCACATCAACGACACCTTCTGCGTGGTCTGCCAGCCCCAGGAAGGGGACGCCGTCCGCTTCATTCTCCAGGGCATGTCCCTGGCCGCCTTCCCCCACCCGGAGGAGCTGATGGAGAATTTTGTGGGCATTACGTCCTACCTGCGCAGCCAGATCATCGCCAAGGGCGGCGATCCCCTGCGGGAGACCCTGAGCCTGGTGAAAACCCGGGACGGAAAGGACTACTACACCGACGAAACCGGCAAGGTCTGGCGGATGATGCCCTTCATTGAGGGCACCGACTGCTTCCAGTCCGCCACGCCGGCGCTGTTTGAAGCCTCCGCCCGGTCCTTCGGCCACTTCCAGAGCATGCTGAAGGACTACCCCGCCCACACCCTCCACGAGACCATCGTGAACTTCCACAACACCGAGGACCGGCTGCGGAAATTCGACGCCGCCCTGGCCGCCGCCCCCCAGGCCATTCTGGACACCTGCCGGGCGGAGGTGGACTTCGTCCTGGCCCGCCGGGCGGACTGCTCCGTGGCCATGGAGGCCCTGCGTCAGGGCAAGCTGCCCCTGCGGGTCACCCACAACGACACCAAGCTGAACAACATCCTCATCGACCGGACCACCGGGGAAGGCATCTGCGTCATTGACCTGGACACCACCATGCCGGGCCTGTCCATCTACGACTTCGGCGACTCCATCCGCTTCGGCGCCAACCACAGCGCCGAGGACGAAAAGGATCTGACCAAGGTGAATTTTGACATTGGCCTGTATGAGGTCTACACCCGGGGCTTCCTGGAGGGCTGCCAGGGTGCGCTGACCCCCGCAGAGCTGGAATACCTGCCCTGGGGCGCCCGGCTGATGACACTGGAATGCGGCATCCGCTTCCTCACCGACTATCTGGAGGGCGACCACTACTTCCACACCCGCTACCCCGGTCAGAATCTGGACCGCTGCCGCACCCAGTTCAAGCTGGTGAAGGACATGGAGGAGCAGTTCCAGGCCATGCACGACGTGGTCAGCAAGTACGCCCGCTGAGCCAACATCAAAACATCATTCCCCCAGGGGAAATAAGGGAGATAATATCATGGCAAAGAAACCTGTTCTCGTTGTAATGGCCGCCGGCATGGGAAGCCGCTACGGCGGACTGAAGCAGATCGACCCCGTGGGCAGCCAGGGTGAGGCCATTCTGGACTACTCCATCTATGACGCCCACCAGGCCGGATTTGACACCGTGGTCATCATCATCAAGGAGGCCATCAAGGACGACTTCCTGAGCACCGTGGGCGCCCGGCTGAAGAAGGCCCCGGTGGAAATCCGCTACGCCTACCAGGAGCTTACCGCCATCCCCGAAGGCTATTCCATCCCCGAAGGCCGGACCAAGCCCTTCGGCACCGGCCACGCCGTGCTGTGCGCCAAGGAGGCCATTGACGGCGCTCCCTTCGCCGTCATCAACGCCGACGACTACTACGGCAAGCACGCCTTCCAGGTAATCTACGACCAGCTGTCCAAAACCCAGGACCCCTACGGCTACTGCATGGTTGGCTACGAGATGAGCAAGACCGTCACCGAGAATGGCTCCGTGGCCCGGGGCATCTGCGTCACCGACGAAAACGGCTATCTCACCGAGGTCACCGAGCGGACCCGGATCGAGCAGTATGAGGGCGGCATCCACTTCACCGAGGACGGCGAAAACTGGGTGGATGTGGCGGCGGACACCATCGTGTCCATGAACATGTGGGGCTTTATGCCCTCCTTCCTGGCGGAAATCGAGAAGCGGTTCGTCACCTTCCTGAACACCACCCTGGTTCAGAACCCCCTGAAGGGCGAATATTTCCTCCCCCTGCCCGTATCGCAGCTGATTTCCGAGGGCAAGGCCACCGTGAAGGTCCTCACCTCTCCCGACCGGTGGTACGGCGTGACCTACGCCGCAGACAAGCCTGTGGTTATGGCCGCCCTGAAGGACATGACCCAGAAGGGCCTGTACCCCGACGGCCTGTGGGGCTGAAAACCCAAAACAGCGCAAAAAATCCCCGGTTCCGTTTTCACGGAACCGGGGATTGTTCGTTTGGGATGGTTATCGGGCGCAGGAGAGCACCGTCAGCGGGGGTCTTCCCACAATCAGGTGTCTTCCGTCGGAGTAGCCCTCCTCCCGGCCCGCCAGGGCCTGGATCAGGCAGTCCCGGAGCTGGGCAATCCGGCTCTGGCAGTCCCCGTCGCCGATGGCGTTGTGGGTTTCGTGGGGGTCCTTCTCCAGATCGAAGTACAGCTCCTTCCCCGTCTGGGAGTACCAGATGTATTTATCCTGCTTGGTGACAATGTAGTGCATGGAATCCTGGCCCAGGGTGTGCTCCCCGTGGAGCCACTCCCGCTCCACCGGATGGAGCATGCTCACCCCGTCCACGGTGTCCGGGATGGGGGCTCCCGCCAGCTCCAGCAGGGTGGGCATCACGTCCCGCAGCTCCACCAGGTCGCCGCACAGCCGCCGGTGCCCGCCCACATACTTCTCCGGGCCGGACAGGAACATGGGCACCCGGGCGCTGCCCTGATAGGGCTTTGCCTTCATGAACATCAGGTGATCCCCCAGCATTTCCCCGTGGTCGGAGCAGAAGAGAATCACCGTGTTGTCCATGAGCCGCTGCTCCACCAGGGCGGAGATCAGCCGGCCGATCTGGTGGTCCATGTGGGTGATGGCGCCGTAGTAGCCCTCCCGCAGCTGGCGGATATACGCCGGGTCGCTGGGGGCGGACTGGGCGTTGTAGCGGTGCCCGTCCCGGTACATCCGCTCCTCGTCGTTCCAGTCCCCCCGGTAGGGAGGCGCCAGGTCTTTGTCCTTGTACAGATTGAAATAATACTCCGGGGCGTCCACCGGGGGATGGGGCCGGACAAAGCTGGCCATCAGGAAGAAGGGCATGCTTCGGTCCCGGCGGCGGAGGAAGTCCAGGCACTCATTGGCCACCCAGTTGGTGGGGTGGTACTTCTCCTCATACATCCAGGGGCGGGCCACCCAGCTGTTGCAGTCGGTGCCGTTGTCCACCGGGTCCGCCGCCACCCCCAGCTCCTGCTTCAGCCACCAGTAGTAGTCGTCCGCCACCCGCTGGTCCTCATAGCTGGGGGTGTCGGGGTAGCGGTAGGCGTGGAGGTAGCCGTCATGGAGGCGCACATCGTGGAAGCCCAGATTGTTGCGCAGGGGGTGGACGTGCATCTTGCCCACGCACTGGGTATAATAGCCCGCCTTGCTCAGTTCCCCGGCCAGGGTGTGGGCGTAGTTCCAGGGCACCCGGTCCTCATAGCCCACCCGTCCGGTGTGCTCCTGGCTCATGCCGGTGTACAGGGCGGCCCGGGCGGGAACGCAGGTGGGGCAGGCGGCATAGGCGTTGGGGTAGATCACGCCGTCGGCGGCCAGGGCGTCCAGGTAGGGCGTTTTCACATCCGGGTGACCCACGATGCCCATGCAGTCCGCCCGCATCTGATCCGCCATCAGCAGAATAATATTCGGTCGTTTGTCCATAACAATTCCCCTTCAATCGGCAGTGTATGCAAAATTTCCTTCCGGTTTGATTTTCCTACAGAATCAGTCCCACAAGCAGGTTGCCCACGCCGCACAGGCACATCACCAGAATGGGATTCCACTTGAACTTGCGCAGCAGCAGGAAGGCCAGGGCAAACAGGATCAGTCCCACATAATTCAGCGTTTCTCCCGTCATGCCCACCTGGACCAGAATGGACAGTCCCGCCGAGGCGATCAGGGCCACCACCGCAGGCCGCAGGCTGGCCAGCACGCTTTGCAGCACCGACAGTTTCTTATACCGGTAGTAGATGAACGCCAGCAGGGACACGATAAACAGCGAGGGCAGAATGCACCCGAAGGTGGCAACCAGCGCCCCGGGGAATCCGGCGATCCGGGTGCCCACGAAGGTGGCCGAGTTCACGGCGATAGGACCGGGGGTCATTTCGGCAATGGTCACCAGGTCTGTGAATTCGCTCATGCTCAGCCAGGGATGGGCCTGCACCACCTGGGCCTGAATCAGAGGAATGGCAGCGTAGCCGCCGCCGATGGAAAACAGACCGATCTGCAAAAAGCTCCAGAAAAGCTGTAAGTAAATCATGCCGCCTCTCCTTTCTTATGCTGGGCCAGGGCCAGGACAATCCCCAGGGCACCTGCCGCCAGGATGATGTAAATCACGTTGACCCCGAAGAACCAGGTGGCGCAGAAGGCGGCGATCATCACCAGAATGTGGATTGCCGACTTCTTTTTGAGCACGTCCAAACCCAGGCCGCACACCACGTCCAGAATCACCGCTGCCACGCCGGACTGCATTCCCTTGAGCACCAGGGCCACATAGGGGTTGGTGGCGAAGGCGGCGTAGAAGAAGGAGATCACCGTCAGAATCAACAGCGGGGGCAGAATGGTTCCGATGACCGCAGCCACCATCCCCAGAAATCCGCCCACTTTCCAGCCCACCAGAATGGCGGCGTTCACGGCGATGGCGCCGGGGGAGGACTGGGCCAGCGCCGCCAGGTCCAGCATCTCCTGATCGTCCAGCCAGTGCAGGCCGTCCACAAACTTCCGCTTCATAAAGGTAATGATGACAAAGCCGCCGCCAAAGGTAAATGCGCTGATGTAGAGCATCCCAAAAAACAGCTTCGCCAGTGTCTGACCGTCCGTCTTTTTATTCACGCAGAAATCCTCCCTTGATTTTTTCCCTATTATATCAAAATTGTCCCCCAAGGGAAAGTAGAATCTTTGCGTTTCTTCCCCAAAATCTTGTCCTTTTTTCCGGGGGCCGGAGGGGCGGGGACGCCCCCCATCGGGCCGGCGTCGGGGGGGCGGACGGTTGACAAGAATTTTGGGTTATGACATAATAAATCTGTACGAATCAGGAAAAGGGCAGCGCCGAAGGATTCCCCTTCCCTGCGGGAAAAGGGACGTTTTCTCTGCCGGAGGCTGCGGATTGCGGAAGGGAGTGTTTGCGTGGATCTGGATAAATTTGACTATATTCTGGCGGTGGTGGAAACCCAGAATCTCACCCGGGCAGCCAAGCTGCTCTACATCAGTCAGCCAACCCTGACCAACTACATCAACAAGCTGGAGGATGAACTGGGGGTCAAGCTTTTTGACCGAAGCGTATCCCCCATCCGGATCACAAAGGCCGGCACCCTGTACGTTCAGGAGATGAAGGCCATCCGGGAGTCCTCCGTCCTCCTTGCCGCCCAGCTGCGGCAGATGGGCAGCACAAAGCCAACGCTGAACATCGGCATCGGCACCAGCCGGGGCCGGCGGTGGCTCCCCAGACTTCTGCCCAGATTCTGCCGGAACCATCCGGACGTGGCCATCTGCATTCAGCAGACTGAGGACGACCGGCTGGAGCGGGCCATCCGGGGCCGCAGTCTGGACGTGGGATTCGGGGTATTCTCCGGCATTTATTCGGAACTGTCCTATACCCCCGTCTCTGCGGAGACCATTCTGGTTGCGGTGCCCCGGCGGTTCCCCTGCGTCAGCGGCATTCCATTGTGGGAGGGAACTGCGGAAAAGCCCTGCCGGATCGACGGGGCAGCCCTGTCCGGCATCCCCTTCTTTCTTCCCCGCAGCACCTCGGATTTTTACCGCACCATCTCCTCCCAGATTGAGCGGCATAAGCTGCGGCCCAGCGTTACCCACACCCACGGCTCCCTGGACACGGCCTACTACCTGGCCGCCGAGGGGCTGGGGGCTGTATTCATCACAGACGATTTCCTCCAGCGCAAGGAAGAGCGGTCGGTTCCCGGCCTTGTCTACTGCACCCTGTCCGACCCGCCCCTGAAGCGCTACTCCACGGCCTGCTGCCGGACGGACTGCGCCAGAGAGGGTCTGGTCCAGGAGCTGATTGCCATCGCAAAAGAAGAATTTTCCGGGCAATTGGGGCGTTAAGCCCGGTTTTTGTACGAGCTGCACAGAAAAATCGCTTTGTTTCTCAGCATTTTCACTGGGGCATTTGAATTCTTGATTGGTTCATGATTTCTTCATATTAGACAAAAAATCAGAGTGTGGTAGGATAAACGTGTAAGCATGAGACGGCGCTTCCCTCGTCTGGATAAGGGTGCGGCTGAACCCCAGCCGGCGCCTTTGATAGAGATAAACGTCTTTGAGGAGGATTTACGCGATGACACCACAACTCATTATCTGTCTGATCATTTTCGCCTGCACCATCGTGACTTACTGCTCCGGTAAGTTCAAGCTTGGTCTGGTGGCAATGACATCCCTGTTCCTGCTGTCTGTGACGGGCTGCCTGGACGCCAAGAGTGCCCTGTCCAACTTCGCAAACAGCAACGTCATTATGATCGCCGCCATGTGCGTGGTGGCGGCAGGCTTCCAGCGCACGGCCTTCTGCACCAACGTGGCCAACGCCATCGCCGGAGTTGCCAAGGGCAGCCTGGTAGCCGTGGTCATGGGCTACACGGTGATCGGCGTGATTCTCAGCCAGTTCATCCAGAGCCCGGTTACGGTGTTCAGCATCGTGGCGCCCATGCTGGTTTCCACCGCCAAGTCCCTGGGCGCCAGTCCCAGCAAGGTGGTTTTCCCCGTGGGCGTTGCCACCATCGTCACCTGCTGCACCCTGCCCCTGGGCGCCGGCGCCACCGTGGCCGGCGAGCTGCAGGGCTACCTGGACAGCTATTACGAAGGCCTGAGCATGACCTCCCCCTACACCGTGGGCATGTTTGACGCCATGCTGGCCCGTCTGCCCATGCTGGTGCTGTGCGTGCTGTACTGCGGACTGGTGGCCGTTCGGTTCACCCCGGATACCTCCACCGCCGAAGTCAAAGAAATGAAGGCCAAGGAAGCTCCCAAGCCCCTGAAGCCCTTCGCCGAGTGGGCAGGCATCCTCATCTTCTTCGCCACTGCCGTGGGCATGATGTTCGCCGACCAGCTGCACATGGAGACCTGGCAGATCTGCCTGGCGGGCGCCGTTCTCATGAGCTACCTGGTCATCACCCCCAACGAAGCCCTGAAGGCGCTGCCCCTGGATATGCTGTTCCTGATTGTGGGCGCTCTGGCCATGGCCGGTGCCCTGTCCTCCACCGGCGCCGGTGAGCTGATCGGTCAGGGAATCGCCGGCGTGGTAACCGGCGTAGGCGGAAACAGCTATGTGGTAGGCCTGATCTTCTTTGTGATTCCCTTTATTCTGACCCAGTTCATGTCCAACCGGGGCTGTATGCTGATTTTCCATCCCATTGCCATTGCCACCTGCAATACGCTGGGCGCCAACCCCATCGGCCTGATGATCATCATCCAGGCGGGCTGCCTGGCCGCATTCATGACTCCCCTGGCCACCGCTGCGGTTCCCTACATCATGTCCACCGGCGGCTATGACCAGATGAGCATGATCAAGCAGTCTCTGCCCATTGCGCTGATTACCTGTGTTGTGACGGTGCTGTGGACCATGACCCTGTTCCCTCTGTTCTGAGATCGTTGTTCAGGCGGCAGGCCCCGCAGATACCCGGGGCCTGCTGCTCTTCCCAGCGCAGATCGGCAAGAAGGCGGGAATCCCCTTGGGGTTCCCCGGACATATTCCCGAGAAAGAAGGAAATTCATGACCTATTTCATTCATCGGGCGGCATATGTGGATGTGCTGTCCGGGACCACGGAAGTTCAGGACGTGCTGGTGCGGGACGGAATGGTGGAGGCCATGGGGCCGACCCTGGTCTGCCCGGAGGACGCCCAGGTCATCCAGGCGGAGGGGATGTACCTCACCGCCGGCTGGATCGACTCCCATGTCCATCTGGCCAACGGCGTCAGCGCAGATGCCATGCTCCGCCAAGGCGTCACCTGGGTGCAGGAGGCAGGCAGCACCGGCCCGGTGAACTTTGCACAGTTTTACGAGACCGTTATCAAGCCCAGCAAAATCAACATCCGCTCCTACCTGTACCTGGCGCCCTGGGGCATTGAGCCGGAGCATGAGCTTCAGGACCTGTCCCTGGTGGATCTGGATGCCTGGGAGCAGGTTTATCGGCAGTATGCCCAGGTGATCCGGGGCGTGAAGCTGCGCATTGACCCCCGGGTGTGCTACGAGCCGCTGAAGGCCCTGGCCATGGCCAGGGAAGCGGCGGACCGGGTGGGGGTGCCTGTAGTGGTACACGCCAGCCGGTGCGGCGAGTCCATGGAGGACATCCTCTCCATGCTGCAGGCCGGGGATATTTTCGCCCACATCTACGCCAAAAAGCTGCCCGGCCTGCTGGATGAATCCGGCAGGGTGAAAGCCTGCGTCTGGGATGCCCAGCGGCGGGGGGTGAAATTTGAGCTGGCCCACGGCAACGGCAATTTCTCCTACGCCGTGGCCAGGGAGGCCTTCCGGCAGGGCTTCTTCTGCGATGCCATCTCCACGGACATCCATGAGCGCAGTCTGGGCCGCGTCAAGAGCCTGGCCATGACCATGGGCAAGGCCATGGCCTGCGGCATGGAGCTGACGGCCGTGCTCCGCAAGGTAACGGCGGAACCCGCCGCCATGCTGGGCCTGCAGGAAAAGCAGATCACGGTTCAGCCGGGAAAACCGGCGGACCTGGTGCTGTTCCGGGTGGAGGATACGCCTCTGACGCTTCCGGACAGCGATGGCGAGCCCATGGTATGTCCCCGGCAGTTTGTGCCCTGCCTGACCATGCTGGGCCGGGCGTGCTATCCGGGGGAGCAGAGCGACTCTCTCTCCTGAAATTGAGAAAAAGCGGTGGAAATCCCGATTGACTTGGGATTTCTGCCGCTGAATTATAAGAAAGAAACCAATGTCGTCCGGTTTGCAGCAGGCAGCCGCTGTCGGGAATCCCCTTTGGGGTTTCCCGACCTTTTTTCGTTTGCCCCCCGGGGGGGATGCTTCCCCACTTCCGGCCCAAAGGGGCAATTTCCCAAGGCCCTCTGACAAACCAACACCCCGGGGGTTACCCGGGGTGTTCTGATGATTATTTCCGCTTCTTCCGGTAGAGCACCGTGCCCACGCCCAGGCCGATCAGGGCCAGGGCGCTGACGACCAGAGCCGCCGTCCACAGCCCGATGTTGCTGGTGTCCCCGGTGGGGGCGCTGGTGGTGCTGTCGTGGAGGTAAATCACCAGGGATTCCTCACAGCCCTGAAGGTTCCCGGAGCCGGTGAACTTGGCGGTCACCGTGTTCTTGCCCAGCTTCAGGCCGCCCTTGTCGGTGTCGTAGGCAAAAGTGGAGGTCTTGCCCTCTTCCACCTTCACTTCGCCCAGTTTGGTATTGCCCACCCAGAACTCCACCTTGGGAGCGTCAATCCCCAGCAGCCGCTGGAGG
>CASFNR010000018.1 GCA_949296115.1 uncultured Eubacteriales bacterium | reverse complement strand
TTTCAGCTCCTGGGTGATGTACCGCTCGCAGTTTGCCAGGGTCTGCTTGCGGATGTAGTGGTCGGGCACCTGGTCCATGAAGGACTTGGATACCTCAATGTAGTAGCCGAATACCCGGTTGAATCCCACTTTCAGAGTGCGGATGCCGGTTTTCTCCCGTTCGGAGGCCTCGATGGCGGCGATGGTGCCGCTGCCGCCTTCCATGATGTCCCGGAGCCGGTCGGCCTCCTCGCTGGCGCCCTTGCGGATGATGCCGCCTTCCCGCACGGTGAGGGGGGGCTCATCCACGATGGTCTGTTCAATCCAGTCAGCGCAGTCCGTCAGCGGGTCGATGTCCTGCTCCAGACGGCGCAGCAGGGGGGATTCGGTTTTCTGCAGCTGATTTTTGACTTCCGGCAAGGCACGGAAGCCCCGGGCCAGTCCCAGCAGGTCCCGGCAGTTCACGGTGCCGGTGACAATCCGGGTCATCACCCGTTCCAGGTCCGTAACATCGGAAAGGGCCTGCTCCAGCTCGCCCCGGACAATCACGTTGTCCACCAGGTCCGCCACGGCGCCGTGGCGGCGGGTGATTTCCCCGGCGTCCAGCAGGGGCTTTTCCAGCCAGGAGCGGAGCATCCGCCCGCCCATGGCGGTGCGGGTTTTGTCCAGCACCCACAGCAGGGTGCCTTTTTTCTCCTTGGAGCGCATGGTTTCCGTCAGCTCCAGATTCCGCCGGGCATCCAGGTCCAGTTCCATGAATTTCCCGGTGGTGTAGTATTGCAGCTGGCGGATATGGGCCAGATCATTTTTCTGAAGGGTCAGCAAAGTTTGCAGCAGCGCACCGCTGGCAATGACCGCAGCGGGCAGGCCGGTCAGCCCCAGCTGGGACAATGACTGGTGGAAATGGGCTTCCAGCAGGGCTTCACAGGCCTCCAGCTGGAAGAGCCCTCCGTCTCCTTCATTGACGCAGCAGCTCAGCCGCCGGAAGAGAGCATCGGCGATGGGTTCGCAGTCCACATCCTGCCCCCAGCGGATCACCTCGCTGGGGGAGAACCGGCCCAGCTCCGAGGCCACGGTCTGGGCGTCCCGGCAGACGGTGGAAAAAAAGGCGCCGGTGGAGATGTCGCAGAAGGCCAGTCCGAAACTGCCCCCTTCTCCATAGATGCAGCCGATGTAGTTGTTTTTGTTTTCGTCCAGCATGCAGCTTTCCGTCACGGTGCCGGGGGTGACAATCCGGGTGATCTCCCGCTCCACCAGTCCCTTTGCCAGGGCCGGGTCGGTCATCTGCTCGCAGATGGCGACCTTGTAGCCCTTCTGCACCAGCCGGGCAATGTAAGAGTCCACGCTGTGATAGGGCACGCCGCACATGGGAGTCTGCTCTTCCTTGGGCCGGCCCCGGTCCCGGGTGGTCAGGGTCAGATCCAGCTCCCGGGCGGCCAGTTTGGCGTCCTCGTTGAACATCTCATAGAAGTCGCCCAGCCGGAAGAACAGAATGCAGTCGGAATTCTGCTCTTTAATCTGCTGATACTGCCGCTGCATGGGGGTCAGTTCTTTGTCATTGGCGGCCATGAAATCCCTCTCTTTCCGTGTTTCAATCAGGATTGGGACCATTCACCGGTGAGACTCCAGGTGGTGGCTCCGGTGATGGTGATGAATTGGTAGGTGCCGATGAGCTTCTCCTCGCCCCGGAAGCGGACCAGACGGCCGCCTTCGGTGCGGGCGGTGAGGAAGTCCTTGTCCTTTCCATCCACCAGACAGCGCAGGGTTTTCCCCACATAGCTGCGGTGAATTTCCTCGGAGATGGCGTTCTGAACGGCGCAGAGCTGGTCGAACCGGCGGTTCTTCTCCTCTTTCGGGGTGGGATCCTCCATTTTGGCGGCGGGGGTGCCGGGCCGGGGGGAGAAGATGAAAGTAAACAGGCTGTCATAGTGTACCTGCTGAATCAGGGACAGGGTTTCCTGGAACTCCTCCTCCGTCTCACCGGGGAAGCCCACAATCACATCGGAGGTCAGCACCAGGGAGGGCATGACCTGCTTGGCGTAGCGCACTTTTTCCAGATAGGTTTCCCGGTCGTAGTGCCGGTTCATGGCCTTCAGGATCCGGGAAGAGCCGGACTGGAAGGGCAGGTGGAGCTGCTTGGCGATTTTGTCGTATTTTGCCATGGTGTCGAAGAGCTTTTGAGAGGCGTCCCGGGGGTGGCTGGTCATGAACCGGATCAGAAAATCTCCGGGAATCAGGGCAATCTGCTCCAGCAGGTCGGCAAAATCTACCCCGCAGTCCAGGTCTTTGCCGTAGGAGTTGACGTTCTGCCCCAGCAGGGTGATTTCTTTCACTCCGCTTTCTGCCAGGGCACGGCATTCGGCCAGAATGTCCTCGGGCCTGCGGCTCCGTTCCCGTCCCCGGACATAGGGGACGATGCAGTAGGTGCAGAAGTTGTTGCAGCCGTACATGATGGACACCCAGGCTTTCAGCCGGGAGTCCCGGACCTGGGGAATGCCTTCGGCGATGGAGCCCGGCTCATCGGCAATGTAAAACTGCCGCTTTTTCTGATTCAGTACCTTCCACAGAATCTCCGGGAACTGCCACAGGTGATGGGTGGAGAACACCCCATCCACATGGGGGTAGCTGGCCTTGATCCGGTCGGAGACCACGGTTTGCCCGGCCATACAGCCGCACAGGAAGATTTTCTGACCGGGGTGGCGGCGTTTGGTGTGGGTCAGGGCGCCCAGATTGCCGAAAACCCGCTGCTCCGCATGCTCCCGGATGGCGCAGGTGTTCAGAATGACCACGTCGGCCCCTTCTGCCTCCTGCACGATCTGGTACCCGCACTGGGCCAGATAACCCCGGAGCTTTTCCGAGTCCGCTTCGTTCTGCTGGCAGCCATAGGTTTCCACATAGGCGGTGGGTGTCCGGCCCTGGCTCTGCCAGAAGGCGGCGATTTTATCGCAATAGCCGAACTGGCTTTCCAGCTGGCCGGGATCGATGACGGTTGTTTTGGTATTCATGGGAAACGTCCTCCGGGGGATATAATCTCAATCATATATAATAACAGTATTCAGCGGTTTTTTCAAGTGCGGATGTTTGGGAAAACCGGGAACATACTATATTTGTAAAATATCTGTGTCCCGCCTTGCAATTGGGGCGCAGCCGTGATAAACTGTCCGGGTATGACCATTCCCAATCGGGAGAAATGAGGAAACAAAATGGAAAAATGCAGATTCTGCCAGACGGATCTGGAAGAAGGAAATAGTGTCTGCCCCAACTGCGGAAAGGACAATGCCCAGGAGGAAACCGCCCCGCAGACGTTGACCGAAACCAACACGGAGCCGGAACAGTCGGAGCAGGTGGAGACAGCTGCGGAGCCGGAACAGCCGGAAACGGTTTCTGAGTTGGAGCCGGAGCAGACCCAGGCGCCGGAGGTTCCGGCGGAAGGAAATGAGACGGCGGAAGCCGCTCCGGCAGAGCCGGAACCTACTCCTATCCAGGAGGGGATTCAGGCAACCCCCGGCAAAATTGCGTTGGCAGTGGCGGCCGTTGTGATCCTGCTGGCGGCTCTGGCGGCTCTGGTCTGGATGGGCCTGAACGGAGATGAAAAGGGAGAAACCCTGCAGACCGAGTCCACGCAGGCTGCGGTGGAGACGGTTCCTGCCACGGTGCCTGCGGATGGAAACCCGGACGACGTCACCTGCAAGGGCACCTACACCGTGTCTGACGAGGATGCCCTGGCCAACCGGGATACAGTGGTTGCCACGGCGGGGGAGTATGAACTGACCAACGGTCAGCTCCAGGTGTACTACTGGATGGAGGTTCAGGGATTCCTGAGCACCTACGGCGCCTATGCCCCCTATTTTGGCCTGGACTATACCCAGCCTCTGGATACCCAGATTTCCATGGATGACGAGAGCTTGACCTGGCAGCAGTTCTTCCTGCAGAGCGCCCTGAACAACTGGCAGCAGACCCAGGCGCTGGCTGCAGAGGCGGGGAAGAACAACCTGGAACTGTCCCAGGAAAGCCAGGAGTACCTGGACAACCTGGAGCAGAGCGTGGAAGAGCTGGCCCAACAGTATGATGTGACGGTGGAGGAGCTGCTGCAGAGCAACTTCGGCACCGGCGCCGGCATGGAGGAATACCGCCACTTCCAGGAGCTGTATGAGTCCGGCTATCCCTACTACGCCCAGGAGAATGCCAAGTTTGTGCCCACGGAGCAGGATCTGGAGGATTTCTTTGCCCTCCATGAAGAGGACTATGCCAACAGCGGCCTGAACAAGGACGACCTGTTCGTGGATGTGCGCCATATTCTGATTCAGATTGAAGGCGGCACCACCGATGAGGAGGGCAATACCACCTACTCCGATGAGGAGTGGGAAGTCTGCCGGGCGGAGGCCCAGGCCATTCTGGACGAGTGGCTGGCGGGGGACAAGACCGAGGACAGCTTTGCGGCCCTGGCCACGGAAAAATCCGAGGATCCGGGTTCTCAGTCTGTGGGCGGCCTGTACCAGCAGGTGTATGAAGGGCAGATGGTCCAGCCCTTCAACGACTGGTGCTTCGATGAAAGCCGCCAGACCGGTGACTACGGCCTGGTGAAAACAGATTACGGTTACCATGTGATGTACTTTGTCAGCAGCCAGCCTCAATGGAAGTATTACGTCCAGAGCGACTGGAAAACGGAGCAGAGCAACCAGATGATGGCGGATTTGGTGGAACAGTACCCCATGGAAGTGACCTATGAAAAGATCACCCTGGGCAATGTGGAAATGGGTGTATAAAGAGTATAACAAACAGCGGCTCCCGGCGTCAAAGCGCTGGGGGCCGCTGGTTTTTTGCTGCTTCCGGGCAGAAGGGGAGGCTGCGGAAGATTTCATCGGTAATTTCCCGATATTGGGAGACATCAGTGGTTTTGCGCAGCTGCTTCCAGAGCCTGCTGTCCTCCGGAAAGCTCCGGCGCAGGTAGCTCCAATGCTCTTTCAGCCGGAACATGGCGTTGCGGCTGCCGCCGAAGGCCTGGGTGTAGGCATCCAGCAGTTCCTCCATGAACCGCTCCACCTGTGCCCCATCCGAACATCCGCAGAGCATCCCGGGATTTGCCAGCAGACCCCGCCCGATCATGATGGCCCGGATTTCGGGAAAACGGGCAGCCAGGGCCTCCGCCTGAGAACGGGAGTAAATGTCGCCGTTATAGCACAGCGGATTGCGGCTGTGTTCGGCAGCATAGGCAAAGGCATCCAGATTGACATCGCCTTTGTAGAATTGACTGCGCAGCCGGGGGTGAACAATCAGCTCTGCCAGGGGATACCGGTTGTACACTTCCAGAATGGCGGGGAACTCCTCCGGGCGTTCCAAGCCGATCCGGGTTTTCACGGAAACGGGCAGGGGGCTGTCCTGAAAAACAGCGTCCAGGAACCGAGCCAGCCCATCCGGATCCCGGAGCATTCCGCTGCCCTTCCCCTTGGCGACCACAGTGCCGGAGGGACAGCCCACGTTCAGGTTTACTTCCCGGTAGCCCAGGTCCCGGCAGACCCGGGCAGCCCACAAAAAATCCTCTGCCGACTTGGTGAGAATCTGAGGAATGACGGTATATTCTTCTGCTTCCGCCGGCGGAAGCTCCCGGCTCTCCTTCTGGGTCAGGGTACGGTGGATGGTGGGGGAGTAGAAGGGCATATAGTACCGGTCCACACCAGGGAAATAGCGGCGGTGCAGCCGCCGGAACACCGTATCCGTCAGTCCCTCCATGGGGGCAAAATCGTATCGCATGGCATTCTCCTGAAAATATGGATAAACTGCCGCCCCGGAACCCCGGGGCGGCAGAAACATTACACTTCGGAAATAACAGGCAAAATCATGGGATTGCGCTTGGTGGTCTTGTACAGGTAGCCGCTCAGGTCGTTCTTGATGGCGGACTTGATGGCGGACCAGTCCCGGACGTGCTTGCGCTGGCAGCGCTCGATGGCCTCCATGGCAACCTCCTGGAGGGAGGTCATCAGTTCCTCGGATTCCTTCACATAGATGAAGCCCCGGGTGATGATGTCCGGACCGGTGAGGACGGTTCCGTCCTCGGCGCTGAGGTTGACGCAGACCACCAGCATGCCGTCCTCGGCCAGATGCTTCCGGTCCCGCAGCACCACGCTGCCCACGTCGCCCACGCCGATGCCGTCCACAAAGACCTGTCCGGCGGGAACGCTTCCGTTCACCTTGCAGCTCTTTCCGGTGAGCTCAAATACGGTGCCGATTTCCCCGATGTGGATGTTCCGGGGATTCATGCCCATGGTCTGGGCAAGCTTGGAGTGAATCTGCAGATGCCGCTGCTCGCCGTGGACCGGAATGAAGAACTTGGGCTTGACCAGCCCGTGGATAATCTTCAACTCCTCCTGGCAGGCATGGCCGGAGACGTGGAGCCCCTCGCTCTTTTCATAGACCACGTCGGCGCCCTTCCGGTACAGCTCGTTGATGATCTTGGAAATGGCCTTCTCGTTGCCGGGGATGGCGGAGGCGGAGATGATGACCCGGTCGCCGGCGGTGATTTCCACCTGCTTGTGGGTGTTGAAGGCCATGCGGTACAGGGCGGACATATTTTCGCCCTGGGAACCGGTGGAGACGATGACCACCTTGTTCTTGGGCAGGCTCTTGATGGCAGCCAGATCCACAATGGTGCCCTGCTTCACCTTCAGATAGCCCAGCTCCTGGGCAACCTTCAGCATATTCTCCATGCTCCGGCCGGTGACGGCAACCTTCCGCCCGTAGCGCTGGGCGGTGGCCATGACGGACTGAATCCGGTGCATGTTGGAGGCGAAGGTGGTGACGATAATCCGCTGGTCGCAGTTGCGGAACTGCCGGTCCAGGCTGTCCGCCACCAGTTTTTCACTGGGGGTATAGCCTACCCGCTCCACGTTGGTGGAGTCCGCCAGCAGCGCCAGCACGCCCTGATTGCCCAGTTCGCCCAGCCGGGCCAGGTCAATCATGCCGTCCTTTGCGGTGGGGTCGATTTTGAAGTCGCCGGTGAATACCACCGTGCCCACCGGGGTATGGATGGCGAAGGCCACGGCATCGGCGATGGAGTGGTTGACGTGGATGAACTCCACGGTGAAGCAGCCGGCCTTTACCACGTCGCCGGGCTTATGGGTAATCAGCTTGACCTTGTCGGCCAGCCGGTGCTCTTCCAGTTTCAGCTTGATCAGTCCGGCGGTCATGGCGGTGCCATGGACGGGGCAATTGACCTCCCGCATCAGATAGGGGATGGAACCGATGTGGTCCTCGTGTCCGTGGGTGATGAACAGGCCCCGCAGTTTCTTCTGATTTGCCGTCAGGTAGGAAAAGTCGGGGATCACCAGATCCACGCCGTACATATCCTCTTCGGGGAAACCAACGCCGCAGTCCACCACGATCATGTCCTTGCCGTATTCCAGGACGGTGATGTTTTTTCCGATCTCATCCAGACCGCCCAGAGGGATAATTTTCAATTTTTCAGCCAAATAAAATACTCCTTTCAGATTATACAGGCACAACAAACGGGCAGCCGATCTTCCGGAATCCGGCCCTGAGCCGCCTTCTCCCGGAAAAACGCCCGCTGTTGTGATATTATGTGTTGTTAATTTTTAATGCCCGGGTCTGCCCATCCCGGCGCCATCCGTGTTAGTATAACACAAAAATATGAAAAAGTATACCATAATTTTGAATTGGTTTTTTACGGATTTCCAGGAAAAATGGTTGCAGGATTTGGTTGGATTTGCTATAATAGCGGTTATAGTATGGAATCGTATGGCTTACCCCGGCAAAAGGGGGAGAATTCCCTGTTTTCCCGCTGCAGGACAGTAGGAAAGCGGGGCAGAAGGAGGCGTGGAATTGTGAACAGAAAGCTCACACGATTGTTCCGCCCTGGAATGGGCGGGTATTTCCTGGTGATGGGAGCCTTCTGCGTGGCGGCTCTGGTGGAGGAGCACTACTGGCTGGCAGCGGTGGAAACTGCGGTTACGCTGCTGGTTTTCATTTTGTATATTATGAACCGTACCTTCCGGGACCGGCAGATTCAGAGCTTTGTCCAGTCTGCCGCCAACACCCTGGAGGCAACCAGCCAGGGGGAGGGGCCGCTTCCGGCGGTGCTGGTGCGGCTGGGAGACGGCGGAATCATCTGGGCGAATCACCGATTCAGTGAGCTGACCGGCTACGCCGACGGGATGATGGAGCAGCATCTGGATGAAATCCTTCCGGGCTTCTCCACGGACTGGCTGGCTGCCGGCAAGACCGAGTGCCCGGAGGACGCCACCATGAGCAACCGGCGCTACCGGGTCTACGGCAGTGTAATCCGGGGGGACGACAATCTGGGCACCCTGCTGGGCGTGCTGTATTTCAGCGACCTGACGGAGCTGTACCAGATCCGGGACGAATATGTCCGGTCCCGGCCGGTGGTGTGCATTATCCTCATCGACAACTATGAGGAACTGACCAAGAACCTGACGGAGAGCGGGATTTCCACTCTGAATGCCCGGCTGGGAGACGCAATCACCCAGTGGACCGACGGTTTCCATGGCCTGCTGCGGAAGCTGGAGCGGAACCGGTATCTGTTCATCTTTGAGAAACGGGACCTGCAGACGGCGGTGGAGAACAAGTTCTCTCTGCTGGAGGACATTCATGAAATCAGCAATCCCTCCGGACTGCCCGCCTCCATTTCTTTGGGTCTTGGCGTGGATGGGGCGAGCTTCGAGGAAAGCTTTGACTTCGCCTCTCTGGGCATTGAAATGGCCCTGAGCCGGGGCGGCGACCAGGCGGTGATCAAGGATCGGGTAAACTTCTCCTTCTACGGCGGGCGGAACCGGGAGGCGGATTACCGCAGCAAGGTTCGCTCCCGGGTGACGGCAAACTCCCTGATGGAGCTGATCGGTCAGAGCAGCCATGTCTTTGTCATGGGACATAAGAATGCGGACCTGGATGCCCTGGGCGCAGCGGTGGGCATGTGCTGCCTGTGCCGCAAGCGGGGGAAAAAGGCGAATATTGTCATTGATCTGGAACGGAATGCCGCCCAGAACCTGATTGCGGAGGTCATGGAGGATTCCCATTACAAGGACATTTTCATCTCCGGACAGGATGCTTTGCTGATGGCGGACAACCGCAGCATTCTGATTGTGGTGGACACCAACCGCCCGGACCAGGTGGAGTGCAAGCCCCTGCTGGAGGCCATTTCCAAGGTCTGTGTGGTGGATCACCACCGCCGGGCGGCGGATTATATCAATCCAGTGGTGGTGAACCTTCACGAGCCCTATGCCTCCTCCGCTTCGGAGCTGGTGACGGAACTGCTGGTGTATTCCGTGGAGAAGCAGGATGTGCTGCCCATTGAGTCCAAGGCTTTGATGGCCGGCATCTGCCTGGACACCAAATTCTTCAACGTCCGCACCGGAGAACGAACCTTCGAGGCGGCTGCGGTGCTGCGACGGCTGGGAGCGGACACCACAGAGGTCAAAAAGCTTCTGCAAAACGATTTCCAGGACACCATGGCCAAGTATCAGATCATCAAATCCTCCCGGCTGTACCGCCAGGAGATTGCCATTGCGGCGCTGAACACCACCACCACCCGGGTGCTGGCAGCCCAGGCGGCGGACGAACTGCTGAACATCAGCGGCATTACCGCCTCCTTCGTGCTCTATCCCGATGAGGACCAGGTGATCATTTCCGCCCGATCCATCGGAAGCGCCAATGTGCAGATGATTTTGGAGCCGCTGGGAGGCGGCGGCAACACCGCCACCGCCGGGGCCCAGGTGAAAAACTCCACGGTGAAGGAGACCCTGGACCGTCTGGTGGAGTCCATCGACAAATTCTACGAGGAATAATCAAGATCCGGCTCTGTTTAGGAGGTGCACACCATGAGCAAAAAACGGTTCATCAGGACGGCTGCAACCCGAATTTTTGCAATACTGCTCTGGCTGGCAGCCGCCGGCATGATATGGTACCATTCCGCTGCCCCGATCTGGGTAGCGCTACTGATGCTGATTTGCGCCGCCGTACAGCTTGCGTTTCTGTGGCTTGAGTGGGCGCAGTACAAGAAATCCAAAACATAATTACAGAACCCATATGCGTTTGCGGGGGCGGAGACGGCTCTTTGCAAAATGCGGGAAAAGGAGAATCAGATTATGAAAGTTATTTTGCTTCAGGATGTAAAAGGAAAGGGTAAGAAGGGCCAGATGCTGGAGGTTTCCGACGGCTACGCCCGGAACTTCATGCTGCCCCGGAAGCTGGCGGTGGAGGCAACCCCCGACGCCATCAATACCATGCGCATGAACGACAAGGCAACCCAGGAGCGGATTGCCCGGGAGAAGGCGGAGGCCATGGCCGTCTCCAAGTCCCTGCGGGAGATGACGGTAACCGTCACCGCCAAGGGCGGCGGCAGCGGCCGGCTGTTCGGCTCCGTGACCAACCAGGAGATTGCCGACGCCCTGGAAAAGCAGTCCGGCATCAAGCTTGACAAGCGGAAGATTGTGATTTCCGACCCCATCAAGAACGTGGGTACCTACACGGTGACCTGCAAGCTGGGCTATGAAATCTCCGCCCCCCTCACCGTCAAAATCGTGGAGGGCTGATTCGAAAAAGTTGGATGAAAGGAAGGGGGAAAGGACATGGAGGAGGACCTCCTGAACCGGCAGCAGCCCCAGTCGCTGGAGGCGGAGCAGTCGGTTCTGGGCGCCATCTTGATTGATGGACGGTGCGTCGCCGACGTGGTGGGAATTCTCAAGCCGGAGGACTTCTACCATCAGCAAAACCGGGAGATTTATGAAGCCATCTATACCATGTTCAACTTCTCCCAGACGATTGACCCGGTGACGGTGCTGGATAAGCTGAAGGAACTGGGTTATCATCATGACAACTCCACGGACTACATCCGCCAGCTGATGGAGATCACCCCCACGGCGGCCAATGTGGTGCGCTATGCCAACATCGTCCGGGACAAGTCCATGCTCCGGGGATTGAATCAGGCGGCCACGGACATCACCGAAATGGTATATGAGGAAGTGGGCACGCCGGCGGAGATGCTGGAATCTGCGGAGCGGAAAATCTACGCCCTGCGCAAGGGTGAGCGGGGAGACAGCCTGGAGCATATCGGCACCACGCTGCACAAGGTCTTTGACCGGCTGACGGAGCTTGCCCAGTCAGACTCCCTGATTCCCGGCCTGAGCACCGGCATGCGGGACCTGGACACCAAGATCAACGGCCTGAACAAGTCGGACCTGCTGCTGGTGGCCGCCCGGCCCGCCATGGGTAAATCCGCCTTCGCCCTGAACATCGGCATCAACGTCGCCAAGAAGTACAAAAAGACGGTGGCCATTTTTAACCTGGAAATGTCCCGGGAACAGCTGGCCATGCGCCTTTTGGCCATTGAGAGCTTCGTGGAGTTGCAGAAGCTGGCCACCGGCAAGCTCAGCGAGGAAGAATGGACCAAGCTTTGCATGGCCTCCGCCGCCCTGAGCCAGACGGACATCCGGATTGACGACAATCCCACGGTGACGGTGGCGGACATCAACGCCAAGTGCCGCCGCCTGGATAATCTGGGCCTGGTGGTGATTGACTACCTGCAGCTGATGCAGGGCTCCGGCTACGGCAAGAACAACGAGAACCGGGTCGTTGTGGTGGGCGAGATTTCCCGCTCCCTGAAGATCATGGCGAAGGAACTGAACGTACCGGTAATCTGCCTGAGCCAGCTGTCCCGTGCGGTGGAGAGCCGGACGGACAAGCGGCCCATCCTGTCGGACCTCCGGGAATCCGGCGCCATCGAACAGGATGCGGACTCGGTGATGTTCCTGTATCGGGATGAGTATTATAATGAGAATACCGAGGACAAAGGCGTGGCCGAGTGCATCGTGGCCAAGAACCGCCACGGCGAGACGGGAACCGTCAAAATGCAGTGGATCGGCCAATACCAGACCTTTGCAGACCGGGAGTGGAAGCATGCAGAATAAACTGCTGACCTTTGTTCGTTCCCAGGGGATGATTCAGCCGGGGGACCGCATTGTCTGCGCCCTGTCCGGCGGAGCGGATTCCATTGCCATGCTCTTTGGCTTCTATCTGCTGAGAGAGACGCTGAACATCACCCTGGAAGCCGCCCACTTCAATCACCACCTCCGGGGCGAAGAATCGGACCGGGATGAGCGGTTTGTGGCGGATTTCTGCCGGAGCTACGACATTCCCCTTCATTTGGGCGGGGGCGAGGTGGTTCCCGGGAAGAAGGGACTGGAAGCGGCGGCCCGGGATGCCCGGTATGTGTTTCTGGAAGCACTTCCCGGCAAAATCGCCACAGCCCATACGGCGGACGATAACGCCGAGACCCTGCTGATGCACCTGGTTCGGGGAACCGGCCTGAAGGGCCTGGGGGGCATTGCCCCGGTGCGGGGAAAGCTGATCCGCCCCATGCTGCTCATTACCCGCCGGGAGGTAGAGGCGTTCCTGACGGAATGGAGCCTTCCTCATGTGGAGGACAGCACCAACGAAGAGGACCGATTCCTTCGCAACCGGATTCGCCATCGGGTGATGCCCCTGCTCCGGGAGGAAAATCCTGCTCTGGCGGTGAACCTCTCCCGGATGGCGCTGCATCTGCGGGAGGAAGAAGCGTTCCTGGACAGTCTGTGCCGGTTTGAAACGCTGCCGGAGGTAGGGCAGCTGCGTCAGATGCCCCCTGCCCAGCGGAAACGGACGCTGGAACGGTTCCTGAAATCTGCCGGTGTCCGGGAGCCGGAAGCGGTACACATTGCCGGGGCGGAGAAACTTGTCTTTTCCGACAATCCCTCGGCCTGGGCCCGTTTTCCCGGAGACGTTGTCATTGGTCGGCGGTACGAATCGCTGGAAGTGCGAAACCGGGAACAGCCTCTGGGGGAAATAGAGCTGCCCTGCCCGGGAGAAGCGCTGCTGCCGGGGCTTCGGGTTGTCTGCCGCCAGGCGGAAGATCTGCGCAACACGCCGGATACCTTCACCGTTTTCTCCCAGGGGAAAATGGTGCTCCGCCCCAGACAGGCGGGGGATGCCATGCGGCTCAACGGGGGAACCCGGAATTTAAAAAAACTGTTCATCGACAAGAAAATCCCCGCCGACCACCGGAATCAGATTCCGGTGCTGTGCGACGAGGCGGGGGTTCTGGGCGTATATTCCATTGGCGTCAATCTTGACCGGGCGGCGGATTCTTTACCCGCCGTCACCATTCGGTTTGAAAAAACAGAAAAAGGGGAATAGGAACATGGAACAGGGTATTGATAAGATTCTTCTCACCGAGGAGCAGATTCAGACCCGGATTCGGGAGCTGGGCGCCGTCCTGACGGCGGAGTATGCAGATAAGAATCCGGTGATTGTGGGTGTTCTGAAGGGCGTGGTCGTCTTTTATGCGGATATGATCCGCCAGATCAAGGCGCCCTGCCAGATTGACTTCATGTGGATTTCCTCTTATAAGGGGACGGTTTCCTCCGGAATGACCATCCGGCAGGACATTTCCGCAGACATCCGGGGACGGCATGTGCTGATCCTGGAGGACATCTATGATACCGGCAATTCTCTGACCTTCACCGTGGAGCATCTGCTGGCCAAGGAACCTGCCTCGGTGAAGATCTGCACCCTGCTGGATAAGCCGGAACGCCGCAAGCCTGGAATTACCTTGCAGGCGGATTATGTGGGCTTTACCATCCCCAACGAGTTTGTGGTGGGCTACGGCCTGGATTATAATGAGCAATACCGGAATCTGCCCTATGTGGGGATCCTGAAACCGGAAGTATATGAAAAGTAAGGAGAAACTCCATTGAAAAATCGTAGAATCATTCCGCTGATTCTGTATCTGCTGGTGCTGGTTGCGGCCTTTGCCTGGCTGAGTGAGGCATTCCAGACCAACGTGAATCAGATTCCCTATTCTGAAGTGGTGGAGCTGTTCCGCCGGGAGCAGGTGAAAAACTTTGTGGTGGACGGCGACGTCATCACCATGAACCTGTATACCCCCCTGAATGGGGAGACAACCATTACATCAACCCTGGCGGACCTGGAGGGATTCAACCAACAGATGGGAGACCTGCTGACACAGCAGGTGGAGTCCGGCGTGCTGGAATACTATCACTATCTGCCGGAAGAAGGGTTTTCCCCCTATACCCTGATCCTGCCCCTGCTGGTGGTGGGGCTGATTTTGCTGTTTGTCTGGGCCATGTTCATGAGCCGGGCCAACAACTCCAATCCGCTGAACAATTTCGGCAAGGCCCGCACGGTATTGGGCGTGCCGGATGGAAAAAAGGTTACTTTTGCCGATGTGGCGGGAGCGGATGAAGAAAAGGAAGAGCTGCAGGAAGTGGTGGATTTCCTCCGGAATCCCGGAAAGTTCACGGAAATCGGCGCACGGATTCCCCACGGTTTGCTGCTGGTCGGCCCTCCCGGCACCGGCAAAACCCTGTTGGCCCGGGCGGTGGCGGGAGAGGCGGATGTGCAGTTCCTCTCCATCTCCGGTTCCGACTTTGTGGAAATGTATGTGGGCGTGGGCGCCAGCCGTGTCCGGGACCTGTTTGATCAGGCCAAGAAAATCGCCCCTGCCATTATCTTCATTGATGAGATTGACGCAGTGGGCCGCAAACGTGGCTCCGGCCTGGGCGGCGGTCATGATGAGAAGGAGCAGACTCTGAACCAGCTGCTGGTGGAGATGGACGGCTTCAGCCGGACCGAGGGCGTGATTGTCCTGGCAGCCACCAACCGGCCGGACATTCTGGACCCGGCGCTGCTGCGGCCCGGTCGGTTTGACCGGCAGATTCATGTGGGCCGCCCGGATGTGAAGGGCCGGGAGGAAATCCTCAAGGTCCACGCCAAGGGAAAGCGGCTGGATGCTTCTGTGAATCTGAAAACCATTGCCCGCTCCACCGCCGGATTTACCGGAGCGGACCTGAGCAACCTGCTCAATGAAGCGGCGATTCTGGCTGCCCGGGAGAACCGCCCGGTGCTGACCATGGTAGACCTGAACGAAGCGCTGATGAAAATCACCGCCGGTCCTGCCAAGAAGAGCCGGGTGCAGACCCGGAAGGACCTGAAGGAAACCGCCATTCACGAGGCGGGCCATGCGGTGGCCATGTACAACCTGCCCACCCATGACCCGGTGCGGCACATCACCATCATTCCCCGGGGACAGTCTCTGGGGGCGACCTGGTACCTGCCCACTGACGATTCCGCCAACCTGACCCGGAACCAGATGTATGAGCAGATTGTCTCCCTGCTGGGCGGACGGGTTGCGGAAGCCCTGTTCATCGGGGATATTTCCGTGGGCGCATCCAATGACATTGACCGGGCCTCCAAATTGGCCCGTGACATGGTGGCCCGGTACGGCATGTGCGAGAAGCTGGGCACCGTCTCCTACCTGGACGGGGGAGAGGTGTTCATCGGGCGGGATTACCAGACCACCAAGAGTTACTCAGAGAAGTTTGCCGGCACCATCGACGATGAGGTGAAGGCGCTGATTGACAAGGCCTATGACCACTGCCGCCGGATCCTGTCGGAGAACGAGCAGAAGCTGCACCAGGTTGTGGACTTCCTGCTGGAAAAGGAATCCATGACCGGCGAGCAATTCGAGGCGATCATGAAGGGAGAGCAGGTGGAGGAGGCCTCCGCCACCGCTCTGTTCGACGGCTTCGAAGAATCGAATGGTTCCCAGCAAGAACCGGAATCCAACTAAAAAAGAGCAGGACCGATGCGCAATCTGCGCATCGGTCCTGATTTCGTTCTTAGGAAGGGTTTCCCTTCCGGATGGTCACGCTGCTGCTGATGCCCTCTACATCAATCTTACAGGCCCCATCCCCGCAGACATAGCGGTTATTCTGGTAGGTGGTCTGGAAATCCGAGGTGAAATTCTGGCTCAGTCCCTCCAACTTCAGGGTAAATCCGGCATCAGAGGGGAGGGTAATGTCCATCTTTCCGGACATGCTTTCCATCTCCAGTTCCCGGGGGACATTGGTCAGAACAGCGGTGAAGCTGGCGGAGGCCGCTTCCCAGTCCAGCTTGTTCAGGCTCCCGGTGTAGCTGATGTCGCCGGAAGCGGTTGCCAGGTCCAGGGATTCCATGGCGCAGTCGGTGAATTCTGCCTTCCCGCTGCCGCCCTCAAAGTCGAATTCCCGGAGCGTGACGCCGGTGACTTCCAGATTGCTGGCGGCACTGGCAATCTCCAGCTTTTCCCCGGCCCAGTCCCGGGGAATCAGAATGGTCAGGTCCTTCTGGGTGGGAACATCCGAGCCAACTCCCAACAGATTGGTCCCCCAGGGCAGATAGGTGATGGTCAGTTCCTTGCCTTTCTGGCGGACATACATGGTATACTGGCTTTTGTACTCCCCATCCTCCTGAATTTGAATCTCTGTTCCATCACACTGCTCTACGGTGATGGTTCCGGCGACCCACTCTACCTCAATTTCAGAAACATCGTTCATGGGCACGGAGAAGGAGGAGCCGATGCCGTAGGGAGGCATCTCCGCCGGCTGGGTGGCTTCAACGGTAGCCGCCGGCTCCATACTGCCGGGAGCGGTTGGCGCATCCGGTACGGTGGGGTTCTCCGGTGTGGTGGGTACGGCGGGGGCTGAGCCTCCCGGAGTGGCGACAGGAACCGGCACATGGGTCTCGACATTGCTTGTACTGGTGGTTCCACGGAGCAGGCGATAAGCGGTGTTCCCCAGCAGGAAGGTGGTGAGAATGCCCAGCAGCACGATCAGGACGACGCACCACAGAACGATGCGGATAATGGCATTACGTTTCATGTTCAGTTGCCTCCTTTAAGTCAAAAATGGCTTTGATCAGACCCTGCACAGCCCCGGCGACCGGGAAAATCAGCCAGGTGATGAGCCAGGCCCTGGTGAAGAAGCTGATCAGGAAAAACAATACCAGCGCAGCCACCCAGACGGCACGGCAGATGCTGTCACACAGTGCTTTTCTGGGACTGCTTGTTTTGGGAGAAGCGGGAGCGGTGTAGGAGACTTGCTCCTGGCTTTTGGAACCGAGAACAATCAGAACCGTTGCCACGGCACAAATTCCAAGCACAGCGCAGAAGCCCAGCGTCGCCATATGCATTTCGCTGAGAATGATCAGCGGTACGAGGGAAATCATGTAAAGACCGATTGCAACTGCCCGGAGCAGTTTCTTGGTCGGAGTATCTCGCTCCTCCTTCTTGCGGGAGAGGGGAGCGGAAGCTGCGGGACGGGCCTGGGAGCTTTGCCCAAGGATTTCATTGATGTCCCCGATGCCGGAGATTGCCATTCGGTAAGCGGATTCCGGAGAGCGGCCTTCCGCAATTAAGTCATCGTAGCGGTCCAGGGTGTTCTGCAATATTTCCTGTTTGATGTCCTCGCTGCCCGTTGCCCCCGCAAAGAGCAGGTCAACGTATTGAATCAGTTTCTCCTTCATTTCCATTCCTCCGTTTCCAGAAGCTTGTCCATAATTTCTTTCGTCTCTTTCCATTCTTCCAGCAGTTTTTCGCAGGTCAGGCGGCCTTCCGGGGTGATGGTGTAGTATCGGCGCCGGGCGCCTGCGCCGCTGTCGCCCCAGTAGGAGCGGATGCAGCCGGTTTCCTCCAGCCGCTTGAAGGCGGTGTACAGGGTGGCTTCCTTCAGTTCGAATCTGCCGGAGGAGAGGGTGGAGATCATTTTGTTGATTTCGTAGCCGTAGCTGTCGCCCCGGAGCAGCCGGGCCAGGATGATGGCATCGGTGTGCCCGCGGATCAGATCACCGGCAATGGACATGGTCATCCCTCCTTTGCAATCTCATAATAACACGAAGTACCTCGCCTGTCAAGGTACTTCACATAAAAAATAACGGCACAGTTTCGTGCCGTTTGCCCAGGGAATCTACTTGTGGTATTTGCTGCCCGCCTGAATGGATTCTGCCCGGTACAGCTGCTCCAGAACCATGATTCGGGCCAGGTGGTGGGGAAAGGTCATGGGTCCCATGGAGAGCCGGAAATCTGCCCGGTCCTTGACCCGCTGGGCCATGCCGAAGGAGGAGCCGATGAGGAAGCAGGCGCCGGACTTTCCGGACAGCTTAAGCTCTGCCAGTTTTTTTGCAAAGGCCTCGCTGGAGAGGGTTTTCCCTTCTGGGGTAAAGACGCAGAACCAGGCGCCCTTGGGGATGCGGGGGAGAATCTGCTCCGCCTCTTTCTCCAGACCGGTCTGAATTTCGGCGGGGGAGGGATTTTCCGGCAGCCGGAACTCCGGCAGTTCCACCAGAGAGAACCGGCATAGCCCACCCAGACGCTTGACGTACTCTGCCGCAGCGTCCAGATAAAATCGTTCTTTGCATTTTCCCATTGCGATCAGGGTAATTTCAAACATAGGCCACCTCCGGACAAGCATCCTGATCTTATCATGTTCTCCGGAAAAAGGCAAGGGTTTTCCAACCGTTTCGGGGGAAAATAAACCCGGAGGTGATTGCTATGAAAGAGAAAAAGCGGATTGTAACTGATCCCATGGGAAGCTACACCGGTCGCCCGGCCAATCCGGACGAAAAACCGGTACAGGATGCGGACGACTTATAGCAGACGGAAAATGCAGAATGCAGACCACGAAGGTCTGCATTCTGTGCATCCGTCTCAAGCTTCGGAATCGCCCTTGTATTTCCGCCGGGTGGCCATTCCGCCCCGGATATGCCGCTCCCGCTTGTTTTCATCCAGGACTTCTCTCGCCTGGGCATAGAGGGAAGGGCTGCACTGCCGCAGCCGCTGGGTTAAATCCTTATGTACGGTGGATTTGGAAATGCCGAAGTGCCGGGCGGCTGCCCGGACCGTGGCACCGGTTTCAATCATGTACACAGCCAATTCACAGGCCCGCTTGCATAGGCAATCATTCATAAGCTACCCTCCGATGCTGTGTGCTGCTGAGAAAGCCTATGATCGCTTCATTGGTAATATGCACCTTGACAGTGGGATTTCCCGGGGGTACAATGAAGCAAAACAGAGAAACGGAGTGGGTGAAATGATCTATTTCAACAACGATTACAGCGAAGGCTGTCATGAAAAAGTGCTGGAAGCGCTGACCCGGACCAATCTGGTGCAGACCCCGGGCTACGGAGAGGATGAATACTGTGCCCGGGCTGCTGAGAAAATCCGGAAACTCTGCGGCAGGGAGGATGTGGCGGTTCATTTTCTGGTTGGGGGCACCCAGGCCAATCTGACGGTGATTGACGCCGCCCTGCGGCCTCACCAGGGAGCCTTGTGTGCCGTTACCGGTCACATCAACGGCCATGAAACCGGGGCGGTGGAGGCCACTGGCCATAAGGTCCTGCCCCTCCCGGGAAAGAGTGGAAAGATTTCCGCAGAACAGGTACGCAGCTATGTTCTGGCCCATCGGGCGGACAGCAGCTTTGAGCATATGGTGCAGCCCAAGCTGGTTTACATCTCCAGCCCCTCGGAACTGGGCACGCTGTATTCTCTGGCGGAGCTGGAGGAACTCTCCCAGGCTTGCCGGGAACTGGGGCTGTACCTGTTCCTGGACGGCGCCCGGCTGGGCTATGGGCTTGCCTCCGGGGAGAACGATGTGACCTTGCAGGACCTGGCCCGGCTGTGCGATGTGTTCTACATCGGCGGAACCAAGGTGGGGGCGCTTTTTGGAGAAGCGGTGGTGATCTCCAATCCGGCCATCGGGGAAGATTTCCGTTATCTGATCAAGCAGCACGGGGGCATGCTGGCCAAGGGCAGGCTGCTGGGTGTCCAGTTCGATGCGCTGATGACGGACAATCTGTATGTCACCATTGCTGCCCATGCGGTGGCGCTGGCGGACCGGATTCGGGAAACCCTGGACGAGCTGGAGATTCCCTATCTGGTGCCCGGCAGCACCAACCAGATTTTCCCGATTCTCCCGGATTCGGTTCTGGAGGAACTGGCGAAGGAATATGTGTTCTGTGAGCAGGAGCGGGTGGATGATACCCACCGGGCGGTTCGATTCTGCACCAGCTGGGCTACCAGGGAAGAAAATGTGGATCGGCTTTGCCAATCTCTCCGGGAAATCGCTAAAATCCGGTAAATTTACATTGTATTCATAGGTTTTGCCTGAAATCTGCTATACTGCTATCAGAGAGGTGATGGGATGTACTTTGACCGAAAGTTTATGCACCGGGTCTTTTTGCTGATCGCCGGCAGCATTTTGTTTGGCTGGTTGATTCTGGACACTGCCCGGGCCAGTATGGTGTTTGATACGGTCTGGAAGCTGATTTCCCCCTTTGTGGTGGGTTCCGGCATTGCCTTTGTGTTCAATGTGCCCATGCGGGCGGTGGAACGGCAGTTCAGCGACATCCGCAGGGCAGGCCTGAAGCGCACCCTTGCCATTGTGGTCACCATTTTCTGCCTGGTCCTGGTGGTCATGTTTGTCTTTGAACTGCTGATTCCCCAGATTCAGCTGACGATTGATGCGCTTTCCGCCCGGATTCCATCATTTATCACTCGAACGGCTGCAAAGCTGACGGAGGTCCTGGAGGATTATCCGGATGCGGGTCCCTGGCTTCAGGAGAAGCTGAAGCTGGACAGCCTGAACTTGCAGGATCTTTTGACAAAAGCACTGACGTTCCTGTGGGATCAGGTCTCTCTGGTGATGGGCGGTGCGGTGAATGTGATCGGCAGCGTTACCGGCGCCATCATCAATACGGTGGTGGCCATTGCCTTTGCGCTGTACTGCCTGGCAAGAAAGGAAATCCTGGCCCGTCAGGGACGGCGGATTCTGTATGCCTTCCTTCCGGAAGGGGTTGTGGATGAGACCATCCGGATCCTGCGGCTGGTGAACAGCACCTTCTCCAATTTTATCTCCGGGCAGTGCCTGGAGGCCTGCATCCTGGGCTGTCTGTTTGCCATTGCCATGGCCATTCTCAAGATGCCCTACATTCCCCTGGTCAGTGTGGTCATTGCGGTGACGGCTCTGATCCCGGTGGTGGGCGCTTTTGTGGGATGCATCGTGGGTGCATTCTTCATCCTGGTGAATGATCCCATTCAGGCCCTGACCTTCATTGCTATGTTCCTGGTGATTCAGCAGTTGGAGAACAACCTGATCTACCCCAGAGTAGTGGGTACCTCCATAGGACTGCCCGGAATGTGGGTCCTGGTTGCGGTGACGGTGGGCGGCGGCATCATGGGCGTGGGCGGTATGCTGCTGATGATTCCATTGGCGTCGGTCTGCTATACCCTGGCCCGGGAAATTACCGACAAACGCCTGGCAGAGCGGAATATCCCCCAGGAGAAGCTGATGGAGCAGCCGCCGGAGCTGTATTCCCAGTTCAGACAGAACCGGGAGCGGAAGCAGCGAATCCGCCTGCAGAAGATGAAAGAAAAGTTCCAGAAGACGCAGGACCAGAAAAAATCCAAATAAACGAGCCCCGCTGACTACACAAGTCAGCGGGGTTTTGCTATACCTGGGTGAATTCGTAGTTCTCAAATTTCAGCTTGTCGCCCACATCCACCCCGAAGGGGAGCAGGGCGATGGCTACCTCGGAGACCACGCCGGTGTCCTGATATTGGACATAAGCGTAATCTCCCCGGATGTCGATGATGGTGCAAAGCATTGACCCCACTCCTTATCGGATGAAATTGGTGTTGACCTTGGCTTCCAGCTCCGGCAGACCGAAATTCTCCTTGCCCAGGGCGATGGACTTCATCAGGAAGGCCATGTTTCGGGCCAGATTGCGCACCGTGATCAGTCCTTCTGTATCCTGGGCAGCCTGACCGGGGGCGCCGCCGTGGACGCTGTTCCAGTAGTGGCTGGAGGCCACCGGCATGCCGGAGATGGTAAAGTATTTGTTCAGCTCGTCAAAGGTGGCGGAGCAGCCGCCCCGGCGGGCCACGGCGATGCTGGCGCCCACCTTCATGGTCTTATCAAACCCGGCGCTCTGGAACAGCCGATCCAGGAAGGAAATCAGGGTGCCGTTGGCGGAGGCGTAGTAAACGGGGGTTGCAAGTACCAGTCCGTCGGCTTCTTCGAATTTCGGGGCGGCGATGTTCACCAGATCGTCAAAAACGCATTTTCCGGTTTTCTTACAGCTTCCGCAGGCGATACAACCACGAATGGCCTCTTTTCCGGGCTGGAGAATTTCCGTTTCAATGCCCTCTCCGGCAAAGACAGACACCATCTCGTCCAGCGCCAGGGCGGTATTTCCGTGGGCCTTGGGACTTCCGTTGATTAAGAGAACTTTCATTTCAAAACCTCCAATGAACTCGGTAGGAAAACCCCGCCCCCGGGAGGGGGCGGGGAAAGTGTATGGGGAGAAAACCGGAATTAGTCCTTGTAGACGTCAACCAGCTTCAGCAGATGCTCGTAACGCTCCTTGGCGGCAGCTTCGTTCTTGGCGAACAGATCGGTTGCACGCTCGGGGAACTCACGGGTCAGACGGCTGTAACGGACTTCGTTCATCAGGAACTCCTGATAGCCATCCTTGGGAGCCTTGCTGTCCAGCTGGAACTTGCCGGTCTCCTTGGAGGGATCGAAGCGGAACAGGTTCCAGTAACCGCATTCCACAGCCTTCTTCATCTCAGCCTGGCAGTTGGTCATGCCGCCCTTGATGGAGTGCATCTCACAGGGAGCGTAGCCAATGATCAGGGACGGACCATTGTAGGCCTCGGCCTCGCAGATGGCCTTGATGGTCTGAGCGGGGTTGGCGCCCATGGCGATCTGAGCAACGTACACATAGCCGTAGCTCATGGCGATCTCGGACAGGGACTTCTTCTTGGTCTCCTTACCGGAGGCAGCGAACTGGGCGACCTGACCGATGTTGGAAGCCTTGGAAGCCTGTCCGCCAGTGTTGGAGTACACTTCGGTATCAAAGACGAAGATGTTCACGTCCTTGTTGGAAGCCAGCACATGGTCCACGCCGCCGAAGCCGATGTCGTAGGCCCAGCCGTCGCCGCCGAAGATCCAGATGGACTTCTTGGACAGGTATTCCTTCTTGGACAGGATTTCCTTCACGGTGTCGCAGCACACGTCGGACTCCAGATTGGCAACCAGGGCCTTGGTGGCAGCCTTGTTGGCCTCGCCGTCGGTGAAGGTATCCAGCCAGTTCTGGCAGGCAGCCTTCCGCTCCTCGCTCTCAGTAGCGGCCATGACAGCCTTGACCTTGTTGGCCAGGGACTCCCGGATGACGGACTGTGCGGTGTACATACCCAGGCCGTGCTCGGCGTTGTCCTCGAACAGGGAGTTGGACCAAGCGGGGCCGTGGCCGTCAGCATTGACGGTGTAGGGAGAAGTAGCAGCGGGACCGCCCCAGATGGAGGAACAGCCGGTGGCGTTGGAGATGTACATCCGGTCGCCGAACAGCTGGGTGATCAGACGGGCGTAGCTGGTCTCGGCACAGCCGGCGCAGGAGCCGGAGAACTCCAGCAGAGGCGTATGGAACTGGGAACCCTTGACGGTGGTGTCCTGCATATCCTTCTTCTCGGCAACCTTGGAGACCATGTAGTTCCACACTTCCTGCTCAGGCAGCTCCTGCTCCTGAGGAACCATGGAGATGGCCTTGGTGGGGCAGACGCCGACGCAGACGCCGCAGCCCATGCAGTCCAGAGGAGACACGGCCATGGTGTACTTGTAGACGCCCTTGCCCTTGCCGGCCTTCACGTCCACCAGACGGGCACCGGCGGGAGCGGCAGCAGCCTCAGCCTCGGTCAGCGCATAGGGACGGATGGTAGCATGGGGGCAGACATAGGCGCAGTTGTTGCACTGAATGCACTTGGTCTCGTCCCAGTGAGGAACGGTAACGGCAACGCCGCGCTTCTCGTAAGCGGAAGCACCCAGGGGGAACTGTCCGTCGGGCAGATCGGCGAAGGCGGAAACAGGCAGGCTGTAGCCGTCCATCTTGCCCACGGGGTTCAGAATGGTGGAGACAACCTTGACGGTGTCGGCACGGCCTTCCAGAGCAGCGGCGGGCTTGTTGTCCTCGGCGGTAGCCCAGGAGGCGGGCACGTCGATCTTGACGTAGGCGGTAGCACCGGCGTCGATGGCGTTCCAGTTCTTCTCCACAACGTCGCGGCCCTTCTTCAGGTAGGAGTGCTCAGCGGCGTCCTTCATGTACTTGATGGCGTCCTCAGCGGGCATCACCTTGGCCAGGGAGAAGAAAGCGGACTGCAGGATGGTGTTGGTGCGCTTGCCCATGCCGACCTTGATGGCCAGGTCGATGGCGTTGATGGTGTACAGCTGAATGTTGTTGTTGGCGATGTAGCGCTTGGAAGCGGCATCCAGATGATGCTCCAGCTCCTCCAGGTTCCACTGGCAGTTGATCAGGAACACGCCGCCGGGCTTGACGTCCTGAACAATCTTGAAGCCCTTGGTGATGTAGGAGGGGTTGTGGCAGGCCACGAAGTCAGCCTTGTTGATGTAGTAGGGGGACTTGATGGCGTTGTCGCCGAAGCGCAGGTGGGAGACGGTGACGCCGCCGGTCTTCTTGGAGTCGTACTGGAAGTAAGCCTGTACGTACTTGCCGGTGTGGTCGCCGATGATCTTGATGGAGTTCTTGTTGGCGCCAACGGTGCCGTCGCCGCCCAGGCCCCAGAACTTGCACTCGATGGTGCCTTCTGCAGCGGTGTTAGGGGAGACCTTCTCCTCCAGGGACAGGTTGGTCACATCGTCCACAATGCCGATGGTGAACTCATGCTTGGGAGCGTCCTTGGCCAGCTCTTCGTACACGGCGAAGATGGAGGCGGGATGGGTGTCCTTGGAACCCAGACCGTAACGGCCGCCGATAACGGTCACGTCGTTGCGGCCGGCCTTGGCCAGCGCCATGACAACGTCCTGGTACAGGGGCTCGCCCTGGGAGCCGGGCTCCTTGGTGCGGTCCAGAACCGCAATCTTCTTGGCGGTAGCGGGGATGCAGGCCAGCAGCTTGTCGGCGCAGAAGGGCCGGAACAGACGGACCTTCACCAGACCGACCTTCTCGCCGTGGGCGTTCAGGTAGTCGATGACTTCCTCGGCCACGTCGTTGACGGAGCCCATGGCCACGATGACCCGGTCAGCGTCGGCAGCGCCGTAGTAGTTGAACAGCTGATAGTTGGTGCCCAGCTTCTCGTTGACCTTGTTCATGTACTTCTCAACCACAGCGGGCAGAGCCTGGTAGTACTTGTTGCAGGCCTCACGATGCTGGAAGAAGATGTCGTCGTTCTCGTGGGAGCCGCGCATGGAGGGACGCTCGGGGTTCAGGGAATGCTGACGGAACGCAGCAACAGCCTCCATGTTGGTCATTTCCTTCAGGTCCTCGTAGTCCCAGATGGCGATCTTCTGGATCTCGTGGGAGGTACGGAAGCCGTCGCGGCCTTCGATGGCGGCCAGGTGGGCAACAGCGCCCAGATCCATGACTTCCTGCACGTTGGTCTCGCACAGCATGGCGAAGCCGGTCTGACGGCAGGCATAGACGTCGGAGTGGTCACCGAAGATGTTCAGAGCCTGGGCAGCAACGGTACGGGCGGAAACGTGGAAAACGCAGGGCAGCAGTTCGCCGGCGATCTTGTACATGTTGGGGATCATCAGCAGCAGGCCCTGAGATGCAGTGTAGGTGGTGGTCAGGGCACCGGCGGCCAGAGAGCCGTGAACGGTACCGGCAGCACCCGCCTCAGACTGCATTTCCACAACCTTGACGGTGTCGCCAAAGATGTTCTTCCGACCGGCAGCGGACCACTGGTCCACGTTGTCAGCCATAGGGCTGGACGGGGTAATGGGGTAAACGCGTAGCTGACGTGGGCGGCAGCAGTATTGCCGTCCATGGTTTTAAATTTTCTTGCCAAAACGAAATACCTCCTAAAGTATTCAATTTTTGTCGGATATATCATATCACCTCCGGGCCACTTTGTAAAGCTATTTCACGACAGAGTTGTAAAAAAATCATCCTTTTTTCCATACTCACTCCGGGAAATTTGTTCAGCTTGGACGAATGATTCCAGAAAATGGAAGCTGCAGCCGGGATGCTTTTTGCCATTGACAGGGTTCTGAAAGAACGGTATAGTATAGGGTACTAACAGAAGGAGAAACTACGATGATTTGTAGTGTAAAAACCCTGGGAATCTCGGGAATCCGGGGCAGTCTGGTAACGGCAGAATGCTTCATTTCCAACGGCCTGCCGGGATTCGATATTGTGGGTCTGCCGGATGCGGCGGTGAAGGAGGCCCGGGACCGGGTACGGGCGGCAGCCAAAAGCAGCGGCCTGACCTTCCCGGTGAGCCGGATCACCGTCAATCTGGCTCCCGCATCCGTGAAAAAATCGGGAAGCCAGTACGACCTGCCCATTCTGCTGAGCATTCTGGCGGCGGCGGGAAGCGTCCGCCGGCCCCGGTCCGACAGCGCTTTCCTGGGCGAGGTGAGCCTGGACGGACAGGTGCGCCCCATTTCCGGGGTGCTCCCCATGGCGCTGGCAGCCAAACAGGCGGGAATCCGGACGCTGTATGTCCCGGCGGAGAACGGGGCAGAGGCCACCCTGGCCCGGGGACCGGCGGTGATTCCGGTCACTTCGGTATCCCAGCTTGCCGCAGGGCTGAACGGCGAAATTCAGCTGGAGGAGCAGCCGCTGTGGGTTCCGGAGGAGGAGCCGGCAGGGGGGCTGGATTTCAAGGATGTTCTGGGCCAGGAAAATGTGAAACGGGCCCTGGAGGTTGCTGCGGCGGGCAGTCATAACGTGCTGCTCATCGGTCCCCCCGGCTCGGGCAAGAGCATGCTCAGCAAGCGGCTGCCCTCGATCCTGCCGGACATGACCTGGGAGGAATCCCTGGAAGTCAGCCAGATTTACTCCGTCATGGGTCTGCTGACGGCAAAGCATCCTCTGGTGACCCGCAGACCCTTCCGGTCGCCCCATCACACGGTATCCAACGCCGGACTGGCGGGGGGCGGCAGCAACCCCAAGCCGGGGGAAATCTCCCTGGCCCACAAGGGGGTGCTGTTCCTGGATGAACTGCCGGAGTTCCGGAAGGATACCCTGGATCTGATGCGCCAGCCCCTGGAGGATGGAAAGGTGACCATCTCCCGGGTTTCCGGGGCGGTGACCTATCCTGCCGAGTGCATGCTGGTATGCGCCATGAACCCCTGCAAGTGCGGCTGGTATGGGGACCCCTCCGGCCGGTGCCGGTGCTCGGAGCAGGCGGTGCAGGCATACCGGGGCCGGATTTCCGGACCGATGCTGGACCGGATTGACATTGTGGTGGAGGTTCCGTCAGTCCATTTTGAGGACCTGCGCACCCGGGCGGAGGCGGAGCCCTCTGCGGCGGTGAAGCAGCGGGTGAACGCCGCCCGGAAGCGGCAGAACCAGCGCTTCGGTGACGGTGGGATGTGCAATGCCCGGATGGGACCGGAGGAGATGCGCCGGTTCTGCCGGCTCAATGACGACTGTGCGCAACTGATGCAGCAGGCGTTTGACGCCATGGGCCTGACGGCCCGCAGCTATGACCGCATCCTGAAGGTGGCCCGCACCGTGGCGGACCTGGATGGGAGCGAAGAAATTCAGCCCCAGCATATTGCGGAGGCAATTCAGTACCGTGCGGTCAATCTGGGAAACCGGTAAAGCCGGAAAATTCGAGAACACGAGGGAATTATATGAAGGAAATCTTTTTGCTGAAACTGGGAGAAATTGTACTCAAGGGCGCCAACAAGCGGCAGTTTGAAGCCCGGCTGCGCCAGAACGTCCGCCGCCGGATGAAGCGGTTCGGCAATTTTGACGTGTATATCATGCAGTCTACCGTTTATGTGGAGCCCAAGGACGAGGAAGCGGATGTGGACGGCGCCTGGGAAGCCTGCCATTCCATTTTTGGTGTGGTGAGTCTGTGCCGGAGCCGCCCCTGCGAGAAGAACATGGGCGCCATTTTTGAGGCGGTGGAGAACTATCTGGGGGAGGACCTGGACTGCGCCAAATCCTTCAAGGTGGAATCCAAGCGTTCTGACAAAGCCTTCCCCCTGACGTCCATCCAGATCTCCCAGGAGATCGGCGGCCGGCTGGCGGATGCTCACCCTTCTGTCCGGGTGGACGTGCGCAATCCCGACTACACGGTATTCGTGGAGGTCCGGGACTTTGCGGCCTATGTCCACGGCCCGGCGGAGCCGGGGGCGGGCGGCCTTCCCACCGGCGTAGGCGGCCGGGCCATGGTGCTGCTCTCCGGCGGCATCGATTCCCCGGTGGCGGCCTACATGATCGCCAAACGGGGTGTGGAGATTGAGGCGGTGCACTTCTTCTCCTATCCTTATACCTCCCAGCTGGCTAAGGACAAGGTGGTGGAACTGGCCCGGCTGGTGACCCGGTACTCCGGGAGAATGACCGTGAACATTGTCTCCTTTACGGAGATTCAGGAGACCATCCGGGACAACTGCCCGGAGGAATATTTCACCTTGATTATGCGGCGGTTCATGATGGAGATCTCCCAGAAGCTGGCCCTGCGGGACGGCTGCGGCGCACTGATTACCGGAGAGAACTTGGGCCAGGTGGCGTCCCAGACCATGGAGGCCATGGCGGTGACCGGGGCGGCGGTGGATTTACCGGTGTTCATGCCGCTGGTGGGCATGGACAAGGAGGAGATCGTGACCATTGCCCGGAAAATCGGCACCATGGAGACCTCCATCCTGCCCTATGAGGACTGCTGCACGGTGTTCACCCCCAAGCATCCCAAAACCAAGCCCACCCTGGGCCAGGTGCTCCATGCGGAGCAGGCCCTGGACCGCCAGACACTGATTGAACATGCCCTGAGCAGCGTGGAAAAAATCAAGGTGAGCTACCATGATGACGAGAGCGTGCTGTGAGGTGCTGAAAGCCCTGGAGGGGAAAACCCTGGTGACGGCGGAGAGTCTCACTGGCGGGGGAATTGGGGCGGCGCTGACTGCCGTGCCCGGCAGTTCCCGGGTTTACAAGGGCGGCATCATCAGCTACACCAACTGGGTGAAGGCCAACCTGCTGGGGGTTCCGGAGGAAATCCTGGAAACCAAAGGAGCGGTGTCGGCGGAAACCGCCCGGGCCATGGCCATAGGTGCCCGAAAGCGGCTGGAAGCGGATGTGTCCGTTGCGGTGACGGGACTGGCAGGACCGGATGGGGATGAATTCGGCAATCCCGTGGGGACGGTGTTCATTGCCTGCGCAGATGGTTCCCGAGTGGAAGTTCTGGAATGCCATTTTTTCGGCAGCCGGGAGGAAATCCGGAATCAGACCGTCCAGGAGGCGCTGAAATTGGTGCTCCGGTGCTGGAACGCAGGAAGAGCATAAAGAAACGGCGTATCGGGATAACCGATACGCCGTTTTCAGCTTATTTGGCGGATAAATCCACCTGTTTTCGGATCAGGGAATCGGCGGGAACCGGCCGGGGCAGCCGGAGTGCGAAGCGCATCTGGGGCTTTTTCGGCTCCTCCAGGGGATTGCCCTCCTGGTCCCACAGCTCGGTGGGGGCAATGGGGAAGGGCCGCAGGTCAGGGCCCACCACTTCCAGGGAGTCGCCCGCCCGGAATTTGTTGTTCAGGCTGCACAGGGCAAGCCCGGTTTCGTCACAGGATTCCACCTTGGCACAGATCTGCCACTGGCGGATGTAGCGGGAGCTTTCCGTGTACTGTCCCGGCTCGCCGAAATAGAAGCCGGTAGAATAGACCCGGTGGGAAACATGCTCCACCTCATCCCGCCACACCGGATCCAGGGGACGTCCGGCGGCAGCATCATCAATGCAGTGGCGGTAGGCGCCGGTGACGATGGCGGCGTAGTAAGCGGATTTGGCCCGGCCCTCGATCTTGATGCAGTCCACTCCGGCGTCCATCAGGTCGTCCAGGTGGTCAATCATGCACATATCCCGGGAATTGAGGATATAGCTGCCTTTTTCGTCCTCGAAAACGGGGAAATATTCCCCGGACCGCTTCTCTTCCATCAGGGCGTACTGATACCGGCAGGGCTGGGCGCAGGCGCCCCGGTTGGAATCCCGTCCGGTCATGTAGTTGCTCAGCAGGCACCGGCCGGAATAGCTGACGCACATGGCCCCGTGGCCGAAAGTCTCGATTTCCAGCTCTTTGGGCACGCTCTGCCGGATGCGCCGGATTTCCTCCAGACTCAGCTCCCGGGCCAATACCACCCGCTTGGCGCCCAGGTCGAACCAGGCGGCGGCGCTGGCGTAATTGGAGATGGACTGCTGGGTGGAAATATGCAGCTGGCACCGGGGGGCGTAGCGCTGGGCCAGCCGGAAGGCGCCCAGATCCGCCACGATCAGGGCATCCACTCCGGCGTCATCCAGCCGCTCCAGATAGGGGGGCAGCTGATCCACCTCTTCATTGCGGGGCATGGTGTTCACGGTGACGTGACATTTGACCCCATGTTCATGGGCGTACCGGACGGCCAGGGGCAGCTCCTCCGGGGAGAAATTTCCCGCGAAGGAGCGCATCCCAAAGCTGGTACCCGCAAAATATACTGCGTCCGCACCATACTGAACGGCCATCTTCAGCCGCTCCATGTCCCCGGCGGGACTCAGAAGCTCCAGTTTCCTCATGATGCCTCCGCCGCATACTGGGCCCGGTAGGCTTCGTGCTCTTCGTAAGTGGTGGAGAACTGGTGCATTCCGGTGGAGGGATTGAGCACATAGTAATAATAGTTGTGGGTCTCCGGACTCAGAGCAGCCTTCAGGCTGGACAGGCCCGGGTTCGCAATAGGCGTGGGGGTCAGACCAGTGTGGGTGTAGGTGTTGTAGGGGCTGTCAATCTGGGTGTCGATGGTCTCGTTATCGCCGCCCTGGGCGTAAACCAGCGCTGCATCGATGTTCAGGTAGGCAGGCGTATCGCCCCACCGGAACAGACGATTGTAGATCACGCCGGCGATGTTGCCGGCCTCGGAGGGCGCAGCGGCTTCTCTCTCAATCAGGGAAGCGACGATGACAACCTCCCGCACCGTGTAGCCGCCGCCGGTGACATTGGCGTTGAGGGTGTCAATCTGGGCCCGCATTTCGTCGTCAAACCGGAACTCGAAGTTGTCCAACATTTTTTCCAGGGCCTCCCGGGGAGTGGAGTTGCGGTAGAACTGGTAGGTATCCGGGAACAGGAAACCCTCCAGGCAGTATTGATCGCCCCGCTGCACATTTTCCAGGAACCAGTAGTCATCCAGCTCGCCGCTGGCGGCGTAGGTGCCGATGTCCACAGCGGTGCAGACCCGGTTTTCCTCCAGCAGTGCGAAAATCTGACGGCAGGTGTAGCCTTCCGGAATGGTCAGCTGCACCACGGACCGGCTGGAACTGGGTGTCATGCCGTTGACCAGGGCATGGTAGTCGTAGCGGGTGTTCAGATCGTAAATACCGGGCTGAATGTCCTCCTCTGCGTCGGAGATGGAGGCGTAGAACTGGAACAGGCTCCGGTAGCGGATCAGTCCGTTGCTGTAGAGTTTTTCAACGATGTCGTCCATGGTGTCCGACTCGTAGATGGTGATGGTAACCACCCGGTCCTCCCGGCCAAAGGCAAGCACATCCGATGCACAGACCCAGAGCATCCGCCCTGCCGTCACGCCGATGGCCAGAATCAGGGCCAGCCACACAACGGTGACCAGAATGTTGGGAATGCCCAGCAGCCCCTCGCCTTTTTTCCGTTTCGGCCGGCCCTTCCGCACAGGGCGCTGCCGGGGCTGGGGTTCCGGCTCCGGAGGGGGGGCGTTGAGCATGGCGTCAAAATCCTGCCCGTTGTCCCGGTATTCCTGGTCGGCGGAATCGTCTGCGGGAGCTTCCGGCTCCGGTTCCTCCGACAGACCCAGGTCTTTCAGCAGGTCCATGTCAAAGGGGGGTTCCTCCTCACCGTGGCCCAGCATGCCGTGGAAATTCATGGCGTTTTCGTCCGGGGTGATTTCGTCGCCCACCTGGGGCTGGGACAGAATCTCCGGCTCCGCAGCGGCGGAACCATCCTCCGGCGGCATCTGCTCCGGGGCCGCATCCTCCGGGACAGGCGTCTGCGGGGGATCTTCCCCATCCACCTCCGGAATCCGCTCCATAAAGGAGGGGGAGGCGGCCCGAAAATCCGGCTCATCGGAAAGAGAATTTGCCGCATCTTCCAAAGAACCCAGGATTTCTCCTTCCGCTGATTCCATTTCTTCATCATCCGGCAGGGGAGCGGAAACTGCATCCTCCTCTGCCGGGCCGGTGGAATCCTCCGGCAACTTCTCGGAGTCAGGCAGGAAATCCTCCTGATCCGGGAACTGTTTCTCGTCCATAAATGGCTCCTCTCGTTTATCGGATCACAATCTGCTTTGCCACCTCCCGGCCCTTCAGTGCGGCAACCAGGGCCAGGCCGAAGGGAACGGCGCAGCCGGCAGAGGCGGCGGTAATCAGCCTGCCGTCCACCACAACGGCGGCAGTGTCGGTGGCATAGGGGGTACCCAGATCCGGTTCAAACCCGGGGTAACAGGTGGCCTTCCGTCCTTGGGTGATGCCCAGGTCCGCCAGTACTGTGGGGGCGGCGCAGATAGCGGCGGTATATTTGCCGTTTTCCCAGGCAAAGCGGACTGCCTCCATGGCGGCCTGACTGGCCCGGATGGACGCCACACCTTTTAGTCCGCCGGGCAGGACGATCATGTCCAGCGCCGTCAGGTCCAGCTGACCCAGCTCCAGGTCGGCCTCTACGCCGATGCCGTGGCTTCCATAAACCACCTTCCCGTTGATGCCCACCGTTGCCACGGAAACACCGGCCCGCCGGAGCAGATCCACAGGGGTGATGGCTTCTACTTCCTCAAAACCGGTTCCCAATAATACATAAACCATATTCAATCCTCCAGACAGGCCGCCACATGGCGGTAAATTTCTTCATGAATGTCCTCGATTGTACGCATCCGACCGTTTTTTACGCAGTCAATCACGGTCCAGCCGTAGAATTTGGCGGCGGCCCGGCCGATTTCCCGGCAGGTTGCCAGATAGGCGGCGTCCTGCTCGTGGATGTCCGCCTGGGTGTGGGTTTCTTCCTCCCGGCGGCGCATCAGCGCCTGGGTAAAATCGGTGGGAACATCCAGGTAAAGCACCAGATCCGGGCGGGGCAGCCCCATCCGGTTGTATTCCAGGTCGTACAGCCACTCCAGGAACGCTGGACGGGAGGCTTCCGGCTCCTTGGAGGTCTGGTGTACGGCGTTGGAGGTGGTATATCGGTCGGAGACAATCAGCCCGCCCTGGCGATAGTAGTCTCCCCAGACTTTTTTGAACGAAGCGTACCGGTCCACCGCAAAAAAAACCGATGCGGCGTAAGCGTTGACGTCGGAGGGGTGGGTTCCGAATTCTCCGTCCAGATACATTCGGATCAGTGCGGAACTGGGCTCAGAATACTGGGGAAATACCAGTTCCCGAAAATCCCGCTGTTCCTGCTTCAGCCGGGCGGTAAGCAGACGGAACTGGGTGGATTTCCCGGAGCCGTCGGTGCCCTCAAGCACGATTAGTTTACCCATAGCGTTCTCCTTCATTGAAGATTTGACAATCTTTGGCCTCCAATATACCATAGTTTCACCAATTTGTCCACCGCTGGGGCAGATGGGAAATTTTAATTTTCTGAAAATCCGGGACATGGATTGGAATCCGCCCGGAAGGATGAAGCCTGAGCCAGTGGAAACCGGTTGCAAAATCGGGGAAAAGATGCTACAATGTCCCCAAGTGACTTTAAATAAAGGAAAGATACTATGGATGTAACATTTGAGAGTCTGGGACTGTCCCAGGCCATGCTGAAGGCCCTGGAGCAGAAGGGCTACGGCTATCCCACCACCATTCAGGCGGAGGCAATTCCCTATTTCATGCAGTGGCGGGATGTGATTGCCAAGGCCCCCACCGGCACCGGAAAGACCTTCGCCTTCGGCATCCCCATGATTGAGCACATTGACCCTGCCCTGGAGACGGTGCAGGGCTTGATTCTGGCCCCCACCCGGGAACTGGCACTGCAGATCGGCGATGAACTGCGGGGCCTGCTGACCTATTTCCAGGGTATCCGGGTGGCGGTGCTTTACGGCGGTGCGGGCATCGGCGGACAAATCAAGCAGCTGGAGCGGAAGCCCCAGATTGTGGTGGCCACCCCCGGACGGCTGATGGACCACTATAACCGGAAAACCATTCGCCTGGACGGCATCCAGACGGTGGTGCTGGATGAGGCGGACCGGATGCTGGACATGGGCTTTTTCAAGGATGTAACCCGGATCATTGAGAAGGTGAAGAACCGGAAGAATCTGGGATTGTTTTCCGCCACCATTTCCCAGGAGGTCATGACCGTCTCCTGGATGTACCAGCGGGACGAGGTGGAGATCACCGTGGAGCCCAAGCAGGAGGACCGGCCGGACATTGACCAGTTCAGCCTGACCTGCACCCCCCTGGAAAAGGCGGAGACTACCCTGCGGCTGATTCGAACCCAGGGTTATGAACGGGCCATGATTTTCTGCAATACCAAGCATATGTGCCAGCGGCTGGCGGAGGAGCTTCAGCGGGCGGGACTGAATTGTGACTGCCTTCACGGAGACATCCGCCAGAGCCAGCGGGAAAAGACCATGCAGCGCTACCGGGAGGGGAAAGTCTCAATCCTGGTGGCCACGGATATTGCCTCCCGGGGCATCGACGTGGACGATGTGGACTGCGTCATCAACTATGACATCCCGGAGGAAAATGAGTATTATGTCCATCGCATCGGCCGCACCGGCCGGGCGCGCCGCAAGGGTGTGGCCTGGAGCCTGGTGAGCAATTTCCCGGAGAAGGCCAAGCTGGACGAAATCTGCAAATTCTGCGGCTTTACGGTTGCCCCCATGTGCCTGGGAGAGGATGGAACGCTGACACCGGAAGTGGTGAAAACGCCGGCGCCCCCCAAGAGGCGGTTCCGTTGACGGCTCGGGAGGCGGGATTCCTGCTGCTGACCAGCCGCATGGGAAACCCGGAGCGGCGGGTTCTGACCACGGCCCAGCTGCGGGACCTGGCCCGGCGCATGGGCGAGCAGGAGACAATTCCGGCGGACCGGGAGCTGACATGGCAGGATGTGGCGGCCCTTGGCTATGGCCAGGAGCGTGCCCGACTGGTGGCGGCGCTCCTGCAGGAAGATGATCTGCTTCAGCAATACCTGGAAGCGGGAGAACGGGCGGGCTGCGTGCCGCTGACCCGGGTCAGCGAGGGGTATCCCAGGCTGCTCCGCCACCGGCTGGGGCTGGACAGCCCCGGCTGTCTGTGGATGAAAGGAGATCCGGACATCCTGTCCTTTCCTGCGGTGGCCCTGGTGGGCAGCCGGAATCTGGAGGAAGAAAACCGGGATTTTGCCGCCGCTGTGGGTCGCTATGCTGCGGAGCGGGGGTGGACGCTGGTTTCCGGGAATGCCCGTGGAGCGGACCGAACGGCCCAGGATGCCTGCCTGGCCGCCGGCGGCCGGGTGATCAGCGTGGTGGCGGATGAACTGACCCATCAGCGGGAGCGGCGCAATCTGCTCTGGCTCAGTGAGGACGGTTTCGACGAGCCATTCAGCAAGCCCCGCGCCCTGAGCCGAAACCGCTGTATCCACACCTTGGGTCAGGTGGTATTTGTCGCCCAGGCCACGCTGGGAAAGGGCGGCACCTGGGACGGAACGGCAAGGAATCTGCACTTCGGCTGGAGTCCGGTGCTCTGCTTCCGGGACGGCAGCGAAGCTGCCGGGGAGCTGGAGCAGATGGGAGCCTACCTGATTGACCGGGAGAATCTGATGCAATTTGAACCCTTGCCGGAAAATCAACTTTGTTTTTTTGATGAATAGAGAAAAGCGTACCCCCGAAACCGGTGGTTTCGGGGGTAAAATTGAGTTCAGAATTGGGCTTTGGCCCAGTCGGCGATTTGTTGGGCGCTGTCTTTGACCTGGTGGCCCCGGATGGAAAGGCCGGGCAGAATTTGGGCTCCGGGGCAGCTCTCCTTCAGATCCGTTTCGGAGTTGGCAAGGCCGCTGCCTTCGTTGGTGCAAAGAGGAATGATTCGCTTGCCCTCCAGGTTATAATGCTCCAGGAAGGTGAAAATGCACATGGGAGCGGTCCCGCACCAATTGGGGTAGCATACGAAAATGGTATCATAGGGCCGGAGATCCGGCAGATAGGCCTTCAGCTCCGGGCGGGCATGGATGCGGGCTTCTGCGGCAGCCTCTTTGCAGCATGCCTGATAGCTTTCCGGATAGGGCTTGACGGTATCGACTTCAAACAGATCGGCGTTCAAGGCATCCCGGATTGCCTCCGCCGCATAGGCGGTGTTCCCTTTTTCCAGGACCTGCACGCCGCCGGGCATATAGTTCTCCCCTTTGCGGGAATAAAAGATAACCAATGTGCCTGCCATAGTAAATCCCTCCTGATTGAGTATATTTTATACCATCTATTTTACCGGCAGGGATGGGAAAAGTCAATCTCCGGCAAGACAACGGGAAAGGCAGCTGCGAGACCGGGACGTTCCCGGCATCATAACGAGGATACGATATGAACCAAATCATTCGAAAAATTGTCTGTTTCTTTTTGATTTTCCTGGTAATTGCACCGAGGATCCCCCAGGCGGATGCCTATACCCCGGGAGACGGGTTCCAGCAGGATTTGGATGCATGGATTCTGGATGCGGAACACCGGGACTATGTGGAGCTGATGCTGGATTATTACATCCGCACGGATTCCTCCATTCACAATGCGTTGCGGGATGGATTTGCGGCGGTGTTCCTCTTTGACGGATGCTCTGACAATATGAATGATCCCATCCTGGCAGACCTGACCTATTATCGGGTCAGCGGCGTGTGTGTTGTAGTCAGGCAGGATCAGGAGGGAGACCTGCGGATGGTGTATTTCAACGATAACTGCTCCGCCATTCCGGACAAGCCCCTGGCATACGGCTCCTGGTCTCTGCCGGAGGCGGGGGAAGTAGGACCTGCCACCGTCTGCGACGGGACGTATCAGCTGTACTCAGTGTATCACCGGGGACAGTATGAGGCGCTGCACGTCCGGACGGAATACACCGATCCCAAAGTGGACGCAGTGTATATGGTGCCGGATGGGTTTGTGCCGTCCCGGGCCACGGAGATCAACGTCCACACCCGCACCAGCAATCATATCGCCGGACGGGGGGTGTGGTCGGCAGGATGCCCCTTGGTGGGCGGGGGAGCGGACTGGGAGTACCGTCGGCTGATTTACACGGTGTACGACGCCTCCTTTGATACCTTTGAGACGGAAAATTTTGTGGGAACCCTGACCATTGACCGGCAGGAGCTGCGGCAGTGGATGTATACCCTGTACGAAAACCCGGACGCAGTGGACTGGATTCTGAAGGAATCCCGGCAGGCCCAGCCGGAAATGTATCTGCGCCAGTGCGGGGAGCAGGAGGATTTTTTTCTGGATACTGCCATGGGAACAACCCGGCAAACCAATTGGATGAGCCTCCCCTGCAGCAATGCAACCGATGCCCGCTCCCGGGTTCTGGCGGTGCTGGAACCAGGACAGAAGCTGGAGGCCACCGGCAGCATTGTCAATACCAAGGGCAGCGTCTGGTACCAGATAACCCTGGACGGAAAAACCGGCTATGTGTACGCCGGAGACCTGAAGCCGTGGAGCTGGCTGGATCAGCTGCGCAGCCGCCTGAATGGAATTTAGGAAACAGTCCCCCTCGCTCCTTCCAGGAACGAGGGGGTGTTTTGGCGGGAAATTTGTAACTTAAAAATACTTTTTCATAAAAATATGAAAAAAGTCGGTGACAGATCGACTGATGTGCGTTATAATGAAGGAAAAATCAGGAGGAATACAATGCGGATTATGGGAGTGGATTACGGCGATGCCCGCACGGGGGTCGCAGTGTCGGATTTGCTGTGTACTCTGGTAGGGTCTGCTGTGGTGGTCCCCAGCCGGAATCGGGAGAAGGCCATCGGGGACATCGTTCGGATGGTCCGGGAGATGGAAGTGGGGGAAATCGTGGTCGGGCTGCCCCGGAATATGGATGGAACCGAGGGAAACCGGGCTCAGCTGTGCCGGGAGTTTGCCCAGGCGCTGCAGGAGGCTTCCGGTGTGCCGGTAACCATGTGGGACGAGCGGCGAACCACGGTGGAGGCCCACAATATTCTCTCTCAACACAACTATCACGGCAAGAAACGCAAGGATACGGTGGATGCCGTGGCGGCATCCCTGATTCTGGAGGGGTATCTGGCGTTCCGACGCCGGTGAATTTCAGGTTTTGCTCCGGGGACGGTAGAGCAGCTCCCGCAGACCGGTGAGGATCAGCAGTCCGCCGAAGAGCTTTTTGATCAGTTCCAAATCCAGCAGCATCCCTACCCGGGACAGCGCTGCCGCCGCGAGACACCCGCCCAGGATGGCGGGCAGAATTTTTCGGAACTGAATCGCATTCCCGCGCCATCGCAGATAGCAGGCAATGGAGGCGGTTGGCAGAAAGAAGAGCAGGTTGATGCCCCGGGCGGTGCTGTGGGGGAATTCCAGCACCATGGTCAGCCACAGAATCAGCAGACTGCCGCCGCCAATGCCCAACCCGGATAGAAAACCAAGAATGGTGCCCACAAGAAGGGAAATTGCGAAGCTGCCTAGCATAGGTATCGGATTCCTCCCCACAGAATCAGAACGCCCAGTCCCCGGTGCAGCCAGGCTGCGGGAATGGCGCGGCCCCATTTGCCCGCCGCCAGGCCGCCGAGAAAGCTTCCAATCAGATACGGCATTGCTTGCTGCCAGTCCACGGTCCGCAGAGCGGACGTCACGGCGATGGACACCAGGCAGATTGGCAGGATCACGGCGATGGAGGAGGGGAATACCTCCTCGTCTTTCAGGGATGTGAGCATGGTCAGCAAGGGAACCAGCACCATGCCGCCGCCTGCGCCGAACAGACCGGTGACTGCCCCGGCGCCGGCTCCTGCCAGCGCGGTTTTCAGAAATTCGCGTTTGTTCATAGCATCACCTCTTGTGGTAGTTTCTCCACAGAGGTCATTCCTATGCCGGAATAGGCAGCGGGATAATTGGTTTTGGAAGGGAGGTGAAGATTATGCGGTCGAAAGAAGCTTTGCGGCTGCGGATCCTGGAGCTTTGTGATACCCATAATTTGACTCTGAATGGTTTGTGTACCATCTGCGGCATTACCCAGTCCACGTTGAATAATCTGATCCGGGGAAGAAATAATTCCCTGACGGTCTCTACGGTGCAAAAAATCTGTGACGGACTGGAAATGGACCTCCCGGAATTCTTCGATTCCGACCTGTTCCGGGACATTGAGCAGGAAATTGTCTGAAGGGAACAATATCAGCCCCGGCTTACACAAAGCCGGGGCTGAGCGTGTCAAAAAAGTCTCATAGAGTTTGCCGCCAACGGCAGCAAATAAATTCCAATCGGTTTGCCGGGGCGCACCCCAGGGTGGCCTCTCTTGCCCCTGCGGGGCAATTCACCTTCTGTACCTGGCAGAAAACACTTCTCAGGCTGCAAGTGTGGAATTTGGCCTCCATCGGGGGACAAATTATGCGCGCAGCAGACTGCAAGAATCTGTCGGAAAGCCCCGAAGGGTTTTTTCGACAGTCTGAGCCCCGGCTTACACAAAGCCGGGGCTGACTTGTTATTCACAATCGGAAATCAATGTTCTTTCTTCTGGAATACAAAGGCCAGGGCTGCCAGGGCCGCACAGCTGACCAAAGCAATGATCCAGACGGGGGTGGAGGAAGAAGGCTCTGCCTCCACAATGACTTCTGCCACCGGTTCTGTTTCAGCGGCGGGCAAGGTTTCCGCCGCTTCGGTGACGGTTGCGGTTTCCTCCGCTGTTTCCCGGACAGCCGCCTCCATCACGATTCGGCCGGAACCCTCTACCGTGCTGTAGTCCAGCAGCAGACCGGGGTACTTGGCAGCCAGGGGGGAGTTGGCGGCATCTACCACGCCGCCGTCAAAGGCCTGGACGTAGTTAGCCAGAACCATGTAGTCCTCCATCACATAGTCCAGCACATTCACGGCGCCGTCAAACATATTGAATCCGTCGCCCAGATCCCGCAGGGTATAGTTGTAGCCTGCCAGGTTGTAGCTGGCGGTCAGATCCAGAGCGTCCCATGCGCCGGTTTCCTTGTTGTAGACCTTTACATCGTGAACCCGGTAGCCCCCGGTGGGACCGCCGATCCAGACGCCCTTGTCGTCCTTCTGAGTGGAATCCGGCCACGCGGCGTCGATCTTGTAAGTAATGCCGGAGACCTGGAGGAAGCCGCCGCATTCCTCCCCGGTGCCGGCGGTTCTGGCGCCCCACTCCAGAGCGTCCAGCAGCTGCTGACCGGTGATGGTCTGCAGGCAGGCCACGTTGCCGAAGGTGTGGATGGTCTTGCAGGTCTGGTAGGAGATTTCACCGGTAATGGCCTCATTGCGGATGCCGCCGCCGTTCATGATGGCCACATCCACATCCATGTCCATATCGTCGAACAGGAAGTACAGGGCGTCGGCAGCAAAATCGCCGGTGTTGGTTTCCTGACTGCGCACCAGCCGGGCGCCGTCGGCGTAGTTATCCAGGGTCAGGGGAGTGGAGCCGATGACAGTGCCCAGCTCCTGGTCGATCTCCGCCATCCAGCCGTCCTTGATGGCGGCAACGTCCTCGTCGGAGCACCATTCGGCGCCGGTGTACAGGTCGGAGACCAGCTTATAACCCACCACTTCGGTGGTGTCGTTGCCGTCCTCATCCTTCACGGGGTTTCCGGACTCGTCCAGCACCGGTTCCAGAATTTCCTCGCATTCAATGAAACCGGTGGAGATGTCCCCGGTTTCGGCGGAAATTACCATCATGCCGATGCGGCCGAAATACTGGCCGGTCTGGGTCAGCACTACGGAATTGCCGTCCTTATCCGTGACAGCCTCCCCCTCCACGGTGCTGTGGGAGTGGCCGTCAATGAAGGCGCTGAGGCCGGACACGTTGGCAATCACCTCGGCGCTGGTCCAGGGCTGAGAGGACAGATCATCACCTAGGTGGCCCAGGCCGATGACCATGGTTGCACCTGCTTCTGTAGCACTGTCAATGGCGGCCTGGACGTCGGCGTACAGGGCGGAACCGTCCTCACCGCCGGAGATGCCGTAGATGTAATTGCCGTCTGCATCCTGGAAGTAGGCGGGGGTGGATTTGGTGAAGGACTCCGGGGTGGTGACGCCGACAATCGCCAGCTTTTCTGTCCCGAAATCGAACATCTGATAAGCGGGAAGCACGTTTTCACCCCGGACGCCGTTGGATTCCTCATAGAAGTTGCAGGAGACGTAGGGGTATTCCGCCCACGCCACAATCTGCTGACAGCCTTCCATACCGTAGTCGAATTCGTGGTTGCCAAGGGTGGCCAGGTCGTAGCCGGCGGCGTTCATCAGCTTGATGATGGTCTGCCCCTTGTCCATGGAGCCGTAGGCGGTTCCCTGAACGTGGTCGCCGGCATCCACCAGCAGAACGTGCTGATACTGGGATTCCAGCTCCGTCTTGACAGCGGCGATCACATCGTAGCTCAGGGGGCCGTCGATGTAGGTGTGCACGTCGTTGGTGTAGAGGATTACGATGTCCTCCGATGGGCTGTTCTGGGCTGCGGCGGCAGGGGCCGCCAGTGCGAGCAGCAGCATCAGGCAAAGGATCAGTGCGAGAGATCTGCGTTTCATTTTCATTCCTCCTGTTTCTTTCTGGTGTACGCAGACAGTGTACACCAGATTGGGGAAAAAGAAAATACCAATTTTTGCAAAATTCATGTTAAGAAATTCTTTGGTAGACAGCGGGCGAAAATTGTGCTACTCTGTATTTCAGAAAACCAATTGCAAATTAGAGAGAAAAGGCAGGAAACCATGAGATATACCAAATTATTCCGCCGTGTTTTTGCTGCGGCGCTGGCACTTTTCATGATGATGGGAATGACGGGCTGCGGGCCCAAACGGGTGACCAATGAGACGGAGGAAATCACATACGGCGTGGATGTATCCCGGTATCAGGGGACCATTGACTGGCAGGAGGCGGCTGCTTCCGGCATTGATTTTGCCATTGTCCGCATCGGCTACCGGGACATGAGCCAGGGCGTCATTCAGGAGGAGCGCAATGGCCGCTACAATCTCCAGGAGGCCAGCAAGGCCGGACTGAAGCTGGGCGCCTATTTCTTCTCTGCCGCCATTACGGAGGAGGAGGCGGAGGAAGAGGCCCGGTGGGTTGCGGAGCAGCTGAAAGGGTATCCCATCACCTATCCGGTGGCCTATGACTGCGAAGGATTCGAGGACCCGGACAGCCGCCAGTATTCCCTGACCAAGGAACAGCGGACGGATATTGCCCTGGCATTTCTGAAAACCATTGAAAAATTGGGTTATGAGGGAATGTTCTACGGCTCGAAGCACCACATGGAATTCGATGCCTACTGGGAAACCTCCCGGATTGAGAAGAAGTACAAAATCTGGGTGGCCCAGTATCCTGAAACCGACTTTGACCCCGACGGCTTCCAGTCCAGTTATGAGGGCGTTCATCACATTTGGCAGTACACCGAAGAAGGCAGCGTGCCGGGGATTTCCCAGCCGGTGGATCTGAACATTGCCTACTTCGGCTACGACGGAGTAGAACCACCCAAGAGCGACGTCCCGCCGGAGGAAGTGGAGCCGGATGTGGAAATCCTGATGAATTTCACCCAGGTGGATGAGCAGGTTACCGCAAAGGAATCCACCAACCTGCGCAGCGCCCCCAGCCAGGGGGAGGACAGCCAGGTGCTCTACACTTTGCAAAACGGGGAGATTGCCCAGCGTATTGCGGTGAGCTCCAGCGGTTGGTCCAAGCTGATTTTCAATGGGGAAACCTACTATGCAGTGTCCAGCTACCTGACCACCGACCTGGACGGAACCGGGGAAAGCGATGACGAGTCGTTCTCTGACCCGGACAGGGACGGCATCCAGACGGAGTTCACCCCGGTCAATGAGAAAGTTACTGCTAAAATTGAGGTTAATCTGCGGGCACTGCCCAGCGTGGAACATGAGGATGCGGAGATTGTGGGTCAGCTGAACAACGGAGATGTGGCCACCCGGGTGGGAATCAGCGACAACGGCTGGTCCAAGCTGGAGTATAATGGCATGACCTGCTATGCGGTGTCCAGCTATCTGACAGTGGCGGATGAAGCGGGGCAGGCGCAGACGGAGGCAGCGGAGGGCGAATATGTGGTTCAGACCCAGTTTGTGGAAGTAAATGAACTGGTAACCGCCAAGGAGGAGGTCAACCTGCGGACGCTGCCCAGCGTGGAGCATGCGGACTCTGAAGTGGTGGCAACCATCTATAACGGGGACATTGTCACCCGCACCGGCATAAATAAAGATGTGGGCTGGTCCCGGGTGGAGTACAATGGGCAGACTCTCTACTGTATCAGTAGCCTTCTGCAACTGGCTGAGTGATGGGAGAGACCCAAAACAAAATTTGTAAAAACAGCAAGAAAACAGTTGACAAATGTGCTGCACCGTGTTAGAATAAGCGAGTCGTTGAGAGACGGCACCCTATATGGGCGAGTGGTGGAATTGGTAGACTCGCTAGATTCAGGTTCTAGTGTTCACTGCGGACGTGCGGGTTCAAGTCCCGCCTCGCCCACCAAAACGGAACAAGCGCTGCGTCGCTTGTTCCGTTTTTTTATAGGAAACGCATCTTTCTTTCGGATAGTTTTCCACCGACCGGGTGTGAAAACGTTCGTCAATTTCACAAGAAACGGGCGGGTTCGAACGGCTTGCTCCGGGTCGATTCCTCCAATCATGGCGATCATATCGTAATTTACGGGGAAAAAACTGGCATAATATTCATATTTATTAAAATTACCAGTAGAAAAATATGAAACAGTGTGTTATACTGATGACACTGGAAAGCAGACCAATGCTGGCCCTGTGCCAGTGTGCAGATAAGTATTTTGCATGGCAGTGAGGTTGCGTTTTGGAAAACTACAGCGTTTTGATGTCAGTCTATTACGGTGAAAAACCGGAATATCTGAGGCTGAGTATGGAAAGCATTTTTTCCCAAACAATTCCCACCAATGATTTTGTCTTGATGTGCGACGGGCCCCTGACAGAAGGATTGGAAGCGGTAATTGCTGAACTGAATCAGGCGCATGCAGACGTGCTGCGGATTATCCGCCTGGATGAGAACGGGGGCTTGGGCAATGCCTTGAATGAGGGCCTGCTTGTCTGCCGCAATGAACTGATTGCGCGGATGGATTCGGACGATATTGCACTTCCGGACCGTTGTGAATTGCAGCTGAAAAAATTTGAGAGCGAGCCGGAACTGGCCATTGTGGGCGGGGCAATCGACGAGTTTGAGGAAACGCCGGACAATGTAGTTTCTCACAAGCACATGCCGGAAAGCTATGAGGATTTGCTGCGCTATGCAAGGGTGCGCAACCCCTTCAATCACCCGACCGTGATGTACCGGAAATCGGTGGTTCTGGCTCTGGGCGGGTATCCGAACAATATCCTCCACGAGGACTATGCTCTTTGGGCGAACATTCTCCTGTCGGGAGCAAAGGGATGCAATCTCCCCCAGACGCTGTGCTGCATGCGTGTGGACGGCGGTTTGTATGGCCGCAGGGGAGGATGGAACTACCTGAAGCTTGCGGTTCGGCTTCGCTGGGGATTTTACCGGAAAGGGCTGTATACTTTCTGGAGTTTCTTGTTGGTTGTCACCGGATTGACGGTCGTGTGCCTGCTTCCACTCCCTATGCGAAAAAAAGCATATAGATGGATTCTCCGGTAGTCGGTCGTGTCTTGATTTGCTTTTATGCGCCTGGAGAAATTCCAGGCGCAGTTTTTTGTGAGGAAACAGTATGAATGGATTTTATTGGATTTACCTGGTCATGCTGCTGTTTGCTGTAGGGTACTTTCACACGGAATCCCCAGAGCGGCGCAGACTGATCTACTATGGCTTTGCGGGATTCCTGATTGTGATCTTCACGGTGCAGGATTATTCCGTGAGCGTGGACATCGCCGAGTATATGCGGCAGTATGCAATTATCCCAAACCTGACGTTTGTTGAGATGCTGGGGCATAAGTTTGAGATCGGCTTCGTCCTGCTTTGCTGGCTGGTGGAACGGTTCTTTGACAGTGACCGGGTTCTGCTGCTGGTGGTTGGCGTGCTGATCGTGCTGCCGTTTGCCAGAATGTACGAAAAAGAGACGGATAATCCTATGGTGGGACTTGCCGCGTTTGTTGCGCTGGGCATGTTTATGCATGGGCTGATCTACTGGCGTCAGCTGATTGCCATGGGAATCCTGGCCATGGGCTACTCCTATATCCGCCAGCGCCGGCCGGTGCCCTTCCTGCTGACTGTGCTGGCTGCCATGGCGTTTCATAAGACGGCAGTGGTATTCCTGGGACTGTACCTGATCTACCGCATCCCCATCAACAAATGGCTGCTGATGGTCTGCGCTGGAATTGCGCTGATTTTGGGACTGTTCGGAAATCAGATCATTGATCTGGGAATCGCACTGATTTATCCGCAGTATGCCGCATTTCCCAGGCTTTCCATCGGTGGATATACCCTTTTGGCATTGCTGTGGGTGGTTGTCCTGCTTTCTTACTGGGTGTTCCATGAGAGGCTGGAGGAGGACCGGGTCCGGCTGCCCTTCCTGATGATTCTGATTGGCGCAACGATTCAGCCGGTTTGCTTTGCGTTCTACAATTGGCTTCGGATTGTGCTGTACTTCCGGGTCGCTCTGGCGGCGATGAGCGCAATGCTGTTCTGCGGACTGTTTGAGCAGAAGCAGAATCCGGTCACAGAGTTGATTCAGAAGGCATCTCCCGGGCTGTACCGGAGAACCATGTGGGCTTACGATCAAAAATGGTTCCGTACAGCGATGATGCTGCTCCTGTTCGCAGTGCTGTTTGTCTGGTATGTCAGCGAACTGGATGGCGGAATCTATGTAATGGCACCGGTAGTGCCCCAGACAATCGCCGGAGGCTAGGGCTTTTCGGTGGGCCGGGACGGACAACGCATCTGCCCGGTGCGAATGAGAGGACCAAACTATGAAGTATGCATTGATGACGGTTTATCAACCGGATGAGGCTGTTTTGAACAACGCAGCTTCTGTTGCCGGACAGGTGGATCGGCTGTATCTGTGTGACAATAGCGAGACGAGCAGCGCCCCGGCGTTTGCACAGCTCCAGATGGAAAAAAACGTGGAATATCTGTGGATGGGCGGAAATCTGGGCCTTTCCAGCGCATTTAACCGGGTGCTGAAGAGCCGGGACATTCCCTGGCAGGAGTCAGATTATGTCCTGTTTTTCGACCAGGACTCCCGGATCGGACCAAATCACGTTGAGGGATTGATTGCACAGTTTGAGAATCTGACAGAACGGGGAGAACCCATGGGCTGTCTGGGCCCGGTTTATTTCAATTCCAGCAGCGGTCAGACGGAAATGCCCAGAATGAAGCGTCCGTTGTCGGAGCATGTGTACGCCGTGTCCAGCATCATCACTTCTTCCATGCTTACCACATATGGCTGCCTGCGGGAAATCGGCTTCTGGAATGAACGGCTGTTCCTGGACATGGCGGATTGGGATTTGTGCTGGAGAATCGTTCAGAGTGGGAAAACCTGCTGCATGACGGATGCGGTTGTATTGCAGCACCGGGTGGGCAGAGGAGAAAAGAGATTTGGTCCGCTGCGCCTTCGGGTCGGGGCGCCCTTCCGGGAATACTACCAGATCCGGGACTGCCTCTATCTGGCCGGGCAGGAGTACACGCCTGCGAAATATCGGCTGCGGTTTGCGGCCATGATTCTGATTCGATCGCCGCTGCATGTGCTCCTGTTGGATCACCGGGGGCAGAGATTGCGGTTTATCCTGATGGGGTTCCGGGACTTCCTGAAAAAGAGGTCCGGACCCATCCCCCAGAATGAATATGCGATACCAGAATGACAATACATAGGAGGGCAACATGAAAGGAATTATTCTTGCCGGCGGTTCCGGCACAAGACTGTATCCCCTTACCAAGGTAACGTCCAAGCAGCTCCTTCCGATCTATGATAAGCCAATGATCTATTATCCCATGTCCGTGCTGATGAGTGCGGGAATCCGGGAAATCCTGATCATTTCCACCCCTCAGGACACCCCTCGGTTCCGGGATCTTCTGGGAGATGGCAGCCAGTTCGGCGTGTCCTTGAGCTATGCGGTTCAGCCGTCCCCGGATGGTTTGGCCCAGGCGTTCATCATCGGTGCGGATTTCATCGGTGCGGATACTGTCGCCATGGTTCTGGGAGATAATATTTTCTCCGGTCATGGTCTGAACAAGCGCCTGCGTGCCGCAGTGGAGAATGCGGAAACCGGAAAAGGCGCTACCGTGTTCGGTTACTATGTGGACGATCCGGAGCGCTTTGGCATTGTGGAGTTTGACGCCCACGGCCATGCGATTTCCATTGAAGAAAAGCCTGCCAAACCCAAGAGCAACTACTGCGTCACCGGATTGTACTTCTACGACAACCGGGTGGTGGAGTATGCGAAGAATCTGAAGCCTTCTGCCCGGGGTGAGCTGGAGATCACGGATCTGAACCGGATCTATCTGGAGCAGGGCGAACTGAACGTTGAGCTGCTGGGGCAGGGCTTTACCTGGCTGGACACCGGCACCCATGAAAGTTTGGTGGACGCTACCAATTTTGTCAAGACCATGGAGCAGCATCAGCATCGGAAAATTGCATGCCTGGAAGAAATTGCCTACCTGAATGGCTGGATCACCAGAGACGATGTGCTGCGGGTATACGAGGTTTTGAAAAAGAACCAGTACGGCCAGTATCTGAAGGACGTCCTGGACGGAAAATATATTGATACTTTGAAATAATATTCAGAAGAGAGGAATTCACGATGACGATTATTGTTACCGGCGGCGCCGGATTCATTGGAAGCAATTTTGTGTTCCATATGCTGAAAAAATATCCGGAATACCGAGTTATTTGCCTGGATAAACTGACTTATGCAGGTAATTTAAGTACGCTGGCGCCGGTGATGGACAATCCTCAGTTCCGGTTTGTCAAGCTGGACATCTGCGACCGGGAAGGCGTTTACCGCCTGTTTGAGGAAGAACATCCCGATGTGGTTGTGAACTTTGCCGCTGAGAGCCACGTTGACCGCTCCATTGAAAATCCTGAAGTATTCCTGCAGACCAATATCTTGGGCACCCAGGTCCTGATGGATGCTTGCCGAAAGTATGGCATTACCCGCTATCACCAGGTTTCTACCGACGAAGTCTACGGCGACCTGCCCCTGGACCGGCCGGATCTGTTCTTTACAGAGGAGACGCCGATTCACACCAGCTCTCCCTATTCTGCGTCCAAGGCATCTGCGGACCTGCTGGTGCTGGCCTACCACCGCACTTACGGCCTGCCTGTGACCATTTCCCGGTGCTCCAACAACTATGGCCCCTATCATTTCCCGGAGAAACTGATCCCCCTGATGATTGCCAACGCCCTGAACGACAAGCCCCTGCCGGTGTACGGCGAGGGACTGAACGTGCGGGACTGGCTGTATGTGGAGGACCATTGCAAGGCCATTGACCTGATTATCCACAAGGGCCGGGTAGGCGAGGTTTACAACATCGGCGGGCATAACGAGATGCGCAACATTGACATCGTGAAGATGATCTGCAAGGCCCTGGGCAAACCGGAGAGCCTGATTACCCATGTCACCGACCGGAAGGGCCACGATATGCGCTATGCCATTGACCCGACCAAGATTCACAATGAACTGGGCTGGCTGCCGGAGACGAAGTTTGCTGACGGAATTCAGAAGACCATTCAATGGTATCTGGACAATCGGGACTGGTGGGAAACCATCATTTCCGGCGAATATCAGAAGTATTACGAAAAAATGTATGGCAATCGCTGAGGTGCTTTCTCATGAAAGTATTTGTTACCGGTGTGGGTGGCCAGCTGGGCCACGATGTAATGAACGAGCTGTACGCCAGAGGGTATGAGGGAGTCGGAAGCGATCTCGCCCAAAGCTACAGCGGAATTGCGGATGGCTCTGCCGTTACCCGGATGCCGTATGTGTCCATGGACATTACGGACACGGAGGCTGTGAACACGGTCATTGACCAGATTCACCCGGATGTGGTGGTTCATTGCGCCGCCTGGACCGCCGTAGATTTGGCGGAGGATGCGGACAAGGTGGACAAGGTGCGGCTGATTAACGCCAAGGGCACCCAGAACATTGCGGATGTCTGCAAAAGGCTGGACTGCAAGATGGTGTATCTGTCTACCGACTACGTTTTTGATGGACAGGGAACCCAGCCTTGGCTGCCGGACTGCAAGGATTACCGGCCGCTGAATGTCTACGGGCAGACGAAGCTGGAGGGGGAGCTGGCTGTGGCCAATACCCTGGAAAAATACTTTATTGTGCGGATTGCATGGGTTTTTGGCCTGAACGGCAAGAATTTCATCAAAACCATGATCAATCTGGGGAAAACCCACGATTCCGTCCGGGTTGTGTGTGATCAGATCGGCACACCGACCTATACCCTGGATCTGGCCCATCTTTTGGTGGATATGATTGAGACGGAGAAGTACGGCTATTATCACGCTACCAACGAGGGCGGGTATATCAGCTGGTATGACTTCGCCTGTGAAATTTTCCGCCAGGCGGGAATGACAACCAAGGTGATTCCGGTTTCGACCCAGGAGTATGGCCTGAGCAAAGCGGCGAGACCGTTTAACAGCCGCCTGGACAAGAGCAAACTGACCGAGGCTGGCTTTAACCTACTGCCCACCTGGCAGGATGCACTGGGCCGCTATCTGAAGGAAGCACAGCTGTAACAGAAAGGAAAACGGAAATGGGACAGATTTCAGTAGAAAAAAATGTTGCCGGCATTGAGGGACTGTGCGTCATTACCCCTGCCGTGCATGGCGACAACCGGGGCTATTTTATGGAGACCTACAGCCAGCGGGACATGGAGGAAGCCGGCCTGAACATGGTCTTTGTCCAGGACAACCAGTCCATGAGCGCCAAGGGCGTCCTGCGGGGACTGCATTTTCAGAAGCAGTATCCTCAGACCAAGCTGGTTCGGGTGATCAAAGGGGCTGTTTTCGATGTGGCCGTGGACCTGCGCTCTGACAGCGCCACCTATGGAAAGTGGTATGGCATTGTGCTGACGGAGGAGAATAAGAAGCAGTTCCTCATTCCCCGGGGATTTGCCCACGGATTCCTGGTACTTTCCGATACTGCGGAGTTCTGCTACAAATGCGACGACTTCTATCACCCCAATGACGAAGGCGGCCTGGCATGGAACGATCCGGAAATCGGCATTTCCTGGCCCCAGGTAACCGGAACTTATCCCGGCTCCGCTTCGGCCGCAGGGTATACATTGGAGGACGGCACCGCGCTGAATCTGAGCCAGAAGGACCAGCTGTGGAAAGGAATCCGGGACACCTTCTCTTTCCACGGATAAGGCGTTCCGGCGGCAGACGGCAGTAAACGGGCGGAGAAACACGGCTTGGAACATTGGCCGGACTTCCGCCCCGGTTCGCCGGGCAGGTTGAACGGGCGGGGCAGGTGTCCCGCCTGCAAAGCGTTGTTTCCGGGGCACGGGAATGCCCGGGTCTGTGGCGCGGAAAGGAGTAATTACCTGAATGGACCTGAAAAAAGCAACTTCGATTTTGAAGCGGATGGCCGTGGGATACTGGGTGTTTGTCATTGTCATTTACCTGGTGGCCGGCGACCAGTTTCACTATTCTTCCATCTCCAGCGACGCCTTTTCTCCCTCCGCAACGGTGGGGGAGATCGTTGCGGGGAAAACCGTCTACCAACGGCTTGAGGTACCGGTGAGCCGGCTGCAGAGTATTTCCTTGATGTTTGGCACATATAACCGGGAAAATACCGGGACGCTGGTGATCCGGCTGGAGGATGAGAATCAGAATGAGCTGACCAGCAAGACGCTGGACGTATCCCAGATCCGGGGAGATCAGTATACGGTCATAACACTGGACGAGCCCTTGGAGGGACTCCGGGATCAGACGGTTGTTCTGACTGTCAGCTCTCCCGATGCCACAGAAGGAAACGCTCTGACCATCTATGCTGGAAATATGATCAGCTCCGGCCGATTTGACCTGGAGCAGGAAATCCCGGAGGAAGACCTGTACATGGTCAATGAAGCGCGGGGAATGGCCAAGCTGTGCGTGAAGCTCAATGGGATTGAGCCCCTGTCCTTCTACAAGACTTACTGGCTGATTGTGGGCGGAATTTTCGCAGCATTTGTACTGCTGTGCCTGTATTGGCTGGGGATGTCCCGCAAGGGCCGCCCGAATCCGCTGCTGTCTGTTTATATGCTGCTGACCCGTTATGAGTTCCTGCTTCGACAGCTGATCATGCGGGATTTCAAAATCAAATACAAGCGGTCCGCCCTGGGAATGGCGTGGAGCATCCTGAATCCGCTTCTGACTATGGCGGTGCAGTATGTCATTTTCTCCACGATTTTCAAGAGTGACATCGACAATTTCCCGGTGTATCTGCTGTGCGGCATTGTGTTTTTTAACTTTTTCAATGAGGCGGTCAGCATGGGCATGATGTCCATTACCAGCAATGCGTCTCTCATTAAGAAAGTCTACATCCCCAAGTATGTGTTCCCAGTTTCCCGGATTCTGTCATCCATGGTGAACCTGCTGCTGTCCATGGTGCCGCTGCTGCTGGTTATGATCATCACGAGAACCGCTTTCCGACCCTCCCTGATTCTGGTTGTGTTTGCGATTTTGTGCCTGCTGGGATTTGTGATGGGCATGGGGCTTCTCCTGACGACAGCCATGACCTTCTTCCAGGATGTGCAGTTCCTATGGGGAATCGCAAGCATGCTCTGGATGTACATGACCCCAATTTTCTATCCGGAGACCATTATCCCGCCCAATCTGCTGCCCTTGTTCCGGATGAACCCAATGTATCAGTACATCACCTTTGTCAGAACCTGTGTGCTGGACGGTGTTTCTCCGGAGCCCATGAGCTATCTGTGGTGCATGGTATCTGCGGGAGTCGTGCTTCTGCTGGGAATTGCGGTCTTTAAGCGCTACCAGAACGAGTTTGTTCAATATCTGTAAGGAGCTGCGTATGGAACCGATGATCCGAGTGAATAACGTGTCCGTCCGTTTCCGAATGGCGAACGACCGTGTCACGAGTATTAAAGAATACATGGTGCAGCGCCTGACCGGGAAGCTGAAGTACCGGGAATTTGAAGCGCTGAAGCAGGTCAGCTTTTCTGTCGAAAAAGGTGAGGTTGTCGGCCTTATCGGCCATAACGGCGCCGGAAAAAGCACCCTGCTGAAGGTGATTTCCAGAATTTTAAAGCCCTCCGAGGGGAATGTCCAGGTGTTTGGAAACGTGGCGCCCCTGCTGGAACTGGGCAGCGGATTTGACTTTGACATGACCGGCAGGGAGAACATCTTCCTGAACGGAGCAATTCTGGGATATTCCGAAGAATTCCTGAAAAGCCGGTATCAGGATATTATTGAATTTTCTGAGATTGGGGATTTTATTGATGTACCCCTTCGGAATTATTCTTCCGGCATGGTGGCAAGGCTTGCTTTCTCCGTGGCAACGGTGATTGAACCGGAAATCCTGATCGTGGATGAGGTGCTTTCGGTGGGCGATGCCGCATTCCAGGAAAAGAGCCGGGCCAGAATGATGGAATTGATGGGCGGAGGAACGACGGTACTGTTCGTCTCTCACAGCATGGAACAGATTCGGCAGATGTGCACAAAGGTTGTCTGGATGGATCATGGTCAGGTCAAGATGGATGGAGATGTTCAGACGGTTTGCGACGCCTATGAAGGAATCTGCCCGAAGGGGTGAAAAACCGATGACAAATCAGACCGACAATCTGCGGGTTCTGCTGATTTACCGAAGAATGATCCCGTCGGTGCGGTTGTGCGGGCACTGCCAGCTGGAATATCTGCACCGCCTTGGCAGGCTGGAGTACCGGTGCGTTCAGACGGAGAAATTATGTGATTCCGTTCTGAACTGGGCGGATGTGGTGGTTCTGGGCCGACTGGACAGCTGGCAGGAATACCGGCTGGCGAAGACGCTGTCGGAACGAAACAAATATCTGCTTTATATTCTGGACGATGATCTGCTGAACATTCCCGAGGGGATTTCCAGCAACTCGTATTACACCCCCCGGCGGCAGGAATATGTCAGAAAAATGATTGGGCTGAGCAACGGGATTCTCTCTCCGTCTCCCCGGCTGCTGGAGAAGTATGCCGTGCCGGGGCAGAAGCGGTTCCGGGTTGTAGAGCCGGCGATTGATCCGGCACAGTTCAGACCCCACGAGCCTGGCAGCCCGGTTAAAATTGGATTTGCCGGGTCATTGGATCGGGCTGGGGATGTGGAGGAAATTCTGAAAGAAACCCTGCTCCGGATTCATCAGACATATGGAGAAGCAGTGCGCTTTTCCTTTTTTGGACCATGTCCCTCGTTTGCGCAGGCAATTGGAGCAGAGCACATCCCCTACAGCGACTCTTACGAGGATTATCGCCGGACACTGAACCGGCTCTCCTGGGACATTGGCCTTGCGCCAATGCCGGACTCGCCCTTCCATGCCTGCAAGCACTATAATAAGTTTTCGGAATATGCAGCTGCGGGTATTGCGGGAATTTTCTCGGATGTGCCGCCCTACACCCGCCTGCGGGAGGAATTTGGCCTGGGCGTTTTCTGCGAGAATACCTCGGAGGGCTGGTACAGCGCCATTTCCCGCCTGATTGAGAATGAACAGGAGCGGGAACAGATTCGCAGAGACAGCCTTGCCTGTGCGGCTGGTCCTTTCAGCGTGGCATCGGCGGCCCTGGACTTCTGGGAACAGATGCAGACCATTACGCTCCCCACCAGATCCACTGGGCGGAACCACTATTTTATCCGGTTGTACGGCGTGCTGGATTACGGGGCGAGCGCGGCATACTATTTGCGAAGAAACGGAATCAGGAAAACGCTGCAGCGACTTTCTTCTGCTCAAAGAAGCTGATTTTGGAACAAATAACTCAGGGCAGAAGCATCACGATAAGAAAGGCGGCCGTCAATTGGAAAACGCTCCTCCCATCCCGGAGGAACATGATCCGGCCGAATGGTATTGAACTATGGAACGAAAGAAAGTCCTCGTTACGGGCGCCTGCGGATATATTGGCATTCATGTAGTGCAGGAACTGCTCCGGCTTGGTCACCAGGTTATCTGCTCGGATCTGAGCAGCCGGGGCCTTCCGGAGGGCGTGGAATATACGGATTATCCCATCTTTGACGGAAGCGGAGACATCTATGAGAAACTGGGCAGACCGGATGTTTTAATTCACCTGGCCTGGCGGCAGGGCTTCGTCCATGACGCTCCGGCGCATATGGAGGATTTGTCCGCTCATGCGGTTTTTCTGAATCACATGATGGATGCGGGAATTTGGTCGATATCCGTCATGGGGAGCATGCACGAGGTTGGTTACTGGGAGGGCGCTATTCAGGCGGATACCCCCTGCAATCCCCAGAGCCAGTATGGCGTTGCCAAAAATGCGCTTCGTCAATCGCTCCTTCTGTATGCCCGGGGAAAACAGACCAATCTCCACTGGCTGCGGGCGTTCTATATTTTTGGCGATGACAAGCGCGGCTCTTCCATCTTTGCCAAACTGCAGCAGGCAGCGGAGGATGGAAAGACCACGTTCCCCTTTACCACCGGAAAGAATCTGTATGATTTCCTGCCGGTGACGGAATTGGCCCGGCAGATTGTGGCGGCGAGCCTGCAGGACCGGGTCAATGGGGTGATCAATGTCTGTTCCGGGCAGCCCAAGTCCCTGGCGGAGCAGGTGGAGTGGTATATCCGGGAGAACAGGCTGAATATTCAGCTGGAGTATGGGAAGTACCCTGACCGGCCTTACGATTCTCCCGGCGTCTGGGGCGATAATACACTGATACAGAAAATTCTGGCCGGACAGGATGGGTAATGGCCCGAAATCTGCGTACGCAAGCAGAATGTGGTGAGTGAAATGGAAAAAGGATATGATGAAGCCTACTATAACCAATACGACATTGGAGACAGAGCGGTAAGCTATCTGGAGAGTCCGGAAATCCGGACGCTGCATGCTGCTGTAGCGAAAGCGCTTGTGGAGCACTTTCATCCCCGGACGGTGCTGGATGCGGGGTGCGCCATGGGCGTCTTGGTGGCGGAATTCCGGAAGCTGGGGGTGGACGCCTACGGTCTGGACTTTTCGGAATATGCGGTGTCTCATGCGGACCTCGATGCCAGGAGCAGCTGCTACTGCGGTTCGCTGGCGGAACCCTTTCCCCCGGAACTGCCGGAGCGCTTTGACCTGGTAACCTGTATCGAGGTGCTGGAGCATATGTCCCCGGAGGATGGCTGCAAGGCCATCCAAAATCTGTGCAATGTCAGTGATACGGTGATTTTCTGCTCCACGCCGGATGACGTGACGGATCCCACCCATGTGAATGTGCAGCAGAGGGAATACTGGGCTGCCCGCTTTGCGGAAAACGGATTCTATGACGATCTGGATTTTCGGCCGATGTTTTTGACGGACTATGCCGTGTGCTATCGAAAGCGGGATGGTTTTCTGCCCCAGGTGATGGCCTATGAGCGGTATGTCCGCCAGACAGACGAAAAGCTTCGGGATTACCGGGACAGCCATTACCTGGCTCTGGAGCGGGAGCATGAAAAGGCCGTGGCGGAGTGGACCCGGACGGCTGGGGATCTGATCGGGCTGCAGGGCGAATATCAGAAACTGATGGCCATTGCCCAGGACAACCTGTTCCGGGCAGAGGATGCGCAGGGCAAACTGCAGGTCCTCGCTGAGGACCTGGAATCCCGGAACCGGCAATATGAGGAATTGGAAAAGGCACATCAGCAGAGCCTTGCGGAATATGGCGAGGCCTGCCGGCAGCTGGGCAGCGCTCTGGCGCGGGTGTCAGCCCTGGAATCCAGCCTCAGCTGGCGGATCACCAAGCCGCTGCGTGTTTCAAAGCATTTCTGCAAGCGTGCGGTTGGCAGATCTGCGAGAAAGGTGTTCCATTTACTGAAGAGGATCCGAAGGATCGGCCGCCGAACCCAATCCGCAGTAGCCCGTCTTGACCGGAACTGGCCACCCCGGGTCGCCCGGCTGGCTGATGGAACACAGCCGATGCCGGTTGGGATGGATTGCCGTCGGGCCTGCGTTTATACATTTTACGATGCGGACGGGGTTGTGGATGGCTATGTCTTGTTTTTCCTGAAAGCGCTGCGTCCCTGGGTGAAAAAACTGATCGTGGTCAGCAATGGACCGGTGCAGCCGGAAGGTACAAGCGCCTTGGAGGAGATTGGCTGCGAAGTCCTGATCCGGGAAAACCGTGGATTTGACGCCTGGGGGGTTAAGACCGGTATTGAACATCTGGGCCTGGACGCTTTGGCACAGTACGACGAGCTGATCGTGGCCAACAATACGCTGTTCGGCCCAGTGCGGGATTTGAAGGAACTGTTCAGCGGCATGGCCGGTCAGAAGGTTGACTTCTGGGGAATTGTATCTCATTCCGGGATGCCGGACATGGACCCCTTCGGCTGCAATCCTTATGGTTACATCCCGGAGCATATCCAGTCCTTCCTGTATGGTATCCGGGGCCGGCTTCTGCGGTCGGAAGCGTTCCGCCGCTTCTGGACAGAGCTGCCGGAACTGCCGGATTACAATGCGGCGGTGGGACTGTACGAGACCGTGATGACCCGGTATTTTTCAGATGCGGGCTTCACCTGGAGCTGCTATCTGAAGCCGGAGGATTACTACGACATGACCGATAATCCTCTGATTACCATGCCGGCGGAAGCAATTCGGGACTGGAACTGCCCTGTGTTCAAGCGTCGGGCATTCTTCCAGGACTATGACTATCTGTCCACCTACACTGGCCAGCAAACTGCCGCTTGCCTGATGGATTACCTGAGCGAGTGTACGGACTACCCGGTGGAACTGGTGTGGAAGAATCTGATCCGGACTTGCCACATGAGCGATTTGAGCCAGAACCTGCATTTACTGCGGGTTTTTGACCGGGAGAACCGGTTCGCCCTTTCTCCGGGACAGCCTAAGGGGAAAGCCGCGCTGTTCATGCATGTCTATGACCAGGGTATGGCGGGAGAGCTGGCCCATTATGCATCCAATCTGCCGGCTGAAGCGGATATTTTCATTTCTACGGTCAGCCAGGAGAAGAAGAACGCAATTGAACAGGCATTTTCCAATCTCCCCAACCGGCTGGAAATCCGGGTGCTGCCCAACCGGGGCAGAGATGTGTCCGCGCTGCTTACTTCCTTCCGGGATGTGGTGATGAATTACGATGTGGCTTGTGTCACCCATGATAAGAAGACCGGATACCTGAAGCCCCAGACCGTTGGGGAAGGGTTCGCATATATGGGTTACGAGAACATTCTGGGGAGCAAGACCTTTGTTGCCCAGGTCATACAAGCCTTCGACCAGGACCCGTTCCTGGGACTGCTGTGCGCACCGGACCCCAATCATGCGGATTTTGCGACCCATATCGGTCTGGAGTGGGGTGCCAATTTCCAGTGTACCAGGCAGCTGGCAGAGGAACTGGGGCTGCATGTCCCGATGGATGCGGGGCATCCGCCAATGGCTCCCTTCGGATCGTCGTTCTGGTTCCGAACCAAGGCTATGGCGCCGCTGTTTGCAAAGGAATGGACGTATGATGATTTCCCGGAGGAGCCGTTCCGCATGACAGATGGTTCCATTCTCCACGCCATCGAGCGGATTTATCCCTTTGCGGCGCAGCACGCCGGTTATTACACTGCCATGTTGATGACAGCGGATTATGCGGCTGTGGACATTGGAAATCTGACCTATTATGCCCAGCGCTACGTCCACGTCTGCTTTGAGAATGATGCAGCCAATCGGTTTGTCACGGTCCGCCAGCTGTGTGACCAGCGCATGGGGCTCCCGGTGTCCGACGGACAGTCAGTGCCGACCCGGAACCTGCTGCGGCGGATTCTGGGAAAGCTCTACCGGGTATTGTCCCGCTGGGCGGAAGAATAACCCATGGATGGCAGAATGAAACGAAAGGGGGCGACCAACATGAGACGACTTTGCGCACTCCAGATTCGTGGGAAGAACAGAAAGTCGCTGAAAGAACTGTCCGCACTGTTGGATGCCTGGAAATTGACAGGGGCAGAGGTCTGCGTTGTAACCCGGGACGCCAACATTGGATGGCGGATGGATGTGCCCACGGTGCCCACGTTATCCCAGGCACTGGGACAGGCGCAGGAAACAGGCTGCGGCGAACTGGTCGTAATGAGCGACGAATGGATGGGCCCGGTGCATCCTCTGGATGAACTTTGCCGGAGAGCGGAGCAGTGCGTACAGCCTGTCTGGCAGTTGGTGCGCGGCGGCCCCATGTGGGGAATCCGTCCCCAGCTGTGGAAGGCCGTGGAGGCAGCCCGGGATGACGGCCTGGAAGCGGTATGGGAAGCACAGGGGATTGTGCCGGAGGAACTCTATGATACCCGGGATCTGACGGAAGTCACAGCGGTTCCCATGCTGGATGAACCGCTGCTGATGGTGCGGGACCGGAAATGCCCCTTCTTCCTGAGCGAGGTTTTCTTCCGGGATTACAGCGATGTCATTACCACAACGCTGGGACACCAGGCCCAGGTGTTTTACAGATGGCTTCAGCAGGAGAGCGGATGGGATACGGATCTGCTTTGGGATTATCTGCTGAAGAACTGCCACCAGCAGGATTATGTCCAGAATATGCATCTACTGTATGTCCTGCCCACCCGTGGCTCTGATCGGGCGTGGACAGCCCGGCATCTGGAAGAACATCCGCTGGCCCTGGTGATGCACCTGTACTATCCGGATAAGCTGCAGGAGTCCTGCTCCTTTGCCCAGCGGTTTCCGGAGCAGACGCATCTGATTATCACCACCAGTGATGAGCAGAAACGGGAAAAGATTCTGTCGGTTTTTGCGGGTAAGAAATTTGCCTCCTTGGATGTCCGGGTGATTGCCAACCGGGGGCGGGACGTTTCCGCCCTGCTGGTGGGGGCGGCGGAGGTGTTTGACCAGTACGAATACGTCTGCTTTTTTCACGACAAAAAGACGCTGCAGACCAAGCCGGGTTCCATAGGAGCGGGATTCGCATACCGGCTGCAGGAAAATCTGTTTGGAACCAGGGACTATGTGAACAACATTATTCGTCTGTTTTACGAGAATCCCCGTTTGGGTATTTTGTCTCCGCCGCCCCCCCATCATGGTGATTACTTCTTCACGCTGGGACTGGATTGGGGTGCGAACTATACCCAGACAAAGCTTTTGTCAGATCGACTGGGATTCCAGGCGCCGATTGCGCCGGACAAGATGCCCATCGCACCGCTGGGAACCTGCTTCTGGTTCCGGGGCCGGGCGCTGAAGCCGCTGGCGGATCATCATTGGAACTATTCCGAATTCCCGCCGGAACCGAACAATCCCGACGGCACCCTGCTGCATGCCATTGAGAGAATCTATTCCTACGCCAGTGTGGAGGCGGGATTGTACCCGGCATTCCTGCTGAGCGACCGGTATGCGGGAACGGAGTACAGCAGTATGCGGCACTATGTCCGGGAATTCAATAAATTGTGCATCAACCACGGTATGATGGGATACCAGCGGGATCTGTGCCGTGGGCTGGAGGCCAGACTTCAGGGAAAGTAGGGCCAGATCCGGCGGGATGGGGAGGAGGATTGTCCATTGTCCGCACCAATACAGCCTGGCCGCAGGGAGAGAATTCTCTGCTATGATGTAATCCGGGTCTTTTCCTGTTTTTGCGTTCTGACCGTCCATTTTAACGCTGCCGTATCCGGATTCAATGGAACCTTTGTGTATCCCAACAGCATTCTGCCCAACTACTTTCTTGGCGGAGCGCTGTATCTGGGAGACATCGGCGTAAGCCTGTTCTTCATGCTTTCCGGGGCAACCCTCATGCTGACTTACCGGTCTGCGAGGCCTTTTTACAAAAAGCGGTTTCTTGGAATTTACCCCCTGTTCTGGCTGGCATTTCTGTTTGCTTCGGCATATGATTTTCTGGAACTGAAGGGAATGAGCAGCGCCAGCCCTTGGCTGCTGCTGCCCAGCATCGCCGGCCTGGACGGCTACCTGTGTACCCTGGGAATTATCGGATTTGATTTTTATAAGGTTGGAGAATGGTTCCTGGGCTGCATTCTGCTGCTGTACCTGATCTTTCCGGTCCTGCACTGGGGAATCCGAAAGCATCCTGTCATGACGGTGATTCTGGGGCTTGCGGTGTATGCGCTGGGGGTGGGAAGATTTCATCCCATTACGTTCTTCCTGCGCATTCCGGAGATGCTGTTCGGAATGCTGGTTTCCCACTATCATATGGAGAAGCGTCCCGGGGTGCTTCTGGGAATTTGCGGCGGTGTTTTCCTGGCTGCATGGTTCCTGCGCAGCTGGCTTCAGCCGCTGACGTTTACCATTTCGGCCTGTGCGCTGATTTTTGCGGTGCTGGTTTGGCTGTCCCGATTCTTAAAGGGGGAGAACCGGCTTCTGGCGCAGGCGGCGGAGCTGACTTACCCAATCTTTCTGGTCCACCACTGGCTGGTGGGTAAGCTGGTCAGCGGTTTTTACCTGCCGGAACTGGGGTTCCGGAATGTTTTGGGGCTGTTTCTGATTTACCTGCTGCTTACGGTGATTCTGTCCAAACTGCTGATGCTTTGCGGCGACCGGGTGACAGGCATGCTGTCCTCATGGCGAAAAGAACGCTTTGGAAGCCTGAAGGCCGAAAAGTAAGTGTGTCCCAGGGAAGGCGGGACGCTTTTGACATGGTGTGAGGCGGGAGAAACAGATATGAAGAAATTTTCGAAGGTCATTCCTTACCTCCTGCTCCCGCTGGCAGCGTTTATCATCTCCAACTGGTTTGTGACGGTGATGCTGATTCAGGGAGAGTCCATGGCGCCGGCTTACCACAGCTACCAGTTTGTACTGGTGAACCGGATGGCGAGGCAGCCGGAACGGGGAACTGTGGTGGCGTTTCGCTGCCAGGAGCCCAAAGGGGTCCTGGTGAAGCGGGTGGCGGGAGTCCCGGGAGATGTGATCGAGAGCATTGAGGGATTTCTGGCTGTCAATGGGGAAATCTACGGGGATTGCCGATGGGAACCGGACCCGGCGCAGAGCGGTGAAATCCACCTTGCTGCGGATGAGTATTTCCTGGTGGGAGATCATTTCAGCGTAAGCACTGACAGCCGGGACCCTGACATCGGCCCGGTGTGGGAGGGTGATATTCTGGGAACGCTGATTCCCAATCGCCCGATGCTGACCGACAGCATCGGCGTCCCAACCGTAACGGGTCTTGAAATTTCTTCCGTTCAAAACAGAATAAACGGGTGGATTTCCCAGTCGAAAGGGGAATCCACCCGTTTTTTTAATGCCGGTTTTCTGCGGGAACGCAGCTCCTACTGCCACAGTTTCAACAAGGAGGAAATGATGGAAATATCCTCCTGACTGAGGATTTTGATATTGCATCTGCTCCCCTCCACAAAAAAGATAGGGTATCCCAAGTGGTACATCAGCATGGCGCAGCAGCTTTCCGTCAGCGGGTGACCTTTGGACTGGGCCAGCGCAAAAGCATCCGTCAGCTGCCGGAGCCGGTATGCCTCGGGAGACTCCAGGGAAACAAGGGCGTTTCGGTCAACGTATTCTACCGCTCCTTCTTTCAGGAGAAACTGAACGTAGTCCTCCATGGGACGGCAGGTGGTGGCGCTGCCGTTGCGGGAGCAGGACTGAATCAGATTGGAGATCATGTCTGCACCAACCAGAGGGCGGGTTGACTCCTGAAGAATTACGATGCTGTCCGGGCTGTAAGTGTGCGCCAGAACCTGGGCTGCATTCTTTACGGATTCGATACCGGTCTTACCACCGGGGATCAGAGCCTTTAATTTTGTGATTTGGTACTCCCTGGCGTATGCCAGCATAATGTCCTCCCAGCCGGACAGACATACGACATATATTTCGTCCACGGCGGGATGAAGCTGGTATGCCTCCAGACAGTACACAACCGCCGGTTTTCCCAGAATGCTCACGAACTGATTGGGAATGTTCTGCTGATTCCGAACGGAGGTACCTCCGGCCAAAAGGACCATGATGGTTTTGGCGCCGGCAGGGGCCGGGGAAGCATCAGGCGGCACGGGGAGAGCGAGGGAAGGCCCGTCAGCGGTCAGTGCTTCAATGGTTGTTTGAAGAATATGGGCCAGCTTCTGAAGCTTTGCCCGGGGAATATCATTTTCGCCGGACTCAATTTTGGCGATGGTGGAGCGGGAGCGATACCCCATATGTTCCGCCAGTTCCTGCTGGGAGAGACCCAGCTGAGTCCGGCGGTGCTTGATGTTATCTCCGAGAGACATGGAATCACCTCTTGCGGTATTATAAATCAACATTTTTCCATTTTCAAGGGGGAAATATAAAAATATTGGGAAAAAGTAAGAAGGTGTTGACGAGATGGGTGATTTATGTTATCATGTCCACCGTAAACTCTGTACCCTGTGTGATTCTGAGTAACGCCAAATTAAAATGTGGAGACGAAATAATATGAATGTTGCGATTATTCTGGCGGGGGGAACAGGCACGCGAATCGGTGCCAATATCCCAAAACAATTTCTGTGTGTTATGGACAAGCCGATTCTTGCCTATACACTGGAAGTTTTTCAAAACAATCAAAACATTGATGCCATTGAGATTGTTTGCCACCGGCAGTGGCTGGAGGAGGTGCGCCGGATTGTGGGGAAGTATGGCATCGACAAAACCCGATGGGTGACGGTGGGCGGCGCCACATTCCAGGAATCTACCATCAATGGAATCATGAACCTGAAAGGAGAGCTTGCACCGGAGGACATCGTTGTGATCAGTTTTGGAGTTTCCCCCATGACCACGGATGAGATTATTGACGACAGCATTCGGGTGTGTGAGCAGCACGGCAATGGAATCGCGTCGGAAGATATGGTGCTGTGTACCTGTATCAAGGATGATGAATTCAGCACCACTCAGAACCTGATCCGGGAAACCGTGAAAGGATTCAGCAACCCCTGGACCTTCCGTTTCGGCGAGCTGTGCCAGGCTTACGAAACGGCCATGGAGCAGGGGATTCTGGAAACACTGGAGCCGCACACCACGTCTGTGTATCTGGCATTGGGCAAACGGCTTTATTTCTCAAAATCCGCATCCAGCAATATTAAAATCACCACGCCGGAAGATTTGGACTTGTTCGAAGGGCACCTGCTGCTGAAGCAGAAACGGGCGGCAGAGGCTGCAAATAAGAAGGAGAATACATTATGATCAATTACAAGGAATTTGAAGTGATTCGTACCATGCTGAAAAACAACGGTGCGATGAAGGATATCGCCGCAGAGGTATACGCAGACAAGCAGTACTACGTTTTCAAGTCTCCGGAGGAGGTTGCGGATCTGGCGGCCGGGCTGGAGCGGAAGGGATACATTGCCGACGGGAAGGTGACACGGTCGGCTATGGAGGAAATCGCATCCCTGAAAGTGGATAATGCGGTGATCCTGGCGGCAGGCGGTTCGGATATTTCCGCCAAGTCCGTCTATTCCATGCCCAAGGGACTGTATGTCAAGAACGGGGAAACACTGATTGAGCGCCAGATCCGGCAGCTTCAGGAGGCGGGAATCCGAGACATTACGGTGGTTGTGGGCTACAAGCAGGAGATGTACTTCTTCCTTCAGGATAAGTGGAATGTGGATTTGGTTATCAATCCCGATCTGAAGAAGAACAACATTTACTCGCTGTATATGGTGGCTGACCGGCTTGGAAGCACCTATGTGTGCAACTGTGACAATTATTTTGAGAAGAACCCCTTCTCCCAGTATGAGTACAATTCCTTCCATGCCACCGTATATAAGCAAAATGCACATAATGAGCTGCTGGTCAAGAAAAACGATTCCGGGCGGATTACGAAAATCTACAGCGGCGCCCAGAGCGGGGAGTGCATTTATGGCCACGCTTACCTGGACCGGAATCTGACCCGCCGGCTGACGGCCTTCCTGCGGAAGGAAATTGACGATTTTCGTGTAAACGCTCTGTTCTGGGAAGAATTTATTAACCGCCATGTGGACGATTTGGATATGTATGCCCGGAATTATCCTGATGATTTTCTGTATGAGTTTGACTCGATCCAGGAAATTCAGAATATTGACGGCCTGTTCCTGGAGAACGTCAGCGGCCGGATCAACCAGAAAATCTGCGCGGTGCTGAACTGCCGGGAGGACGAGATTCATAACATTGAGATTCTGCAGAAGGGCCTGACCAATGTTCTGTTTACCTTCGTGGTCCGGGGGGAGAAGTATATTTTCCGGTATCCGGGCGAGAGCAGTTCCTTCTTTATCTACCGGAAAAATGAGTGCCGTGCCCAGCTGCTGGCGGCAAAAGCCGGGGTGGACAGAACCTACGTCTACATTGATGAGAGCGGCGTGAAGATTTCCAAGTTCATGGAGAACTGCGTGAACATGAACGATGTGTACTACCATGACATCGAACTGATGAAGGAAGTGGCACGCCAGATCCGGAAGTTCCACAATGAGGGGTTAGACATGCCGGATTGGCAGGAATTTGACTATAACCCCATTGAGCAGTGCGAGCGGCTGATGCAGGAAGCCTCCAAGATGAAGAGCAATCTGTTCCAGGTCTTTGCGAAGGAATGGGATGCCATGCGCCGGCTGTATGCCTATACGCAGAAGGACGGGATTCCCAAGACCATGTGCCACAACGATATTAACCAGGATAACTGCCTGCTGAATGACTCCGGACTGAATATCATTGACTGGGAATTTGCGGGATACAATGATCCGGCATATGACTTCGGACGGGTGATTGCGGCATATGAATTTGACGACCCCACCATTGACCAGATTCTGGAGGCCTACTTCGGTCGGCCCGCCACAGAACTGGAGCGGCTGCACTGGATTGCCTTTATGGGTATTCACTGCTGGTATTATGTGGGCTGGGCGGTGTACAAGGAGAGCATCAACGAAAGCTCCCGGGATTGGATGCTTTTCTTCTACCAGCAGAGCAAGCGGGTGATCCGCTATGCGCTGCCCAGATATGAGGAAATCTACGGGAAGATGGAATGATTCCATCGAAAAAAAGCGCACAGGACGCATTTCGGCCTGTGCGTTTTTGCGGCGTAAGGGAAAATAGAAAAAATTATAACTGGAAAAGAATTTTTGCGGTAGATCTGGATCAGACACTTGAATTCATAGGGGAAATATGCTATGATTACCGTCGTAAAATGTGAAAAATGTGAATTCGCTGGAATGTTTCAGCGTTAAGAAGGCAGGTTAGATTCGGAAAAGATGGAATTGATGTATACATTGTTCGGCGGCGTACTGAACGGATGCTATGGATTGTGCCGCAACTATGGTCTGGCGATTATCCTGTTTACGTTCCTCAGTAAACTTGTGCTGGCGCCGGTTTCTGTGTGGGTGCAGAAGAACTCGATCAAGATGGTGAAAATGCAGCCGGAGCTGAATTTCATCAAGGCGAAATTCTTTGGTGACAAAGACACCATTGCGGAAGAGGAAGCCAAGGTTTACAAGCGGGAAAAATACAATCCCATGGCGTCGATTATTCCGCTGGCGATACAGTTGGTGCTTCTGGTTGGCGTCATTGAAGCCATCAAAGGGGGCATGAGCGAGGCCGGCATCGATATGGCGTTTCTGGGAACGGACCTGAGCGCCGTACCCAGCGAGCAGGGCGGACTGCTGATTCTCTCGCCCATCTTGGCTGGCCTTTCCGCTTGGGTGCTGTGCCTGGTGCAGAATTCTCAGAATGTACTGCAATCGGAGCAAGGTGCCGCAGGCAAGTACGGCACCATGGCGTTTTCCGTTGGGCTGTCCTTGTACCTGGGGTGGTTTGTTCCCGTCGGTGTTGCGGTGTACTGGATTGCCAGCAATCTGATGGCGATTGCCCAGTTGTTCCTGCTGAACTGGATCATCAATCCCAGGAGCTATATTGATTATGAGCAGCTGGAGAAGAGCAAGCAGGCCCTGGCGGAACTGGAACATCTGGGAGATACCGGAGAGGATCGTCAGACTGCCCGGAAGAATAAAAAGCGGGAACGGGAGGACTATAAGCGGTTCTTCTCCGTAACCAATAAGCACATTGTGTTTTATTCGGAAAGCGGCGGCTTTTACAAATACTATCGGGGAATGATTGAGTATATCCTCGAGCATACCAATCTGACCATTCACTATATCACCGGGGATCCCAACGACCCGATTTTTCAGCTCAGTCAGACACAGCCAAAGATTCGCCCCTATTATATCGGAGAAAAACGGCTGATTACGCTGATGATGCGGATGGAATCCGACCTTGTGGTTATGACCATGCCGGATCTGGAGAATTTCCATATCAAGCGCAGCTATGTCAGGAAGGATATTGAGTACATCTACATTCCCCACGGCATCAGCAGCCTGAATATGATGATGCGTACCGGGTCCATGGATCACTACGATACCATTTTCTGCGTGGGTGCCCACCAGAAGGAAGAGATTCGCAGAACAGAGGAGGTCTATGGCCTGCCCCCCAAAAAGCTGATTGACTGGGGATATTGCCTGCTGGATGAGATGCGGGCGGGCTATCAGGCGCTGCCGGAGAAAACCGGACAGGGACCAAAGACGATCCTGATTGCGCCTTCCTGGCAGCCGGATAACATTGTGGATAATTGTCTGGAGGATATTCTGGACGCACTGAAAGATCAGGATTACCAGATTACCGTCCGCCCTCATCCGCAGCATGTCCGTCATAAGCGGGAGTATATGGAGGGCCTGAAGCAAAAGTATCAGAATGCACCGAATATCACCATTCAGACGGATTTCTCCTCCAACAGTACGGTGTTTGAGGCAGATCTGCTGATCAGCGACTGGTCGGGAATTGCCTACGAGTATGCGTTCACTACCTGCAAGCCTGTGCTGTTTATCAACACGCCTATGAAGGTGATGAACCCGGAGTATGAGAAGATTGGCGTGCCGCCCATGAACATTACGCTGCGTGATGAAATCGGATGCTCCGTGGATCTGAAGGACATTGGGCAGGTCGGACAGAAGGTTCAAATGCTGCTTCAGCACCGGGAGGATTATCAGGAAAAGATTGACCGGCTGGTGCGGGCGCACGTTTATAATCTTGGAGACAGCGCCCGGGTCGGCGCCCTCTATATGATCAACAGTGTCCAAGAAAAAATCAAAGCAAGAAAGGAAATCAAATAAAATGAGTACAATGCGTAAACTGTTTGCTGCCGGTGCTGTGCTGACGGTCTCCATGCTGATGTTCGGCTTGAATGGATATGCCTATATTGACCCCTCGGTTATGACCTACCTGATCCAGGCGGTAGCAGGTGTCGTAATCGCAATTGGTGCGGTCGCCGGAATTTATTGGCGCCGTGCGAAAAAGAAGATGGCGGACAAAATGGGCATCGACGAGAATAAGAACAAGGAAGTCGAGTCCGACGATATTCAGCTGAACTGACTGGTGGCTGCTATCTGATTCGAAACAGCAGGATCCTGTTGGGACCCTGCTGTTTTGCGTATACGTTTGGAATTGCATGTCATTTCAGCTTTGATTCTGAAGACGCAAGGGGTATATTTTTTCCGGAAGGTCTTACACTAGCTTTCGACAGAGCGCCGTTTCGCACAGAGGCGGATGTGAATAGACAAGCTTTCCCAGGTCGTTGCACGGAATGACCGGGGATAAACGCCAGACCGGAAAAGGAAAAAGAATGTCCAAAAGAGGTGTATTTATGGAAAAATATGACTTGCCAATGGATTTAAATGAGTCTTTTGTACCGGGAAAAATGATGAGACGCATTCGAAAAAATTCTTTGGTGTTGGAGTTTGGCTGTGCCTATGGCCGGATGACCCGGTATTTAAAGGAGAACTGCCAATGCAAGGTTTGGATTGCAGAAATTGATCCAGAGGCGTTTCAGGTCGCCATGCAGTATGCGGAGGATGGCTATTGCGGCGATGTAGAGACACAGGACTGGTATGAACAGTTCAAGGACCAAAAATTTGACTTTATTCTGTTTGCGGATGTTTTGGAGCATTTGCGGGACCCGGAAAGGGTATTATCCTTGGCCGGCACGTTGCTGAAGGAGAATGGGGAAGTGTTGCTGTCTGTTCCCAATATCGGCCATAATGATGTGCTTGCAAAGCTGTTCTTAAATCGGTTTGATTATACGCCGCTTGGATTGCTTGATGATACCCATATTCACTTTTGGGGTATCGAGAATCTGCAGGAGCTTGCGCAAAAAAGTGGACTTTCAATCCGGGTTTTGGACGGCACCTATCAGCATCCGTACGAGACAGAACAACGGCCTGATCGGGAAAAGCTGCCGAAAGCGTTCACGGACGTCATGGCTTGCAGGCCGTATAACGAGGTGTACCAATTTTTCCTGGTCTTGCAGAAGAAAGAATGGATGCAAAAAAATGGATACACCACGGAGAGCTGTTTGCGGAAAATTGGAGATTCTATCACTGTTTACGTATACTGGGACACAGGCGCAGGGTATCAAAGTGGACAGTATACACAATTGGCACCGGAGCTGATGGAGGATGGTCGATTCCGCTTTTACTGTGACAGCATTCCGGAAGGCTGTGTGCGGGTTCGCTTTGACCCACCTCTGAATTATATGTGCCTGCTTTCGGATGTGCATGCGATTACGGACCTGCGCAGCTGTGAAATCTATCCCCTGAACGGGGTTCAGGTGCGGGGAATGTCATTGTTTGCCACCACCAATCCCCAGATGGAATTTGATCTGCCGGCCGGAGCACGATGGTTTGAAATAACGGCCAGAATGAGATTGTTTTCCGGGGTGGAAATCAGTGAACTGTTTACAGAGCTTCAGATGATTCCAGCAAGAGAAAACAGATTGGCGGAATCAGAGGCTCAGGCAGAGACTCTGAAACAGGAAAATGCACGGAATCTGAACCGTGCAGCAGAACTGGAGAAGCAGAATGCCGATCTGCTGGAGGCAAAAGATGCGCTGACCAAAGCGGCTCAGGAGCTGCAGGCAGTGCGGGATGCGCAGATGGAGCGAATTTCTTGCCTGGAAAACTGTACGGAAGGATTGCATAAGAATATTGAGCAATTGCAACTGGAACATGAGGAAAAGTACAGGCAGCTGACGGAGCAGCTGGAGGAGTCAGGCGGGCTGCTTCGTGCGGAAATAGAACAGCGGAACGTGGAGTTTAAGGAAAAATACCAGGATTTATTGGAGGAGATTGAAGAAGACCGACTCAGAGAGCAACTGCTTCGTTCGATGATTCATTCCCGGAATCTGGAAATTATCAGCCTGCGGCAGCAGAACCAGAACCTGGAGGCGTCCTGCGGGCAGCTGCGTATGAATGCGGATCAAGTTCACCAGCAGTATACCCGGCTGATCAACTCCCAAAGCTGGAAAATAACCAAGCCAATCCGTGCGACGTTGGAATTGGTCAAGCGAACCAAAGCGGGACAGCTTCTGTACCGGTCAATTCGCTCTGCACGTGAGGCGGGATCAGCGACTGGGAACGAGCAAAAGCACGTTGCCCCGATGGAATTGCCAAAGCCCGCAGCGGATCCACAGAATATGGAGCAATTGCTGGAGCTATTGACGCAGCTGGGAGGAAGAGCCGTCAATCCGGATGTTTTGCTGGGGGAAGAGAATGCTGGCAAAGAAAAATGCCTGCTGGTGTCCCATGAAATGAATTTGACAGGGGCGCCGATTGCACTGGGGTATTTCGCAGACTCCGTAAAAAGAAAGGGACAGCTCCCGGTAGTTGTGTCTCCCAGAGATGGCGCTCTAACTGAGCAGATGTGCAGCGAAGGCATCCCTGTTGTAATTTTTGAGGGAATTTATCAGTCGGACTTTGTGGCAAAATGTGCAAAACTGTTTTCCTATATTGTCGTAAATACTATTGTTGGTGCGCCGATTATCCAGACACTTAATGGCGTGCAGACGCCGGTGCTGTGGTGGATCCACGAGGCGCAGGCATCTTATTATCCCGAGGCTCTGGCGCAAATGCCGCAGAAGCTGGAGGAGAACATCCATGTGTTCTGCGTTGGGCGTTATGCGAAAAAGATTCTGAAGCAACACTGCCCCAGCTATCATGTCAACAACTTGCTTTACTATATTCCAGATTATACCAAGCTTCATGCAGGAGCAAGGGAAGTGCTTCTGACGAACGCAGAAGATAAAACCGTTTTTGCGTTGATTGGAATGCAGGAGGAAAGGAAGAATCCTGAGATACTGATACAAGCGATTCGAATGCTTCCCTCGGAGCAGCGAAGGAAGTGCTTATTTGTTTTCGCTGGGAATGCCTACTCTCCGGAGGTTTCGGATGCCATTCTGGAGCTTCGCCTTGAATTCCCACTGAATGTGCTGCACATTCGGGAAGAATTGGAAGGACAGAAGCGTGTGTCCTTCTACGAACAGATAGACTGCTTGATCTGCACATCGAAGGATGACCCGATGCCGCTTGCGGTAACGGAAGCAATGATGATGCGAAAGATTGTGATTTGCTCCGAAACCGTCGGCTCTGTGGACATCCTGCAGCAGGAAAACGCCGGATTGATTTATCACAATAACGATCCCGCAGAACTGATGGGATGTATTCACTTTGTATGTGAGGATAAAAATGTCAACCTGGGACCGATGCACGAACGTGCGCGGGAGTTATATGAACGGCACTTTACGCAGGATGTGTTTGAACAACGGCTGCACCAAGTTCTGCACAAAATAAAAGGCCATGGAGAGTTGCTCACTCCTTACCAGGGAACGGTATCCGTTGTCATCCCGGCCTTCAATGCAGGTGCGGAGTTGAAGCCATTGATTCGAATTCTTCAGGAACAGGAAAATGTAGGACAGGTTGAGATTGTAATTATTGACTCCGAGAGCAGGGATGGAACCGCAGAACTGGCCGAACAGCTGGGCGCAAAAGTGATTCGGATTAAGCAGTCGGAATTTTCCCACTCCTATGCCAGAAATCTTGGTGCAGAGAATGCCTGTGGGGAGTACATCCTGTTTATGACGCAGGATGCATTTCCGAATGGCACAAAGTGGATTTCCGGACTTTTGCAGCCGATTTTGAATGAGAATGTTGTTGCGGTTTCCTGTGTGGAGAAGCCCCGCCCTGAATGCGACCTAATGGGAAGGGTTGCAATTTGGCTTCATTCAGAGTATATGGACATTCTGGAATCGGATCGGATTATGAAAATGCCGGTGCAGAAGACGTATCACAGTTTAAGACGGAATGCCCAACTGAACGACGTGACTTGTCTGGTTTCCCGGGAATGCTTCCTTCAATTCCGATACCGCGGTGATTTTGCGGAAGATCTGGATTTGGGAATCCGATTGATTCGAGCGGGATATGCGATTGCAGTGCTTTCCTCGGTACAAGTAATTCATTCACACACCAGACCGGCATTTTATCATTTAAAGAGGGCATTAGTGGACGTTAAGACCATGAGAAAGATTCTGCCGAATATGTCTGTGGAAGAGATCAGCGCACAAACGGCGGCAAACCGGATTGTAACCGGCCATTGTGTGATGAATCTGATGCTTGAAAATGCAGATGATTTCCGCAGTGCAGGCTCCTGGGAGGATTTGTGCAGAAAGGTTGAAATGAGCCTGAAGGGCGCCGTAAAGACCTTCAATAAAAAGACGAAGGAAGAGATCGAGGCAATCATTCAGATGCACAATATGTGGTATGAGGAAAACATAAGAAAATTTGTGGATGAAGTGTATTGCGCATATGGCGAGAACCTGACTGCGGATGCGGCTGCGGCAAGAGGAAGCGTATATTACCTGACGCATATCCTGAGCCGTTATCTTGAAAATCATGAATATGCGTTCCATGTTGGACTTGTGGATGAGGCACTGGAGGCAATGGTGAAGTACAATGGACAATTGTTTGGGCTGGCTGTTGCATCTTATACTGTGCATTGCCCGGGAGAGGAAAGTGTGATGTCCGGTATTGCAGAAAGATACAGTGCTGGAGTCTGACAACAATTTGGTTGAAGCGGAAGCCGGGGAGAGGTGTGTCGGATTCTCTTCGGCTTTCACTCACGATAAAATAGGGGAACTTTTTATGGTTATCTGTGCTGTACGCTTTGACAAAAATGATTTCAGGGAGATTGAGCATGAAAAAAAGTATTAGACAATGGATAATTCCTGTCCTGACAGTAATATTTGTCAGCATTTTTCCGGCAATATTTCTGTACGGGAACAATTCCAATGAAGCGGACATCCGGGATGTACTGGAACCAATGCTGCTGTTTGCGGCAGGAGCGCTGGTGTTCTTCGGGGTGAATGCGCTGATCAGCCGCAGCCCCGGCAAGAGTGCTGTCGTGACGGTATTGTTCATGCTGGTGTTTGAAAATTTTGCCGGCTTGGAGAATTTGCTTTTGGCAGTGTTCCCGGGACTTTATTATTGGCACACCATTGCTATTTTTCTGTTTATCCTGGCACATCTGGCTTATTTGGTGTATCGGTTTATTCCGAAGGACATGGAAGGCACTGCTGCATCGGTGCTGTGTCTGGTATTTGGAGGGCTGGTTGTAATCAACCTGCTGACAGCCGTTCCCGGAGAGATCAATAAGTGGAACGCCAGACAATTGGAGGAGGAAAAGAGACAGCAAAGCGAAGATGGGGGGACGACTGTGGAAGGACAGACGGACCTGCCCAATATTTACCTGCTGATTTTTGATGAGTTCGCCGGTTTTAACCAGATTGAAAAGTATTATCACTACGATAATACGCAATTGAAAGAGTCTTTGGAGGATCTTGGGTTTACGGTTTCGATGGACAGCCATAATGAGAGTATTATGACCAGTACAGTTACCACAAATCTGGTAAATCTTGATTACATCGTTGACAATTATGTCTCTGCATCCGAGAAAGATGTTCTCCGTGAAAATGGAGAGTTATTCTCTTTGCTTTCGGAAATGGGATACAATGTAAGAACAATCACAACGAATTCCTATTATGGTGAAGATTATCCGATAGAAGGACTCACAACATCGGCAAATGCAGTCACTGCAACCGGTGATGATTTGAACACCCTTTTGTGGAAAAAGACGATTTTTTACCCTTGGTGTGTGAAAATATCTGGAGAAGAAATTATGATTGCCGATTTCATGGCGGGAGATGGTTGCATTGAGGAAATTCCCACTTTCACGCTGGCACATATGCTGATTACACATACGCCATTTTATTTTGACGAAAATGGAATTGTTCGTCCGAGCAACGAATGGGACAACTGGCGTGACGATAGCATTTATTTAGGAGTGTATAAATTGGCATCCCAAAAAATTCTTTCGATAGCGGAAAACTTAACGGAAAATGACCCTGAGGCACTGATTCTGATAATGTCAGACCATGGAGCGCGTGCCAGCACGGACAGTGAACTGTTTATGGAAAAATTCGAGTTGAATGATATAAATAATTTCTTCAATGCGTTCTACTATCGAGGGGAGGACTTAAGCCAATACAAAGACCTTTCTGCTGTTAACACACTGCGAATGATGTTGAATCTGGCGATCGGAACAGAGTATGACCAGGTGGAGGTGCCGGTAGATGAATATAAATATAAATAAAGCACGGTTCAAGTGGATCTTGTATGGACTTGCTTGTACAGTATTCATTTTGTTTCTTCTGTTTTCCAACGAGATTTTTGCCGGACTATCTGGAACAAATCTAAGAAAGGACAGCATGGAGAACTACCAAAATGGTACAGCAGTTTGCCGGGCAAATCTTGATGGCTATACCATTGGAACGAATTTGCTTCAGCAATCAGCATTGAGTGGATGGGCTTTTTCTGAAACCCATATTGGTAATGAAAACAGAGAGGTGAAGTATATATTTGCTTCGGAGGAGAATGTATACTCTCTGGAAGCAGAACTGCTTAGACGGCCTGGAGTAAAGGAAGCATTTTTGGACTTATTATCGGAAGAATCCACGAATATGCTGGGGGCAATTGCCTCTTTCTCACCGATTACCATGGAGGATGATATATACGAACTATATATTTTTTGCTGGGAAAATGAACAGGACTATGGCCTTGCAAGTACGGGAAAGAAATTTTTGAAACAAGGAAGAACATTTAAAGAATATATATTCCAGTCAATTGAAACAGAAACACTGGTTGCGGAAGAACCCATTTCTCGCTGCACCGTGGACGAAGTCGGGCTTGATGCAGAGACCATTGAAATCAGCGGCTGGGCATTCCTGGAGGGCATGGACTGCGCTGAGCAGGAGGTTTTTGTCCAGCTGACCGGAGAAAACGGTACCAAGACCTTCACAACCGAGTCCCGGGAGCGTGCAGATGTGGCGGAGGCCTACGGGAGTGACGGCTATCTGAAAAGCGGGTATGTGGCCCGGATTCCTGCGGCAGAGCTGGAAGCGGGCAGCTATACCCTGGAACTGTATGTGAAAAATGGCGATCGGATTGCCGGCACGGAAAAGGGAACGCTCCAGATTTCGGAGGATGGAACGGCTGCATACCAGGCAGCCGGTGCCGCTGCGCCGGTGACGGAGTTCCGGTCTGAAAAGGTGGAAGCGCTGAATTCTCAGGATACCCTGGAAACCCGGATGGTAGAGAATGTGGTTTCTTCGGAATCGGTGGTGGAAATCAGCGGCTGGGCATTTCTGGAGGGCATGGACTGCGCCGAGCAGGAGGTTTTTGTCCAGCTGACCGGAGAAAACGGTACCAAGACCTTCACAACCGAGTCCCGGGAACGTGCGGATGTGGCAGAGGCCTACGAGAGCGACGACTATCTGGAAAGCGGATACCTCGCCCGGATTCCTGCGGCAGAGCTGGAAGAAGAGGCGTATACGCTGGAACTGTTCGTGAAAAACGGTGACCAACTGGCGGGATTTGTTTGGGGACAGCTGGTCCGTGAATCGCAGAATGGGTTTGCGCTGAAACCATGAGCAGCTCCGGGACGAAAACGCAATTTTGGAAATAGTCACGCCTAAGCGCTCAATAAACTTCCGGGTGGTATGAAACGGAAGCCTTCCAAAATGTGCGCCCCAACTCCGCATGGTCGGAGTGTAATTATAGGACTTGGAAAAATCCAGTCATATCAATGGTTTGCAAGCAGCAAGCAAGAGGTTTTTATCTAAAAAATTTATTCTTTGAGAATTACGCCGCCCAACGGGACTATGGGCGGCGTTTTCATATATCCCAACGAGAAAGGAGGGGTGCTCCCCCACAGTAACCGCTTAATAATCACACGGTGAACACGAGAAATGGCAGGCCTTGTGGTTGAGGCCTGCCGTTAATCGAGATAGGTTTTTACATAAGCGTCGGAGTTTGGAATCCGGTGTTCCTGCTGAATATCAGGCGCCCAGGGCATGAGTGCTTCCAGGTCTTCGTGGGATGGGGACTTGCCAAAGTAGGGAAGCTGAACCAGAACATGCTGAAGATAGGCAAATGGCTCGATTCCGTTTGCCTTTTGCATATGGCCATCTTGCCCGGCCAGCGGGGCCATAATCCCGGGCCACTCCGGGCCATAATCGGCGGCCAGCCAAAGACATAATTTCCGGCCAGCCGCCAGGGGTAATCGTCCGGCCAGCCGCCAGGGGTAATCGTGGCCTAAACAGACTGTTTACAACCGTTCAATATGGACCGTGTAACCAGTGGTGAGTCTTCGGCGGATTCCGTCCAACTTGCCGTAGCAGCCTTCCTCATCGCTAAGCTGCTTGCCCCATTCAGAGGGGGCATATTGGCAGGTAAACATGGTGGAAGTGCCAAGATCCGTCCTGGTCTTTATCAGGTGGTACAGGATCTTAATTCCATCCTCGGAATACCTGCTAATGGCAAAGTCATCAATAAACAGCAGCTGAAGCCGAGCATAGTACTTCAGCCGTTTCCGGTATCGTTCCAGGCTGTCCCGCTTGCTGAGGATCAGCAGCTCATCCAGCAGATCGCAGTAATCAATATACACGCAGCGGTAGTTCATACGGCAGGCCTCCCGGCAGAAGGCGGACATGAAATAGGATTTTCCGGCAGCGGTGACGCCGTAGACACCCACATTCAAACGATCCTCGGCGAATCGGAAGGAACGAAGCTGCTGAACCACATCCTCGTTGTAACGCCGGGCGCTGCTGGTTACCAGCTCCTCCATCTGTGCGTTCTTGTTAATGAGTCTGCTGAGCCGCCGAATAATTGCCCAGCTCCGGACTGCTCAGGATCTCCGTCAGGCGCTCTGCTGCCAGCGGCAGATTCAGCTCATCCAGCATGGTGGCGAGATCTGTATTACCGTTATTCACCTGGAGTCACCTTCTTCCTGGCGTTTGAGAAGGTTCTGCAGGGAATACTTGTCGTCGTCATCCTTGTAAGCGCCCGTGACTACAGCATCTCTGTCCACCGGCTTTGCGTATATGGAGATTGTGTTGGCAATGTAGGTATAGCTGCACTTTCCATGGAGAATGGCATCATGGCAGCAAGCCTCCAGTGCCTTCTTTCCGTACTTCTCAGCAAACCTAAGGATGCCGTAGCAGCTGCGGAAGGACTGGACAGGATGCGGGAACTTTTCCATCACCTGTTCAATGAGAATTTTGGTATCAGGGCCAATCTTCTCTGCCTTTGCCAGAAAATACGGCTTATTCCAGTACCCGTAATCGCTGTATTCCTTGGGTATATCGGAAGGGATCACGACCCAGCTCTTGGGTGTGTAGCATCTGTCGTGGGTGCGGATGAAATCACCGTTTTCATGATAAACATAGATCTTCTCAGCCCCGGCACGGATCTCCAGCGTCTGCTTCAGATACTTGCGGGGCATGGAATAGTGGACCTTGTCATAGGTGAAGGAGAAGTCCTGGCTTACCTTGACCAGTTTCCGTTCTAAATACTCATACGGGTTCTCCGGAAGCGGCAGCAGCGACTCCTTTTCTTCACGCTCGAACAAATCACGCCTGGAATAGCTGAGTCCCTGGAAATTCCCCCGGTTTTCCTGTTCCATCTTTTCCCAAAGCACGGCATTCAGCTCCTCCAGGGAATAGAAGGTCATTTCATCCATATCCACCAGAATGTGCATCGTCACGATTTTGACATGCCCCTCCACATAGGGTTTCCACCGGGGAGATCTTACCTTGGCAGGCATGATGACGGTGCCGTTGTGCTCCGCCCAGGCCTGAAAATCCTTATTGAGGCTGGGATTGATCCAGTCCTTATTTTCCGTAACAGCCACCTTGCAGTTGTCCGGGGTGACGGTCTGGGTGGCGCCGCCGAAGTAGGCAAGCGCGTTGTTATTGACCCGGATCCAGTTGCTGATATCGCAGCAGGTCATCCCCTCAATGTAGAAATAATCGCTGTACGACAGAGCTGCCACAAAGATTGTCACCGGAGTCGTCTGGACGGGATGGTGTCGATCCTGAATGTGAAGCATCTTTCCTGCAAAGTCCACTTCCAGATTCACGCCGGGGAACCGCTGAATGTGGAAGGTAACCTTTGTACTGTCCAGCCATTGGGAATAGCGCCTGCAAAACTGGCGGTAACTAAGGGGTCTGCGCCCGTCTACCACGCCGGAAGCATTATATTTCTTCCATAGATGTTTCAGGGTTTCCCCCTTTTTCGTCATAGCCCGGTGGATGGCCTCCGGATCGATGTCCCTGTAGAGCTCAGAGTCCGCAAG
>CASFNR010000017.1 GCA_949296115.1 uncultured Eubacteriales bacterium | reverse complement strand
GGGTGGACACCATCTGCCTGGGAGGAAGGGTTTCCTCTGTTGGCGCGGTGGTTTCTACCGTGGGCGGCACGGTCTGCTCGGTGGCAGCGGTGGTTTCCGAGGGAGGCCCTGTGGTTTCTGCATTGGCCTCAGTTGCAGTTTCCGGGGGCGGGTCATCCGCTCCGGGGGATGTGGCAGCTGTCTGTGCTGGTGCTGATCCCGGCGGCTCTGAAGCCGATGCGGTCAGCACCGGCGTAAAACAGGACAGCACCAGCATCAGCACCAAAAAGATGGCTGCCGTGCGTTTGATGGTTTGCATGGTTTACCTCCTGGTCATATATTTGTTTCGGCTGTTTTGAAGCAGCCGGAAACATCTCTGAAACCTGAATCCGGGCATGAAAAAACCCCTCGGCAATTTCTTGCTGAGGGGTGGATGGAAGGGTATTGTCTCTCCGAAGGGAGCATCACTCAAACGATGTGCTGTTTTTGATTGATGAAATGAGCGATGCATGATATAATAAAACGACTCTATTTCGATTATGAGGTGCTGGAATGAGAAACAAAAAGCCCCCTTTTGAAATCACAAACCGGATGATTGGCTATGTAGCGGAAATCGCTGAATTGCTTGGAAAACTGAATGTGACTAATGCACTTTCTTCAAACCCTACTTTGCGCCGCACCAACCGCATCCGCACCATACATGGGTCGTTAGCAATTGAGCAGAACACCCTTTCCTTAGAGCAGGTAACAGCCGTACTGAATGGGAAGCATGTCTTGGCACCCCCAAAGGATATTGCTGAAGTCAAAAACGCTTATGAAATTTATGAACGGCTTGATGAACTTGATCCTTATTCTGTGGACGACCTGCTGACTGCTCATGGCATTATGACCCGGGGCTTGATCGAGGAATCCGGCATGTTCCGAACACGACCTGTAGGCATAGTAGACAGCGAAGGACATGTCTTGCATTTCGGTACGCTTCCACAGTATGTCCCTGATCTGGTTATGGAGTTGCTGGAATGGGCAAAGATCAGTGAGGTACACATGCTGATTCGCAGTTGTGTGTTCCACTATGAGCTGGAATTGATCCATCCCTTTGCCGATGGAAATGGACGTGTAGGACGCCTGTGGCATACACTGCTACTCTCTAAATGGAATCCAGCCTTTGCCTGGCTCCCAGTAGAGTCTATCATCCATAACCGTCAGCAGGAGTATTATGCGGCCATTAATGCCTCCAATGACGCAGGCGAGTCTACGGTATTTATCGAATTTATGATGTCAGCCATCAAAGCATCACTCATGGAAGCGATTAGTACGAGTGATGAAATGAGCGATGGGAAGATGGATAAGGCTACGCTCCGTTGGAAGAAAATTGAGGAGTATCTTAAAACCCACGACTATATCATGAACGCCGATGTGCGGGAATTGTTTGGGGTATCTGCGGCAACGGCAAATCGCATTCTTGCTGGATTGGCTTCAGATGGAATTCTATTAAAATGTCGTGAAAGTGGGCATTGGGTATACAAATTAAATCATTAAAGTAAGCAAGGAAAACGAAAAAGAGAGTTGTGAGTCCAATAATATGCAGATTTCACAGGAGAGAGAGTGAAACCCCTCGGCAATTTCTTGCTGAGGGGTGGATGGGAGGGAATTATTTGGTTGCACCGCAGACAGAACACTGCTCCCAGTCTTTCGCTGGGACATCCACTACGGTTTCCGAGGTGGTGTAATAGGAGTGGCTGTTCAGCTCTTCCGGCGGAACGCTGTTCTGATGGGCCATGTAGGCATCGATACCCGCTCCGCCATTGTAGGGGGCCGACCAACCGCAGTGGCAGCGGACATAGACCTCCGTGTGGGTGACGGCATCTTCATGATGGTGGACCCAGCTGTGGGCGGCAGAAGTGGTTTCGGAATAGGTATCTCCGCAGACGCTGCACTGGTATGTAGTGGAGCCGCTATGGGCACAGTCAGCCGGGACAGAGGAAATCACGCTGTAGCTGTGGCCAATGGCGGGCTTGTAGGAGGGCTTCTTTTCTTCTGCGCCGCAGACGGTGCATTTGCGGATGTAACAGCCATCTGATGTGCAGGTGGGAGCCACTTCTGTTGCCAGACCATAGGTGTGGGTGTGGGCTTCCGGCTGTTCCGGCTGTGCGGGGGCTTCCAGTTTTGGAATCACCTCTTCCTGAGAAGCGGAACAGCTCCGGCATTTCCTCGCTTTTACTCCGGTGGAGGAAACAGTGGGCTCCTTGGTGATTTCCCAGCTGCCCCAGCTGTGACCGGCTGCGGGAACGAAATCAGTCAGCAGGATAGGTATCTCCACAGGAACAGGTATAGGTGGTGAACCCTTCTGTGGTGCAGCCCGGCTTGGTCACAGATTTTCTGTACTGGTGGGTGTGGTTGGGAGTGGTTGTGGGAAGCGGCTTGGTTTCCTCAATGGAAGTCCCGGATGTTTGGGTTACAGAGGAAGTCCCAGATGTATGGATTGCAGAGGGGGCGGAGCCAGCCGAAGAAGATTCCTGCCGGATATTTACTGTGCTGACTGCATCTGTGCTGACAGCTTCCTCTTCGACTGGCTCCGTTTCGGGAATGGTGAATTCCGTAGGGACTTCCGCAGCCTGGGTGATTTCCACCGGTGTGGTCGTGACAATGGGAATTGTTTCGGATGCAGCTTCGGTGGTGACAGCGGCGATGGGAGCTGACCGCCCGCAGCCGGTGAGACAAAGAGTCAGAACCGCTGCCGTAAGAATGTAAGGTATCTGTTTCATGATTTTAGATCTCCTTTTCCTTTTTTCCTGATTATACGGTGTCAAAGGAGAAGGTGACAACGATGTCCGCTTCCGCAATTCCTGTGGTGGTTTCGGTAGGGGCTTTCTTGACCGTCCAGGGGCCGAAGCTGTGCCCCAGGGCGCTTTCTCCCAATTCCATTTCGCTGTAATCGCAGTTCTTGCAGGTGTAGGTGGTGCAGCCATTTTGGGTGCAGGTAGGATTCCGGACGGCAATAACATAGGCATGGGCCAGCGGCTCTATGTTTTCCTGGTAAGATGCTCCGCACGCACAGGTATAGGTGCGGACACCGGATGCGGTGCAGGTGGGGGCCTTGGTGACCTTCCCGGTGTAGGAATGTTCATGGACGGTTGCGGTTGTGGTTTCCTCTGCTGCTGTTGTGGTTGGGACAGTGGAGACCGGTTCCGTCGGTTCCGGAACCGGAGGGGTGCTTGCCTGGGTCTGCTCTACAGTGGGTGCGGACGTGCTGGGAGCGAAGGATGGAAGAATGGAGGCGGGAGGCTGCCAGAGGGCAACCACGCAAACCAGCAGGCAGAGAATCACGATGATGAAAGCAAGGGCTACCAGGAGCGTATCATTTTTCACGGCTCATTCCTCCTTCATCGTTCCTGCTCCCGCTGGCGCTGACGCTGCCAGGCTTCCAGGAGTTTTACAATGGTTTCCTGCATCTTCTTTGGGGTGTAGCTTTTGGGGAAGTATTTCCGAAGGGTTTCACTGGTCAGGGTCACCCGGTCCCATTCGGATTTCTTTTCCTCACTCATAATGGCACACATGACATCCGGGGTCAGGTGCCCCTCCTGGCTGAATTTCTTCAGCCGCTGGGCCTGAGACAGAGAGGGGGTGGCCTGTTCGCTGTCCATGGCATCCAGCAGCTGTTCCTGTTCCTCTTTCTTGAGAAAAGAGAGTTCGTAGGCTGGGTTCAGGGCTATTTTCCGCTCGTCCACCATGTTGAGTAGATTCGGAACCAATTCCGTCAGGCGAATGTAGCGCTGGACTTGGTTTTTGCTTTGCCCAACTTGCTCAGCCAAAATATCTCTGGATTTCTTCCCATCTAACTTGTGCCCAACTTGGGCACAAGTTAAGTCTGTTCGTGTGCCCTGGTGCTTCATGGCTTCCAGCTTCATCTTGTAGGCAAAGGCCCGCTCACTGGGGAGAATGTTTTCCCGCTGGAGGTTGGAATCCACCATGACCAGCACTGCGGCATCGTCATCCAGCTCCCGAACAATGACCGGCATGGTCTCCATTCCGGCAAGTTCACTGGCCCGGTGCCGCCGGTGACCGGACACCAATTCATATCCTCCGCTGGGGTCTGGTCTGGCTATGGCTGGAACCAGCACACCATACTGCCGGACACTATCTGCGGTTTCCATCATGGCTTCATCATCCCTTACATGAAATGGATGGTTTTTGAACGGGTGAAGTTCCGATAGCGGAATATCCCGGATTTTTTCCAGCTTGGCCTCCTGACGACTTTCTTCCGTGGAGCCCTCCGCTACCTTACCAGAGGGATTGTGCTGAAAAATACTCTTTCCTTCTGCGGTGGTTTCCTTGGCCCGGACGGAATGGGGAATCTCGCTGCGGAAAACTTTGATCTTCCTGCCATAGGTCTCCCGAAGCAGGTTTGAAATTTCCTTGGCAAAGTTGGTGCGGCTGTCCACCATGGTCATGAGAATGCCGTCGATTTGAAGCCTGGGGTTGATCTGCCGTTTCACCTTATTAACAGTTTGCAGCAGAAGCTCCAGACCTTTGGCGGGCAGGTATTCTGCCTGCACCGGGATAAGCACCCGATTGGCGGCAGCCAGAGAATTGATGGTCAGCATGCCCAGGGAGGGCGGACAGTCGATGAGAATGTGGGTGTAATTCGATTTAAGGGTATCCAGGTACTGCCGCAGAATCGTTTCCCGGCTCATGGCGGTCACCAAGGATACCTCGAAGGCGGAAAGATCGATGCTGGTGGGAACCAGGTCAACACCCTCCGGATGGTGGAGAATGCCCTCGCTGGGCTGAATTGCCTCGTCGTTGAGGATGCGGCTCAGAGCGGTGGATACAGTAAAAGGCAGCTTGTCAGGTCTGGAATGTCCCAGACTGATGGTCAAGCTGCCTTGCGGGTCTGCATCAACGAGCAGGACTTTTTTTCCTTGCTTTGCCAGGGCGACGCCCAGGTTGACGCAGGTGGTGGTTTTGCCAACGCCGCCTTTCTGGTTGACGATGGCGATGATTTGGGTGTTCATTTTAAGTTCTCCTTTCGGATTTTTTTGAAAGACATGGCTGTATGACCATGCTTTGTATTGAGTTGGCCGATGATGTATCGCATTTCCAAAGCTGCTCAATCCATCATCTTTTCTTCCCTTCCGCCTGTGGTGTGTGCAGTGTTAAGCGTTGAGGCGTGGAATAGGGACATTCCTTAAATACACAGGGCTGATATTTCCAAAAGGGACGGTGAAAACGGCAGGAACGGCACTCAGAGTAGATCCCGTCGTATCCGCTGTCATAGTGGGAATTAGGCGTTTCTTTCATGAGCGTATCAAACGCCTTGAATGTACTAATTGAACCCATCTCGTTTCTCCTTTTCCAGAGTAAATAGCTATGTGGTTATGCAGCAGATTCACTTTGAGTATATGAAAGGCCATCCACCAGGCATCTGGCGTTCACCAGGGTCACCTGTAATGTGGGAAGCTCAATGCTGGCAGGAACTAGGACAACACCTTCCGGATGGAGAGGAATACACACGCCAGTTTGAATCGGTTTGCCGTTGAGAATGCAGACCAGGTCGGCGGAAACAGTAAAAGGCAGCTTGTCCGGTCTGGAATGTCCCAGACTGATGGTCAAGCTGCCTTGCGGGTCTGTATCAAGAAGGACTATCTTTCCTTGCTTCGTCAGAGGAATATCCAGGTTGACACAGGTGGTGGTTTTGCTAACGCTGCCTTTTTGGTTGACGATGGTGATGATATGAGCGTTCATTGACTGGCTCATCCTTTATGTTTTTTCAGAATCATGGCTACCAGGCCATATTTTGCGATGAGCAGTCCGTTGATAACCAAACGGAACATTTGGTCAGAGATCAGTTCTTCGTCTGCCAGTTCACCCGGCGTAATACCGCCTTGTTTGGTATAATAATAGACAGCAGCCTGGTAAAGGATGTAATCGTCCAGGGAGATTCCGGGCTTTGTTGCGAGAGAAAAGTTAATGCCGGTATCGGTGAAGCATTTCTGTGTACGGGCAAGAAGTGTGTCTCTTGCGGTGAGAAGATACATTGCTGCATAGTACCTGGGTGTATTCCTTTTCTCAGTGAAGCCCAAACGGTCATGCAGCTGCTTCATCCGTACTTTGTGATTTTCATCCAGCCAAAAGGAATCTGTATATTCTTCAGTCAGGTGAAGAAGCCGCTTGCGTACTTTTCGGGTTGGAAAGTGAATGGCAGAGAGCGCATCGCCATAAGTGACAGTGTTTGCTTCGATCCTCTGGTCCATATAGGGACATTTCCTGTTTTTGCAGCCTCCTGGCAGATACTCAGCACAGTTGCGACAACTCATTTCTTCAGCGGTGAAGTTGTATTTTCGTATGTACATGAAATCCTCCTTAACTTGGATAAGAAAAAAGCACCGAACAAATCGTTTTGCTCGGTGCTAGGATTGATATAGTCAGTGAAATTGCCAACGCTTTACTAATTATAAGCAGTTAAGGGAATAGCAAATCGATAAGGGTAGACAGCTTATTCTTAGACTTATATAATAAGCAGTATACTCCTGACCCAAACAGAAGAATAGACATCGATTTATTCTATGCCGGTACTAAGCTTACGTAGCGGTGGCGATATTGAAGAAAAAATAGTGAAATTGTTCTGTAGACAAATTCAGAACGCATGATAAGCTCAGCGCAATGATAGCTTTGAAAAAGAGCATTTTAATAATTATCCTTTGCTGTATGTATAGAATTGGTAATAGTTTCGATGGTTTTCTAAATTATTTTACAGTATTTGTGTGCCTATACATACCAGACGTTTAATATGTTTCGGGGACATCCTCCTCGCTGGCAGCCTGCATCTTGAACTTGTCCATCGCCTCGCGAGCCTGGGGAATGTTGATCTGGTTATTGCTCTTCATACCAATTGATCTCCTTTTGTCGTTTTCCGGAAAGCCAAGACGCTTTCCGGGGGAAAACGACTTTTCTTTCCGCAACCATATCTTTTCCCAACGTGCAGAAGGTATGCCAGTGAAAGGAAGGCAGCAAATGCAATTTTTTACTTTTGACCGGGGAAGAAAGCAGAGCGGATCCGGAATGCCGCCATGGGGCGTGCGGTTCTTCCAGGCGTTCGGCGAAGGGGGCGCTTTTGAAGCAGTTAATTCGAAAAAACTTTCATTCGCTTCTGCGGGACTGTACAATTGCCGATAACTGTGGTACCATGAAAGCAGACAATCTCATTGCAGCAGGGGGAATTGAAATGCAGGTTGCTTCCATGGACCAACAGCTTTATATTCTGGACGAGGGGCGGGTTCGGGCCTTCCTGATTGTGGGGGCAGAAAGCGCCCTCCTGATCGACACTTGTTTTGCGGACAGCGGTGTGTACGAAACAGTCAAGAGCATTACCAGCCTGCCGGTGACGGTGCTGCTGACCCATGCCGACGGAGATCACGCTGGCGGACTGGGAAAATTTGGGGCCTGCTGTGCCATGGAGCCGGATTGGCCCATGATTCCCGAGGGGGTTTCCCTGCACCCACTGAACGAGGGGGATGCCTTCTGCTGCGGGGATTACAGGCTGGAAGTGATTTCCATTCCGGGACATACCAGAGGCAGCGCCGCCTTTTTTGACCGGGAGAAGGGACTGCTGATTTCCGGAGACTCGGTGCAGAAGGACGGGCCGATTTTTATGTTCGGCCCTCATCGGAATATGGAGCAGTACATTGCCAGCCAGAAAAAGCTGCTGGCCATGGCGGACTCCATCCGAACCATTCTTCCCAGCCATCATCCCTGTCCCATTGGGCCGGAGTACATTGAACGCAACCTCCTGGATGCCCTGGATCTCCAGGCGGGAAAACTGCCCTCGGAGCCGCACCCTCAGTTTCCCTGCCGGGTGTACCAGGGGCGGTGGACAGCCTTCTATCATGAGTGAGCCGACAAACCGACCGAAAAGAAGAAAGGAAGCGTTATGAAACAGTTTCTGATTGTGGTGGATATGCAGAAGGACTTTGTGGACGGCGCTCTGGGCACGCCGGAGGCAGTGGCCATTGTGCCCCGGGTGGCGGAAAAAATCCGGCAGTTTCCGGGGGAGATTTTCGTGACGATGGATACCCATGGATCGGACTATTTGGAAAGCAGTGAGGGGAAAAAGCTGCCGGTGCCCCATTGCATCCGGGAGACAGCGGGCTGGCAGCTGAATGGGCTAGTGGCCCAGGCCCTGGAAGGAAAAAACTACACCCTGGTGGAAAAGCCTACCTTCGGCAGCGTGGAACTGCCCCGGAGAATCGCCCGGGCGGCAGGGGAGGAGCCTTTCACCCTGGAACTGATCGGCCTGTGTACCGACATCTGCGTGGTGAGCAACGCCCTGCTCCTGAAGGCCAGTTTCCCGGAGGCCCCGATTTCTGTGGACGCATCCTGCTGCGCCGGAGTCAGCCCCAAAACCCACCAGGCAGCCCTGGACACCATGGCCTGCTGCCAGATTGACATCTTATAAGCTTTGACAGAAAAATCCCCCTGCGGCGCTCCCAAGAGCGGCTGCAGGGGGATTTTGAGATGCAGTTGGGGAACACAGGTCAGTCGATGTTGACCGAGTTGCGGCTGTTGCGCAGCCGTGCCATGGCCCGGGCCAGCATGATCTGGTTGGCGCGGAACTGGGCCTGGCTGTGGCTCTGGCGCAGTTCTTCCTCGGCACGGGCCTTGGCCCGTTCGGCCCGCTTCCGGTCGATTTCTTCCGGCCATTCGCAGGTCTGGACGAACAGCACCACCTTGTGGGGGCTGACTTCCATGTAGCCTTCCGAGTTCACCGCATCCCGCCACTTCCCATCCTGGAGAATGGACAGACTGCCGGGGCGGAGTACCGCCAGCATGGGGGCGTGGCCCTTGAGGACGGTCCACTTGCCCTCGTCGGCGGCGGTGAAGGTCAGCGCCTCGATCTCTCCGGAAAAAAACCGATGCTCCGGGGTGAGGATCTCAAAGGGAAAGGTTTCATTCGCCATGGCGCTCCATCTCCTTCGCCTTTTCGATGGCCTCGTCGATGTCGCCCACCATGGAGAAGGCGGCCTCGGGGAGGTGATCCACTTCGCCGTCCACAATGGTGCGGAAGCTGCGAATGGTGTCCTTCAGGGGGACGAACCGACCCGGCTGGCCGGTGAACTGCTCGGCTACGTGCATGGGCTGGGACAGGAACTGCTGAATCTTCCGGGCCCGGTAGACAATCTTCTGATCTTCCTCGGACAGTTCGTCCATACCCAGAATGGCGATGATGTCCTTCAGTTCGGTGTAGCGCTGGAGGCATTCCTGCACCCGACGGGCCACGTCGTAATGCTCCTGGCCCACAATGGCCGGGTCCAGAATCCGGGAATTGGACTCCAGAGGGCTGACGGCGGGGTAGATGCCCATTTCCGCCACATGCCGGGACAGCACCGTGGTGGCGTCCAGGTGGGAGAAAATAGTGGCGGGGGCGGGGTCCGTCAGGTCGTCGGCGGGCACATAGATGGCCTGCACCGAGGTGATGGAGCCGCTCTTGGTGGAGGTGATCCGCTCTTCCAGCTGGCCCAGCTCTTCCGCAAGGGTAGGCTGATAGCCAACGGCGGAGGGCATTCTGCCCAGCATGGCGGAGACCTCGTTGCCCGCCTGGACATACCGGAAGATGTTGTCGATGAACAGCAGCACATCCTGGTTCATCTGATCCCGGAAATATTCTGCCATGGTCAGGCCGGTCATGGCCACCCGCATCCGGGATCCGGGAGGCTCGTTCATCTGACCGAAGGCCAGGGCCGTTTTGGAAATGGCGCCGGAGGCGCGCATATCGTGGATCAGGTCGTTGCCTTCCCGGCTCCGCTCGCCCACGCCGGTAAACACAGAGTAACCGCCGTGCTCCTTGGCGATGTTGTAAATCAGTTCCATAATCAGCACGGTCTTGCCCACGCCGGCGCCGCCGAACAGGCCGATCTTGCCGCCCTTGGCGTAGGGAGTCAGCAGGTCGATGACCTTGATGCCGGTTTCCAGGAATTCCGTCTTGCTGTTCTGATCTTCAAAGGCCGGGGCGGGACGGTAAATGGGCCAGCGCTGGCCGGTGAGGGCGGGGCCGTTGTCGATGGGCTTGCCCAGCACATCCACCACCCGGCCCAGGGTCTGCTCACCCACAGGCACCTGAATGCAGCTGCGGGTGTTGGTCACGCTCATGCCGCATTTCAGACCGTAGGTAGATTCCAGGGCCACGCAGCGGCACTCCCCCACGTTGGTGTGGGAAGCGATTTCCAGATGTACCCCGGACTCGGTAATCAGCAGATCATGGAGTGCCCAGTCCTCCTGAGCGGGATAGCGTATCGTCAGCACAGGGCCGGAAATCTTGGAAATGATTGCGCCCTGGCAGGATTCTTGCTCCATTTTGGGTTCCTCCTTCCGAAACGAGTCGTCCACCTCCTGTCCCAGGCTGCTGCCGCTGATTTCGGTGATTTCCTGGGTAATCTGGGATTGACGGGCGATGTTCAGCTCCAGATTCAGCTTTTTCAGCAGTTCATCAGCGTTCCGGGTGGCGCTTTGCATGGCATTCATCCGGGAGTAGTGCTCCGCGGCGTAGGATTGGACAAAAGCGTCATAAATCCGGGAGATAATAAACTGGGGGACCAGCTGATCAAAGACCTCCTGAGGAGAGGGATTGTAAATCATGTTGTGGAGGTCCTCGGTGGCCTCCACATGGGTAAAGTCCCGCAGCCGAATGGGAAGCAGACGGCTCTTCTGGGGCTTCAGCACGGGGCGCCCGTCCTCCCCGCAGTACAGGGTAAAGAAAATGTAGATTTCGCCGGTCTGGTTCTGGTCAAAGAATTCCATCACCGGCAGAGCCAGCTGGGTGGCGTTGAACAGCGACGGGTCCTGTGCGGCCCCGGGGACCTCGAATTCCGGCTCAATGCCCCGCTTGCGGAAGAAGTGGGTGGCAATCTGTCCCACTGTCACCACATAGCTGCCGGGGTACTGCCGGATTTCGTCATAGGCCATGTTCAGAATATTGTGGTTGTAGCTGCCGGCCATTTCCTTGTCGCCTGCGATGACAATGTAGGTCCGCCGCTCGCCCCGGTGGGGACGCAGGTAGGCGTGATCCACGTCCTGGGAGGATTCCAGAATGTCCTTCATGGTGGAGCGGAGTTTTTTGAAATACTCGGCGTTGTAGGGAATGGAGCCGGAGAACTTCTTCATCCGGGCGGAAGAAACCATCTGCATGGCATTGGTAATCTGACGGGTCTGATCCACCGCACTGATGTGATGGCGGATTTCACTGACGCTGGCCATACTTTACGCCTCCCGCTGGGCGGCATAATCTGCCATGGCCTTGTTCAAGGCGCTTGCGGCATCCTGGGGCAGGGCCTTGGTGCTATCAATGGATTCCAGCAGGTCGGGGTGATTTTCCCGCAGCCAAACCAGCAGACCCCGGACGTATTTCCGCACGGCATCCACTTCCACCTTCTCCAGCGCGTCGCTGTGAAGGGCGCTGAGAATCACCACCTGATCGGACAGCTTGAGAATGCTGTCCTTGGACTGCTTCAGCAGTTCCGTCATCCGCAGACCACGGTCCAGCAGCTTCTTGGTGGCCACATCCACATCGGCGCCGAACTGGGCAAACACTGCCATATCCCGGTACTGGGCAACCTCCAGCCGGAGACTGCCGGATACGGCCTTCATGGCGTCATACTGGGCGGAGCGGCCCACACGGGACACGCTGAGGCCCACGTTGACGGCAGGCCGGACGCCGGAGTGGAACAGTTCGCTCTCCAGATAGATCTGCCCGTCGGTGATGGAGATCACGTTGGTGGGGATGTAGGCGGAGATGTCTCCGGCCATGGTTTCCACGATGGGCAGAGCGGTCATGGAGCCGCCTCCCAGCTCGGGACTCAGATGGGCGGCCCGCTCCAGCAGCCGGGAATGGAGATAAAACACGTCGCCGGGGTAGGCTTCCCGGCCGGAGGGGCGGCGCAGCAGCAAGGACATGGACCGATAGGCCACGGCATGCTTGGACAGATCGTCGTAGACTACCAGCACATCCTGCCCCTGGTACATGAAGCCCTCGGCCACGGCGCAGGCTGCGTAGGGAGCCAGGTACTGCATGGCGGCACTGTCGGCGGCGGTAGAGGCCACCACCACGCTGTGGGCCAGGGTGCCGCTCTCCTCCAGGGTGCGAACCAGGTTGGCCACGCTGGAAGCCTTCTGACCGATGGCACAGTAAATGCAGATCACCCCGGTATCCTTCTGATTCATCATGGCGGACAGGGCGATGGAGGTCTTGCCGGTCTGGCGGTCACCGATAATCAGTTCCCGCTGGCCCCGGCCGATGGGAATCATGCTGTCCACCGCCAGAATGCCGGTTTCCATGGGGGTGTCCACCGGGGAACGGTCCATAATGGCGGGGGCAGGGGATTCCACCTGCCGGTAGGAGCGGACCGCCAGGGGATGGCCGTCCAGGGGACGTCCAATGGGGTCTACCACCCGGCCCAGCAGTTCATTGCCGATGCCGATGTCGGCCACCCGGCCGGTGCCCTGCACCCGGGAACCTGGACGGACGCTGGCGCTCCGGCTGAGCAGAGCGGCGCCAACCCCTTCCAGGCTGGTATCCAGGGCAATGCCGTATATGTCGTTTTCAAATCGAAGCAGTTCGCCGTATTGGGCGTGAGAAAGGCCGGAGATCTTCACAATGCCGTCGGCGCAGCTGAATACGGTGCCGTATTCATAGCTGACCATCTTCGGCTGGAAGTCCTTCAGCTTATCCCGGAGAAAGGTTCCCAGGGAACCTTGACTAAAATCCAGCATAGGCTACCTCCTCTCAGGCGAGCCGATGCTGCATTTCGCTCAGCTGAGCCCGGTAGCTGAAGTCGTAAACCTTTCCGTCCACCAGGGCGGAGAAGCCGCCGACGATGGCGGGGTCCACCTCCACGGTGAGTTCCAGGTGGCAGGCCAGCAAGTTTTCCAGACGGGCAGTAATCTGATCCAGGGTTTTCTGATCGCTGGGCTGGGCAACTTTCAGCACACCGGTACGGGTGCCGGTTTTCTCGGTGTCGGAGACCAGGTTGCGGCGAATGTCCGCATCGAAGCGGAGAATCCGGCCGGCCATATCCACGGCCAGGTCGGCCAGGTCGCCCTTGGCCTCTTCCAGAGCACGGAGCTTTTCGTCCTGGGCGTCGGTCTTTGCCTGGGTGACGATGGCAGCAGCCTGCTCCTTGGCCTGGGCCAGGTACTGGGCGCCGGCGGACTGGGCCTCCCGGCGACCGTCGGCCAGAAGCTGATCGCAGGTGTTCCGGGCGTCGGCCAGCTGGGCATCATACTGGGACTTCAGCTCCATGGCCTGGGCCTTCAGTTCCTCTGCCTGACGAATCTCACCGGCAATCCGGGCCTCCCGGGCGGCCATGAAGGACCGGACGGGTTTCCATACCAGGAAGCGGAGCAGGGTGTAGAGAATGCCGATGTTCACCAGGTGAATGGCAATGTCAATGGGATAGAGTTCCATAATCTGCCCTCCCAATTACATGGTGAAGGCAATGATCAGGGCTGTAACGAAGCCGTAGATGGCGCAGGACTCGGTCAGAGCCAGGCCCAGCAGCAGGGTGGAGCTGATCTTGCCGGAAGCTTCGGGCTGGCGGGCAGTGGCGTCGGCAGCCTTGCCGGTGGCAAGACCCATGGCCAGACCGGCGAAAGCGCAGGGCAGCAGAGCCAGAGCGGCAGCGATTGCGATAATTCCGTTTTCCATATCGAATTCCTCCAAGATAAATGAAAGCAGTAAATTTGATTATTCCGTGGCTTCCCCGATGAACGTCAGGGTCAGGGTCACGAAAATGTAAGTCTGAATCAGCGGGTGGAACACATTGAAGTACAGTCCCAGCACACTGGGGAAGCCGATGGCGGCGTTGCCCAGGGCCATATACAGCAGGTCCATGACAATCATGCCGCCCAGCATATTGCCGAACAGACGGCAGGCCAGGGATACCGGCACCGCCAGGTCGGATACCACCTTGATGGGGAATACCACCGGGGTGGGCTTGGCCATGGAGGAAATCCGGCCCCCCACGCCTTTTTTCTTGATACCGTAGTAGTTGATGAGCACGAAGGTCACCAGGGCCATGGAGAAGGTCATGGTGATGTCCGAGGTGGGGGCCCGCAGGCCCAGCAGCTCCACCGCTGCGCAGCCGATCATGAATACGCCGATGGCGAAGATATACGACGGCAGGCAGTCACCCAGATCGCCCACGCTGGAATGGGTGAAATTGCACACAGTCTCCACCAGCAGTTCCAGTACATTTTGAATACCCTTCGGTTCCTCGGTCATGTTCGGAACCACCAGCAGCCGGATGGCCAGGGCCAGTACCCCAACCACGACCAGAATGGCCCAGGTGATCAGCACCGTGGCGCTGAGGGTGATGCCGCCCAGGGTAATCCGCTCCGCCCAGATGTCCACGGTGAATTCCTCCGCCGGAACGCTGCCGAAAATCAGCTGGAGCAGCTTCTCCGACAGGGTCCACAGTCCCGCCAGCAGCAGAACCGTGGGCCAAAGCGCCTTTTTCTTCCGCTCCTTGGCTGCGTCATCGGTCTGAAGCGCGGCAACGACGGATTTCCGCCAGAACCAGCCGCCCAGAGCCATTGCGGCGCCCAGGACCAAAAGCACATCGTCCAACAAGATATCATGCCTCCTTATTTGTATCGTCTTTTCTGCGGCAGGCGATCCAACGGACCACCGCTCCCACAATCAGTACCACGGACATGGAAATCCCGCAGATCGCCAATTGCCGGGGGCGCAGCATGCCGCACAGCAGCAGCCCGGCCAGGGGACAGAAAAACTGCACCACGAAAGGCCAGACCGCAATCCGGCTGGAACCCAGCGACGAGGTGCCCAAAATCAGAAGATACAGCTGCACACCGCCGAAAACAAGTCCCAGCAAAATACCTGTCACGACATCGACTCCTTTCACGCCGGGCCGGGTTTGCAGACCATGCCCAGACTACTTGTATTTCATTGTGTTATAGCACTTTTGCAGGGTTTCGTCAATGAAATTTCATTATGACGGGAAATATTCTAAGGAATATACAAAACTGAAAAGTTTCTGAAGGATACCATATGGGCAACATTATATCCGGGAAATTTTGGATGCCTGAAACCTTTCGGCCCGGGGCAAAAACACAGAAAAACCCAGCGGCGGAACAGCATGTCCGCCGCTGGGAATGGGGCATTTCCGGAATAATAGAAATCAGGGAATTTTCTGGAATTTCGGCAGAATCAAATCCGCCAGACGCCGCTTGGGGACGTAATGCACATCCTGGTCGTCCCGATAATATTGGGTACTGCCATCCGGCCCGACATCCGTGAGCACCACTGTTTCCGCCGGTTCCCCCAAGGCCAGCACCAGCATGGGGGCAATGGTCTCCGGCAGACTCAGGGCCTGCTTCAGCTCCCCCGCCAGGAAGGAGCCGATCATGCAGCCGCCCAGCCCCATCTCTGTGGCGGCCAGGAGCATGGTCTGGGCCACGATGCCCACGTCCCGCTGAGAGGACGCCGGGGAATCGCAGACGTTCAGGTCCTGACAGATGATGATAAAGGCGGTAGGTTCCATCCCTGGATGGGGCAGTTGGATTTGGGGCAGTCCCTTGGCCCAGCGGGTCAGCGGCTGCACCTTTCTCAGTTCCTCCGGTTCCCAGACCAGGTAATAGCGGAGGGGCTGCGTATTTGACGCAGAGGGGCAAATACGGGCGCAGTCCACAAGGGCGGTCAGTTCCTCCCGGGTAACGGGACGATGGGAATTGAAGCCCCGATAACTGCGGTTCTTCAGCAGTAAATCCTTCAGCATGCGATTTCCACCTTTCGTTTTTTCCTATTATACCGATTATGGGGGCGCCGGTCAAGATGCTGGGGCTTTCGCACAAAACAAAGCCTGCAATACCGCCTCTTATTTGTGACAATATCACAGAAAAGTGAGGGCGCGCCTGGTATAGTAAGAATACAATAATGAAAAGGAGGGAACAGCCTGTGAAACAATATGTGTGCTCCGTCTGCGGCTATGTCCATGATGAGGCGGTGGGCGGCCCCTGGGATGCGCTGCCCCCGGACTGGAAATGTCCCATTTGCAAAGCGGGGAAGGAGGCCTTCCGACTGAAGGAGGACAACCCTGCGCCGGCTGTGCCGGCAGACAAGCCCCACACCGAGACGGAGCTGTCCGCCATGGAAATGAGTGTGATCTGCTCCAATCTGGCCCGGGGCTGCGAAAAGCAGTACCTGTTTCCCCAGATGGAGGCGTTCCAGAAGTTGGCGGAATTCTTCCGCAGCCAGGCTGCCCCGGCCCCGGAGAGCACACGGGAGAAGCTGCTGGCCCTGATAGAGGAGGACCTGAACCTGGGCTACCCTTATAATATGGAGACAGCCTCCCGGGAACCGGACCGGGGTGCCCTGCGGAGCCTGGTTTGGAGCGAGAAGGTTACCCGGATGCTCCAGTCCCTGCTGAGCCGGTACGCTGCCGAGGGAGATGCCATGCTGGCCCACACCGGGGTATGGGTGTGCAGCGTCTGCGGCTTTGTGTATGTGGGGGACAACCCGCCGGAGCTGTGCCCGGTGTGCAAGGTCCCGGCCTGGAAGTTTGAAAAAGTGGAAAGGAGGGCCTGATATGTCTGCGAAATATGCGGTGCGGAATCTGCGCCTGTGTACCAAAGACTGCCTGTGCCTGTATGTCTGCCCCACCGGCGCCACCGACACGGAGAACAGCATCATTGACGGGACCAAGTGCATCGGCTGCGGCGCCTGCGCCGATGCCTGCCCCTCCGGGGCCATCTCCATGGTGCCCAGGGAACTGCCGCCCCAGCAGCCCAAACAAGAGGCGATGGTGGAGGCCCTGCGCTCGCTGATTCAGAGCAAAAACCGGGCGGAAGCAATTGCCGCCGGACTGCCCGACGCCCTGAGCGTGGCGGTGGAGAAATCCAGCCGCCTGATGGCGGAGGACCTGTGCCGGGAGGCCGGGTTCATGCTTCCCCAGAGCGGCAACGCCAGGCAGTTCCTGGAACGCATCCGGGATTATCCCGGCGTCCCCCGGGACGTGGTGGAGGAACTGCTGAATACCCTGACATTTCATGAGAAAACGGAGGTAAAACCGATGGAAAAATGGAAATGCACCGTCTGTGGATACATTCATGAGGGCCCCATGACGCCGGACTTTGTCTGCCCGGTGTGCAAGCAGCCCGCCAGCAAGTTTGTGAAGATCGAGGAGCCCGACGCCCCCAAGAAGAATCCCTATGCCGGAACCAAAACCGAGAAAAATCTGTGGGAGGCCTTTGCCGGAGAGTCCCAGGCAAGAAACAAGTATACATACTTTGCGTCCGTTGCCAAGAAGGCGGGCTACGAGCAGATTGCCGCCCTATTCCTGCAGACTGCGGAAAATGAAAAGGAGCACGCCAAGCTCTGGTTCAAGGCTCTGGGCGAGCTGGGAGACACGGCGGAAAACCTGCTCCATGCCGCAGAAGGGGAGAACGCCGAGTGGACGGATATGTATGATCGGATGGCCCGGGAGGCCGACGAGGAGGGCTTCCACGATCTGGCGGAGCAGTTCCGGGGGGTGGCGGCCATCGAGAAGTCCCACGAGGAGCGCTACCGTGCCCTGCTGAAAAACGTGGAGACCAAAACGGTATTTGAAAAGAGCGGCGTGACCATGTGGGAGTGCCGCAACTGCGGCCACCTGGTGGTGGGGCTGAAAGCGCCGGAAATCTGCCCGGTGTGCAAGCATCCCCAGAGTTACTTTGAAGTCCGCAAAGAAAACTATTGAGAAACAGCACGGCGGCGGGGCATTTGCTCCGCCGCCGAAATATGTAATGCTCCGAAACCGGGGTTAATGCCCCAGCCTTTCGGTCTCCCGCCGTCTCTGCCGGACATAAAACACCACGTTCAGCACAATGCCGCAGATGGTGGCCGCCGGGGCGGAAAAACCGATCAGGGTCAGGCTGGCATCCGGCTGGATGCTCATGATGTATGCCAGCGGCAGCCGCACCGACAGGGGCCGGGCAAAGGCCACCAGCACCGCCAGCAGCACGGCGCAGAGAATACCGAAAATCACCACGGAGCCGCCGATGAGGGGCCCGATCTGGTCCGGCCGCCGTTCCCCCAGATACCGGGCAATCAGCACCGTGATGCCCATGGCCAGCTGGGTCAGCACAAAGGTCACCAGATTCAGCACCTGGCTGCCGGTGGAAACGGCGGACAGCCCGGAGGTGGAACCGAAACGGCCCACCACCAGCAGATCCACCGCACCGTAGGCCGCCTGGAGAATCAGTGCGCCCAGAACGGGAATCATAAACAGAATCAGTTTTTTCGGGATGCTTCCCTGGGTAAAGTCGTTTTTTACACTATTCAATCTCCATTTTCCTTTCACTCATGATTTGGTAGAACCGGGAGATGGTGCGGATCATGGTGTCCGCCTCTGCCTCGGAAATGCCGTCCATCTGTTTTGCCAGCCGGTCGTAGAACTGCCGGTCAAATTTGTCGGACAGCGCCGTTCCCTTTTCCGTTACGGTCACATAGGTGATGCGGCCATCCTCCGGAGCGGAAAGCTTCCGCAGGTATCCCCCGGCCTCCATCTGCTTGACCAGCCGGGTGACGCCGGGCCGGGGCAGTCCCAGAGCGGCGCTGATGTCGCTGACCTTGACCGGGTTTCCCCCGGCATGCAGTCTGCGCAGGGTGTCCAGCACCTGCAAATAGGACGGGGCCACTCCCTCCGGCAGCTGGGGCAGCAGATCCCGGATCCGCTTGGCCAGGTAGCAGGCATCTACCATTTCCTTGATTTTCTCCGGCGTCACGGTTCATGCCTCCATTTCGTTATATAATTACCGTTGGTAATTATAATCCCGCTTTTCAATTTGTCAAGACATTCTTTGAAAGTTTCAGCGGTATTTCCAAGATACCCGGCGAACCACCTGCTTGCTTTGGGGGTGACCGGCAAAAGCCGGGCAGCCATGTTCCGCTGCCCGGTCTCCGGCGGGACCTTGGCCCCGCTGCAAAATATTATGTGTCAGTCTCCGGCTCCAATTTCTGCCGGATGTAGTCGCTGACGCTCTGGGCATTCATCTGCAGGGAGAATGCCAGCGCTTCGGTGATGATGCTCTCCGCTTTGCGCAGCACCTGGTCATCGCTGTAGGACAGCCCGTTGGGGCAGGCTGCTTTCCGGCGGCGCAGACAGCTGGCCAGCTGCAGCAGCTCCCGGCCGTCCCGCCGGGACAGAATCTCCTGGAACCGGGCAGTCCGCTCCTTCCGGTCCTCAATCCAGGGGAGTTCCTGCTCCCGGATGCTGAGAATGGCCTGGTCAATCTCCTGGGCGGAGGGAACCGGCCGGACCCGGTCCATCAGCTTGGGGTTGTCCGCCGGAACGAACACGCAGCCCTCCTGGTGATGGACAGGGCGGAGGACGTAGTATGGCCTTGGACCTTGGCGGGAATCAAACTGCATCTGCCGCAGATCCTCCACCAGACATATCCCATTCGCCCCATAGCGCACATACCCGCCTTTGACCAGCATAATGTCCTCCTTTTTCTGCAATCGTCATACTTTCTTATATAAATAGTATACCAAAAATTGGGAGAAACTGCCAAAAGGAAAAGTATACAAATTTTCACACTAAAAACTGGATAAAATGCGCATCCCCCGGAACCGTCCTTCGTTCCGGGGGATGAAATGTAAGCAGGGGCGGGGTTCAGCGGCTCTGGCCGAAGAAGAACAGGGCCAGCATTCCCGGCCCCACATGGGCGCCGGTAAATGGCTCATGGGGGCAGACAATCAGTTCCTTGGGGGGACATACCCCACGAACCAGCTCCGCCAGCTGGGCGGCCTCCTCCGGGCAGTCCCCGTGGGTAATGGCCACCCGCTGGGTTTCCGGGTGAATGGCCCGGGTGCGGTACATCTGTGCGATGGCCTCCATGACCTTTTTCCGGCCCCGGTACTTGCCGCAGGCCACAATATGCCCGGTGGCATCCCCCCAGAGCAGGGGCTTGATGTTCAGCACGGTGCCGATGGCGGCGGTGGCGCCGCTGACCCGACCGGTACGCTTCAGAAAATTCAGATCATCCACGGTGAAGTATTGCAGCAGGCACATGGCCTCCCTGTCCAGAATGTCGGCGGCCTCTGCGGCAGTTTTCCCTTCATTGCGCAGATCTGCGGCCCGGCAGGTGAGCAGCCCGGTGCCGAAGCCCGCCCCCAGGGAATCCACCACCCGCACCGTCCGGTTCGGAAATTCCTCTGACAACTCCTCCGCCGCAATCCGGGCGGCCTGGATGGTGCCGCTGATGCCCGAGGACATCCCGATGTATACCACATCCTGCCCCGCCGTCAGCACCGGGCGGAAGGTCTCCAGGAACAGATTGGTGTTCAGCAGGCTGGTTTTCAGCACAGAGCCTGCCCGCAGCTTATTATAGTAGCCGTGGGTGTCGAAGGTGTCAATATCCCCCAGGAACACCCCCGGCTGTCCGTCCAGGACATAGTGGCAGGGCAGCACCTGAATCTCCAGGGACGTCAGCAGACGGCCCGGCAGATTGGAGCATCCGTCCGTGTAAACAGAAAAGGACATACAAATTCCTCTTTTCATTCAGTATTCTGTACCGCTCCAGAGAGCGGATCCGAAAAGTCACAAAAACAGCTCGTTTTCCTTCCGTTTGGCGCACAGAGGGGCAAGCATGGCGGTGACGGCGGCCAGCTTGACGCTGTTCATCTTCCGGGCGGACTGGGGGCACAGGGTGACGCACCGCATACAGCCGATGCAGGCGTCGGCATTCACAGTTTTGGAGTCCCGGACATCGATGGCGCCGGTGGGGCACCGGGCGGCGCACAGACCGCAGGAAACGCAGGCTTCCGTGGGCTTGGGCACCATGCCGGAGCCGCCCCGCTTCTTGTAGGGACGGTTTCCGGGAAGGGCGGGGCAGGAGGAATCCCCCTTCTCCCGAATCTGCCGGGCGAAATCCAGCAGATGCTCCCGGTCTGCAGCGTCGGGACGTCCGGCGGCGAACTGCCGGGCCACAGAGTGCTCCGCCACCGCCGCAATTCCGGCAATTACCTGGAACCCGGCGTCCCTGGCCCCGTCCGCCAGCTCCAATAAGGTGTCCTCATAGGCCCGGTTGCCGTAGACGCACACCACAATGGCCCGGGCGCCGTTCGCCGGAATCTGCCGGAGCCGCTGCATGGCGATTTCCGGCACCCGCCCGCCGTAGGAGGGGACGGCAATCACCGCCGTATCCTCCGGCGTCAGCGCAGCGGCGGAAAAATCCGTGAAGCGGTTGCTCAGGTCGATGGTCTGCACCGGACAATCCAGACCTTCCAGCACAATGCGGGAAACCTTTTGGGTTCCGCCGGTGGGGCTGAATAGAATTTCGTAGGTTGACATGGAAATCCCTCCTTGCTTGTTGGGATTATCCTATCACAGATTGTTGTGTTTTTCAACAGAAGAACCATGCCCCCTGCCGGAAACGGCAGGGGGCAAAGCAGCAGTCCAGTCAGGAGCGGGCGGAAACGATCTCCCCGCCGCTGAGGGTGAAAATCACAGCGCCGCTAATCAGATCCAGATAGTCCGGCCAGGGTTCCTCCGGTTCATTGGACAGGGGGTTGCGGACAAACACCTGATAGGTTCCGGCGGGAATGCCGGTGATCTGCCGGTACTCCTGGTTGGGCTCGAATACCGTCAGGCAGAGTTCCTCCCCTGTCTGGGACAGCAGGCCCACTTCCAAGGCGTTGCCGGACCAGTCATAGGAAGCCAGAAAGGAGAAAACCCCGCCGTCCTGGGAAAATTCCACCGGGTTGGAGAAGAAGATCTGTTCTCCTGCCTCCATGGAGAGGAAGGAGAAGCCGCTGCACAGCTGACTCCAGGATTCCACAATGCCGTCCTGAGGGGGCTGGGCATCCGGCAGCTGGGTCATGGTGAGGCTGCCCTCCGGGGAAATGGCCAGCAGGCCCTGGGCATCGGGAGAACCGGCCTGGGACTGGGGATGGGCATACCGGCTGACCACCAGGGCGCCGTTCTGGGCGGAAAGAACATAGTCCCAGGTTCCCCGGTCTTCCAGTTCATAGTTTTTGCCGCTGACGCAGTCAAAGACCACCACCCGGGTGTCGATGATCCCGGAACCCATGGCTACGGTGGCGCACAGCTCCGGCAGCCCGTCGCCGGTGATGTCGGCGAAGAAACAGTTATAGATGGGCATTCCGTACAGAATCGGAGTTTCCGTACCGTCCGGGGAGATCATCCAGACACACTCCGAGGTGTAATGGAAGGAGAACCCGGAGAAGAAATCCACCTCCGTGGTGATGTCCTGCCCGGCGTAGGACCCGGGCTGTCCCAGATAGTCCACCCAGGTCACCGCCGTTCCCTGGGTCAGAGGAAACCCGTCCCGGGTCAGGGCCCAGCAATCCCCCTGGGTTGCGTGGAGGGCTGCCGGTCCGCCCCCTTCCGGCACATACAGGGTGTACACCACATTGTATTCCTCCCCGTCGGTCATGGCGGAGATGGTGACCCCCTCCAGGGTGTCCAGGTTGTCCAGAAGCTCCAGCCGAAGTTCTTCCCCTTTGGAAAACACCCCGGCTTCTCCCGGGGAGAAGAAGCAGCTTTCGTTGGGCGTGGAGACCTCCACCCCGGTGATTCCCTCAGCGCCGATGGTCAGGCGATATTCACCGCTGATGCCGCCGGAAGCGCCGGAGGTCTCTTGAGGGTTGGTCAGGAAGAACAGGGCCACGGCGCAGCAGACCAGCGGTCCGGCGACAAGCGCCCAGACTTTCGGCTTGCGGTAAGACAGTATCCGCTTCACCCGCTCTTTGACGCCGATTTCTCCAAAGGCCAGGGGGGAGATAAGGAAGCTCCGCCGTCCCATGGCACACTCCAGCATGGCCTGGGAGTAGGCCGCCCGGCCGTTCTGGTCCAGTCCTGCGACGGCTTTTTCGTCGCAGGCCAGCTCCAGGTCCCGGCAGAACAGTCCGTATCCCGCCCACACCAGAGGATGGAACCAATAGACGCATACCACGGCGAACCCCAGCAGCTTCCACCAGGGGTCTCCCCGCCGCATGTGCGCCCGCTCATGGGCCAGAATCAGGGGAATCCGCTCCGGGGCCAGCCCGGAGGGCAGGTAAATCCGGGGCCGGAACAGGCCCAGCACACAGGGGGCGGGGATGTCGTCGCAAACCCAATACCCGGATTCCGGAAGGGAGGCCCGGACCTTGTGCTTCAGGAAGAAATATCCCATCCCACCCCACAGCACCATCCCGGCCAGGCCCATCAGCCACAGCCAGGCGAGGACGGGAATCAGGGCATCTGTTGGGGAAAAGCCCCCGGTGGCCTGGTTTGCCGTCGACTGCTGGGCATGGAGGGTGCTGCCATCCAGACGGACTGTGGTTTCGGACACAGCGGCTCCCTGGTCCGTGGGAATCAAGCCGGCGTAGCCATCCGCCCACTGGATCATCAGCCGGCTTCCGGCGGAATCGGGAGCGATGGAGAAGGGACTCTCCGGAAAGGACGGACACACCAGCCGCAGCCCCACCAGCGCCCAAAGCAGACAGAGGGTCCATTTGGGAGCGGATCTCAACGCCAACCGCAGCAGGAGGACAACCCCAATCAGGGGGATCACCGCCAGGCTCCGGCTGAGAATCAGCAGAAACAGATCAGCCATGGCTTACTCCTTTCCCGAAGCGGCATCAATCATCCGGCGGATTTCCTCTGCATCCTCCCGGGAGATGGAATTTCGCTGAATAAATGCCGCAATAAAGGCAGGCAGGGAACCCTGGAAGGTTTCCTCCACGAATTGCTCCGACTGCACGCTGAAGAAGTCCTCCCGGGACAGGAGGGAGGATACCATCCCCCCATTATTCTGAAAAATACCCCGCTGGCACAGCTTACGCAGCACGGTGTAGGTGGTGGAGCGGTTCCAGTTCAGCTCCTTTTGGCACAGCGCCACCAGCTCCCGGGAGTGGAGGGGCTCATTGGCCCAGATGATTTCCGCAAACCGGGATTCCACGGCTCCTAATTTCACGTCCATATTCAATCCCTCCTGAAACAGTTTATAGGCAGTAAACTGATTTTAGTTTACTGCCTATAAACTGAAATGTCAAGGATTATTTTCCTGGGGCTTTTTCCGGACAAATCGGAAATCCCCGTCCCCAAGGCGGTAGTAGGCCCCGTACAGCGGATCCCCGAAAATGTACACCGGGAAATCCCGGGCGGATGCCTTGGGCACCCGAATGGCCACAATGTGCCTGCCCTCCGCCTGCTCGATGGTCACATCCTTGTCGGAGAGCAGGTTAACGCTGACGATGCCCGGGTCGTTGACCAGTTCCCAGAAGTCCATCACCAGCCCCTCCGGGTCCGGCAGCTCGATGGGATGCAGGGCGCCTCCCGGCGATTCCACCACCCCCAGCAGGATCAGACCGCCCTGAGTATTGGCGAAGGCGGAGTAGGTTTCCCAGAGGCTCACCGGCAGGCCGCCCACGGCTTTTTTGGCCTCCAGCCGATTGCCCTCCCGATACTGCTCCAAATGATTCAGATCAATCAACGTCGCTCCGCCTCCTTCCGGATAGTCTGGTGCTATTGTAGTTTATTTTTCCCGGGGGCGCAAGAAGAAACCGGAGCTTTTGTGACTCCGTCACGGAAAGTTACAGCCATCTCGCTTATGATGAATCTATTATTGACAGGGGGAATTGCAATGGGCGGAACGGTACGGAAAAAGCGGAAAGCAGTGGTGGAGGAAGGCGCCTGCGTGGCCTGCGGCTGCTGTGTGAAGGTGTGCCCCAAGGGGGCCATTACCATCTGGAAGGGTGTGTGCGCCAGGGTCAGCCGGGAGCGGTGCGTGGGCTGCGGCAAGTGCGCCCGGGAATGCCCTGCCTCAGTGATTGAAATTCAGGAGGAAGAAGCATGAAGAAATGGTATGACTATCTGTGGATTGCGTCCCTGACTTACCTGATTCTGGGATTTTTTAACATCCTGTTTGCCTGGCTGGGGCTGCTGTGCTTTTTTATTCCGCTGATCATTTCCGTCACCCGGGGGACCAAGGGCTACTGCAACCGCTACTGCGGTCGGGGGCAGCTGTTCAGCCTGCTGGGAGGGCGGTTCGGGCTGTCCCGGAAGAAGGACATTCCGGGATGGATGAAAAGCAAATGGTTCCGCTATGGCTTTCTGATTTTCTTTTTTGTGATGTTTTTCCAGATGTTGTGGAACACCTGGCTGGTGTTCGCCGGCGCCCGGGACCTGCGGCAGGTGGTGACCCTGCTGTGGACCTTCAAGCTGCCCTGGCACTGGGCCTACCACGGAACGCTGCTGCATCCCGGCGTTGCCCAGTTCGCTTTCGGATTTTACAGTGTGATGCTGACTTCCACGGTGCTGGGCCTGATTACCATGGTACTGTTCAAGCCCAGAAGCTGGTGCGTCTACTGCCCCATGGGCACCATGACCCAGTTGATCTGCAAAGCCAAGGCAAGATAACCCGGATATTCCGGCGGAAAGAAAACATCGGGCACGCACGGAAAGTGCGTGCCCGCCAAGCGCTGCATGGGACGGAAAACGGTTCCGGTCAGATTCTTGCCACGCCGGACTTCCGGGCGGCGTCGGCGACAGCCTTTGCCACGGCGGGGCCTACCCGCTTGTCAAAGGCGGCGGGGATGATGTAATCCGCACTGAGCTCGTCCTCAGAGACCAGCTCCGCCAGGGCCTGGGCGGCGGCCATCTTCATCTCCTCGTTGATGTCCGAGGCCCGGACGTCAAAGGCGCCCCGGAAGATGCCGGGGAAGGCCAGCACGTTGTTGATCTGGTTGGGATAATCCGAGCGGCCGGTGGCGATGACGGCGGCGCCGCCTGCCTTGGCGTCGTCCGGGAAAATCTCCGGGGTGGGATTGGCGCAGGCGAAGATAATGGCATCCTTGGCCATGGTTTTGACCATGTCCGTGGTCAGGGTGCCGGGGGCGGAGACACCGATGAACACGTCGGCGCCCCGGATGACATCTGCCAGTTTGCCGGTTTCCTTGTTCCGGTTGGTGACCTGGGCCATCTCTTCCTTGATCCAGTTCAGTTTTTCCCGGCCGGCGTAGATGGCGCCGGTGCGGTCGGTCATGACAATGTTCCGGAATCCGGCGGACAGCAGCAGCTTCACAATGGCCACGGCGGCAGCGCCTGCACCCGAGGTGACGATTTTCACGTCCTCTTTCTTCTTGCCCACCACTTTCAGGGCGTTGAGCAGGCCCGCCAGGGTGATGACGGCGGTTCCGTGCTGGTCGTCATGGAAGATGGGAATGTCGCACTTCTCCTTCAGCTTCCGCTCAATTTCGAAGCAGCGGGGAGCTGCAATATCCTCCAGATTCACGCCGCCGAAGGAGCCGGAGATCAGGTAAACGGCGTTGACAAACTCGTCCACGTCCTGGGTTTTGACGCACAGGGGGAAAGCGTCCACGTCGCCGAAGGCCTTGAACAGGGCGCACTTGCCCTCCATCACCGGCATACCGGCTTCGGGGCCGATGTCGCCCAGGCCCAGTACGGCGGAGCCGTCGGTGATGACGGCGCACAGGTTGTGCCGCCGGGTCAGGTCATAGGACTTGGAAACGTCCTTCTGGATTTCCAGGCAGGGCTGGGCCACGCCGGGGGTATAGGCCAGGGACAGTTCGTCCTTGGTGGTGACGGGCACGGTGGCTACCACTTCAATCTTGCCCTTCCACTCGCCGTGGAGCCGCAGGGATTCTTTTGCATAGTCCATTGGAAAAAACCTCCTTGTCTGATTGCCTACACTTTACTACATTTTTCCTGGTTTGAAAAGTCCCCGGGGGAGAAAAAGTTTGCTCCGGGGGACAAACGGGACAATGACTTGCAATCAGCGGGGGAGTGTGGTATGCTAATACAAAATTGGGAACCGAAGGGGGATTGGCCATGAGCGTCCATGAATCGGGTGAAATGTATCTGGAGGCCATTCTGGTGCTGTCCAAGCGCAGCGGGTTTGTGCGTTCGATTGATGTCAGTGAGTACCTGGGTTACTCCAAGCCCAGTGTGTCACGGGCAATGGGAATCCTGCGGAAGGAGAACCTGATCCAGATGGACAAGGATGGGAGCCTCACCTTAACCGCTGCGGGAAAGGAAATTGCGGAAAAGATCTTCGAGCGTCATACGGTGCTTTCCCAGGTGCTGATGCAGCTGGGGGTGGATGAGAAAACTGCCACGGCGGATGCCTGCAGAATCGAGCATGTGATCAGCGACGAGTCCTTTCGGGCCATTCAGCGCCACCAATCCAAAACAGAATGAGAACCGGGCGGTGCACGCACCGCCCGGCGTTATTTAAAAGCTGCAGCCGGTAATCAGGATGGCCATCAGAATCGAGAGAAGGGCCGGCATGGCAGCCAGAATCCAGTTCTGCATCGGATCTTTTTTCATTGTTATCCCTCCTTGGTGGAAAGCAAAGGTTAGCTGCGGTAAGCGTCGTTGAGCAGAGACTCAAATACGGAGCGCTGGATGGTGAATTCCGGGCAGCCCATGTAACCGGGAGCGACTTCGTACTCGTCGAAGGGAATGACCAGATTTCCCGCATCGTCGAAGTAGTAATTGTGCTCCGGCTGCAGGTCGATGAAGTCCTGTCCCATGTTGCTGTCCTCTGTCCAGTAGACCAGGCTGGGGTCTTCTTCCATCCGCTGCTTCATCTGCGCCAGAATGTCCTGGCGGAGCACTTCGGCATAGCTGTCATCGGTGAACAGCTGACCCAGGGTAACGATCTGATCGCTGCTCCGGTCCACATTGTAGAAGACATAGTAGTTGGTGCCGCTGCCGGATGCCAGGTGTACCGACAATTTCAGGGTAAACCACTGATCGGTGTTGGTGACTATCTCATAGTCGGCGTACACGGCGGTATGCCCGTCCTCGCCAATGGATTCCGCATCCGCATAGAACTGGTCCATCAGCTGCTGGGTCAGCGCATCCACGTCCTTGTTGATTTCCTCTGCGGCAGAGCCCATGGTGGCATCCTCGATGTTGGGCACGTCAATGCTCATGTCGTGGTAGTCATCGGAATACACATAGTTGCGGATGGTGACCACCCGAATCAGCTCCCCGAGAATGGGTACCTGCTCCAGCGTCTCGGCGTAGGTTACGCTGACGTTGGGCAGCAGGAACAGGAATACAAATACCAGACTGGCGGCCGTTGCTGCAATCCGGCGCAGGGGGGAGAAGCGGACCACCTTCCGCTGGGGCAGCTGGGACAGAATGTCCTCAATTTTCTGACTGGTTTGTTCGGGAACAGGAATCTTCTCCTGCTTTGCCATCTGAAAAAGCATTTTATCAAAGGGATTCATAGTAAAAGTCCTCCATGTTCAAAGTGTCTTTCAGCATCTTCCTTGCCCGGGACAGCTGGGTTTTGACGGCCACGACCGACGTGCTGGTGATGCCGGCAATTTCCTGGACAGACAGATTTTCATAATAAAATAGGATGACGTCGGTTCGGTAGGGCTGGCGCAGTTTGGAAACCGCCTGCCACAGAACCAGCTTGGTGTTGACCTCCTGGTAGGAGAAATCGTCTTTCAGGTCAAATTGCTCGTCAATGTCCACAGTGGCGGGCTGTTTTCGCCGTATTTCCAGGCAGGCGTTGTGCAGAATCTTCAGCAGCCAGGGCTTGAAGGTCTTTTCGTCACGCAGCTGGGACAAACTGGAAAAGGCCCGCACAATGGTTTCGCCGATGGCATCTTCCGCATCGTGCTGATTTCGCAGGATACTGTACGCAAGTGCGTACATACTCCCCTGACTTGCCCTTATTTTCTCGCAAAAATCATTGGTTGTGATCACATCGCATTCCTCCACGGTCTGGCAAGGATTGGGACAGGTGTTTGCCTATCTGTTATGTAGAGTCTCCAAGGGGGCAGAAGGTGACAAACTTTTTCAAAAATTGACAGATTCAGTATATCCCATCCCCAGGACGGATGCAACAATGGGGTATACTGAGGATAATAAAATCAGGAGGCGGATCATGGGAAACTGTACAGGAAACTGCGGCGGCTGCTCCGGCTGCGCCGGAACACTGGTGCTGGCGCCCCAGGAAATGGAATTTCTTCGCTATTTGGGGCAGATTCCCTTTTTGCCGGTGGCCAGAACGGCGGCGGACCCAACGCCGGTGTACCTGGAAGAAGGGGCGCCGGAACAGGCGGGACTGCTGATTCAATGCCTGGAGAAAAAAGGGCTGATCTCCGTGGATTTTGACATTCCCCTGGCAGGGTGTGATGCCTACCAGGACTATCCCATCCGGGGGAGCATGGCTCTGACCCGGCGGGGACAACTGGTGCTGGAGATGCTGGAATACCAGGGCGCCCAGATGGAATAGCGGGAGGAAGCCCCTCCCGCTTAGACTGTCGAAAAACCCTTCTGGGTTTTCCGACAGACTTTGCAGTCTGCTGTGCGCAGACTTTGTCCCCCGCCGGGGGACAAAGTCCACACTTGCAGCCTGAGAAGTATTTTCGGCCAGGCACAGGTCCCGGCCGAAAATGGATTTTATCTGATTTGCCGCCGCAGGCGGCAAATTCTGCGAGACTTTTTTGACACACTCTAGCGGGAGGAAGTCCCTTCCGCTTCTATATTTCTCCGGTTTTTTGGTTGATTTTGGAGAAAGCGGCTGATATAATGGTGGGCACGGTATCGGGGCCGGAAGGCCCCGGACAAGACCCAATGGAAGCAGAGAGAATGAAATATTATGAGATGGAGAGAATACCGCTCCGGCGTCAGCCGGGGCCTGCCTGTGGGAATGGGCTATTTTTCCGTGAGCTTCGGCTTTGGGGCCATGGCGGTGAGCCAGGGCCTGAAAGCCCTGGATGCGGCCCTGATTTCCCTGACCAATATGACCAGCGCCGGACAGTTCGCCGGGCTGACGGTGATTGTGGCTGCCGCCTCCCTGTGGGAGATGGTGCTGACCCAGCTGATTATCAACAGCCGCTATGCCCTGATGAGCCTGGCGCTGAGCCAGCGGATGGGCCAGCGCATCGGGGTGCTGCCCCGGATTCTGATTGCGTTTTTCAATACCGATGAGATTTTTGCCCTGGCCATGTCGCGAAGGGAGCCTCTGACCATTCCCTATATGCTGGGGCTGGGAACGCTGCCAATTCTGGGCTGGACTGGAGGCACCCTTTGCGGCGGACTGGCAGGGTCTGTGCTGCCGGCGTCCATCCGGAGCGCCCTGGGGGTCATGCTCTATGGAATGTTTATCGCCATTGTGGTTCCCCCGGCCAAGAAGGAGCGCTCTATCTTAGCAGCGGCGGGATTTGCCCTGGTGCTCAGCAGTCTGTTTGCCTGGGTTCCGGCGCTGAAGGCAGTGTCGGCGGGCATCTCGATTGTAATCTGCACGGTGATTGCTGCCGGTGCGTGTGCGGTGTTGTTTCCGGTGGCGGACGAGGAGGGGGGAGCATGAGCCTGTATCTGTACATCGCCGCCATGGCGCTGACCACTTATCTGATCCGGGTGCTGCCGCTGACCATTTTCCGCCGTCCCATCCGGAGCCGGTTTCTGCGGTCCTTTCTGCACTATGTGCCCTATGCCTGCCTCAGCGCCATGACCTTCCCGGCGATTCTCACCAGCACCGAATCGCTGCTCAGCGGCGCGGCGGCTCTGGTGGTGGCGGTGGTGCTGGCCTACCGGGGGAAGAGCCTGATTGTGGTTGCCCTGAGCAGCAGCGCCGCCGTGCTGCTGTGCCAGTGCGCCGCACATTTCCTGACGGCTTAAATCTTTAGAAAAGGTTAAGAATTCAAAAGAATTTTCGGGAAATCCCCTGCTAAATGTAAAATAATTATGTCCGGTCCCGGTTGCGCTTGACAAACCGGGGCCGCCTTGTTATAATCCAACCCGAAGAGGGAGTAGTCGACGCGATGAGCGGGGCTGAGTCAACATACTGGGGTTTTCCCCTGGTTCAGCCGTAAGTGACGAGACTTGACAGAATCGTCGGCTCAGTCTCTTTCCAGGCTTCTGTGCTGACGTAAATTGCACGGAGGTTTTTTTATGGGGATCGGAGAATTGCTGCTGCTCGGTGTCGGGCTAAGCATGGACGCCTTTGCTGTGTCAGTGTGCAAGGGCCTGGGGATGAAACGGGCAACCGTCAGTGCCGGGCTGTCCTGCGGGCTTTGGTTCGGCGGGTTCCAGGCATTGATGCCGCTGATCGGCTTTTTCCTTGGTTCGATTTTCGCGGAAGCCATCGAATCGGTGGACCACTGGGTTGCGTTCCTTCTGCTGGGCCTGATTGGCTTCAATATGCTCAAGGAGGCCCTGATGCCAGAGGAATGTGAGTGCAGCCAGTCCGATGGTGACCTGTCGGTTAAGACCATGTTCATCATGGCGGTGGCTACCTCCATTGACGCTTTGGCGGTGGGAATTTCTCTGGCCATGGCGGGCAATGTACCCATCTTTACGGCGGTGACCCTGATTGGATTGTGTACCTTTATCCTGTCCGTTGCAGGCGTGGGCGTGGGCAGCGTATTTGGCAGCCGCTTCGAACAGAAGGCGCAGCTGGCAGGGGGTGTCATCCTGATTCTGCTGGGTCTGAAAATTCTGCTGGAGCACCTGGAGGTGTTGCCTTGATCCGAACGGACAAGCGGTTTCGGCTCTGCGTAACGCTGCTGATCTGCAATCTGGTGTTTATCTGGGGAAATTCTCTGCTGCCCGGTGAGATTTCCGGCGCCATCAGCGACGAGGTCCGGGAAATCCTGGCGGCGGTCATGCCGGCGGGAGATCAGATGCCCGCATCCGGCGGCCTGCTGCGGAAGGCAGCCCATTTCACGGAATTTACCTGGCTTGGAATGTGCCTGGCCTGGTTGTTCGGTATGCTGCGAAAGCGAAAATTCTGGCCCCTGCTTCTGGGTGTGGGCGCAGCCTGCGTGGACGAAACCATTCAGATTTTCGTCCCGGACCGAGGCCCCAGCATCCGGGACGTGGCGCTGGACAGCTGCGGCGTGCTGACGGGTATGATTCTGCTTTATTTGGGGCATACCTATTTCAAAAGAAAAGTGATAAAATGATTTTTGGAGGACAGAACATGAAAAAGATGCTTTGCCTGGCCCTGGCGGCCGTCATGACCCTTGGCCTGTTTGCTGGCTGCGGCAGTGCCAAGACAGAGGAGACCACCGTCTCCACCACCGCTCCCGCTGCTGCGGTGGAGGACACCCTGGAGGAACTGATCAATCAGGTTGCAGAACTGAACCCGGTGGAATTTGATTGCAACGTGACAAATCTGGACCTTTCCGATACCAGTGAGACCGGCCTGTGGATGCTCAAGAGCTTCACCGGCCTGGACAGCGCCGAGACCATCACCGAGGCTGCTGCCTTTGAGCCCATGATCGGCTCCATTGCCTTCTCTATGGTAATGGTGCGGGTGGCCGACGGCCAGGACCCCCAGACGGTGGCGGAGAACATGAAGTCCGGCGTGGATCCCCGGAAGTGGATCTGCGTGGAGGCGGACGACCTGATGGTGGCGGGCTACGGCGACGTGGTGATGCTGATTATGGTCAGCAGCTCCAACGACCTGACGGCCCAGTCCTTTGTGGATGCCTTCCAGACCGCCGTGGGCGGGGAAGCGTCCTTCGTGCTGAGCTAACAAGGATAGAAAAAAAGGCAGCGGCGATGGTCGCTGCCATTTTTTCAAGATGCGTCAGGAGGAACTATGCTCTTTTCCAGTATTTCCTTTCTCTATTATTTTCTGCCCGGGGTGCTGCTGGTGTATTTCCTGGTGCCCCGGTGGGGGAAGAACGCCGTGCTGCTTCTGGCCAGCCTCATCTTTTACGGCTGGGGAGAACCCAAGCTGCTGGGGCTGATGGTGTTCACCATTTTGCTGTTCTACGGCTGCGGTCTTGCCATTGGAGCGGCCCGGAGACAGCGGCAGAAAAAGCTGTGGCTGACGGTGTCGGTGGCGATCAGCCTGCTGCTTCTGGGGCTATTTAAGTACGCCGACTTTTTCATCGGCAGCTTTAACGCCGCCACGGGGCTGTCGGTGCCCCTGCTGAAGCTGGCACTGCCGGTAGGCATCAGTTTTCATACCTTCCAGTGCCTGAGCTACACCATTGATGTCTACCGGGGCAATGTGGCCCCTCAGCGGAACGTGGTGAGCTTCGGCGCCTATGTGGCCCTGTTTCCCCAGCTGATTGCCGGTCCCATTGTCCGGTATGTGGATGTGGCCCGGGAGTTGGAGAACCGGACCCACAGCTGGGAGAATCTCCGGTTGGGCCTGCGCCGGTTCCTGGTGGGCCTGGGGAAGAAGGTGCTGCTGGCGGACAACTTTGCACTGCTGGCCAAGCTGTTCCGGGAGAGCGGGGAGCCCTCCGTGCTTTTCTACTGGATGTACGCCGTGGCCTTTACCCTGAATATTTATTTTGACTTCTCCGGCTATTCCGACATGGCCATCGGCCTGGGCCGGATGCTGGGATTCCACTTCATCGAAAACTTCAACTATCCCTATCTGTCCAAAAGCGTGGCGGAGTTCTGGCGGCGCTGGCACATGAGCCTGGGCAGCTGGTTCCGGGACTACGTTTACATTCCCTTGGGAGGCAACCGGGTGAAGCCCACCCGGTGGGTGTTCAATATCCTGGTGGTGTGGATGCTCACGGGACTGTGGCATGGCGCTGCCTGGAATTTTGTGCTGTGGGGCCTGCTGTTTGCGGCGCTGCTGCTGGCGGAGCGGGCCTTCCCCGGCTTGCAGGAGCTGCCGGGGGCAGTGCGCCACGGATATGTGCTGCTGGCGGTGGTACTGAGCTTCGTGCTCTTCAACGCTGAGGACCTGACCCAGGCGGGGCAGGATTTTGCCGGGCTGTTCGGTCTGGGAGGACTGCCCCTGGTGACGGCAGAGACGCTGTATTATCTGCGCAGCTTTGGGGTGCTGTTTCTGGTGGGAATTGTGGGGTCCACCCCGGTGGTGAAGCAATGCGCCGGCCGGATTGCCCAGACCCGGGCTGGTTTGCCGCTGGAGCTTCTGATGATGGCGGGGCTGCTTTTGGTGTGTACCGGCTATCTGGTTGACGGCTCTTTCAGCCCCTTCCTGTATTTCCGGTTCTGAGGAGGGCGGCAGCATGAAAAAGAATTATACAGCACTGGTTGTTTTGCTGCTTTGGGTGACGCTGACGGCCCTGGCCTGGCTCCGGCCTGCCGGGGAATTCTCCATCGCTGAGCGGCGGCCCCTGGCCCAGATGCCGCAGATCGAGGCGGAATCCGTCCTGGATGGGGAATTCATGGATGAATTTGAGGACTATGCCCTGGACCAGTTCCCCCTGCGGGATCGATTCCGCCAGATCAAGTCCCTGTTCTGCTACTATGTGCTGGGGCAGAAGGACAACAACGGCATCTATCTGTATCAGGGCTACGCCGCCAAGCAGGAATATCCTCTGAAGGAGGTCTCCGTGTCCCATGCCCTGGAGCGGTTCAACTACCTTTATGAGAAGTATCTGACTGACTCGGCGGTGTATATGGCGGTGGTGCCGGATAAGGGCTACTACCTGGCCGAGCCCGCCGGGCAGCTGTCCATGGACTATGAGAAGCTGTTCTCCATGGTGGCGGAGGGGATGCCCTGGGCCACCCACATCGACCTGACGGGAACCCTGTCTTTGGAGGACTACTACCGCACCGACACCCACTGGCGGCAGGAGCGCCTGTGGAACACGGCGGCGGCGGTATGTCAGGCCATGGGGGCCCCGGCGCCCCAGGAGGGCGACTACGGCCCTGTTACCCTGTCCCGCCCCTTCTATGGGGTGTACTATGGTCAGGCGGCCCTGCCCATGGAGCCGGATACCCTGAATCTGGTGAGCAATGCCATGCTGGACAGCTGCACCGTCTACGACTATGAGACCGGGGAAACCAGCGCCGTCTACAACTGGGACAAACTGGACAGCCCGGATTTATACGATGTGTTCCTCTCCGGGGCCAAGAGCCTGCTGACCATTGAGAACCCCCAGGCATCCACGGACCGGGAGCTGATTGTGTTCCGGGACTCCTTCGGTAGCAGCTTGGCGCCTCTGCTGGTGCAGAACTACGCCAGGGTGACCCTGGTGGACATCCGGTATGTGCGGATTGACCTGCTGGACCAGTTCCTGGACTTCCACGGACAGGATGTGCTGATGCTCTACAGCACCCTGGTGCTGAACAGCAGCTCCACCATCCGCTGAGCCATCAAACAGGACAATGAAAAAAGCTGCCGCCTGTGAAAACAGACGGCAGTTCTTTTTTGTTCAATTCTGGCGGAAGCGGGCCAGGAAATCCCGGGTCTCCGGCTTCTGGGGGTTGCCAAATACCTCGGCGGGGGGGCCTTCCTCGCAGATCACGCCCTGGTTCATGTACACCACATGGGTGGACACGTCCCGGGCGAAGGCCATCTCGTGGGTCACCACCAGCATGGTCATGCCCTCGTTGGCCAGGGCCTGCATGACGGTGAGTACCTCGCCCACCATTTCCGGGTCCAGAGCGGAGGTGGGCTCGTCAAAGAGCAGTACCTCCGGGTCCATGGCCAGGGCCCGGGCGATGGCCACCCGCTGCTTCTGACCGCCGGAAATCTGCCGGGGTTTGGCGTTGATGTAGGGTGCCATGCCAACCTTCACCAGGTATTCCATGGCGTGAATCCGAGCGTCCTCTTTCCGCTTTTTCAGCACCTTAATCTGACCAACCATGCAGTTTTCCAGCACGGTCATGTTGTTGAACAGGTTGAAGGACTGGAATACCATGCCCACGTGGGAACGGTAGGCGGCGGCATTCACCCCGGGACCCACCACGTTCTGACCATGGTAGAGAATTTCCCCGGAGGTGGGTGTTTCCAGCAAATTCACGCAGCGCAGCAGGGTGGACTTGCCGGAGCCGGAGGCGCCGATGATGGAGATCACATCTCCCTTATTCACTGAAAAGTCAATATCCCGCAGCACCTGGTTGGAGCCGAAGCTCTTGGACAGGTGGCGGATTTCCAAAATTTTGTCAGCCATATCAGCGCTCTCCTCTGCTTCTTCCGAATTTCAGGTTCTGCCGGACTCTTGCCCGGTGTTCCTTGCTCCGCTCGTCGAAGGGTGTCCCCCGGTCCGGGTGGCTGTAGGTTCCGGCGGTCATGGTCAGCTGATCCACCTGGACCAGCTGATAGCTGCTGTCCCCGTCCATCCGCCGCTCCATCCACCGCAGCAGGAAGGAGGCAATCAGGGTCATGGTCAGGTAGCCCACCATCTCAATGGTGGCGGAGGGGAAGTAGAGGTAGGTCTGCCCCACGGCGGCCCGGTGGACGGCAAAGAACTCCGTGAAGGAGATGATGAACATGACGGAGGAGTCCTTCACATTGATGATGAAGTTGTTGCCGATCTGGGGCATGATGTTGCGGATGGCCTGGGGGAGAATCACGTTGAGCATGGTCTGCACATGGTTCATGCCAATGGCCTTGGCGCCCTCGGTCTGGCCTGGGTCAATGGAGATGATGCCGCCCCGGACGGATTCGGCCATATAAGCGCCGGTGTTGATGGACACCACCAGAATGGCGGCCAGCCAGATATTCTCAAACTTCACGGTGTTGTTGGTGAAGTAGGGCAGGCCGTAGTAGAGGAACACCGCCTGAAGCACCATGGGGGTCCCCCGGAATACTTCCACATAAATCCGAACCACGCCCCGGATGAAAGCCAGGATAAACCGCTTGAATCCGGAATCGTGCTTGCTGTGGGGGATGGTCTGCAGAATGCCGCAGATCAGGCCGATGAGACAGCCGATGGCGGTGGCCACCAGGGCAAGAATCAGGGTGTTTTTCATACCGTTGAGGTAATCGCCGCCGCACCGGTCCCAGAGCTTCACGATGTCGGCGCCCAATTGTATCAGTCGTTCCATGGGGGAATGACTCCCTTCTGTATTAAAATTTTGGATGTAATCCGGACTGTGCGTCTGTTCTGAGGCACATGGGAAACGGAACCGGAGCCGGTTCTGCTTCCCACATGTCTCAGGGCGAGGGACACGGCCCCCGCCCTGGACAAATTTGGAATGTTATTCGCTCAGGGGCTGAACGGAGATGGCCTCGTCCATGATGGCGTTGAAATCATCCACGGTCATGGTGGACAGGACGGAGTCAATGGCCTCCTTCAGGGCGGTATTGCCCTTCATCACGGACACGCCGATGTTGATGTCGCCCTCGTCAGCCACGAAGTTGTCGTCGGAGTCGGTGAAGTCCAGAATCACCATGTCGGGGTAGGCGGCCACAGCGCCCATGGCGGTGGGCATATCGGTGCAGATGAAGTCCACGGTGCCGGTCTCCAGGGCCATCAGCATGGCAGGAGCGGTTTCTGCGGCGGTCTGGATCTGAGCACCCTCAATCTGGGGCAGCATGGTGTCGTACCAGACGGTGGCGATCTGGGCGGTGCAGGTGCCGCCGGACAGGTCGCTGATGCCCTGGGCATCGGCGAAGGCGCTGTCAGCCTTGGTGACGCAGACGATGGAGGCGTAGTAGTAGGGACCGGCAAAGTCCACCTGCTCCATCCGGTCGGCGGTCATGGACTGACCGGCAATGACCGCATCATAGATACCGGTCTGAACGCCGGGGACCAGGGAATCCCAGTCGGTGCGGACGACCTCCAGCTCCCAGCCGTTGGCTTCGCAGATTTTCTTGGCGATCATCACGTCGTAGCCATTGGCGTACTCGGTGGAGTCCTTGATGGGCACGGCGCCGTTGGCGTCATCGGGCTGGGTCCAGTTATAGGGGGCGTAGGCGCACTCCATGGCGATGGTGAGCACGCCGTCCTCCAGGCCGGGAATGGCATCGGAAGAAGCGGCAGTGCCCGCTGCTTCCGTACCGGCGGCCTCCGTGCCGGCGGGAGCGGCGGTGGTCTCGGTGGAGGCGGTGCCGCCGCAGGCGGTCATGGCCAGAATCATGGCCAGAACCATCAGGACAGAGAGAATCTTTTTCATGTTTCTTCACCTTTCTTGTTTGAATTTTCCGGCGGTGGTCGTTCTTTCTGCCGGTCTGCCGGAAACCGGGGAAAACAAAATGGACCGCTTTGTCAAGCGGTCCATGGGAAAGACGGAATAACGGATATATCCCGACAGCCATTGATAGCGCTTCACAAAGTTTTGTGACAGTCCGGCGGGTATTTCCCGACAGCCCAGCACCCTGAAGCCAGGCAGCTTCAAAGCACTTCGGCGATGTTCCCTTTCCTCTGCGGCGGCTGCCTGGCCTTGCCGGAGGGTACTGATGAACCTCGCACCTCTATCTAAGCGATCCAAATTGTGAGAAAATCATATCACCGTGGAAGGAGACTGTCAATCGGTAATCCGGAAATTTGGAATATTTGTGCATCCTGCCGTAAAGAATTCCGCTGGAAGTTGCCGTGTTGTGCAGAATCTGCCGCCGAAGGAGAAAAATATGACGGAGACGGAATCATGGAATGGGGAAAATAGAGAAGCGGCATGGAAAAGACGTTTTCGGAAAGGACGCCTGATTCGACCTCGGGCTGCAAAATCCACCTTTGGAAAAAAACGCAGGAAGGGAAAATGAGGCCTGACAGCCGCATATCGATGGTAGGGGATCAGAACTGCAATCCGGCTGTCAATCCCGGATCGTAAGTAATACTGTACAAAAATAAATTGATAATCCTGTCTTGATTGCCGATTTTTCAATCTGTGGGACAGAAAATGTTGACAAAGTGTGAATAAAGGGTTATGCTGTAGACAAGTTAAATAATCAACGTTGGGTTGTTACTGGCAAGGCAGGCAAAACCAAATTCCACAAAAGATGTTTTTTGCGGGATTTGGTCTTTTTTTATGTTGGAGGAGATCACGTTGAGAATCTGTAAGGTTATCAACAACAATGTTGTCAGTTGCACCGATTCAGACGGACGGGAATTGGTTGTCATGGGGAGGGGCATCGGCTTCGGCGCAAAGCCGGGAAAGCTTCTGGATGCCTCTGCGGTGGAGAAAATCTTCCGGATGGATACGCCGGAGCAGGCCAGCCGCCTGCAGGATGTTTTTGGACAGCTTCCGCCGGAGATGCTGGAGCTGTGTACGCAGATTATTGACTATGCCAAGACGGCCATTGGACGGGAACTGAATGAGAGCATCTACCTGACTCTCGGCGACCATATTCTGTTTGCCCTGAATCTGAGCCAGCGGGGAATGTCGCTTCCCAACCCGCTGCTGACGGAAGTACGGGTGTTCTATCCGGCGGAATATGCCGTTGGAAAGTATGCTCTGGAACGGATTGAGGCGGAGATGGGAAAGACCCTCGGGGAGGATGAAGCTGCCAGCATTGCCCTGCACCTGGTCAATGCGGAGTATTCCGGCTCCATGAACGCCACCATGCACGCAACCCGGGTGCTGCAGCCCATGGTGGAAATCCTGGAAAATTGGCCGGAACTGAAGATGAATCACCAGCATCTGTTTTATGACGAGCTGATTGTCCACATCAAATTTATGGCGCTGCAGGCATTTTCCCAGGCAGAGCGGGACTGGATGGATGTACAGGCCGTATCCGATTTACTGCCCCGTTTTTCCACGGCCTATGACTGTGCAGGCGCCATTACGGATTATTTATCCCGGCAGAGCGGGATTCCGGTCCCGGCAGCGGAACGCGCGTATCTGGCATTGTGTATTCACCGTGCCTGTATTTCGTAATAAATCAATATCAGAAAGGAAAATGTAGAATGGGACTGTTTCAGAAACTGTTTGGAAAAGCAATGGATGATCTCTACGCCCCCATGGCCGGCAAGGCCGTGGCCATCAGCCAGGTACCCGACCCCACCTTTGCCGAGGGAATGCTGGGCAACGGCATTGCCATTGTACCCACGGAGGGCAAGGTTTATGCGCCCTGCGACGCCACAGTGGACATGATGTTCCCCACGGGCCACGCAGTGAGCCTGGTGGCGGACAACGGTGCGGAAATCCTGATCCATGTGGGCCTGGAAACGGTCAGCCTGGAGGGAAAGCCCTTCACCATCCACGCTGCCAACGGCGACAAGGTGAAAAAGGGGCAGCTGCTCATCGAGGTGGACCTGAAGGCTGTGGAAGAGGCTGGTCTGAAGACCATCACCCCCATGGTGGTGTGCAACACCGACAACTATCCCACCTTCCAGACCAAGGTGGACCGGGATGTGACCAACGCCGACGTGGTCATCCAGCTGGCCAAGTAAGGCAGGGCCGTACCATGAAGCAAGGAAAAGGACTGCCGGTATTCTCCGGCGTTGCGATTGGCCCTGCGGTGGTGTACCGCAAATCCCAGCGGGTGCTGCCGGTGTCCAGCGGGGATCCCCAGCTGGAGCAGAGCAAGTTTGATGCGGCCCGGGAGACCGCCCGGGAGCAGCTGTCTCAGCTGTACGAAAAAGCAAAAGAGGAACTGGGTGAAGACAAGGCAGCCATTGTGGAAGTGCAGATGCTGATGCTGGACGACCTGGATTATCTGGACGGCGTGGCGGAAGCCATCGCCGGCGGCGCCGCCGCTGCCATTGCGGCCCTGGACACCGGCGAGTCTTTCGCTCAGATTTTCGCCGCCATGGACGACGAGTACATGAATGCCCGCAGCGCGGACATCCGGGATATGTCCCACCGGGTATACGACATTCTCTGCGGCAACACCGGATTCCAGCTGCCGGAGGGCTCTTTCCTGCTGGTGGCGGAGGATCTGGCCCCCAGCGAAACCATCCAGCTGCCCCGGGAGCGGATTCTGGCCTTTGTCACCCGCCAGGGTTCTTCCTCCAGCCATACAGCCATTCTGGCACGGACCCTGAACATTCCCTCCCTGGTCCAGGCGAATCTGCCCCTGGAGGACGCAGAGAGCTGTGAGGTTCTGGCGGTGGACGGCTTCACCGGCACCTGGTATGCCGACCCCGACCCGGAAACCCTGGCCATGCTGAAGGAGAAACAGGCTGCAGCGGCAGATGCCCGGTTTGCACTGGAAGCCTACCGGGGCAAGAAGAGCGTTACCAAGTCCGGCAAGTCCGTGCTGCTGTGCGCCAACATCGGTTCTCCCGAGGACGCCCGGGCGGCCATCGCCGGTGACGCAGAGGGGGTTGGCCTGATGCGCAGCGAATTCCTCTACCTGGGCCGTTCCAATCTGCCCACCGAGGAGGAACTGTTTACCGCCTACCGGACGGTGGCAGAGATCATGGGCGACCGGCCTGTGGTCATCCGGACGCTGGACATTGGCGCCGACAAGCAGGTTGCCTATATGGGCCTGGAGAAAGAGGAGAATCCGGCGCTGGGTCTGCGGGGCCTGCGGATTTGTCTGACCCGGGAGGAGATTTTCCTGCCCCAGCTGCGGGCGATTTACCGGGCTTCCGCTTATGGAAACCTGAGCATCATGTTCCCCATGGTGGCTTCCCTCTGGGAGCTGAAGGCGGCCAAGGCCCTGTGCGCCAAAGCCCGTGCGGAACTGACCGCCGAGGGTGTGGAAACCAAAGAGGTTCCCATCGGTGTGATGATTGAGACCCCTGCCGCTGCCGTTCTGGCTCCGGAGCTTGCCAAGGAAGCCGCCTTCTTCAGTGTGGGCACCAATGATCTGACCCAGTACACCCTGGCGGTGGACCGGCAGAACGCCAAGCTGGGGGACTTCTACGACCCCTACCACCCGGCGCTGATGGCGCTGCTTGCCCACATTGCCAAGTCCGCCAACGAAGCGGGCATCTGGGCGGGCATCTGCGGCGAGCTGGGCGCTGACCCCAAGATGACCGAAACCTTCCTGAAAATGGGATTCACCGAGCTGAGTATGGCCCCCGGACGGATTCTGGAGACCCGGAAGCTCGTATGCGAAAGC
>CASFNR010000016.1 GCA_949296115.1 uncultured Eubacteriales bacterium | reverse complement strand
CACCATGGCCCAGATCATTCTGGAAGGCGTGGGCGGCAAGGAGAACCTGACCTCCATCGACCACTGCATCACCCGTCTGAGACTGGAAGTCAAGGACCGTCTGCTGGTGGATGAGAAGAAGATCAAGTCCTCCGGCGCCTCCGGCGTCATCCGTCCGGGCAAGACCTCCGTTCAGGTGGTCATCGGACCCAAGGTGCAGTTCGTCTTTGACGAGTTCAAGAAGCTGGCGAAGTAAAACTGCCTGAAAAAATCCTTTGCTGCGGCCCACACGGCAGAGGCTTGCCGCCCCGGGATCATCCCGGGGCGGCATTTTTGCATTTCGGACAGGCAGGAAACGGGCTGCATGGAAAATTTTCTGTGCAGCGGGCGGAAAATGTGGTATGATGAAAGCAGAAAATCACGGAGGAAAGGGGCGCATCCTATGTTCTATAAGCTTCTGGGGATTTGTCTGGCAGTAATGCTGATTCTCACGGTACTGACGGGAAATCCGGCGGTGGCGCTGGTGGTGGGGGTGATATTCGTGCCGGTGGCAGGGTTTGTCCAGTGGGTGTTTTCAGACCGGGAGGAGGAAGAACACCCTGCCTCCCATGCGCCTCGGTGCCCCCACTGCGGAAGTCCCATCCGGATTCAGGGAAACCGGTGGGCGTGCGGCTGGTGCGGCGACCACGGGGACGTGTCCTCCCTGAAAAAGCATTGAATGACAGTAATCGTTCAATAACCGCCCGCCTGACATTTGACTTTGTGATGTGAGACAATATCCTAAACTTAAAAAATCACGGTGAGTTTTTGGAGAAAACGCATAAGGATGGTGTCAAATGGGAGACGTGATGGCGGTGCGGGATGCCTATCGGGCGCAGTAACGCAACTTGTGCAGATGCGTCGTTTTAAGGAGGCATGTTTATGAGTATCGGAGAGACTATGTCGGCATTCTTTGCTTGCGGGGTAATGCTTGTATCCGTATTAACGTGTTTGCCGAACTACAAACATGGTTGGAACAAAAGGCGGCTTCTACTGAGGGTACCATTATTTTGCTTGAATTTCAGTTTGCTTACTCTGTGTCTGCTCGGGCATAACGACTCGGTTGCGCTGCTGTTTTATGGTACCCTTGTGGCTTCTGCAATCGTCATTGCGGCCCACGAGATGTACTGCAGGAAAAAGAATATGTGACCAGCAAAGCTGCGGTAGGGTTCCGGTATTGTACGAAGCTATTTTCTCTGGAGGAGGGAGTTTCCCCATTTGGAGAAATCTCCGGCGCACAAGGATCTGAAGGCCCTGATGCCTTGGAATCCATATATCCTGCAGGAATGCTTGATTGGAAAAGCAAAGAAAACATCTGAGTAATTGAAACGGCAGTCTCCCGAACGGAGACTGCCGTTTTATACTGCCCGGGTGGTTATTGATCACTTGCGAATGACAGAAAAAACAGCCCCCCAAAGGCAACGCCTTTGGGGGGCTGCGTTGTGAGATGGATTACTCTGCTGCGGATACAGCCGTGATGTGGGGGTTCACACCCTCGTACCAGTACAGGAAGCCCTCGGCGTTGATGACGTCGCCAACCTGCAGGGCCTCGACAGCCTTGTACACATCGGTGTCAGCGCCGCACAGGTAGGACTCTACACAGAAGTTGTAGGTCTCGCCGTTGACGGACACGTTGAAGTACAGATCGTCACCCTGCTGGCCGGAGCCGTCCCAGCTGTACAGGAAGGCAGCCTCGTTGCCGTTGGCATCGGTGCTGGGCTCCACGGTCAGACCGGTGAAGGTCACGAACTCATTCTGATGAGCGATCAGCTCGTCGGTGCCCAGCAGCTCGGTCACGTCCAGAGCCTCGGCAATGTAGGTATCGCCGTCCTCGACGAACTCGAAGGTGCCGTCCATGATCTCCACTTCGCCGGACCATTCAGCCTTGTAGCCGGTGATGCGGATCTTGGTGCCGGGAACCAGCTTGGCAGCGTCCTCCTCGGAGCAGGCCATGTCATAGGCGAACACAGCGCCCTCGGGGCTCTGGCAGTAGACGGTGATCTTGTCCTCCCACCAGGACTGATGGGCCTGGACATAGGTCTCCACGCAGACCTGATCGTCGATGGCGGCGGCCAGGTACTCCTCGTGGGTCATCACGGCCACGGCAGCAGCTTCAGTGCTCTCAGTGGCAGCGGTGGTTTCCTCCACAGCGGCGGCAGTGGTCTCCACAGCGGCAGCGGTGGTTTCCACAGCAGTGGTCTCTGTGGTGTCGGTCTTGGCGCAGGCGGCAAAAGCCAGAACCATGGTCAGAACCAGCAGCATTGCTACAAACTTTTTCATGTTTTCTTCTCCTTTTGATCGGGTAATGCTGTGCGTGTGCACGCTCCCATTATACAACAGGAATTGCAGAAATCAACGGTTTTGTCAAAAAGTTCATGGTTCCGGAACAGTTTCTTTCCTTTTGACCGGGATGGTTCCCCGTCAGGCCGCCTGCTTCCGCTTCTTCCGCCGCTCCGCCAGGGCGTAGATTCCCATTGCGGCCCAACAGACTGCCAGGGCGGCCAGCAGGGCTTTGGAGGCACCGGGGAGAGGACCCAGTTCCGTTTCCCCCTCGGATGCAGTGATCTGGTCCAGACGATACAAGGCGGAGACCTCCTCGAACAGGTCGTCCAGGTAGGCGTCATCCACCGTCTGCCCCCGCCGGACGGACTTGTTTACGTCCTCAATCAGCTGCCCCGCGGCGTTGCGCAGCGAGGTAGAGCCGTTGAACACCGAGGTAACGAAGGTGTTGTCCGTGTTGTCCAGCAGAAGCCGGGCGGCGTCGATTTTCACGGAATAGTAGGTGTCGTCATCCTCCCCCCGGCGGCTGAGATAGTCCTGATATTCCGCCGAGGACTGGGCCTTGGAGGTCACGGGAACGTAGCCTTCCGTCTGGGAATAGGCAATCTGCACGGAATTGGTCAGCAGATATTGGGTAAACAGCCAGGAGGCCAGCACTTCCTGGGGATCCTCCTTCTGGAAAATACACACCGAGGGACCCTGGGAAATCATTTTTGGATTCTCCGGGTCAAACTGGGGGATGGTCATGACGGCGGTCTCGAATGGCACCAGCTTCTCTTCTGCGATGTCCACCAAAGGGGCGTCGGAGCCCATCCAGGTGGCGCCGGCGGTGGAGTCGATGGCAAAGATGCACTGCCCGGCGTTGAGGAAGTTGGCAGGGTACCCCGCCAGCTTGAAGGTGTTGAATGCCCCTGTGGCAGTGTGCTGGGCGATGGTGTACAGCAGGGAGCGGGTGGTGTCGTTGAAGATCTGGATGTCTCCCCGGGCGGTGGAGTAGCCGGCGTCCAGCTGCCGGAGCATCTGGATCATCATGTTGTCCGTGGACTTGTAGATGAAGGGAATCAGCACCTTCTGCCCGTTGACCAGGTAGGTTCCGTCGCTGCTCTGGGCCATGGCGGCCTCGGAAACTTCCCAGACGAAGTCCCAGGTCAGGGTCTCCGGCAAAGTGTAACCCAGCTTTTCCACATAGGTCTTGTTCACATAGCAGGCTTCCGTGGAACGCATGAAGGGAACGGCATAGCAGGAGCCGTTAAACCGGCACTCCTGCAAAAATTTGGGAATAATTTCCTCCTGCGTCGGCCCATCGAACCGAACCTCACTGCCCCCCAGACCGTATCTGGGGTCGGCGAACAGGTCGTCCAGGGGCACCACTGTATCCGCACCGGTGAGGTAGGTGGCGATGTGGTCCGGGTAGGTGATGCACACGTTGGGGGTGGTGTCTGTGGCGATGTTGGTGATGACGTCGTTGTAGATTTTGCCGTAGTCGGTGTACAGCCGCAGGTTCACGGTGATATTGGGATACAGCGCCTGAAAATCCGCAATGGCCTGCTTGTAGATGTTCACCTGGGCCATATTGGTATCGTTTTTGGCCCAGAAGGTGATTTCGTAATCCCGGGCGGTGTCGAATCCCGAGGGGATGACAAAGGCAGCTTTTTCCCGGGAGCCATGGCAGCCGGTGAGGGCGAGAAGCAGCACAACGGACAGAAGAAAGGCAGCGTATTTTTTCATCCCTTCACCCCTCCTCTGGAAACCCCCGCCATAATTTTCCGGCGGAAAATCAGGAACAGCACAATCAGCGGCAGGGAGATGACCACCACCGCCGCCATCATGGCGGGAATATTTTCCCGGCCGAAGCCGTTCTCCCGGATTTCCTGGATGCCGTTGGACACCAGAAAATAGGCCTGGTCATCGGTAATCAGCCGGGGCCAGATATAGGAGTTCCAGCACTCGATGACCTTCAGAATGGTGATGGTGATGATGGTGGGGCGGCAGATGGGAATCAGCACCTTCCACAGGTACTTCAGGTCGGAAGTGCCGTCCACCTTGGCGGCATAGTACAGCTCGTCGGGAATCTGGGCGAAGTTCTCCTTCAGCAGGTAGATGTAAAATACCGACGTGACGCTGGGCAGAATCAGACCCAGGAAGGTGTTGCGCAGGTCCCAGTTGGTGATGGTGACGAAGTTGGTAATTACCACCAGCTCCGTGGGAATCATCATCAGAGACAGGAACAGGGTGAAGGCCAGATCCCGGCCCCGGAAATTCAGCCGGGCGAAGGCAAATGCCGCCAGAACAGTGACAATCAGCATCAGGGCCGTGGTAGCCAGGGTGAAGATAATGGTGTTGACGAAGTATCCGGCCAGGGGCACCTGGGTGAAGGCCTGGGTGTAATTTTCCAGGGTGGGGGAGAGGGTGTACAGCTGGGGAATCCACTCGGAGTTGTAGGCACCGTAGCCTTTCACGCTGGTGAGAACCATCCAGTAGAAGGGGAACAGCACCGCCAAAGCCCACACCGACAGCAGCAGGTAAGTCAGGGCCTTCCGAACCGCAGCCCGGCGGGCGTCGGCCTTTTCGATTTTCTCATAATCCATAGGGGAGCCTCCTCAATAGTGGACGTGCTTCTTGCTGACCAGCAGATTGATGCAGGTGATGGTCAGGACAATGGCAAACAGCAAGATAGCGGCGGCGGAGGCGTAGGAAGGATAGCCGCCGGAATCTCCGTAGAGCATGTCATAGATATAGCCCACAATGGTATTCATCTCCGAGGCGTTCAGATCGGTGCCGAACAGGGCAACCGCATCGGAGTAGGCCTTGAAGGCCCCAATGAAGCCGGTGATTACCAGGTAAAACAGGGACGGGGAGATCATGGGCAGGGTAATTCGGGTGAACACCCGCAGCCGGGAGGTGCCGTCCACCTTGGCGGCGTTATAGTAGGTCTGGTCCACAGAAGCAAGGGCGCTGGTGAGAATCAGAATCTTGAAGGGCAGAACTACCCAGACGGTATAAAAGCACAGCACGAACATCTTCGCCCAATAGGGACCGCCGATGAAGTCCACCGGCCCTGCGCCGAACCAGCTGAGCACCAGATTGGCCAGACCGTCGGTGTAGGGGGTCTGCTTGAAGAGAATCATGAACACCAGGCCAACCGCCAGGGTGTTGGTGACGTAGGGCAGGAAGTAGATGGTCTGATACAGCTCCCGGAGTTTCCGGATGGAACTTAAGCCCACGGAAATCAGCAGGGCAAGCCCGGTGGAAAGGGGAACGGTGATGATGACCAGAATGAAGGTATTCTTCAGGGCCTGAAGGAAATAGGGGTCGTGAAGCACATAGGCATAGTTATATCCGCCTACCCCCCGGTAGGTCTGGGATGCAAAGTTGAACCCTTCCTCCAGGGAGTAGATCAGCACGTCAATCAGGGGATACACCAGAAAGAAGCCCAGGAATACAGCGGCGGGCAGCAGATACAGCCAGCCTTTTGGATTGTTTTTTTCCATAAGCGGCCTCCCTCAGAAGGAAATCCGGGTTCCGTCATCCCGGGAGAAGAGGAATACTTTGGCTGGCTTCAGGTCAAAGCGGACTGTTTTTCCGGGGGCCACTCCGGTTTCTGCGGAAATAATGGAGCGGATGGTGAGATTCTGGGAATTGGGATGGGTGGATACCACGCTGATGTCCCGGCCCATGACCTCCACGCCGCTGAGATTGCAGGTGAGCGCACCCTGTTCACTGAGGATAAATCCCTCCGGGCGGACAGCAGCGGTGACCAGCTGATCGGACACGCCAGGCACCGGGAGGACGGCTTCATCCCCGATGTACAGGGTCTGGCTGCGCACCTGGGCGTCAAAGACGTTGATGGGAGGATTGCCCAGAAATTTCGCCACGAACAGGTTGGCGGGGGAGTCGTAGACCTCCTGGGGTTTTCCGGCCTGCTGGACAATGCCGTCCTTCATCACCACAATCAGGTCGGAGATGGACATGGCTTCCTCCTGGTCGTGGGTGACGAACACGGTGGTGATGCCGGTGGAGCGCTGAATCCGGCGGATTTCTTCCCGGGTCTGCAGCCGCAGCCGGGCGTCCAGATTGGACAGGGGTTCATCCAGAAGGAGAATCCGGGGCATCTTCACCAGGGCCCGGGCGATGGCCACCCGCTGCTGCTGACCGCCGGAGAGCTCGCTGGGCTTGCGGTCCATCAGGCCCTCAATCTGCACCAGCTTTGCTGCTTCCATGGCCTTTTCCGCCATTTGCTGCTTGGTGAGCCGGTCCTTGCCCTTCCGGTTTTCCAGGGGGAAGGTGATGTTCTGCTTCACTGTCAGATGGGGGTACAGGGCGTAGTTCTGGAACACCAGTCCCACCCCCCGATGCTCGGCAGGCAGGTCGGTGACGTCATCTTCCCCGAAGAAAATCCGTCCGCTGGTGGGCTTCAGCAGGCCGGAGAGCAGGTTCAGCGTAGTGGATTTGCCGCAGCCCGAGGGGCCAAGCAGGCCGATGAGCTTACCGTCGGGAATTTCGAAGGAAAAATCCTGAACGGCAACCACATCCTCCGGCTGCTTTTTGCTCCGGCTGGGAAAGGTTTTGGTCAGATGCTGAAGGGTTACTTTCATGGCAATCCCGTTCCTTTCGGACAATATTGCCTTCATTATAAGACATTGTCCTATAATTTGCAAGAAAGATCTGTAGCATCGTACCCAATTCGGTGCAGCACAAAGGGCATCCCCGGGAAGGGGATGCCCTTTGGAATATTGGAGGATCAAAATGAGTATCAGCGCTGTACGCGGCCGGAGCCGGAGCCGGTCATCAAGGCACGGACTTCCTCCACGGAAACCTGATTGAAATCATGCTCGATGGTATGCTTCAGGCAGGAGGCGGCCACGGCAAAGTCGATGGCTTCCTGGTCGGTGTAGTTCTGGGAAAGCGCATAAATCAGTGCGCCGCCGAAGGAGTCGCCGCCGCCGACCCGATCCACGATCTGGATGTCATAGCTGCGGGACAGGCAGGCCTTGTCAGAGGCTGCGTCATAGAGCATACCAGCCCAGGTGTTTCTGCTGGCGGAAATACTGCCGCGCAGGGTGATGGCTACCTTCTTTGTGCCAAAGCGGCTGGCGATTTGGCGGGCTACGCTGGCGTAGGCGGCATAGTCCAGCTTACCGCCTTCGATGTCGGTGTGCTCCGCCTGAATGCCAAAGACATCGAAAGCATCCTCTTCGTTGGCAATGCAGACATCCACATAGGGCATAAGCGCAGTCATGACCTTGCAGGCCTGCTCACGGGACCACAGCTTCTTGCGATAGTTCAGGTCACAGCTGATGGTAACGCCATGGGCCTTGGCAGCCTTACAGGCATCCAGACAAACCTGCACCATGTTTTCGCTGAGAGCAGGGGTAATTCCGGTGAAGTGGAACCACTGAGCGCCATCAAAAATGGCATCCCAATCGAAGTCGGAAGGGGCCGCAGTGGCGATGGAGGAACCCGCCCGGTCATAGATGACCTTGGAAGGGCGCTGAGAGGCACCCTTTTCTACATAGAACAGACCCAGCCGGCTGCCGCCCCGAACGATAAATCTGGTGTCAACGCCATAGCGACGCATTTCATTAATCACACAGTTGCCGACTTCATGGCTGGGAACCTTGGTAACAAATGCGGTATCCAGTCCATAGTTGGCAAGAGATACGGCCACGTTGGCTTCACCGCCTGCCAGGGAAACCTCAAACTTCGGCGCCTGCGTAATGCGAAGGTAGCCTTCCGGGTTGAACCGGAACATGATTTCACCAAATGTAACAAATCTGCTCATAATAACCTCCTGAATTACTTGACGTTGATATTTTTCACGAACTTCTGCGCTTCTGCGGTAATCAGGTCATAGCGTTCCTGCGCAACCCACTCTTTGTTGACGAGGCACCCGCCAACGCCTACGCCGCAGGCACCGGCCTTCATGAAAGCAGCGCAGTTGTCTGCATTCACACCGCCAACCGCCAGGAAGCGGATGTTGCTCAGAGGGGCGCAGAGGGCCTTCAGATATGCGGGGGCACCCTCAATGCAGGGGAAAAGCTTGACAAAATCTGCACCGGCATTGTGGGCTTTCTTTGCCTCGGTTGCGGTGTATGCGCCGGGAAGACTGACCATGCCGAGTTCAACGGTGCGGCGGATTACGTCCTCATCGGTGTCGGGAGAGACAATATACTGTGCGCCGGCTTCTTTCGCAGCTTCCACCAGAGAAACGCAGGTAACCGTTCCTGCGCCGATCAGCATTTGATCGCCCATGCGTGCGATGGAATTCCGGATCGCATTCTGGGTATTCACGAAGGAATCGGGATCTTTCTGATTGAAAGTGACCTCCATCAGGTGAATGCCGCCATCGTACAGAGCCTGGGCAATCTTGGGAACCTTGCCTTCCTCAGCGCCCCGTACGATTGCGATGATTTTGTGCTCTAGAATTGCCTGAATGACTTGCTCGCGCATGATACATTCCTCCATTAAAGTTTCATAATATGAAATAATAATTCATATCGTGAAACTATTATAATGCAGGGAGATGAAAAATGTCAAGAGGGTGGATCGAAAAAGGCTGGAAAAAATTTCAGAAACTTCTCGCTTAATTTGGAAAAATATGTTATACTCTTTTTCAGAACGATGAATAAAGGTGCGATAACATGGAACAGTATTCGATCCAGTCCGTGGACAGGGCTTTCCAGCTGCTGGAGACCATTTCACTGCATCCGCAAGGCGTTTCGCTTACGGAACTGGTGCGGCAGACGCAGCTGAATAAGAGTACGGCGTTTCGCCTGCTGGCGTCTTTGATTGCCCACGGCTATGTAATCAAAGACAGCCGCAGCAATACCTATCACATTTCCCTGAAGCTCTATGAAATTGGATGCCGGACAGTCAATGCCAACGGCTTTCTCCCTGTTGTGGAGCCGGTGCTGCGGGAGCTGGCGGTCAAGACCAACGAGGCAATTCACTTTGTCCTGCGGGAGGAAAATTCCGTTGTCTACCTGTATAAGGAGGAACCTGTGCAGAGCGTAATCCACATGGCATCCCGCATTGGCCTGCGCAATCCCATGTACTGCACAGGGGTGGGGAAGGCCATTCTTGCGTTTTTGCCGGAGGAGGAGCAGAACCTGATTGCCCGGACAACCAAGTACCAGGTGTTCACAGATCATACTCTGTGTACACCGGAAAGCCTGCTGGAGGATCTGGAAAAGACCCGCCAGCGGGGTTATGCCATTGATGACCAGGAGCATGAGCTGGGGATTCGCTGCGTTGCAGCCCCGATCAAAAACGAACAGGGAATTGCTTATGCGGCCATCAGCCTGTCTGCACCCACAACCAGGCTGAGTGAGGACAGAGTGCCGCTCCTTGCGGGCCAGATTACCAGTGCTGCGTCGCAAATTTCCCGGCTGCTGAATGGTCCAAAAGTGTGATGCGGAGCGTAAAAATTGAAACTTGTATAAGCTGCACAAATTCAGTTGGCTGAATTTTAGTAAATAGTAGAAAGTCGACGATGCTATTGACATCAAATATTACGAGTGATATATTAGAAACACAAAGGAACGGAGCAAACAGAATGCAGAGTAAAGCAGAAGAGGCCTACGAAATTATTAAGCGGAAGATTATCATGCTTGAGATGCGTCCTACTTCGGATATTTCTGAGGAGGCCCTGATCCAGGAACTGAACATCAGCCGCACACCGATTCGGGAGGCAATCCAGCGCCTGGCAAAGGACCGGTTCGTGATTATCTACCCCAGGAAGGGAACCATTGTGTCCGATGTTTCTTTGGACTTGATCAACTGCGTTTACGAGGTGCGGCTGCTGAATGAACCCTATATGGCAAGGCAGACCGTAGGGCAGACGACGGACGAATGGATATGGAAGATGAAACGCGAATTCCAGTCCTTCCGACCGGAATCCTATGATGTGATGAAGTACATCGATTTGGACTACAAGCTGCACCGTGAACTCACCAGCTATTCCAACAATATGTTTCTGAACAGCTTGTTTGCCGTGGTGAATGACCACAATCACCGAATCCGCGTGATGACATCCACGAGAAACCGGGATTACAGCTGCTCCATCCGGGAACACCTGACGATCCTGGAGGCCATTGGAAAGCGGGACCCGGATGCGGTGGAGCAGGCCGTTCGGGCGCATATCCTGACCAGTAAGCGGGAGGCGTACGATTTCAACTTCAATATAACAATCCATGAATAGCCGTGGATTGTTTTGTCGTAACTGATATATTAGTCAGATAATATCAGATACATATATAGTTAATTAATTAAAAAAATAATTCCGCAAAATTGGTGATAATGCCAAATGCGAGAGAGGATTACATATGAAGGAAGCATTTATTAAAATACATCCCGAAGATGCGGTGGCTGTCGCAACGCAGGACACAGCGAAAGGCACAGAGGTGAGCATTGACGGAGCCCGGATCCTGCTGCGGCAGGATATTCCCATTGGGCATAAGGTGGCCCTGCGGGATATGGCATCGGGTGAAGCGGTGATCAAGTATGGCACCGTGATCGGCCACGCCACGCAGCCGATTCATGTCGGCGATTGGGTGCATATGCACAATATGGATACGAACCTGTCCGGCCAGCTGTCCTACACCTATAATCCCCACCCCCATGAAGCGTCTCCCAGAATCGCAGGAAGAGGGAATTGTTTCCAGGGATATCGTCGTGCAGACGGCCGGGTAGGAACGAGAAACGAATTGTGGATCATTCCAACGGTTTCTTGTGTGAATACCACCATCCGGCTGATTCAGGAGGAAGCCCAGCGGCGATTCCCGGAAAGATGCGACGGCATTTTCGCATTCCCCCACAATGCCGGCTGCTCGCAGATGGGTGAGGACTTCCAGAATACGCAGAACATCCTGAAAAGCATTATCCAGCATCCCAATGCGGGCGGCGTGCTGATTGTCAGTCTTGGCTGTGAAAACAATGATCTGGAGCATTTCCTTCCAGTGCTTGGGTCCTATGATTCTGCGAGGATCAAGACGCTGATCACGCAGGATGTGGAGGATGAGGTGGAAGTGGCGATGGGTCTGATCGGTCAAATCCTGGATGCGATGGCGGGGGATCACCGGGAAACCTGTCCGGTGTCCGACCTGACAGTGGCATTCAAGTGCGGCGGATCCGATGCTTTCTCCGGCATAACAGCCAATCCGCTCTGCGGACGCATTGCAGATACCATTTGTGCCAAAGGCGGCAGCGCTGTCCTGACGGAGGTCCCGGAGATGTTCGGCGCAGAGACATATCTCATGAATCGGGCAGACAACGAGCACACCTTTGAAAAGGTGGTTCACCTGATCAACGGTTTCAAGCAATACTATGCGGATTATGGCCAGCCTTGCTATGACAATCCGTCCCCCGGCAATCACCGGGGCGGCATTACGACCCTGGAAGAGAAGTCAATGGGCTGCATTCAGAAGGGCGGAAATGCACCTGTGGTGGATACGCTGCACTACGGCCAGCGCGTGGAGAAAAAGGGCTTGAATCTGATGATCGGGCCGGGGAATGACAATGTATCCATCACAAATCTCCTGGCAAGCGGCGCACAGCAGCTGCTGTTTACAACGGGCCGGGGAAATCCCCTGGCGACGGCCATTCCTACCATCAAGCTGGCATCCAATGCGGTGATGGCCAATCGAAAACACAATTGGATCGACTTCAACGCCGGTCAGATCCTGGAGGGTGTGGATTTTGAGGATGCGGCAGACGAGCTCTGGCAGATGCTTCTGGATGTGGCCAGTGGAAAAGTGCGGACAAAGAATGAGATCAACGGCTATCGTGAAGTAATGATCTTTAAAGACGGCGTACTGCTGTAATAAAGAAAGGGTGTGGATACATGGCATTGGAAACTGTGAAGGAGGGAAATGTGGTCACGGCTTTGGCTGGAACCGTACAGCTGCCGAAGATGGTCAGGGTTCGTCAGAAACTGGACCACACCAACATCCCCAGAGCGGAGATCCCTGCAAAGGTCCGCCAGGAACTTCTGGACTGTGGCATGGCCCAGAGAATTCACAAGGGAGACTCCATTGCGATTACATGCGGAAGCAGGGGTGTTGCCAACATTGCCCTGATTATCAAGGCAATTGTGGACTTCGTAAAAGAGCAGGGCGGTGAGCCGTTCGTATTTCCAGCGATGGGAAGCCACGGCGGTGCGACGGCGGAAGGGCAGAGAGAAATTCTGACGGGCTACGGCGTTACGGAGGAATATTTGGGCTGTCCAATCAAGGCAACCATGGAGGTTGATCAGCTGGGGCAGACGCCGGACGGCATGCCGGTATTCATTGACCGCTATGCCCATGCGGCAGATGGAATTATTCTCTGCGGCAGAGTGAAGGCGCACACCGCCTTCCGCGGACCCTATGAAAGCGGAATCCTGAAGATGGCAGTCATTGGCATGGGAAAACAGCATGGTGCGCAGACCGTGCACAGAGACGGCTTTAAGGCACTGGGCGAGCTGCTTCCTGTGATCGGTAAAGTGATTCTGGACAATGCCAAGGTGCTTGGCGCAGTGGCGCTGGTTGAAAATGCCTTTGATCAGACCTGCATCATTTCCGGGATGCTGAAAGAGGAGATCATGGAAAAGGAGCCGCCGCTGCTGAAGCGCTCCAAAGAGTTCTTGGGAAAAATATTTTTCGACAATATTGATGTATTGGTGGTTGACCGAATCGGAAAGGACATCAGCGGCGACGGCATGGATCCCAATATTACGGGGCGTTTTGCGGTACCTCATGTAAAGGGAGAAAAGAACGTACAGCACATTGCCGTGCTGGACCTTACGGAGGAAACCCACGGCAACTGCAACGGACTTGGCCTTGCGGATGTGACGACAAAACGGCTGGTAGATAAAATTGATGTGGACTGTACCTACCCCAATGTGGTGACTTCCACCGTGCTGTGTACACCGAAGATTCCCTTGTTTACGCATTCGGATAAAAGCTGCATTCAGATCGCACTGCGGACCTGCAACTACATAGACCGTGACCATCCGCGGATGGTGCACATCCGGGATACGATGAATCTGGAGCAGATTGAGATTTCGGAAGCAATGCTGGCAGAAGCGGAAGCCTCGGAACATATTGAGATCCTGTCCCAGCCAGAGGACTGGAAGTTTAATGAAGAGGGCAACCTCTGGTAATCAGAGGTACCAATATAAAAAAGGAGCAGAATTATGAAAAAAATCTTAGCAGTTGTACTCGTTCTGTGCTTGGCAGTCAGTCTGGCTGCCTGCGGCGGAACCACCGGCTCTGATAACCAGAGCACCCAGAACACCCAGGACACTCAAAACACCCAGCAGTCCGCTGCAGCTGATACTGGAGACACCTTCATCATCGGCTGCCCCCAGCCCCTGACCGGAACCAATGCGCAGCCCGGCGAATGCGCGCTGAATGCCGTGAAACTTGCTGCAAAGCAGTTTAACGAAAACGGCGGCATCAACGGCAAACAGGTTCAGGTCCTGTCCTATGACGATCAGGGCTTGCCCGAAGAAGCGGTGAAGCTGGCAACCAGAATGGTTCAGGCTGACGGCGTTCAGGCCATCATCGGTTCCTGCATTTCCAGCTGCGTGCTGTCCTCCGGCAAGATTTATAACGATGCCAAGATTCCTACCTTCGGCACCGGCACCTCTCCCACGTGGATGGCGGAAGGCTGGGAGTATGTCTTCCGTGCCTGCCAGAACAATGACTTCGCACTGCCTCTGGTTGTAAATAAGCTGAAGGATCTTGGCATCACAAAGGCTGCGATCTTTGCAGGTCAGGATGATGCCGCTGTAGCCGGCGTAAACACCTTCACGGAACTGTGCAAGGAGGCCGGAATTGAGATCACCACCAGCGAAAGCTATGCGGAAGGCAACACCGATTTCTCCGGCCAGGTCGCCAAGATCATCAATTCCAATCCGCAGGTTGTGTTTATCTCCACCTTTGGTCCCACCCAGCCCCTGATTGCAAAGCAGCTGCGCCAGTTCGGCTACAACGGCCTGTGCTTCACCAAGGATCTGTACCAGGTTGATGCTTTGAATGTGGCAGGCGCTGCTTCCAACGGCATTGCCTTTGCGTATCCGTACCTGACCTACTCCTCCGTGGATGAATGCGATGATCCCTTCATCAAGGAATTCCTGACTGCCTATGAGGCAGAGTATGGCACCCTGCCCGTCTCTGACTGCGCTTACCGTGCTTATGACTCCATGCTGGTTCTGAAGGCTGCCTGCGAAGCTGCCGGCTCCAATGACGGCGAGGCTGTTGCCAAGGCGGTTGGTACGCTGTCTGGTGTTCAGACCCTGGCTGGTGAGCAGGACTTTACCAAGGGCGACGGCGAAGGCCTGCATGAGTTCAACATCTTTGTCATCGATGACGAGAAGTACATGACCTGGAATACCTGGGAAGGCACTGACGGATACCAGGCCGTTATGGAGGCTTCCGGCCTGAACTGATCGGATCGGTTCCGGCGCACATTCTCTCCGGGAGGCAGCACCTCCCGGAGAGAAAAGAAATTTTTCATAAATCGTTCCTTTTTACTTTTATCATGAGAGGAGAACCGATTCCGTGTTTTTGCAGATATTGATCTCGGGCTTTGTTTTGGGCTGTGTCTATGGCTTGATCGCACTGGGCTACAGTCTGATTTACAAGTCATCCGGCCTGATGAACTTTGTTCAGGGCGACGTACTGACGCTGGGAGCATTTCTGGGTTATACCTTCTTTTCCCTGCTGAAGCTGCCTTATCTTGTTTCGCTGATCCTGACCGTGCTTGTGGCGTTCCTATTCGGTATGGCGATGGAGCACTTTGTAATTGGTAAGCTCCTGAAGAAAAATGTGCTGGCAATTTATGTTGTGCTTGCAACGATTGCGGTTCAGTATATTCTCCAGAATTCCATTCAGGGCATTTGGAGTACAAAGATGCTGAGCTATCCTCAGATTTTTTCGGTTTCTTCTATTAAAATCGCAGGCGTATCTATTCAGACGGAATCTGTATTCTGCATTTTCATGTCCTTCCTGTGTATGGCCGGACTGCAGATTTTTATGAAGCATACCCGGTTTGGCACGGCTATGCGTGCTTCCGCAATGGATGCGAAGGCAGCGCAGGCCTGCGGCATCAATACTTCCCTCAGTACAGGCATTTCCTGGGGCATTGCCGCCGGTATGGCGGCTCTGGCTGGCATTCTGCTGGGCCCCATCTATGGTGTGTTTATCATGCTTGGCAGCACCATCGGCCGAAAGGGGTTTGCGGGTGCCATTATGGGCGGCTACGGCAACCTGATCGGTGCAATCGTGGGCGGCATTCTGCTGGGCGTCACCGAGACCTTCGTGGCGGGCTATCTGTCCTCCACCTACAAGGATATGATTGCTTATGCGCTGCTGCTGCTGTTCCTGTTCGTAAAGCCTACCGGCATCTTCAACGAGCGCGCGATCTCGGAATAGGAGGCAACCCATGAATCTAAGAAAGAACTTATCTGTAAAGAACATTGTGATTCTGGCAGTGCTGCTGCTGCTTCCCGTTCTGCTTACCGCAGTGGGGTTCAGCTATGGCATCCTGGTTTGCTGCTTCTCGTTCCTGTACATCATTGCAGTGTCCGGTCTGGATGTTGATTTCGGCTATTGCGGCCAGATTTCCATGGGCCATGCGGCATTCTTCGCCATCGGCGCTTACGGTTCCGTTATGCTCCATACCTATTGCCATTTGCCGGTGCTGCTGACGATGATCATCGCAACCCTGCTGGCGACGGTGATTGGTGCGATTATTGCCTATCCTGCCTCCAAACTGGTATTCCATTTCCTGTCCCTGGCGACGATTGCGTTTGGCGAAATTGTGTACTCCCTGATCTTGAACTCTCCCGGCGGCATTACCAATAATGCTGTGGGTATGTTTACCGATCCCATTAACCTGTTTGGATTCTCCCTGGACACCAACACCAAGTTCTATTATTTTGGACTTGTTGCAGTTGCGCTATTCTTGATTGCCAAGCAGCTGATGATTCATTCCAAGGTTGGCCGTGCATGGATTGCCATTCGGGAGAATCCTCATGCGGCCAACGGCATGGGCATCAATGTAACCAAGTACAAAGTAATGGCTTTTGCGGTCAGTGCGTTCTATACGGGCTTTGCCGGCGCAATGTATGCCCACCTGGTTGGCTACATTGGTCCGGACACCTTTACGCAGAAACAGAGCGTCATGTTTGTGACGATGATGCTTTTCGGCGGAACCGGTTCTCTGCTGGGTCCCATTCTGGGTGCAGTAACGGTGTTTGTGATGACCGAGTGCCTGCGTGTGTTTGAGCAGTATCAGATGCTGATTTACGGCGCGCTGCTGCTGATTGTGATTGTAGCTTTCCCGGGCGGTATTTATGGCGAGGGAAAGAAATTGATTGCCCGACTGACCAAGAGAAAAGGAGGGGTAAAGAATGCTGCTGGAAATTGATAACCTTTGCCTGAGCTTTGGCGGCCTGAAGGCCACCAATGATGTGACCATGCACATGGAAGGCGGAAAAATCAACGGCATTATCGGCCCCAACGGCGCCGGCAAGACCACCTTTTTCAACCAGATCAGCGGTGTCTACAAGCCGGACAGCGGCACAATCAAATTTGACGGCAAGCGGATCGACGGGCTGAAGCCCTATCAGATCAATGAGGCCGGTATTGCCAGAACCTATCAGGTCATCAATCTGTTCAAGAAAATGACGGTGATGGAGAACGTAATGGTTGGCATGCACCCCAGGCTGAAATCCGGATTCTTTGCCAGCACGCTGCATACAAAAAAGCAGCGGGAGGAGGAGAAGACAATCCGGGAGAAGGCAATGGATCTGCTGCGATTTGTCGGGCTGGAGGACTATGCCAATGAGCAGGCAGGATCTCTGTCCTATGGTCAGCAGCGTCTGCTGGAGATCGTCCGCGGCCTGGCATCGGACCCGAAGCTGATCCTGCTGGACGAGCCTGCAGCCGGCATGAACTCCACGGAAAAGGTTGAACTGAACTATCTGCTGCACAGGATACTGGACCGGGGCGTCACAATCCTGATTGTTGAGCACGATATGAAGCTGATGATGGGCGTCTGCGACCGCATCTTTGTGTTGAACTACGGCAAGAAGCTTGCCGAGGGAACTCCGGAAGAGGTTCAGAAGAACCCCGAGGTTATTGCGGCGTACCTGGGAGGTGACGAGACGTGAGCAAACTGCTGGAACTGAAGGATTTTCGCTATTCCTACGGAAATATTCAGGTCGTAAAAGGCATTGACCTGTATGTTGAGGAGGGCGAGATTATTACGCTGATCGGCGCCAACGGCGCTGGTAAGACCACGACCATGCAGACAATTTCCGGTCTGACGCCTGCTTCGGGCGTCTCTGGCGTGATCGAATTCAACGGCAAGCAGATTCAGAAGCTTCCCGGCTATGAGATCACCAAACGGGGATTGATCCAGGTCCTGGAGGGACGGCATATTTTCTCCCAGCTGACGGTTTTGGAGAACATGGAGACGGGCGCCTATCTGCGCAAGGACCGGAAGGGGATCAGAGAGGACATCCAAAAGATGTATAAGCTGTTCCCACGGCTTGAAGAGCGGAAAACGCAGCTTGGTGGAACCCTGTCCGGCGGAGAACAGCAGATGCTTGCGATTGCGAGAGCCATGATTGGCCAGCCGAAGCTCCTGCTGCTGGATGAGCCGTCTCTGGGCCTGGCCCCCATCATTGTGAAGGAAATTTTTGAGGCCATCAAGCGGATCCGCGAGGATGGCACAACCATTATGTTTGTGGAACAGAATTCGAAAATCGCACTGAACACGGCAGACCGGGGCTATGTGATGCAGACAGGAGAGATCATCCTCCGCGATACCTGTGAAAACCTGATGAACAACGAACAGGTTCAGAAGGCCTATATGGGTGTGGACTGATGGAGGACCTGTTTGACTACTCCGGGAAAACCGTTCTGATTACCGGCGCAGGCGCCGGGATCGGCCGTGCCTGCGCCCTGGCCTTTGCGGCCAGGGGGGCACGGGTTTGCGTGAATTCCAAGAGCGATTCGGGCAGAGCGGTGGCTGAGGAGATCCGTTCCCGGGGCGGGGAAAGCTTGTTTCTTCAGGCGGATGTACAGTCTCCCCTGCAGGTGGCTGACATGGTTCAAAAGACTGTGGCTGCCTTTGGGAGACTGGACGTGCTGGTGAACTGTGCCGGAATTGTCACGGGAGGGAGTGTCGAGGAAACGGACCTGGAGACATGGAACCGTGTCATGGCGGTGAATGCGACCGGTGTCTTTCTTGTCTGCCGTGAGGCAATGCCCCATCTGAGGCAGACGAAAGGGTGCATTGCCAATATTAGTTCCTTGGTTGCCATCAAGGGGATTGCTGCGCGGGCAGCCTATTCGGCATCCAAGGGGGCGGTGCTGGCTTTATCCCGGGCCATGGCGGCGGATTCGCTGAAGGATGGCGTTCGGGTGAACTGTGTCAGCCCGGGGACTGTGCTTTCTCCGTCCCTGCAAGGGCGCATCGATGCGGAAGAAGATCCGGCGAAGGCTTATGAGCGCTATGTGTCCAGACAGCCCATGGGGCGTCTGGGAACGCCGGAGGAAATTGCGGCTGCGGTAATTTATGTATGCAGTGCCGAAGCTGCGTTCTTGGATGGCGTCAACCTTCCTGTTGACGGAGCCGGCTCCCTGTGAGCCGGCTTTTGTAATATGAAAAGGGGGATGATGGTGATGCAAAAGAGAATAATTGATACAATTCCAATGTGTTACAGTGTCAGCGCCATGAGATCTGGCGATGCCTGGAAGCTGATTTATGCGGGGGAGGGAGATGGCCGGCTGGTGGTGTACGACGGGCCCGCGTACGCCCGCAAAACGGTTTTGTGGGACGAACAGGAGAAACTGGGCGGAACGATGAGCATTTGCCCGGTAGAGGATGTGCCGGACAGCTTTTTTGCCTCAACGGGCTTCTTCGACATGGTCCATTCCGAGAGCAGCGCCATTTGGCTGATACAGGGAAAAGACGGCGGTTATCAGAGAAAATGTGTCTGTAGGATACCGTATTTGCACCGTTTTGACGTGACCCGTGTGGGAAATCGCAGATTCCTGATTGCCTGCACACTGCACAATGGAAAAAAGGACCCTGCGGATTGGTCAACGCCGGGGAAAATCCTCTGTGGGGAGCTGCCGCAGGATTTGAGCGGAGACGTGCATACGGAGCTGACGGTGCTGCGGGATGGGCTGTTTCAAAATCACGGCTTCAACCGAATTGATGATGACGGTGTGTGCAAATTTGGCGTGGCAACCCGGGACGGTGTGTTCCTGGTGACTCCGCCCCAGTGCGAGGGCCTTGATTGGGACGTTCGAAAAGTATTGCCCATGGATGCCAGCGATGTGTGTGCCATGGACTTGGATGGGGATGGGCAGCTGGAGTACGGATTGATCCGGCCCTTCCACGGAGACCGTTTTGAGGTGTATAAGCGTGTGGGTGGGCAGCCGGAGCTTGTGTACGAGTATCCGAAGCGCCAGGGTTTTACCCATGCGATTTACGCAGGAAAGGTCCATGGCGTGCCGAGCTTTGCCATTGGCGCCCGTGGCGGGGATCAGGAAATTTTCCTGCTGCAGTATCATCCTGACCATGGCTATAATGTATGCAGTGTTGAAGCCGGTGCGGGGCCCAGCAACGTATGTCTGGCGTCGATGGCCGGGAAAACCCTGCTCCTGGCGGCAAACAGAGAAAAAGACGAGGCTGCACTGTACGATTTATGAGCGCGAACACGATGGCAGCCCGTTTCATGCCGGGGCACTTTTGAAAGCAGATATTCGCAGAAGCGCTGCTTTTATCTGCGCCTCATAATCGCCTGAATGTTCCGGCTTTGGTGACCCGAAACAGCAAAATGGAACAGGAAACCCGTATTCACTTTGACGATAGCGGGGGTCGTTTCCGAAATTCAAAAACCTGAAAAAGCCGTCTGAACTCTTCACAGAATTCAGACGGCTTTCCTTTTTGACATCGCTTTTTTACCAGTTCAACTTTATTAGTACATCTTTGCGCCGGCGGGAATGTGGCTGTCCAGCATCAGAAGATGGAGCTTCTCTGCTCCTTCCTCGTGGTGGACGGCGGAAATCAGCATGCCGCAGGAGTCGATGCCCATCATCTTTCTGGGGGGCAGGTTGGTGATGGCCACGCAGGTCTTGCCCACCAGCTGCTCCGGTTCGTAATACTCGTGGATGCCGCTGAGAATCACCCGATCCGTGCCGGAGCCGTCATCCAGGACGAACTTCAGCAGTTTCTTGGACTTCTTCACGGCTTCGCATTCTTTGACCTTCACGGCCCGGAAGTCGGACTTGGAGAAAGTCTCAAAGTCCACAAACTCCTGGAACAGCGGTTCGATTTCCACCTTGGAAAAATCGATTTTTTCTTCCACAGCAGGGACGCAGGGGGCTTCCGCCTTTTCCTCGGTTTTCTCTGCCTTGGGGGTATCCAGGGGCTTCATGGTGGGGAAGAGGATGACCTCCCGGATGGTGTCGGTGCCGGTGAGCAGCATCACCACCCGGTCCACGCCCATGCCCATGCCGCCCGTGGGGGGCATGCCGTATTCCAGGGCGGTGAGGAAGTCCTCGTCCAGCATTTCCGTCTCCTCGTCGCCCCGCTCCCGCTGCTCCACCTGCTTTTCAAAGCGGTGGCGCTGGTCGATGGGGTCGTTCAGCTCGGAGTAGGCGTTGGCCAGTTCACTGTGGCAGACGAACAGCTCGAACCGCTCGGTGAGCCGGGGGTCCTGGGGGGAACGCTTGGTCAGAGGAGATACCTCCACAGGATACATGGTGATGAAGGTGGGCTGAACCAGATGCTCCTCCACCTTCTGGTCGAAGCAGGCGTACAGGGCGTTGCCCCAGGTCTTTTCTGCGGCTTCCGCCAGTTCCACGCCAATGGCCTTGGCAGCGGCTACCGCTTCGGCGTCGTCGGTGATGGCGCCAAAGTCCACTCCGGCGTACTCCTTTACCGCTTCCACCATAGTCAGGCGGCGCCAGCCGGGAGTCAGGTCGATGTGCTCGCCCATCCAGTCCACCTCGTAGGTGCCCAGGATTTCCTTGGCGGCGCCGGAGATGATGCCCTCGGCAATGTCCATCATATCGTGGAAGTCGGCGTAGGCCTGATACAGTTCCACGGTGGTGAATTCGGGGTTGTGCTTGGGGTCCATGCCCTCGTTCCGGAAAATCCGGCCCACTTCGTACACCCGGTCCATGCCGCGCATGTACATATCAATGTCCAGGGTGTTGTGATGGGTGATGAAGGGCCGGGCGGCGGCGCCGCCGGCAATGGTATTCAGGACCGGGGTCTCCACCTCAATGTAGTTCCGGCTGTCCAGGTAGTTGCGCATGAACTTGATGAACCTGGAGCGGATGACGAAGTTCTGCTTGACCTCGGGGTTGACCATCAGGTCCACATAGCGCTGCCGGAACCGGGTCTCCACATTGGTCAGGCCGTGGAACTTCTCCGGCAGGGGCAGCAGGGATTTGCTCAGCAGGATAGCCTCGTGAACCCGGACGGAGATCTCGCCCCGCTCGGTTTTGAACACGTCGCCGGCTACGCCCACAATGTCACCAATGTCGTTTTTCTTAAACCGCTGGAAGGCGGCCTCGTCCATCTCGTCAAACTTGACGTACAGCTGAATCCGACCGTCCCGGTCCTGCAGATCGCAGAAGGACACCTTTCCCATGCCACGCTTGCTCATCAGCCGTCCGGCCAGCCGGACGGACTGGCCTTCCATGGCCTCGAAATTGTTCTTGATGGCGGCGGAGGTGGCAGTCACCTCAAACCGGGTCTGGACGAAGGGGTCGAAGCCCTCGGCCTGGAGGGCAGCCAGCTTCTCCCGGCGGACCTTCACCTGGTCGCTCAGGGGCATTTCCGACTGGGGTACAAACTTTGCCATGGCTCAGCCCTCACGGGAGACCTGGACCACCTTCATGGAGAAGGAGCCGGCAGGGGCGTTGACGGTGAAGGTTTCCCCGGCAGCCTTGTCCTGGGAGCCGGTGATCCGGTACTCCTTCCGGTTACCCTGCTCGTCCTCCACGATGACGGTGCAGCCCAGGCCAACCCGGCCGGAGGCTTCGTTCTCGTCCTCAATGATGACAGCGTGGGACAGAATATCCTCGATTTCCGCAATCCGGCCATAGAGCTTTGCCTGCTCGTTCTTGGCGGCATCGTATTCGGAGTTTTCGGACAAGTCGCCGTAGGACCGGGCTTCCGCAATCATGGCGGCCACTTCCCGCTCCCGGGTGGTCTTCAGATAGTTCAGTTCCTTCTCCAGGTCGGCCAGACGCAGACTGGTAATCTTAAATTCCTTAGCCATATTCCAAAATCCTTTCTAAGAGAAAAATCTTCATAGCTCCGAATATTATAGAAGAATTTTACCCTGTAGTCAAGGAATTTTTCCCACTTTCTGCCGATTTTTTCGGCGGAGGGATTACAGCCCGGTCCGGTCTTTCAGGGTTTCGTATATCTCCCGGGTGGCGGCAGGGTCCTTCCCACTGAGGGCCAGCACCTTTCCGTCTGCGTGGAGAATTACGCAGGCGCCGGGACGGTAATAGGTGTAGCGGGTATAGCTGCCGAATTCCTCGTTTTCAAAATAACCCATCAGCAGCCGGAAGCTGCCATAGCCCCAGGTGCGCACCCCGTCCAGGTCGCTCTCCCGGTATTCGATGCTTTCGATGGCAGCGTAGTTCACCGTCAGATCGTCATAGAAGCTGGCAACTACCGTGAAGGAATCCTCTCCGTATTCCATATGGATGTCTCCCACAAAGAGCAGGGAGAAAATGGCAATCAACATGACAACCACAAATACCAGCACCACCATGGTGAAGGTTTTGCTGCCCTGCTTCATGGGCTTCAGGGTGGTGGCGATTTCTGCGCCGCTGCGGCGCTTGCGGGTGTAGAACCCCCAGGAATAGACGATGGGAGCAATGCAGATCACCAGCATGGCAATCACAAACAGGGGAATGCCGAACTTTGCCGGGAGGACCGCCCCCAGGAGCATCACCAGACTGCCGATGACCCACATCCGCCCCCCCACCCGGTGGGTGGCGTTCCAGGTCTCTTCATCGGCGAAGGTCCAGGGAACCCGGATGCCGATGGTGTAATTCTGGCGGCACTTGGGCAGGTAGTTGCCGATGACCAGGAACATCACCGCCATGGCGGCTATCATCAGGTTGGACATGGAGAATTCCACCCCCAGGGCCAGGGCGTACACACAATAGCAGCACAGGTTGGACATCACGGGAATAATCCACAGCACCATGCCGAAGGGTTTCTGGTTCCGTTCCCGGGCTTTGGAGTCCAGGGAGGTGATCAGAACCAGGAACCACTGGATGGCCAGCATGGTCAGCGGAGTACCGAATACGGCGAAGGGCAGACCGCTCCAGCCATCGGGCTGGCCGTCAATGCCCCAGTGGGTGGCAATGGTTTCCGGCAGCCGGTTCCAGAGAATGAGACCTACCACAATGGGCAGCAGGGTAACCAGGGAAGAAAGCAGCAGCAGGGTGCGTTTCTGACGAATCATACAATCTCTCCTTTCTCACAGGCGGGCCAGTTCTTCCGGAGCCGCCGGAGCAGATACAGGGAAAACAGGGCGACCAGGCCCATAAAGCTGTAAAGAATCCAGTAGGATGCAGGCTGGGGAACCACATAGGTCACCATCACCATGGAATCCAGCAGGGTGTGGATGCCAAGGCATGCAAGAAGGGCGGGGGTGGTACGGTTGTGCCACACGCCCCAACAGACCAGAACCGACATGGCGGTGTGGGCGACCATGGTCAGCAGCCGTTCCAGCCCAGCCAGGAGGAACAGACCCGCCCCGGTCTGGAGGAAAGTATCCTGAATGGCGCGCAATTGGCTGGGGTCTACCCCCATGGCCTCGGTCTGGGCAATCAGGGCGTCAAAGGTGCCGGCCTGAATCATCACCAGATAGATCAGATTGTTTACATAGGTCAGACCCACCAGCACAATGGCTTCGATGCCGCCATGGCCCAGACCGGCAGCCAACGCCCGGCGGAAGATGGGCTTCTTTTTCAGCACTTTTGCGGCGGCAAACCGGCCTGCCAGCTCGAACAGCCCGGCGGTAAAGGCCAGCAGCACGCCGTAGAGGAAAAGGTGCTCCTGGGCGAAGGAAGCAAAGCCGTCACTGGCGGAGAGCAGGCTCAGAATGGGAATGCGGATTACCATCTGGGTTACAAAGAATCCGGCAGCGCCGACGAACCAGGCGGCGGCGATGCCCTGTTTCCGCCAGCGAAGGCTGAGAATCAGCAGCAGAACCAGCGGTCCGATGAGGCTGATGCACAGGGTAATGACACAGGCGATAATCGTGGAATTAGGAATCATGGTCACCCTCTCCTTTCAGATCGGAAATCCACAGCAGGATTTCCTCCAGAACCGTGGCATTCAGTTCATAATAGATGTACTTGCCTTCCCGGGTGTCGCTGATGAGATCAGCGTCCTTCAGCACCGACAAATGCCGGGAGACGGCGGCTTGGGTAATGTCGAAATGCTCGGCGATTTCCCCGGCGGGGCGCTTGCCGGATTTCAGCAGGTTCAGAATTTCCCGCCGGGTGGGGTCAGCCAGAGCTTTCAGGGTTTGCTGGAGTCCCATAGGCAGCCTCCTTTCTGATATTTAACAATTAACTTAATTGTTAAATATATGATAGCACACCGAGCTGGGTCTGTCAAGAGAAAACCGGCCTCTTTTGAGGCCGGTTCAGCGGATAAAAAGTCTTGCTGAGTTTACCGCCTGCGGCGGCAAATCAGATGAAACCTGCTTTTTTGTGGCCGGGCGCGGGTATTATAGTCTGGTCACCAGTTCCGACATAGGTATCCGCTTTTTCTCTCGCAGCCTATCTCCCTCCTTGGCATAGCCCAAGGTAATTACCAGACGGACCGGGTGCTTCAGGCCGCAGATGCTCCGGATTTTGCTGTCGTCCAGCCAGCCGAGGATGCAGCTGCCCAGTCCCTGGGCGGTGGCCTCGGCGGTGAGGTAGGCGGCGGCAATACCGATGTCCAGGGAGCGGTAGTCGTTCTGCTTCATCCGGGAACCTGCTGCGGCGGAGGCCACATAGGGCATCTCCGACAACACCAGCAGAACGGGGGCCTGGGCGGCGAATTTGTTCAGCCCCATGCCTGCGGTGGCGGCGGCCACGGCCTTGGCGGTGTCTCCCTGGCAGACGGTGATGTGGTAGGGCTGCCCATTGCAGGCGGAGGGAGCCAGACGTGCTGCTTCCAGAACGGCTTCCAGTTTCTCCGGCTCCACGGGGCGGGCTTCGTCATAGGCCCGGCAGGACTGCCGGGTTTGGGCAATTTCCAGGAAATTCATAGACACACCTCCTTGTTTTCTTTCAGTGTAGCATATCCCGGAGGGGAATGCAACCGCCGGAAAATTTGTCAAAACAGGGCTTGACAATTGTGTATAAACTGTATATAATCAGCATATACAGTTTATACAGAGGTGAGGGCATGCACATCTTTATTGACAACAAAAGCGGCGCCCCGATTTACGACCAGATTTATTCCCAGATCAAGGCCCAGATTATCAGCGGGGAGCTGGAGCAGGACCAGATGCTCCCCTCCATCCGGGGGCTGGCCAAGGATTTGCGCATCAGCTTCATCACCACCAAGCGGGCCTATGACGAGCTGGAGCGGGAGGGCTTCCTCTACACCGTCCCCGGGAAGGGCTGCTATGTGGCGGCGAAGAATGTGGAACTGCTCCGGGAGGAAAATCTGAAGAAAATCGAGGAACACATGGAGCAGATTGTCCGTCTGGCTGCGTCCTGCAATCTCAGCCGGGGGGAACTGCTGGAAATGATGGAACTTTGTATGGAGGAACAGCTATGAACGCATTGGAAATTCGCAATTTGACCAAAACCTATCCGGGCTTCCGCCTGGACAATCTGAATCTGACCCTGCCCAGCGGCTGCATCCTGGGGCTGATCGGGGAGAACGGGGCGGGGAAAACCACCACCATCAAGCTGATTCTGGATATGCTCCGTCGGGACAGCGGCACCGTCACCATTCTGGGCCGGGACAACCGGGACAATCTCCGTTTGACCAAGGAGGACGTGGGGGTGGTGATGGATTCTGTCGGCCTGCCGGAGTGCCTGAACGCCCGGCAGGTCGGCAAGATCATGGCCCGGATTTTCGCCCGGTGGGATGGGAAATGCTACGCCAATCTGGTGGAGTCCCTGGACCTGCCCTGGGATAAAACCTTCAAGGATTTTTCCCGGGGGATGAAGATGAAGCTGGGGATTGCGGTGGCCCTGTCTCACCAGCCCAAGCTGCTTCTGCTGGACGAGCCCACCGGCGGTCTGGACCCGGTGGTCCGGGACCAGGTGGTGGAGCTGTTTCTGGACTTCACCCGCCGGGAGGACCACGCCATTCTGATTTCCTCCCACATTGTCAGCGACCTGGAAAAGCTCTGCGACTACATCGCCTTCCTCCACAAGGGAAAGCTGATGCTCCTGGAGGAAAAGGACCGGCTGCTGGAGGAATACGGCCTGCTTCACTGCCCAGCGGAGCAGCTGGAAGACCTGGACCCGGAAGCGGTGCGGAGCAAAAAGGTTACCCCCTACGGGGTGGAGGCCCTGGTGCTCCGGGATGGGGTGCCGGAAGGGTGGAACCTGAGTCCGGTGAGCATTGAGGAACTGTTTGTGTTTATGGCGAAGGAGGCAAAGTGACATGAGCGGACTGCTGCTGAAAGAGTTTTATCTGGCCCGGAAGTACTGCCGGAGCCACCTGGTGATGACGGTGCTGTTTTTGGGTCTGGCAATGTTCGGATCTTCGGAGAACCTGTTTCTGCTGGTCTATCCCTGTGCCTTGGCCAGTTTTATTCCGGTGACCTTGCTGTCCTACGATACCCAGAGTAAGTGGGACGTGTATTTTGATACCCTGCCCACCTCCCGGGCACAGTATGTCTCGGCGAAGTATCTCATCGGCCTGATTCTGGGAGAGCTGGTTTTGGCGCTGACGGCGGTCACGCAGCTGCTGGCCATTCGGCTGAACGGGGAGATCGGACTGCGCCAACTGCTGCCCCTGCTGTGCGGCCTGCAAGTCATCGCTTTGGTGCCGCCGGCGCTTTGTCTCCCCCTGATTTTCAAATTGGGGGTGGAAAAGGGAAGAGTTTGGTTTTTGGTTATGATTGCGGTTACCTTTGGCGGCAGTGCCGTTCTGGCGCTGGGCGTGGAGGAGGGGGAAAGCTTCTCCCTGCCTGGAAATTTGTCGGTCTGGCTGCTCCTGGGGGCGGCTGTGCTGTACGCCCTGTCCTGGCTGCTCTCCATCCGGCTGTACCGGACCCGGGAACTGTAATTCCATAAAGAGAACGCCTGAGCGGTTTTCGCCGCTCAGGCGTTTGTGCGTTATTTTGCCAGCAGGCTGTCGATGAACTGGGTGGCGGCCCGGGCGGACCGTCCCCCCCGGCCCAGGGCAAACCGCTCTGCCTGGGCTTCCAGTTCTTCTGCAGGCATTTCTACACCCCGGTCTTTCGCCAGATGACGGACAATGTCCAGGTAGGTTTTCTTATCCGGCTTCTGGAAGGTGATCTGAATGCCGAACCGCTCGGACAGGGACAGCATTTCCTGCATGGTGTCATTGCGGTGGACGTCGTCTCCGTCCCGGTTGGAGAAGCTCTCCTTCACCAGATGGCGGCGGTTGGAGGTGGCGTAGATCACCACGTTCCGGCTCCGGGCGGACACGCTGCCCTCCAGAATGGCCTTCAGGGCGCTGAAGTTGTCGTCGTCCTTCTGGAAGGACAGGTCGTCGATGAACAGGATGAACTTCAGGGGGTTGCTGTTCAGCTCGTCCAGAATGGCGGGGATGCTGTGCAGCTGCTCCTTGCGCACCTCCAGAATCCGCAGACCCAGATGGGACAGCTCGTTGACCACCGCTTTCACGGTGGAGGATTTGCCGGTGCCGGCGTCGCCGGTGAGCAGAATGTTGGCGGCGGGTTTGCCGGAGAGCAGGGCCATGGTGTTGCCCAGGATGATCTGCTGCTCCCGCTTGTAGTCAATCAGGGAGGACAGGCGGATCTTGTCCGGGTTATGCACCGGCACAATCTGGTTCTCCCCGGAGATGTAGAACATGGGGTGCCGGGCGTAGATGCCGTAGCCGTACTGGCCGATGTTCTCGCACCGCTGCCGGTAGGAGGCCACCACATCCACCGGCTCCGTGGGAAATTCCGGCAGGTATCCGTCCCAGTCCAAGCCCTGCCGCAGCTGGGCGGGGGTCAGGCTGGCCACCGCCTGGAGAATTTCCAGCTCCCCGGCCACACACCGGGCCATCTCCGGCGGGGGCGTCTCGCCCCGCCCAATCATGCGGATGCAGGGATTCTCGTCGTCCCCCACAATCCGCTCCACATACCGGGAGAAGGCGGGGGTTCCAGCGGCGTAAAACGCCGACACAAACCCGGCGTACCGGGACACAGACCCGGCGGTTTCCCCTGCGTCCAGTGCCTTCAGGTACTCCCCAAGGGCGGCAATCACCGGGTCCTTCAGCAGATTCCGAAAGATTGCCAGACTTTGCAGCCGGATGTTCAGATTCTGTAATTCTCTTGCTTTCATACGTTCAAAATGGCACCCTTAGCGCCGCTGGATACCAGGGCGGCGTACCGCTTCAGATAGCCGGAGAGTTCTTTCTTCTTCGGAACAAAGGCGGCCATCCGGCGGTCCAGTTCCTCCTGGCTGATTTTTAGCTCCAGCACGTTGTTGGGAATGTCGATGTGGATGATGTCGCCCTCCTGAATCACGCCGATGGGGCCGCCGGAAGCGGCTTCCGGAGAGACGTGACCGATGCAGGCGCCCCGGGTAGCGCCGCTGAACCGTCCGTCGGTAATCAGGGCCACGCTGCTGCCCAGCCCCATGCCCATAATGGCGGAGGTGGGGTTCAGCATCTCCCGCATACCGGGGCCGCCCTTGGGGCCTTCGTAGCGGATGACCACCACATCGCCGGGGTGAATCTGACCGGCGTTGATGGCGGCCTGGGCGTCCTCTTCACAATCAAACACCCGGGCAGGGCCGTCGTGGACCAGCATCTCCGGCAGCACGGCGCTGCGCTTGACCACGCCGCCCTCCGGCGCCAGATTGCCCCGGAGCACGGCGATGCCGCCAGTGGGGGAGTAGGGATTCTCTACGGGACGGATGACGCCGGGGTTCCGGTTCACGGCTGTAGCAATGTTCTCGCCCAGGGTCTTGCCGGTGACGGTCATCACGGAGGTGTCCAGCAGGTCCAGCTTGGTCAGCTCCTTCAGCACGGCGTACACGCCGCCGGCCTCGTTCAGGTCCTCCATGTAGGTGGGGCCGGCGGGGGCCAGATGGCACAGGTTGGGAGTCTTGGCGCTGATTTCGTTGGCCATATCCAGGTTGAATTCCACCTGGCACTCGTTGGCGATGGCGGGCAGGTGGAGCATGGAGTTGGTGGAGCAGCCCAGGGCCATGTCGGCGGTGAGGGCGTTGCGGATGGCGGCGGCGGTCATGATGTCCCGGGGCCGGATGTCCTTCTTCACCAGTTCCATCACCTGCATACCGGCGTGCTTGGCCAGCTCAATCCGGGCGGAGTACACGGCGGGAATGGTGCCGTTGCCCCGCAGGCCCATGCCCAGCACTTCCGTCAGGCAGTTCATGGAGTTGGCGGTGTACATACCGGAGCAGGAGCCGCAGGTGGGGCAGGTGTTTTCCTCGCACACCGTCAGCTGGGCTTCGTCGATTTTTCCGGCGGCGAAGGCGCCCACCGCCTCAAACATGCTGGACAGGCTGGTTTTCTTCCCATCCACCCGTCCGGCCAGCATGGGGCCGCCGCTGACGAAAATGGTGGGAATATTCACCCGGGCCGCTGCCATCAGCAGGCCGGGCACGTTCTTGTCACAGTTGGGCACCATCACCAGGCCGTCAAAGCCGTGGGCCTTGACCATGGCCTCGGTGGAGTCGGCAATCAGATCCCGGGTGACCAGGGAATACTTCATGCCTTCGTGGCCCATGGCGATGCCGTCGCACACCGCAATGGCGGGGAACACAATGGGGGTGCCGCCGGCCATGGCGACGCCCAGCTTGACGGCCTCCACAATCTTGTCCAGATTCATGTGGCCGGGAACGATTTCGTTGTAGGAGCTGACGATGCCGATGAGGGGCCGCTGCTGCTCCTCCTTGGTCAGACCCAGGGCGTGGTACAGGCTGCGGTGGGAGGCGTTCTGGGGGCCGTTGACAATGGTATCTTTGATCATGGCAGAAAACCTACTTTCTGTTTCGGGTAGTAAAATCGGGAGAGGGAGAGGCGGAAGCCTCTCCCTTTGGCGAACATCAGTTGTTGATCAGCTTGTCCTCGTCGCTCCAGCTGTACAGCTTGCGGATCTCCTGACCCACGATTTCGGAGGGGTGCTCGCTGGCCAGTTTGCGCATGGCGTTGAAGTGAACCTGAGCGCCGGCGCTGGACATATCCAGCAGGAAGTCCTTGGCGAAGGTGCCGTCCTGGATGTCGGAGAGGATCTTCTTCATGGTCTTTTTGGTTTCGGCGGTGATAATCTTGGGGCCGGTGACATAGTCGCCGTACTCGGCGGTGTTGGAAATGGAGTAGCGCATACCGCTGAAGCCGGACTGATAGATCAGGTCCACAATCAGCTTCATCTCGTGGATGCACTCGAAGTAGGCGTTCCGGGGGTCGTAACCGGCTTCCACCAGGGTCTCGAAGCCAGCCTGCATCAGGGCGCACACACCGCCGCAGAGGACAGCCTGCTCACCGAACAGGTCGGTTTCGGTCTCGGTGCGGAAGGTGGTCTCCAGCACGCCGGCCCGGGCGCCGCCGATGCCCAGGGCGTAGGCCAGGCCGATGTCCAGGGCGTCGCCGGTGGCGTCCTGCTCCACGGCGATCAGGCAGGGCACGCCCTTGCCGGCCTGGTACTCGCTGCGCACGGTGTGGCCGGGGCCCTTGGGGGCGATCATGATGACGTTGACATTCTTGGGGGGCTTGATGCAGCCGAAGTGGATGTTGAAGCCGTGGGCGAAGGCCAGAGTTTTGCCCTCAGTCAGGTTGGGCTCGATGCTCTCCTTGTACAGGGCAGCCTGCTTCTCGTCGTTGATCAGGATCATAATGATGTCGGCAGCCTTGGCAGCCTCGGCGGCGGTCATAACCGTCAGCCCCTGGGACTCGGCCTTTGCCCAGCTCTTGGAGCCGTTGTACAGGCCGACGATAACATTCACGCCGCTGTCTTTCAGGTTCAGAGCGTGGGCATGGCCCTGGGAGCCATAGCCGATGATGGCGACGGTCTTGCCGGCGAGCTTTTGCAGATCACAGTCCTGCTGGTAGAAAATGCGGTTCATAAAAATTACCTCCCGATTTCGTATGTATGTTGATTGAAGTGCTTGTTTTTACAGATTGGTTACCCGGCGGATGGTGGTGGAGCCCCGCTGGAGGGTCACCAGGCCGGTGCGGCAGATTTCCATTATTTCAAAGTCCCGCATCAGGTTGATGAAGTTGTCGATTTTCCGGCTGTCACCCACCATCTGGATGATGATGGATTCCTTGGTGTAGTCCACCACCTTGCCTTCGTAGGCGGTGGAGGCGGAACGGATGTCGCCCCGGACAGCGGGATCGTTGCGCATTTTGATCAGCAGCAGTTCCCGGCCTACGGTGTCTACATTGTCCAGCTCCGCGATGGAGCAGACGTCGGGGAGCTTGTAGAGCTGATTGATCAGCTGCTCCTTCTTCACCTCGTCGCCTTCGGACTGGACGGTAATCCGGGAGAAGGACTCGGATTCCGTTTCGCTGACGGTGAGGGAGGTGATGTTGAACTGACGGCGGCGGAACATACTGGTGACCCGGTTCAGAACGCCGAACTGGTTATTCACCAGAATTGCCACGGTAAATTTCTTCATAATCAGTCACCAATCCTTGTAATAATATCGTCCATGGAACCGCCGGGGGGCAGCATGGGAAGGACGAACTCGTCCTTGTCAATGGCGCAGTCGATGAGATAGGGGCCGTCGCAGGCGAAGGCCTGATCCAGGGCGGCCTCCAGCTCCTCCAGGGTCAGGGCCCGGCTGGCCTGGGCGCCGAAGGCCTGGGCCAGCTTGACGAAGTCCGTCTGCCTGGCGTCCAGGGTGGTGTTGGAGTAGTGCTTGTCAAAGAACAGGGTCTGCCACTGACGGACCATACCCAGAACACCATTGTTCAGCAGCAGAATCACCAGGGGAACCCGGTTGGCAACGGCGGTGGCCAGTTCGTTCAGATTCATGCCGAAGCTGCCGTCGCCGGTGACCAGAACCACCCGCTCTCCGGTGCCCATGGAAGCACCCATTGCAGCGCCCATGCCAAAGCCCATGGTACCCAGACCGCCGCTGGAAATGAACCGGCGGGTTTTCTTCAGGTTCAGATACTGGGCAGCCCACATCTGGTGCTGGCCTACGTCGGTGGCGACAGGGGTATTCTCGTTGAGATAACGGTTCAGAAGGCCGATGACATTCCGGGGCGTCATGCCCTCCCGGCTGTCGGTGCCCTGGCGCTCCTCTTCCCGCAGGCGTGCAACGGCTGCCTGCCACTGGGGGTGGGTTTTCTGCTCCAGCAGGGGCAGCAGCTTTTCCAGGGTTTTCTTCACGTCGCCCCGGAGCCCGTGGGCCAGGGTGACGGTTTTGCCTAGCTCGGCGCCGTCGATGTCAATGTGGACAATCTTGGTGCCCACGGCGAACTTGGCCCGGTCGCCGGTGACCCGGTCATTGAACCGACAGCCCAGAGCCACGATGCAGTCCGCCTGGTGCATGGCCATGGAGCAGGCGTAGTGGCCGTGCATACCCTGCATGCCCAGGAATCGGGGGTGGTCTGTGGGGATGGCAGAAATACCCATCATGGAGCAGCCGATGGGAGCGTCGATTTTCTCCGCCACGGCCAGCAGTTCCTCCTGGGCGCCGCTGGTAATCAGACCGCCGCCGAAGTAGACGAAGGGCCGTTTGGCAGCATTGATGGTGGCGGCTGCCTGCTGAATCCGAATTTCCTTGGCGGCCGCAGGCAGATCGGCGGCTACAGAGGGCTGGGGTTCATAGTCACCCATGGCGGTCTGAACATCCTTGGGCACGTCCACCAGGACGGGACCGGGACGTCCGGACTTGGCCAGATGGAAGGCCTCCCGGATGGTGGGGGCCAGTTTGTCGATGGAACCGACGAAGTAGTTGTGCTTGGTAATGGGCAGGGTGATACCGGTGATATCGATTTCCTGGAAGCCGTCGGTGCCGATGGTGCTGTTGGGCACGTTGCCGGTGATGGCGACCATGGGAACGGAATCGATGTAGGCAGTGGCGATGCCGGTGACCAGATTGGTGGCGCCTGGGCCGGAGGTTGCGATGCACACGCCCACCTTGCCGGTGGCCCGGGCGTAGCCGTCGGCGGCATGGGAGGCTCCCTGCTCATGGGCGGTGAGAATATGCTTCAGCTCATCCTGGTATTTGTACAGAGAGTCGTAGATGTTGATGACCTGGCCGCCGGGGTAGCCGAATACCACGTCGGTGCCCTGTTCAATCAGTGTGCGCACGATAATATCAGAGCCGGAGAGTTTCATGCCATCATCCTTTCCTAAGGTTTTCTATAATCAGACTTCCCATGGCCTCGCAGCCCACTTTCGTGCAGCCGGCGGCGTCTTTGGGAAGAATGTCTGCGGTTCGGTAGCCCTTGTCCAGTACGGCGGACACGGCGGACTCGATGCAGTCTGCTTCCTGGGGCAGATCAAAGGAATAACGCAGCATCATGGCGGCGGCCAGGATGGTGCCGATGGGGTTGGCAATGTCCATGCCGGCGATGTCCGGGGCGGAGCCGTGAATGGGCTCATACAGTCCCCGGCTGCCCGCCCCCAGGGAGGAGGAGGGAATCATGCCGATGGAGCCGGTAATCATGGAGGCTTCGTCGGAGAGAATGTCGCCGAACATATTCTCCGTGACGATGACATCAAACTGGCTGGGGTCTTTCACAATCTGCATGGCGCAGTTGTCCACCAGCATATCCGAAAGCTCCACATCGGGGTATTCCTCCGCCAGCTGGTGCATGACTTTTTTCCACAGCCGGGAGGAATCCAGCACGTTGCTCTTTTCCACACTGCAGAGCTTCTTTCCCCGCTTCCGGGCGGATTCAAAGCCGATGCGGCCAATCCGGCGGATTTCGCTTTCGCTGTAGCGCAGTTCGTCGATGGCCACCGCTTCCCCATCCTGGGAAACGGTCTCGTGTTTTCCAAAATAAATACCGCCGATCAGTTCCCGGACAATGAGAAAGTCAATGCCCTTGTCCACAATTTCCTGCTTCAGAGGAGAGGCGGAGGCCAGCTGGGGCCAGATTTTGGCAGGGCGGTTGTTGCTGTAGACTCCCATGCCGGCCCGGAGCCGGAGAAGGCCCTTTTCCGGACGCATGGGACCGGGAACGTCATTCCATTTGGGCCCGCCCACAGCGCCCAGCAGGACGCTGTCGCTGGCAAGACACTTGTCCAGCATCTCCTGGGGCAGGGGATCCCCCCATTTGTCAATGGCGTTGCCGCCCATATCCACATCCGTGTAGGTGAAGGTGTGGCCGTACAGCTCTGCCACCCGGTTCAGCACCCGGACAGCCTGCTCCACAATCTCCGGCCCGATGCCGTCACCCCGGATCACCGCAATATTTCTTGTCATTGTATCACACCTCCCGCAAAGAGGCAAGTAGGCCGCCCTTGCGAATGATATTCTGAATGAATTCCGGGAAGGGCTCCGCCTGGTAGGTTTTTCCGGTGGTCAGGTCGGAAATCACGCCGGTGTCAAAGTCAATGGAGACCTGATCTCCTGCCTGGATTTCCTCGGCGGCCTGTTCACACTCCAGAATGGGCATGCCGATGTTGATGGCGTTGCGGTAGAAAATCCGGGCGAAGCTCTTGGCAATGACGCAGCCGGTGCCGCAGGTTTTGATGGCCAGGGGGGCGTGCTCCCGGGAGGAGCCGCAGCCGAAGTTCCATCCGGCGACCATAATATCCCCCGGCTGGACCTTGGTGACGAAGGTGGTGTCAATGTCCTCCATGCAGTGCTTGGCCAGATCCTGGGCGTTGGGAGTGTTCAGATAACGGGCGGGGATGATCACGTCGGTATCCACGTTGTCCGGATATTTGAAAACAGTTCCTTGGGTTTTCATAGTCAGACCTCCTTGGGAGCGGTGATGTAGCCGGTGAGGGCGGAAGCAGCGGCGGTGGCGGGGCTTGCAAGATAGACCTCGCTCTTCACATGGCCCATCCGTCCCACGAAGTTCCGGTTGGTGGTGGCAACGCAGCGCTCTCCCTCTGCCAGAATGCCCATGTAGCCGCCCAGGCAGGGACCGCAGGTGGGGGTGGAGACCACGGCGCCGGCATCGATGAAGGCGGTGACGTAGCCCCGCTCCACACATTCCCGGTAAATCGCCATGGTGGCGGGGATGATGATGCACCGGACGCCGGGGGCAACGGACTTCCCCTTCAAAATGCGGTAAGCCGTCTCCATGTCCTCCATCCGGCCGTTGGTGCAGGAGCCGATGACCACTTGGTCAATTTTGATGTGGCCCAGTTCGGCGGCGGGGCGGGTGTTTTCCGGCAGATGAGGGCAGGCCACGGTGGGAACGATCTGGCTCAGGTCGATTTCAATGGTCTGCTCATACTCCGCATCCTCATCGGCGGTGTAGACCACCGAGGGACGCTCGCTGCGGCCTTCCAGATAATCCAGGGTGACGCTGTCCACCGGGAAAATGCCGTTCTTGGCACCGGCCTCAATTGCCATGTTGCAGATGCACAGCCGGTCGTCCATGGACAGGGAGGCCACGCCTTCGCCCACAAATTCCATGCTCTTGTACAGGGCACCATCCACGCCGATTCTGCCGATGATGGAGAGAATCACGTCCTTGCCGCTGCAATTGGCGGGGAGCTTTCCGGTGAGGTGGAAGCGGATGGCGGCGGGCACCTTGAACCAGGCGGTGCCGGTGGCCATGCCCGCTGCCATATCGGTGCTGCCCACGCCGGTGGAGAAGGCGCCCAGAGCGCCGTAGGTGCAGGTGTGGCTGTCGGCGCCGATGATGCAGTCACCGGCGGTGACGATGCCCTGCTCCGGCAGGAGGGCGTGCTCGATGCCCATTTTGCCCACATCATAGAAGTGGCTGACGCAGTGCTGACAGGCGAACTCCCGGCATTGCTTGGACTGCTCGGCGGCCTTGATGTCCTTGTTGGGGACAAAGTGGTCCAGGACGATGGCGATTTTATCCTTGTCGAAAACCTGGGAGAATCCCACTTTGTTGAATTCATTGATGGCGACGGGGGTGGTGATGTCGTTGCCCAGGACGATGTCCAGCTTGGCCTGGATCAGCTGTCCAGGGGCAACGGTATCCAATCCGGCATGGGCTGCCAGAATTTTCTGTGTCATAGTCATTCCCATAAGGTTATCTCTCCTTTATTCCCGGGTCATGTTGTTGTAAGCGCTGATCAGTGCGTTGGCGCTGGCGGTGATGATGTCGGTGTCGGTGCCGGCGCCCCAGTACATGGTGCCGTCAGTATCTTCCAGACCAATGTAGGCGGCAGCAGTGGAGCCGGAGCTGCGCTCCTGAACGCTGTGCTCGGTGTAGACCTTCAGACTGTAGGTTTTGCCGGTGTATTCCTTCAGCGCATTGCTCACTGCATCCAGGGAACCGTTGCCGGCGGCATGGATGGTGGTTTTCCGTCCATGGCGGAGGAAGGTGATGTAGGCCTCCACGCCGTCGGCGTTCTGGGCGAAGTTCATTTTGGAGATGGCGATGGGGCTGCGGACATTCAGGTAGCTGTCCATGAAGATGGCCAGCACGTCCTCGCTCTTCAGCTCCCGGTGGTCGTGGTCGGAGACGCTCTTGCACTGGTAGCTCAGATGTTCCCGCATCTTCGGCGGCAGAATGTAGCCATAGGCCTGCTCCAGCAGATAGCCGATGCCGCCCTTGCCGCTCTGGGAGTTCACCCGGATCACGTCGGCATCGTAGGTACGGCTGATGTCCTGGGGGTCGATGGGGATGTAGGGAACCGTCCACTCATGCAGGTTCTTTTCCTTCCGCCAGGTCATGCCCTTGGCGATGGCGTCCTGATGGGACCCGGAGAAGGCGGCGAACACCAGAGCGCCGGCGTAGGGGCTGCGCTCGTAGACGTGCATCCGGGTGCACTCCTCATAGACCTTGCAGATGCCGGGCATATCGGAGAAGTCCAATTCCGGGTCCACCCCGTGGGAGTACATATTCATGGCCAGGGTGATGATGTCCACGTTGCCGGTGCGCTCACCGTTGCCGAAGAGGGTGCCTTCCACCCGGTCGGCTCCGGCAAGCAATGCCAGCTCCGTGTCCGCCACGCCGGTGCCCCGGTCGTTGTGTGGATGGACGGAGAGGGTCACATGCTCCCGGTATTTCAGGTTTTCACTCATATATTCCACCTGACTGGCGTAGACATGGGGCATGCTCATCTCCACGGTGACCGGCAGATTGATAATCACGTTGTTGGTTTCACTGGGCTCCAGCACGTCCAGAACGGCGTTGCACACCTCCAGGGCGTATTCCGGTTCGGTGCCGGTGAAGCTCTCCGGGGAATACTCGAAGCGGAAGTTGCCTTCGTATTCCTGGGCCAGCCGCTTGACCAGTTTGGCGCCCTCTACGGCAATCTGTTTGATTTCCTCCTTGCTCTTGCGGAACACCTGCTCCCGCTGGGCAACGCTGACGGAGTTATAGAAGTGAATGATGGCGCTGGGAGCGCCCTTGCAGGCGTCGAAGGTTTTGCGGATGATGTGTTCCCGGCACTGGGTCAGCACCTGCACCGTCACATCCTTGGGAATCATGTTGTTTTCAATCAAAGTACGCAGGAATTCATATTCCGTCTCCGAGGCGGCGGGGAAGCCCACCTCGATTTCCTTGAATCCCACCCGCAGCAGCATATGGTAGAACTCCAGCTTTTCTTCCAGACTCATGGGGATCACCAGACTCTGGTTGCCGTCCCGCAGGTCCACGCTGCACCACTGAGGGGCGGTTTCGATGTGATCCTTCTGCACCCATTTGCAGTGGCTGCCGGGGGCAGGGTAGTAGCCGACGCTGTATTTGCTGGTATCCATATGATGCTCTCCTTTGAAATAAAAAGTTTATACGATGCGGAATCCCTCCGCTTGAAGGGCTTGGGTAATTTGTTCCACGTGCTCATAGTTCCGGGTTTCCAGATTCATCCGCAGGAAGCAGCCGTTGATGCTCTCGGTGCCGCCCCGTTCGTACTGAACGCCGGTGACATTGCCGCCGCAGTCGGCGATGATCCGGGATACATCCTTCAGCTGACCCGGCTTGTCTGCCAGCTCGATGAGCAGGGTGGCAATCCGGCCGGACTTCATCAGGCCCCGTTCAATGACCCGGGACAGGCTGGTGACGTCGATGTTGCCGCCGGAGATCAGGCTGACCACTTTCTTGCCCTGAATTGGGAATTTATGGAACATGGCGGCGGCCACGGAAACGGCGCCGGCGCCCTCGGCGATCATCTTCTGCTTCTCGATGAGAGCCAGGATGGCGGAGGAAATTTCATCCTCCGTTACCAGGGCGATGTCGTCCACATACTTGCTGACCATTTCATAGGTCAGGTCTCCGGGGGTTTTCACGGCGATGCCGTCGGCGATGGTAGCCACGTGGTCCAGGGTTTCGATGTGGCCGCTGTGGATGGCGTTGTACATGCTGGGAGCCCCTGCCGCCTGAACGCCGTAGACCTTGATGGAGGGACGCAGGGACTTGATGGCGTAGGCCACGCCGGCGATCAGTCCGCCGCCGCCCACGGGGACGATCACCGCATCGATGTCGTCCAGGGCGTTGAGAATTTCCAGACCAATGGTGCCCTGACCGGCAATGACGTTCTCGTCGTCGAAGGGATGGACGAAGGTGTAGCCGAATTCCTCTTTCAGCTCCAGGGCCTTGTTGTAGGCGTCGTCGTACACGCCCTCCACCAGGCACACCTTGGCGCCGTAGGCCTTGGTTGCCTCAATCTTGGAGATGGGGGCGGTGTCCGGCAGGCAGATCAGGGAAGAGATGCCGCACTTGGAGGCGGCCAGGGCCACGCCCTGGGCGTGGTTGCCGGCAGAGCAGGCGATGACGCCTTTGGCCTTTTCCTCATCGGACAGCATGGCGATTTTGTAGCCGGAACCCCGGAGCTTGAAGGAGCCGGTGTTCTGCAGGTTTTCGGGCTTTAAGTACAGCTCGCACTCCGGGGCGATGCCGTAGGCCTTGGCCAGGGGAGTGGGGCGGATGATGTCTTTGAGTACCAGGGACGCATGAAACAGCTTGTCGATTGTAACCATAGTATGTTTCTATCCTTTCGGTTATAAAAAAGGCCCTGTCTCTTTCCATTGCTGTAAAGAGACAGGGCTCCTGCATTGCAAAAACCTTGCGGTACCACTCTTCTTGCCGCCCGGGGGCGACCACTCACGGCGATCCAACAATCGCCTCCCGCTGTATCGGTCGGGCTCCGTCTGGCTTACTTGCCGAAGCGTTCAGCACAGCCGCTCAGAGGCCAGTATACTGCTTCTTCCGGCACCGTCTCGCACCAACCGACGGCTCTCTGGATGGGAAGTGAAGCGGCTTTTTCCTCTTCAATGCGTTCTCATTTATGTTGGGAAGAATTATAGCACCTCTTTTGCCCTGTGTCAAGCATGGAAACACAAAAGTCTTTCCATGCACTACAGTTTCCTTCTCGGGTGGGGAAGAAAACCGTGGGAACCCATTACTCGATGACCTGAATCCAGCCCTCCGGTGCGGGAATCCGGCCCATCTGGATGCCGGTGAGGGTGTCATAGAGCTTCTGGATGGTGGGTCCGAAGCCGGCGTAAACGGTCTCCTTGCCGTGGTCCACAATCTTGCCCACCGGGGAGATGACGGCGGCGGTACCGCACAGGCCGCATTCGGTGAATTCCCCGATTTCGGTCAGGGGGATTTCCCGCTCCTCCACTTCCATGCCCAGGTAGTCCTTGGCTACCTGCACCAGGGAGCGGCGGGTGATGGAGGGCAGAATGGTGCTGGACTTGGGGGTGACCAAGGTATTTCCCTTGACAAAGACGATGTTGGCGCCGCCGGTTTCCTCGATATAGGTCCGGGTGGCGGAGTCCAGATAGACGTTCTCGTCGTAGCCCTGCTCGTGGGCGTCCACGATGGCGTACAGGCTCATGGCGTAGTTCAGACCTGCCTTCACATGGCCGGTGCCCCGGGGAGCGGCCCGGTCAAAATCGGAAATCCGGACAGTCAGGGGCTTGATGCCGCCCTTGAAGTAGGGGCCGACGGGGGTAGCAAAGACCCGGAACTGGAACTCGGTGGCGGGCTTCACGCCGATGATGGCGTCGCTGCCGAACATGAAAGGCCGGATATACAGCGAGGCGCCGGAACCGAAGGGGGGCACCCAGGCGGCGTTGGCCCGGACGGTTTCCACCACAGCCTCCACGAAGCGGTCCTCGGGGAAAACCGGCATCTTCAGCCGGCGGCAGGAATCCGCCATCCGCTTGGCGTTCAGGTCGGGACGGAAGCAGACAATCCGGCCGTCCTGGGTGGTGTAGGCCTTCATGCCCTCAAAGCAGGTCTGGGCATACTGCAGCACGCAGGCGCACTCGCTCATGGTGACGGTTGCCTGGTCGGTAAGGCATCCGGCATCCCAGGCGCCGTCCTTATAGTTGGATACATAGCGGTAGTCGGTCTGCACATAGCCAAAGCCCAGACTGCCCCAGTCAATATTCTTTCGTTCCATCACAATACACCTCTCCTGGTTGTCGGGAAATACCGGGTACGGCGGACAAAATGTCCTCAATTTCCTGTTGCACTACATTCTAGCACCCGAAGTGCTCCGGGTCAAGAGCATGAGAAGAAAAATGTTTTCCCGTTGGGGACAAATGTTGCTGTTTAAAACACAGGAAATTTGGGTAAAAAATACCTTGACTTTAGCGGACTAAAGTGTTAAAGTATTGCAAGCAAGAATTCAGCCGGGAGGAAAACGTATGCTGGAAGAGGTTCGACATCCGGGAGAGGAATTGTTTTATGAGGCGGTGCTGTCTCTGGAAACGCCGGAGCAGTGCAGGTTGTTTTTTGAGGATTTATGCACCATCAAGGAGCTGCAGGCCATGACCCAGCGGCTGCGGGTGGCCTGCCTGCTGGATGGCGGCAGCAATTATAATGAGGTGTCGGAGGCCACCGGGGCCAGCTCCGCCACCATCAGCCGTGTGAACCGCTGCCTGCACTACGGCGGGGGATATCGGAAAGCCCTGGAATCCTTGAAGAAAGCGGGGAAGCTGGATCATGAATGACGGAATCTGGAAGCGGGAAGAGCAGGCGGAATTTGCCCTTCGCAATCTGTACCACCACTATGGCTACGCACCGTACAAGATGAGCCATTTTGAAGAATACGATCTCTATGTCCGAAACAAGGATTTTCTGATTTCCGATCAGATTATCACCTTTTCCGGGGCGGGAGGGCAGTTGCTGGCATTAAAGCCGGATGTGACCTTGTCCATTGTGAAGAACGCCCCCCAGGAGCCCGGTGAAATTCAGAAGGTCTACTACAGTGAGAGCGTTTACCGGGACTACCGGGAGATCATGCAGACCGGTCTGGAATGCGTGGGGGATCTGGGGGAATATGAAATTGCCGAAGTGGTGCTGCTGGCGGCGAAAAGCCTGGGGCTGCTGGCCCGGCGGTCCGTGCTGAACCTGTCCCATATGGGCCTGATTGCGGCGGTGCTGAACGGCTGCAATTTTTCCGGCCAGGTGAAGCGGCAGGCCATGGACTGCCTGCGCAAGAAGAATGCCCACGAGCTGAAAGCGCTGTGCGCCGACCAGCCGGAGGCCTGGCCCAAGCTGGAAGCCCTGGTGTCCTGCCGGGGCAGCGGCCGGGAGGTGCTGGCACAGCTGAGCCGGGTCCTGACCGGAGAGGCGGAACGGCAGGCGCTGGAGGAGCTGGAAGCCCTGTGGCGGATTCTGGAGAGCGGCGGATGCGCCGATTCTGTCCGGCTGGACTTTTCCGTGGGCAGCGATCTTCGCTATTACAGCGGCGTGGTGTTCCGGGGATATCTGGAAGGGATTCCCGCCAGCATCCTCTCCGGCGGGCAGTATGACCGGCTGCCCCAGAAGATGGGGCGCAGGAGCCGGGCCATCGGCTTCGCTCTCTATTTGGATTTGCTCCAGGAGAGCAGTCAGGAGGAGAGCGGCTACGACCTGGACACCCTGATTCTCCATGACGGAACCGTGGATACGGCGGTCCTGACGGCGGCAGCAGAGGAAGCGGCCCGCCAGGGCAGCGTGCTTGTGGGGCAGAAGCTGGAACCGGCTGATTCGGTATGAGAAAGGAGTGCTGGTACCGTGACGGATACACTGAACATCGCTCTGCCCAAGGGCCGTCTGGGAGAAAAAGCCTACGCCATGCTCAAGGGCTGCGGCTACGACTGCCCGGCGTTAGAGGACCCGGGCCGGCGGCTGATTTTTGAGAACCCGGAGAAGGGTGTCCGATATTTCTGGGTGAAGCCCTCGGATGTGGCCATCTATGTGGAGCGGGGCGCGGCAGACCTGGGCATCGTGGGCAAAGACATCCTGCTGGAATATGAGCCGGACGTCTATGAACTGCTGGACCTGAAAATGGGCAAATGCCGCATGGCGGTGGCGGGGAAGAAGAACTTCCGGGACCCGGTGGGGCAGACCCTGAAGGTGGCCACCAAATTTCCCAATATCACCCGGAATTTTTACAACACCAAGTGCCGGGACATTGACATCATCCACCTGAACGGTTCCATTGAGCTGGCCCCCATTCTGGGGCTGAGCCATGTGATTGTGGATATTGTGGAGACGGGGACGACCCTGCGGGAAAACGACCTGATGGTTTACGAGGAAATCGTACCCATCAGCGCCCGGCTGATTGCCAATACATCCAGCTATCAATTCAAGGACCAGGCTATCGGGAATATTCAGGAGCACCTGGGCCGGCAGGTGGAGGAAAAATCATGATCTCAATTATGAAATACGGCCAGGTTCCCAACTGTGAAATTTTCGCCCGGGTAACCCCCAGCGTCAATGTGGAGGAAATTGTGTCCGGGATTCTGGCGGATGTGAAGAAAAACGGGGACCGGGCGGTGCTGGATTATACCCGGAAACTGGACGGGGCAGAATTGAAGCAGCTTCAGGTGACGGAAGAGGAAATTCAGGAGGCACTGAAAGCGGTGGAGCCGGAATTCATCGCCATTCTGGAACAGGCGGCGGAGAATATCCGGGCCTTCCACAGCAAGCAGGTGCGGACCAGCTTCATCATCTCGGAGAAGCCCGGGATTGTGCTGGGCCAGAAAATCACCCCCATTGAGAAGGTGGGTGTCTATGTCCCCGGGGGCACGGCGGCCTACCCCTCCACCGTGCTGATGGATACCATCCCGGCGAAAATTGCCGGATGCCCCCAGGTGGTAATGGTTTCTCCCCCGGGAAAGGATGGAAAGCTGAATCCCGCCATTGTGGCGGCGGCCCGGATTGCCGGGGTGGATGCCATCTATAAAATGGGCGGCGCCCAGGCCATCGGCGCCCTGGCCTACGGTACCGAGAGCGTGCCCAAGGTGGATAAGATTGTAGGCCCAGGCAATGCCTTTGTGGCGGAGGCCAAAAAGCAGGTGTTTGGCCAGGTGTCCATCGACATGATCGCCGGACCCAGTGAGATTCTGGTGATTGCCGACGGCAAGAGCAACCCCATCCATGTGGCGGCGGATCTGCTCAGCCAGGCGGAGCATGACAAGCTGGCCAGCGCCGTGCTGGTAACGGACAGCGAAGTTCTGGCCCAGGCGGTGGCGGCAGAGCTGGAGCGGCAGCTGCCCCTGCTCCCCCGGGAGGAAATTGCCCGGGCATCCATTGAAAACAATGGAAAAATCATTGTGGCGGACAACCTGACGGACGGCATCGCCATTGCCAATGAAATCGCCCCGGAGCACCTGGAACTGATGGTGGACGATCCTTTCGCCTATCTGGATGCCATCAAGCACGCCGGCTCCATCTTCCTGGGCCGGAACTGCCCGGAGGCCCTGGGGGACTACTTTGCCGGACCCAACCACACCTTGCCCACTTCCGGCACTGCCCGATTCTCCAGCCCCCTGAGTGTGGATGATTTTGTGAAGAAGAGCCAGTTTACCTACTATACCGCCGATGCCCTGTCCCGGGTGGCGGAATCCATCGACCGCTTCGCCAGGAAGGAGGGCCTCCAGGCCCACGGAAACAGCGTGATGATCCGCAAGGAGGAGCCATGAGCCGCTATTTGAATGACCAATATCAGGCGTTGGAAGCCTATGTCCCCGGGGAGCAGCCCCGGGACCAGCGTTACATCAAGCTCAATACCAACGAATCTCCCTATCCTCCGGCTCCGTCTGTCTGCGCCGCCGTTACGGGGGAGGATGTGGCCCTGCTGCGGCTGTACAGCGACCCTACCGGAAAGAATCTGAAAGAGAAGCTGGCGGGGCTGTACGGTGTGAAGCCGGAGAATGTGTTCCTCTCCAACGGCTCCGACGAGGTGCTGAACTTTGCCTTTATGGCCTTTGGCGGGAAGGGAGCGGTGTTCCCGGACATCAGCTACGGCTTTTACAGCGTGTTCGGAGATCTGTATGGCATCGACTATACCCAGATTCCCCTGAAAGAGGACTTTTCCCTGGACTATCGGGATTACTGCGGTCAGGGGAAAATGGTGGTGATTGCCAACCCCAACGCCCCCACGGGACTGTGGATTTCCCTGGAAGCGGTGGAGAAAATCGTCTCCTCCAATCCGGACCATGTGGTGGTTATGGACGAGGCCTATGTGGACTTCGGGGGGGAGACAGCCCTGCCCCTGATTGAAAAATACGACAACCTTCTGGTGACCCGGACCTTCTCCAAGTCCCGGTGCCTGGCGGGAGGCCGTCTGGGCTATGCCTTCGGCGCTCCGGCGCTGATTGCGGACTTGGAGAAAATCAAGTATTCCACCAACCCCTATAACCTGGACCGGCTGACCCTGAAATTGGGTGAGGCCACGGTGGATGCGGAGGATTACTACCGGCAGATGTGTTCCAAGATTCAGGAAACCCGGGCCTGGACCAAGGCGCAGCTGGAAAGCCTGGGCTTTCAGGTGCTGCCCAGCCGGACCAACTTCCTCTTTGCCCGGACAGACAAGATGGATGGACAAGAGTTGTATCTGGCGCTGAAAGCCCGGGGGATTCTGGTGCGGCACTTTACCAATCCGAGAATCTGCCAGTTCAACCGCATTACCATCGGCACCCCGGAACAGATGGAGACCTTCCTCGCCGTGACAAAGGAGATTCTGGGCCTATGAGAACCTACGAAATTACCAGAAAAACGGCAGAGACGGACATCTGCCTGAAACTGAATCTGGACGGCACCGGAAAGACCAGCATCGATACCGGCGTTGGTTTCCTCAACCACATGCTGACCCTGTTTGCCGCCCACGGAAAATTTGACCTGACGGTGGTTTGCCGCGGAGACACCGAGGTGGACGACCACCACAGCGTGGAGGACATCGGCATCTGCCTGGGCATCGCCTTCCGGGAGGCTCTGGGAGACAAGCGGGGAATCAACCGCTATGGAAGCTTCCTGCTGCCCATGGACGAGGCGCTGATTCTGTGCGCTGTGGACTTGTCCGGCCGGAGCTGCCTGTGCGATGAATTGGAGATTCCCACGGAGAAAATCGGGACCTTTGACACGGAACTGGTGGAGGAATTTCTCCTGGGCTTCGTCCGGAATTGTCCCATGAGCCTGCACCTGCGGCAGCTGGCGGGAAAAAACGCCCACCACATCGTGGAGGGCGCCTTCAAAGGCCTGGGCCGGGCGCTGAAACAGGCGGTTGCCCTGGACGGCAGCGGGGAAATCCCCTCCACCAAGGGGGTCCTGGTATGATCGGAATTATTGACTACGGCGTGGGCAATCTGTTTTCTCTCCAATCCTCCTTCCGGGCAATCGGACAGGAGGCGGTGGTCAGCGGATCGGCGGAGGTGCTGTCCCGGGCGGACCGGCTGGTGCTGCCGGGGGTGGGGGCCTTTGAGGACGCCGCCCGGAAGCTCCGGGAAACCGGCATGGGGGATTTTGTCCGCAGCCGGGCGGCTGCCGGAAAGCCCCTGCTTGGCATCTGCCTGGGAATGCAGCTGCTGTTTGAAACCAGCTTTGAATACGGGGAGCATCCCGGCCTGGGCCTGCTGAAAGGCCAGGTGGTCTCCATGTCCGGCCGGATTCCCCAGGGACTGAAAATTCCCCACATGGGATGGAACCGGCTGCAATGGACCGGGGGAGAGCTGCTGAAGTCCTCGGATGGAGCATTTGTCTACTTTGTCCACTCCTACTTTGCCCAGGGGTGCGAGGATTCCCTGGCGGCGGTGACGGAGTATGGCATTCCCATCACGGCGGCGGTGGAAAAAGAAAATGTATTTGGCTGCCAGTTCCACCCGGAGAAAAGCGGCAGCGCAGGACTGGCCATTCTGGACCGGTTCTGCCGGATGTAAGGAGGAATTGGATGGATCTTTATCCTGCCATTGACTTATACCAGGGCAAGGCGGTGCGGCTTTACAAGGGCGACTATGCTCAGATGACGGTGTACAGCGACGACCCGCCGTCGGTGGCCCGGGACTTTGCCGCCGCCGGGGCCCGGCACATTCATCTGGTGGACCTGGAAGGGGCCAAGTCCGGCAAGCCGGAAAACCTGGACACCATCCGCCGGATTCTGGAAGTGGCGGATCTGTTTGCGGAAGTGGGCGGCGGCATCCGGAACCTGGAAACCGTGGCGCAGTATCTTTCCTGCGGGGTCAACCGGGTGATTCTGGGCACCGCTGCGGTGAAGGACCCGGCCTTTCTGAAGGAAGCTCTGAACCGCTACGGCGAACAAATCGCCGTAGGCGTGGATTTGAAGGACGGCTTTGTGGCCATCAAAGGCTGGACGGAGCGGTCCCAGCTGAAGGCGGAGGAATTTTTCGCTTCCATGCAGAACCTGGGCGTCCGAACCATCATCTGCACCGACATCTCCCGGGACGGGGCCATGAAGGGCACCAATCTGATTGCCTCCGGCGGGGTGTCCAGCCTGGCGGATGTGAAGGCCCTGCGGGAAATGAATCTCTCTGGAGCCATCATTGGCAAGGCTTATTACATCGGGGCCATTGACTTGAAAGAGGCGGTGGAGGCGGCACTATGATTACCAAACGGATTATTCCCTGCCTGGACGTCCGCAATGGACGGGTGGTGAAGGGAACGAATTTCCAGGGCCTGCGGGATGTGTCCTCTCCGGTGGAGCTGGGGAAATATTACAGCGACAACGGGGCGGACGAATTGGTGTTCTACGACATCACCGCTTCGGCGGAGGGACGCAGGCTCTTTACGGACATCCTCACGGAGGTGGCGGCCACCATTTTCATCCCCCTGACCGTGGGCGGCGGCATCAACACCGTGGAGGACTTTGACCGGGTGCTGAAATGCGGAGCGGACAAGGTCAGCGTGAACTCCGGGGCCATCCGCAACCCGGACCTGATTCCCCAGGCTGCCCGGCTGTATGGCGATCAGTGCGTGGTGCTGTCGGCGGATGTGAAGCGGGTGGACGGTCAGTTCCGGGTGTTTGCCAAGGGCGGCCGGGAGGACACCGGCATGGAGGCCATCTCCTGGATTAAACGGTGCGTGTCAAGCGGTGCCGGGGAAGTGGTCCTCAATTCCATCGACACCGACGGGGTCAAGCAGGGCTTTGACCTGGAAATGCTGGAGGCGGTGAGCAATGCCGTGGATGTCCCGGTGATCGCCTCCGGCGGTGCGGGATGTGAAAAAGACTTTGTGGAGCTGTTCCACCGGCTCCCCAAGGTGGATGCGGGGCTGGCTGCCTCCATTTTCCACTTCGGGCAGGTAAAAATCCCGGACCTGAAAAGAACCCTCCGGGACAACAATATTTTGGTGAGGTTATAATGGATATGCTGGATTTGAACAAACTCAAATTTGATGAAAAGGGCCTGATTCCCGCCATTGTGGTGGACAATGACACCGGCGATGTTCTGACGCTGGCCTACATGAACCGGGCCAGCCTGGAGGTCTCTCTGGAAAAACGGCTGACCTGCTTCTGGAGCCGCTCCCGGCAGGAACTGTGGCTGAAGGGAGAGACCAGCGGCAACTATCAGCATATTGTCTCCATCACCGCCGACTGCGATTATGACGCGCTGGAGGTGCGGGTGAAGAAGGACGGACCGGCCTGCCACCTGGGGAAAGACTCCTGCTTCCACAACCCCATTCTGGAGAGCGAGGAGGTGCCTTTCCGGCTGGATGACCTGTACGAGCTGCTGGTGGGTCGGAAGGAACAGCTGCCGGAGGGTTCTTATACCACCTATCTGTTCCAGAAGGGCCTGGACAAGATCCTCAAGAAGGTGGGTGAGGAATCCACCGAGGTCATCATTGCCGGCAAGGCCGAGGACCGGGCGGAAACCATCTACGAAATTGCCGACCTGACCTACCATGTGCTGGTGCTTATGGTGCAGATGGGGATTCCTCTGTCCGATATCCGCCGGGAGCTGGCGGGCCGCCATGTAATTGATCACAAGGTCAAGCAGGAAAAAATGACAAAATAATTGGCAACACATTGCCCCCTTTCTTCGTTATCCAGACAGAAAGGGGGCAATGCTCTATGAAAAGCAAGTTTGAACGGCTGATGGGCCTGCGGGCCGCCTGGTACCGGGATGTGCATGATTTTATCTACTGGGAAAATCTCCGGAAAAATATTTTCTGATTCTGCAACACTTGTGCCTGCGAATTCGTTATCCAGACAGAAAGGAGGGAGAGCCTGTGTGGGAGGAACTGTACAGCCGCCATTATCCGGAACTGCTGCGCTACGCTGCCGCTGCCTGTAAGAATCAGACGGAGGCGGAGGATGTGGCCCAGGAGGTGTTCCTGAAGGCTTTGCAAAACGCAGATGTCTTTCAGGACCTGGGCCCCAGCCAGCGGCGGGCCTGGCTGTTCCGGAGCCTGAAAAACCTGATGTGCGACCGCTACCGCAGAGCCCAGCTGGAGACAGCCTTCCTGGAAAATCGGGAGGGAGAAGGCGTCTACTGGGACCCGGGTATTCAGGAGACGGAGAACCGGCTGCTTCTGGCCCAGCTGAGTCAGGAGGACCGGATGCTCTTCCACCTGCGCTATGAGGAAGGATACAACGCTTCCGAGCTGGCAGAGCTGTTCCATATGCCTGCCGGAACCATCCGGGCACGGCTTTCCCGCTGCCGAAATATTCTGAAAACCATGTTGGAAACAGGAGGAACTGAAAATGGCTAAAAAACTGATGGTCAACTGCGGCACCTGTGATGCCCGCAACGTATCTGAGGAAACTCTGAAGGCGTATGAGCATATCATCATCAACGCCGGGTCGATTGTGGTCACACCGGAGAGCAAGGATCTGATGAACCGCTACGACGTGACCATGAACTGCGGCGATGTAGTCGAACTGGACAAGGATGTGCAGATGAGCAGCGTCAACGGCTCCATGCAGATCAACAGCACGGACGCAGCGCCGGAGAAGCGGACCTATCTGCATGTGAACGGCTCCCTGGAAATTGGGCCGGATACCCAGGACATTCTGTCAAAGTATGTTGGAATTGATGTCAACGGCAGCGTGACTTACCCCCAGAGCATGAGCGGAAAGATTCCCCTGAAGGTGAACGGTTCTACCACCTGCTACCCGGATGGGGCCATTGTCCTCAAGCGCAGTGCGGTAATCGACCACCTGTTTGCCCTGCGGGCAAAGGCGAAACTCTACTGGGCAGCCAAGCGGCTGATTCTGGTGGACCCCCAGCTGGACGGGGCGGCCCTTGCGACCAAGGGCTGCACCTTCTCCGCCAAGGAGGCTGTGATTGCCCAGTCCAAGGTGGAGGAACTGATTGGCCTCATCGATGAAAAGACGGAAATTACCATCGTTCCCGACGGAACGGCGGTGGTGCTGGATGACCTGGAGCTGAACGCCATGGCAGGGAAGAAGTACGGCGCCAAGCTGTGCGTGTTCGGCGACCTGGAAATTGTCAGTTCGGGAAAGCAGACCCTGGAGCAGATGGAATATCTGAATGTTCAGGGGGATGTGCTGGTTCCGGGGGAACTGGAGACGCTGCTGGCGGAAAAACTGACAGAGGTCGAGGGAAGTGTGGAAGTGATGCGGGGCCGGTACCTGAAAGACAAGCTGTCCCTCCGGATTTCCCGGGAAATGCTGGAAAAGGAGCCGGATTGCGTAACGGCCCGGGACTGTGTTCAGGTCAAGCTGGACGGGGATATTCCCGGCGAGCTGATTCAGGAGAAGCTGCGGCTGGATTCCTGCGTGAAAGTCCAGTGTACGCCGGAGCAGGAGCCGGCGGTAGGCCTGGTCAGTCAGGATGTGGTGCAGATTTCCACGGACGGCGGCGAGGAAGAAGGGGGCATCGACGGCATGATCAAGGGCATCCTGGGGGGCGCCAAGGCTGCCCTGGATACCAAGGTTGTGATGGCAGGAGACTACGTCCTATAACGCAAAGAAGGAGGGAAGCATTTGCTTCCCTCCTTCTTTGCGGTTCAGGCATCCCGCAGAAGTTTCCGATAGGCCCGGATGAAAACTGCCATCTGAATGGCGAAGGTAACAATCCAGGACACCAGATACGACAGATACAGGCAGTCCGGGGTGTGGAACTGGGGCACCTGGAAAATGGTGTAAATCCACACAATCCGCAGGCCGCAGATGCCCAGCACGGAGATAACCATGGGGGCGAAGGACTCGCCCAGCCCCCGCAGGGCGCCGGTGGTCACGTCCATCAGTCCGCACAGGAAATAGGGCAGGCAGATGTAGGTCAGCCGGATGGCGCCGTATTCAATGGCCTGGGCGGAGTCGGTGATGTAGATGGACAGAAGGGGACGGCCGAAGGTCCACACCAATCCGCCGAATACCAGTCCCACGGCGGTGACGCAGCCCAGGCAGACCCACAGGATTTTATACACCCGGTTATACTGCCGGGCGCCGGCGTTCTGCCCGATGAAATTCACCGCCGTCTGGTGGAATGCGTTCAAAGAGACGTACACGAAGCCCTCCAGATTGCTGGCGGCGGCATTGCCGGACATAAAGACGTCGCCGAAGGAGTTGACGGAGGACTGAATCAGCACATTGGAGATGGAGAACAGGGAGCTTTGAATCCCGGCGGGCAGGCCAATCCGCAGAATTTTAACCAGCTGGGGTTTGTAGAAACGGATCTGGGAGAGGATCAGCCTGCAGGCGTCGGTGCGCTTCATCAGCGCCCGGACCACCAGCACCGCGGAGATGCCCTGGGAGATGGTGGTGGCCAGGGCTACGCCTGCCACATTCATCTGGAAGAACCGGACAAAAACCACATTCAGCACCACGTTGACAATGCCGGCCAGGGAAAGAAAAACCAGAGGGCTTTTGGTGTCTCCCGCTGCCCGGAGAATGGCGGCGCTGAAGTTATAGATCATGGTGAAGGTGATGCCTACGAAATAAATCTTCATGTACACCGCAGACAGGGGCAGCACATTTTCCGGCGTTCCCATCATCTCCAGGAAAGTATCGCACAGGGAAATCCCCATGATGGTCAGAATGATGCCGCTGACCAGAGCGGTGGGAATGGCGGTATGGACGGTGTGGTGTACCACGGTATCCTCGTGGCCGCCCAGGCCATGGGCCACAGACACGCCGGCGCCCACAGACAGACCGATGAAGAAATTGACCATCAGGTTGGTCAGGGAGCCGGTGGCGCCCACGGCGGCCACGGAAATGCTGCCGCAGAACCGGCCCACCACCACCAGATCCGCCGCATTGAACAGCAGCTGCAGCAGACTGGTCAGGATGATGGGAATGGTATATACCACAATGCTGCTAAAAAGGGGGCCCCGGAGCATCCGCTCGTTGGTTTTCGTCACAAAATGCACCTTCCTCAATGATAGAATCGAAACACAGCCCATTATAGTACCATTTTCCGAAAAAGCAACCCGCCGCCGGCGCTGGAGTCATGCCAAAATATTGGGCTGGGAGGGAGTAAGAAATGGGTATTCTTACCAAGGAATATTTACCGTGAAATGGATAAAAGCAAAGGAGAAAATGCACTACAATTCCCGGCTTGACCCTTGCATCCCCGTGGGGGCTATGGTATAATTCCAGTAGAAAAAATTTTATCGAGGAGGAATCCCCCATGAACATTCTGGTCACCGGCGGTGCCGGTTATATCGGTTCCCATACCTGTGTGGAGCTTCTGAATGCCGGATACGGCGCCATTGTGGTGGACAATCTGTGCAACTCCAACCCCAAGAGCCTGGAGCGGGTGGAGGAGCTCACCGGAAAGAAACTCAAGTTCTATGAGGGCGATGTCCGGGACGAGGCCCTGCTGCGGAAGATTTTTGCGGAGAATGAAATTTCCGCTGTGATCCACTTCGCCGGCCTGAAGGCTGTGGGCGAGTCTGTTGCCCAGCCCTGGCGCTATTATGACAACAACCTGAACTCCACCCTGGTGCTGACCAAGGTCATGGGTGAGGTTGGCGTCAAGCGGATCATCTTCTCCTCCTCCGCCACGGTCTACTCCGGGGACAATGAGATGCCTCTGCGGGAGTCCAGCCGCACCGGCAACTGCACCAACCCCTATGGCTGGACCAAGTACATGACCGAGCAGATTCTCAGCGGCATGTGCACCGCCGACAAGGACTGGAGCGTGGTGCTGCTGCGCTACTTCAACCCCATCGGCGCCCACGAGAGCGGCCGCATCGGTGAGGACCCCCGGGGCATTCCCAACAACCTGATGCCCTACATCACCCAGGTGGCCATCGGCCGCCGGGATCACCTGAGCGTATTCGGCAACGACTACGACACCCACGACGGCACCGGCGTCCGGGACTACATCCATGTGGTGGACCTGGCCAAGGGCCATGTGGCGGCGGTGAAGTATGTCACTGGCAATCAGGGCTGCGAGGTGTTCAACCTGGGTACCGGTACCGGCTACAGCGTGCTGGATATGGTTCACGCCTTTGAGGAAGCCAATGGCGTGAAGGTTCCCTATGAGATCGTGGCCCGCCGCCCCGGCGATCTGGCTACCTGCTACGCCGACCCCGCCAAGAGCGCCCAGGTCCTGGGCTGGAAGGCCGAGAAGAACCTGGTGGATATGTGCCGGGATTCCTGGAGATGGCAGTCCCAGAACCCCATGGGTTACGGCGAATAATCCGAAACAATGCAGCCCCCGGACCACTTGGTCCGGGGGGTTTGCAGGGAAAAAAGAAGCCGGTGCGGAGTATCCGCACCGGCAGATTTTATGGAAAATTTACAGCAGGTCCTTGACCAGGGACAGGGCAGCCTCGTCGGCCACCAGCGTAAAGTCCGGGTGCAGCTGGAGGATGGAGCCGGGAGCCTGGGGACGGATGGGCCCGAAGAAGCAGTCCTTCACCGCCTGGGCCTTGTTCTCACCGTTGACAACCAGCAGAACCCGCTTGGCCTTCATGATGGAGCCGATGCCCATGGTGTAGGCGTGGGTGGGCACGTCGTCCCGGGAGGCGAAGAACCGGGCGTTGGCGTCGATGGTGGACTTGGTCAAAGCAACCTTGTTGGTGCCCTTGACAAAAGCGTCGGCAGGCTCATTGAAGCCGATGTGACCATTGGGGCCAAGGCCCAGCAGCTGCAGATCGGCACCGCCAAAGGCGTCGATAACAGCGTCGTACCGGGCGCACTCGCCGGCGGCGTCCGGGTTCATGCCGTTGGGAATGTTGCAGTTGGCCTGGTCGATATTCACATGGTCGAACAGGTTGGTGCGCATAAAGTAGGCGTAGCTCTGGTCATGATCCTTGGTCAGACCAACGTACTCATCCAGGTTGACGGTCTTGACCTGAGAGAAGTCCAGGTCGCCGGCCTCATACTTGGCAATCAGCTCCTTGTAGGTGCCCACCGGGCTGCTGCCAGTGGCCAGGCCGAGAACACAGTCGGGCTTCAGGTAAATCTGAGCGGCAATGATGTTGGCGGCCTTCCGGCTGACATCCTGATAATCCTTGGCGCGAATCAATCTCATGGTTGGTTACCCCTTTCAAATCCATGTGGCGTATGTTTTTACCTGTTTTAACTATAGCATAGTTTCTAAATTCTGTACAGTCCTTTTGTGGATTTTCAGTTTAATTCGATAAATACAGAATGTTTTCTTACCCTCGGCAAAACTGGCCTTATTTCATAGAGAAGAATTGGCACTTTATTTATTGCCAGAATTGCGTATAATGGCATCAAACAGAACCGGGAGGCAAGAGAAATGAAACAGCAGATTTCTACGCGGAAGCTGGTAACGGCTGCTTTGATGGCGGCTCTGACGGTGATTGGCTCCGCCCTGCGGATCACCCTGCCGCTGCAGATTGGGTCCACCACGTCCTTCCATCTGGGCAATATCATGTGCGCCCTGTCCGGCATTCTGCTGGGACCCTGGCTGGGGGGGCTGGCGGCGGGGCTGGGTTCCGCCATTTACGACATGACCAATCCAGCTTTCATAGAAGTTTGTTGGATTACCTTTGTGACCAAGGGATTGTATGGTGTTGCGGCGGGTCTGGTGCTGTGGAGCGGACATAAGAAGCTGACTTACCCCAAGGCGATTCTGGCGTCCGCCGCAGGAGCGGTGCTGTATGCCGTGCTGTATCTGGCAAAAGGATACTATTATGATGGAATATTCAAGCAAGGACTGACGGAGGCAGCTGCGTGGCTGACGGTATTGGGAAAGGTTCCCGCAACGGTTTTCAATGCGGTGGTGGCAATCGTTTTTGCCCCCATCCTGGCAATAGCCATCCATAAGGCGTTGGAACGGAACCATTTGACCCTGGAATAATCGCCGGAAACGTGAAAAGGAAAAGCAGACGCTTAACAAGATGAGCGTCTGCTTTTCTTATCATAGAGGTTTATGCCCCTCTTGCGGCCATCCGGTCGAAATTGTGAATCCAGTCGGCCTTCAGGAAGTAGATCAGGAAAACCAGGCTGCTGCAGCTCCAGGTGATGGGATAGGCCCGGGAGACCGTCTCCAGCTGAGGATAGTGGGATACGGCCACGGTGATGTAGCTCACCCGGATCAGGCACCAGCACACCAGCATGGTGAGCATGGGCACTGTGGTTTTTCCTGCACCCCGGAGAATGCCGGCGATGCAGTGGGAGAAGGCCAGCAGGCAGTAAAACAGGCAGATGATGCGCATATGGTGGCTGCCGTAGGACACCACCTCCGGGGCATCGTTGAACAGGGCAATCAGCTGGGGCGCCAGCAGGTAGGCGCCCACGCCGATGAGTTCCGCCATGATAACCGAGCAGAGAATGCCGAAGCGCACCCCGCTCTTCACCCGGTCATAGCGATGAGCTCCCAGATTCTGCCCCACGAAGGTGCTCAGAGCCTGGGCAAAGCAGGTGATGGGCAGGAAGGCGAAGCCCTCCAGCTTGGAGTAGGCGCCGCAGCCCGCCATGGCCGCTGCGCCGAAGGCGTTGATGTTGCTCTGCACCACCACATTGGCCAGGGCAATTACGGAATTCTGCACGCCGGAGGGAAGGCCGAAGCGGATGATTTCCCGCAGACTCTTGCTGTGGAACCGGATTTCCCGCCACTGGAGCTGATAGGGCATATCCTTGGCCCGCACCAGATAGACAAAGCACATCAAGGCGCTGACGCCCTGGGAGATGGTGGTGGCAACTGCTGCAGAGCCCACACCCCAATGGAACACCGCCACGAACAGCAGGTCCAGCACCACGTTGACAAAGGTGGAGAAAATCAGGTAATACAGAGGATGGCGGCTGTCGCCCACGGCGTGGAGAATGCCCACGAAAATGTTGTACATCACCGTGAACAGGATGCCCCAGGAGTAGTAGCGGAAATAGCTGATGGACTGGGGCAGCACCTCCTCCGGGGTGCCCATCCACCGCAGAATGGTGGGAGTGAGGGCCACGCCCGCCACAGTGAGCACCGCGCCGGAGGCCAGACCCAGGGCGATGTCCGTGTGGATGGCCTGTTTCAGCCCGGTATAGTCCCGGGCGCCGAAAAACCGGGCAATGATGACGCCCGCACCCATGGCCACGCCGTTGAAGAAGCCCACCATCATAAAAATCAGGCTGCCGGAAGAACTGACGGCAGCCAGGGCGGTATCGCCGATGAACTTGCCCACCACCCAGGAGTCGAAGGCGTTGTAGAACTGCTGGAACACGTTCCCCAGGAATACCGGCAGGGCGAACAGCAGCATGGACTGCCAGATGGAGCCCTCCACCAGGGAAGCGCGATTTGGATACATGGTATCCCACCTTTCTGTCTGATTCAAACAGCTATATTATGCGCTCTGCCGGGCGGGATGTCAAGGGGCGAAAGGTTTCACAATTCCCGTGCTTCCCCTATGAGAATGTTCGGCCAACGTTCCCATTGAAAAAGGGCCGGGAATGTGCTATGGTTAGGGCGAATTTTGGAAGGCTTTGGGGGTATTTTGGTATGGGAGAACGGATACGGAATTTTTTCCGGCAGGAGACGGTGCTGTGTGTGGCAGGGATCTGCGCCTTGGCTACCATGCTGCTGGTTCCGCCGGATGGAGCTTACTGGGGCTACATTGATTTGCGGGTGCTGTGCCTGCTGCTGAGCCTGATGGCGGTGGTAGCCGGAGTGAAAGAGGCGGGACTGTTCCGCTGGCTGACCTACCAGCTGCTGCGCCGGCTGCCCAACGGGCGGGCCCTGTCCGTGACGCTGGTGCTGCTGCCCTTCTTCTGCTCCATGCTGGTGACCAATGACGTGGCGCTGCTGGTGTTTGTGCCCTTTACCCTGGCCCTGCTGGGGCAGCTGGGGGCGGCTTCCGCTGTAATTCCCATTCTGGTGCTGCAGACCATCGGCGCCAACCTGGGCAGCATGGCCACCCCGGTGGGCAATCCCCAAAACTTGTTCCTGTATGCCAACTACCGGCTCCAGGCGGGAGAATTCTTCTCTGCCATTCTGCCCCTGACGGCGGTGAGTCTGGTGGTCCTGGCTGCCGCTGCGGTGCCGGTGCTGCCGAAAAAGCTGCCGGAACTGGAGCTGAAGGAAGAGAAAATCCACAGCCCCCGGAAGCTGGGGGCCTACCTGGGGCTGTTCCTGCTGTGCCTGCTGACGGTGTTCCGGATTGTGCCCTACTGGATTACCACCGCCCTGGTGCTGATTGCCATGACCTGGATGGACCGGAAGCTTCTGGGGGAGCTGGATGTCTCCCTGCTTGCCACCTTTGTGTGCTTTTTTGTGGTTTCCGGCAACCTGGGCCGGGTGGAGGCGGTGCGGACCTGCCTGCAGGGCCTGCTGGAGAGAAGCACCCTGCTGACCTCCGCCGCCGCCAGCCAGATTATCAGCAATGTGCCTGCGGCGGTGCTCCTGTCCGCCTTTACCGAGCAGTGGAAGCCCCTGCTGCTGGGGGTGAACGTGGGCGGCCTGGGAACTCCCATCGCTTCTCTTGCCAGCCTGATTACCCTGAAGCTGTACCTGCGCTGGCCGGGGGCCAATGCGGTGAAGTATCTGGGGGTTTTCACCCTGGAAAATGTTCTGGGTCTGGCTGTGCTGCTGGCGCTCTCCATGGCTTTGCTGTAAAAGAGAATCCGCCCTGGGATGTGTGGAAATCCCAGGGCGGAATTTTTTACGTTACAGGGCGTCCTCCATCAGCGTCTGGTACATTTCGTCGGTGAGGTCGCAGTCGTAGAACAGCTTGTAGTAGGTGGTAACCTCTTCCTGGAGGTCATAGTCGATGTAGTCCGGATACAGCAGGGCGCCTAGCCAAAGCATACCCAGATACCGCTGCACCGAGGGAGGGCTGGACAGCCAGCCGTAGGGGCCGTAGGGGGTCTTGTAGTAGTTCCCGGAGGCGACGGCGTTCACGCCCTGCCACTGGGGATCGTTGCCTACCTCTTCGTAGCAGCTGTCCGGGGCAAAGACGATGACCTCCGGATTCCAGGCCAGAATCTGCTCCAGGTCCACCTCATTGCCCAGACCGTTGGAGACCACGTCCTCCAGCACCGCCAGGTTCTGGCTCATGAGATTCACGGTTTCCGCATGGAAGGAGCCCTCGGCGATGACGTTCACACCCTTGTCGCCCAGGCAGTAGAGCATGGTTTTCCGGGCGCCGTCGGCGTCCACCCGCTCCATCATCTCCACCATGCCGTCGTAGGTGGTTTCACACCACACCGCCAGCTCCTCGGCCTTCTCCTCCCTGCCCAGGAGCACGCCCAGCTGCCGGTAGGCTTCGGGGGCGCTCTCTACGGTGGCGTCAATGTGGACAAAGGGGATGCCGGTCTGCTGGGTGAGGGAATCCATGTCCTCCTTCACCGTGTCCTTGGCGTCGCCCACGTCGATAACCACGTCCGGAGCCACGGCCAGCAGGGCTTCCAGGTCCATTTCCCCCTTGCCGCCGTAGAGCTGGCCGATTTCTGTCAGGGACGTGAGATAGTCTGGCAGATACAGAGCCTCATTTTCTGCGTAGGCGCTGCAAACACCCACCAGCATATCCCCCGCCAGGGGAATCATGTATACCTGGCTCAGAGGGCCGGAGATGGCGATTTTCGTAATGGTCGCCGGGATGGTGACGGTTCTGCCGGTGGAGTCGGTGAACTCCCGGGTGGCGGCGCCGGTTTCCGCCGGGGCGGTGGTGACGGCTGCTGTCTCCGTCTGGGCCGGGGCAGTGGTCTCTGCGGGGGCTGCGGCGGAGCAGCCCGCCAGCACCAGGCACAGCACCAGCAGCAGGCATAGGGCGGATCGTTTCATGATGTTACCTCCTGATTTGTGATTTTTTTGGGGATGCAGATGCGAGCCTGATCCTGATACAGGCTGACAACCGATACGTCCACCCCGTACAGCGCCCGCATGGTTTCCTCCGTCAGGACCTGTGCGGGAGTGCCCTCCGTCAGCACCCGGCCATGCTGAATGGCCAGAATCCGGTCGGAGAACAGGTAGCTCTGCTCCGGGTGGTGGGTGGTCTGGATGACGGTATAGCCCTCCTGGGCCAGGCTCCGGGCCTGCTCCAGCACCAGCAGCTGATTGCCGAAGTCCAGATTGGCGGTGGGCTCGTCCAGCATCAGAATGGGGGCGTCCTGGGCCAGCGCCCGGGCGATGAGCACCAGCTGCTGCTCCCCGCCGGAGAGCCGATGGTAGCACCGCTGAGCCAGATGGGAGATGCCTACCTTGTCCAGGGCCCAGGCGCAGCGCTCGTTATCCTGCCTGCCGGGGGTGCGGAACGGGGACAGGGTGCTGGTGCGCCCCATGAGGACGATGTCGAAAACGCTGAAGTTGAATACCGGACGGCTGGATTGGGGGATGTAGGCGATGTGACGGGCGGCATCCCGGACGGTGAAGCGCCGGGTGTTCTCGCCGTCCACCAGCACGGTGCCGGTGTAGCCGGAGAGCAGCCCCAGCACGCAGCGAAACAGGGTGCTCTTTCCCACTCCGTTAGGGCCAAGAATGGAGAGAAATTCCCCTTTTCCCACGGAAAAGCTGATGTCAAAGAGAATTTGACGGGGACCGTAGGAGAAATTCAGATTTTGAACCTCAATGCTCATAATGATCCCCCTTTCCGGTAATCAGCCACAGGAAGAAGGGTGCGCCGATGAAGGCGGTGAGAATGCCGATGGGGATGCCGGCAGTGGTCACATTCCGGGACACGTTGTCCACAATCAGCAGGAAGATCCCGCCCCCCAGCATGGACCCGGGCATAAGGTAGCGGTAGTCGGACCCCACAATCCGGCGCATCATGTGGGGAATTACCAGCCCCACCCAGCCGATCATGCCGCTGACGGACACGGCGGAAGCTGTCACCAGAGTGGAGCAAACCACGATTCCCAGTCGGATTCTCTGGGGATTGACCCCCATGGCCCGGGCCTCGTCGTCCCCCATGGTGATGACGTTCAGCTGCCAGCGCAGCAGCAGCAGGGGAGCCAGCCCTGCCAGCATGGGAAATGCCACGAAGCAGACCTCCGACCATTTGGCTCCGGACAGACTGCCCATGAGCCAGTAGGTGATCTGGGGCAGCTTGTTGGTGGGGTCCGCTACCAGCTTGATGAAGGAAGTGCCGGACTGGAACAGGGAGCTGACCATAATTCCCGCCAACACCAGGCCCAGCACCCGATCTCCCTTGGCGTGGCGGCTGATCCAGAATACCAGGGCCACCGTGGCCAGACTGCAGACAAAGGCCCCCAGGGTGATGCCGAAGCTGGACATGCCCACCAGGATGGCCAGGGCTGCACCAAAGCCTGCGCCGGCGGAGGCACCCAGAATGTCCGGGGAGGCCATGGGATTCTGAAAGATGCCCTGATAGCTGGCACCTGCGCCGGACAGGCAGGCGCCTACCATTACGCTGAGCAGCACCCGAGGCAGCCGGATGTTCCACACGGCGGTCTCCATTTGGGTGGTCCAGAAGGGGGCGATGGGCAGACCCAAGCGGCTGCCCAGAATGCCCAGCAGCTCATTCAGGGGTACGGGGTAGTGCCCCAGGGTGAAGGAACCGAGAATACAGACAATCAGGGCCACCCCCAGGAGCCAGATGGTTCTTCTGTGTTTGGCGGCAATCTGGTTCATAAGCCCTCCTTTGTCAACAAAAACGGCTGTCCGGTGGGATAGGGCGGACCGGGAAGATTGGAGCGGATTCGGTGGAGCATGGCGGTTCGGTCTGTTACCACCAGGCCGGACAGCCGGTCAATGCCGAAGTCCAGCAGCCGGGGACACAGGGGACAGGTGGGGCCGGCGAGAATGGTATAGGCGTCGGCGCACAGCTCCAGCAGATGGGGCAGGGTCTTGTTTACCAGGGTGCTGGCGGTGATGATGACCACATCGCAGCCCGGCAGCAGAGCATCGCAGGCGGAGTCCGGATAATCTCCGGGCTGGGGGCTGCGCTCCAGGATAAAGAAGCGCCCCGCCTCCCGGCGGAGGGACTCCGGCATCCGCAGATGCCCCACCACCCCCACGGTCTTTCCCCGCAGGTCCAGTCCCCGGGTGCAGTAGTTGTCAAAAGGCTCCCCGGCGTTCATCCGGGCCAGACGCCCGGGGGTGTTGCAGCAGGCGTTTACCGCTGCCATCCCAGCTCCCGCTTCCAAAAAATTCCAGCTCTTTACCCCGGGAGCCAACTCCGCCAGGGTAGAAGCCCCCTCCCACCGGGGGAGCGTCCGGGGGGCAGTATCTCCCAGGGTGGTCATGGCCAGACCCAAGGCATCCTCCGTTTCCACCCCGGTCCAGAAGTCCCCAAGGCAGAGGGAAATAATCGGCGTTGGAGGAATTTCTTCCAGCAGCGCATCATACAGAGCGAAGAAATTGATCATAGGCATACTCCTGAACCCATTGCCGGGCAAGCGTCAGGGCGTGTTCGTCAAATTGTCCGCAGGAATAGAGCAGGGTATCCGGGTCATTCCGGAGCCGGCTGCGGAGCCGGTCCGCCGCCTGGAGGTAGGTCTGGGTGAGCCCCAGGGCCTTCACCAGAGCGCCGGCGGGGCCGGACCCTTTCATGACGCCGATGCAGGGGATTCCCCGGGCAAAGGCATCTTCCAGCGCCTCCATGAACGCCGGACACAGCAGCTCCATGCCCCCGATTTCATCAAGAATCAGGAAGGGCGCCGAGGTGTCTGCCAGCAATTCCCGGCCCAGGCCGGAGAATGCACCGCTGTTCATCCGGGGGCCCTCCCCGGTAAAGTCCAGAAAAGCTTCTTTCCGACTTCCGTCGGGAGATTCCAGAATGAAGCCGGTGAGCCTGCCCTGCTCATCCAGCCTGCGCCGGGTGAAGAAGCCCCCGCCCCGGCAGACGGCGTCCCCCAGGGCCTGGGAAATGGCGGTGCTTTTTCCGCAGCCGATGGGCCCGGTGAGAAACAGCCGCCGCTTCATGCGCCGCTGCGTTCCGCCCGGACCAGAATCATCTGGGCGGCAATGGAGATGGCGATTTCCGCCGGGGTTTCGCCTTTGATATCCAGCCCGATGGGGGTGGTTACCCGATCCAGCTCTGCATCCGAAAGGCCATATTCCTGGGCAAGCACCTTCCGCACGCCGGCGGCCTTGTGGCGGCTGCCGATGACCCCGCAGTAGCAGGGGGCGCACTTGAGCACTTGGGCCTGCACCAGGGTGTCGAAGGCGTGGCCCCGGGTCATGACGCAGACGTAATCCTCTTCTCCGATGGCGAGAAAATCTCCGACTCTCCGGAAATCCCCCAGAATCACCTGTTTCGCACCAGGGAACAGCTCCGGCTTTGCAAATTCCTCCCGGTCATCCATGACCACGCAGGTAAATCCCACATGGGCCAGTACCGGCACCAGCTCCTGGGCCACATGGCCGCCGCCGAAGATATAGACCTTCCCGGAGGAGGAAATCTGTTCGATGTACAGATCCTTCCCGTCTGCCTGAATTCGCTGGGGATGCCGGGCCAGGTGCGGGGCCAATACGGCGTCGGACTTGTCTGCCAGCCGGAGACAGCCTCCGGCGCTCAGATCGGAAACCAGCCAGAAGTCCTGACCCCTGGCAAAGCGTTCCTCCGCCTCTTCCGCAAGGGCGATGGCCGCCGGATCTCCGGCGGGCAGGAAGTGGAAAAATACGGTCACATTGCCGCCGCAGATCATGCCCAGATTCTGCACGTCGTCCTTGGTCAGGGAGAAGTGGTGATTCAGGGACTTCCGCTCCGACAGAACCTCCCGGGCAATCTGCTCCGAACGGTATTCCACGGCCCCGCCGCCGATGGTTCCCGCAATCCGGCCCTGGGGACCAATGAGCATCCGGGCGCCGGCCCCCCGGGGGGTGGCGCCGGAGGAGGCAACCACGGTGACCAGAACCAGGTCCTCGCCTTGGAGCAGGTGGGTTTTCATGGTGTTGAGCATGGCACGCATATCATCAATCCTCCTGTAATTGAAAGCGTTCCCCGTCCCAGGTCAGGGGGATAATCTGCCCGTATCCCGGTTTGGGGTGGTTGAAAGCCAGAGTGTTCAGGAACAGCCGGAGAATTCCGCCGTGGGATACCACCGCAAAATCTCCGGGAGCCAGTGCAGCGGCGGTTTTCAGGGCCTGCTGAAACCGGGAAAGGCCCGCTGCATCCGGCTCCCCATTGGGCAGGGGCAGGCCGGGGGTAATGCCCCGGGCGGCGTACAGCGCCGGGTAGCGCACCCGGATTTCGGAAAAGGGAAGCCCATCCCAGTCTCCGGCATACAGTTCCTGCAGGTCCTCCAGAATCACAGGCGAGCCGATGGCCTGGGCGGTCTGAACTGCCCGGCGCAAGGGACTGGAAAAGACCATGGTCACCGGGGGAAGCGACCGGGCGGTTTGAGCCGCCTGGAGCAGCCCCTCCGGACCCAGGGGAAAGTCTGTGCGGCCCAGACAGTATTTTTCCCCGCCAGGGAAATCCGGCAGACAGTGACGAATCAGATACGCCCTCTTCATGGGAGCAGCTCCCCGAAATAGGACGGATACAGTTCCTCCGCCAGTTCCCGCAGCCGCTGCTCATATTGGGAAAACCGCTCCAGCAGCTGCCGCCCCTGGGGGGTGAGCACGCTGGTGCTTCCCCCGGCGCCTCCCTGGCTGCGGGCGATGAGGGTGTAGTTCAGCTGGCTCTCCAGGGTGTGAATCATGTTCCAGCAGCTGGAATAGCTCAGCTGCATCCGCTGGCCCGCTGCCCGGACGGATTTGGTTTCGTCTACCAGCATCAGCAGCATGGCCATTTTACTGTCGAAGAAGAGCTTTTCCCGATACAGGGATACATGAAGCACCGGCCGCAGCAGCTGCGCATTGTGATAATCCAGGAGGGCGGAGAAATCCTCCGGGGTGTCGGCGTCCTGGAGGGTACCGGGGTCGTCTACGGGAATCAGGGCCATTGTCGCAGAGCACCGGTCCAGGGCGCCCCGGAGCCCGCCTTCTCCGGAATCCCCCAGAATCTGGGGAATCAGCCCGGCACTGAAAAGAATGGGATGACCCTGCTGATTTTCGTATACCGGGCAGGCCAGAGGTTCTCCGGCGTCCAGCAGTGCCCGGACGGTGGCGGCGGTAAACAGGGGCACATCCACCGGGGTGAATACGATCTGGTCGCACTTGTCCTGAAGATATTCCAGGCCGATTTTCACAGAGTCGAACATCTGGGTGGTGGCGTATTGCTCATTGCGCAGGAAAATGATGCCGTTTCCTGCCAGGTGACGTTCCAGCATAGTGGCATTGCAGCCGGTAACCATGACAATTTTGGTGATTCCGGCCTGATGGAGGCTGGCGACGACACGCTGTGCCACGGAGATGGAGCCGATATTCAGCATGGGCTTGAACTGCCCCATTCGGCTGGACAATCCAGCGGCGACAATCAGCGCAGCGGCTTGCATAGGCATTCCTCCTTTACGCAAATGGTTTTAGAATGCAAATTGTATTGAAATAACATAAGCTATGCACCCACTATAGCGCATCTTGGATAAAATGTAAATATAAACTTTGCTGCTCCTTGTGAAATTGTGCAGATTTGATATAATGTAACCATCCTTTTTGATATGGTGCAAAAGAAACAACCGAACAGGGGAAAGGGAGAATGCAGATGGGAATTTATGTATGGGGCACAGGCTGCGGCGCATCGGCTTTGATTGACAAAGGATTATCGCTGGAACGGATTGCGGGATTTGTGGATACTTACCGGGCGGGAGGCTCCTTCCTGGAAAAACGAATTATCCCACCGGAGGAGCTGAAAAAGGCTCCTGTCGAACTGCTTCTTGTAACCAGCCGGGCCTCGGAAGAAATTGGCGCCCAGTGCGAGCTGCTGGGCATTCCGCCTCAGCGGATACTCTTTCTGAAAAACGCTGCTGCGGTTATAGACCGGAACCAACGATGCACCGCTGCGGAATCCGTCCTGGGACGGGAACTGCTGAATCGCCTGCTGCCAAGGCAGCACTTGGTGACGGAGCCTGCCTCCCTCTCGGACAGCGCACTGAGGGAGGAGGCGGTGCAGGACGATTACATTCGTCTGGCTGCGCTGGAGCTGCTGTGCCGCCGGCTGGGCTCCGTGCCGGGAGCGGCTGCGGAGCTGGGCGTTTACCGGGGGCGGTTTGCCCGATGCATCAACCGGCTGCTGCCGGATCGGACGCTGCACCTGTTTGACAGTTTTCAGGGATTCCGGCCTGAAGAGAAGGCACCCGCCGCCCTTCAGGAGGCACATCTCGGCACTTCCGCTGAGGAGGTGCGCAGCATTCTGCCGCATCCGGAGGCGGTTCGGCTGCATCCCGGCTTTTTCCCGGATTCTGCCGGAGGAATCCAGGAGCGATTCTGCCTGGTTTCCCTGGATGTGGATTTTGAGGACAGCACCCTGGCGGGACTGGAATGGTTCTGGCCCCGGATGAATCCTGGGGGATATCTGCTGCTCCATGACTGGGGCAATCCCCGGCTCCCCGGGCCCGCCCAGGCTCTGGCGGCGTTTGAAAAGGCGTGGGGCCAGTCCCTGCCCGGCGTGCCCCTGCCGGATCTGGGGGGAACCTTGGTCCTGTGCAGGCAGGGATGAAACAGTCCCTCGGGGGAGGGGAAAACATTTCCCTTTTTCCCGAGAAAAATTCTTAATTTTTTGGATATTGTGGAAAAAAGGGCCGAAACCGGTTGACCGGGTTCCTGGAGTGGAGTATAATATCGTCGTTTTGTGTACCATGACAGAAGTGGCCACCAACGGACAAGTCCGAGGGGATGCGTTGGGGGCGCTGCAGAGAAAAGACCTGAGAAGGGAAAGGGGAATCCGGATATGAGTGATCGTTGGGTGGTGATTCGGCAGCTGCCGGCGGATATGGACCCGCGGCGGGATTATGTGGCGCTGCCGGACAATTATGGAACGCAGGAGTACTTCCAGCGGGAGGACATTCAGGCCATTCGGGACCTGGTGTTTACGTGCTTGGACCGGTTGGACGGGCATCTGCACTTTACCCCTGCGCTGGCTGCCAGCACCCGGGCGGTGATCAAACCCAATCTGGTGTCCGTGTACCACAACAGCGGCATGGCGGACGTGGAGTATCCGGAGTCTACCGATCCCCGCGTCTTGGATGCGGTGGTGGAATGGGTGCAGCGGTATCAGCCCAAGGTGCTGATTGCCGAATCCTCCGGGAAACCCATGCCCACCCGGACCAGCTTCCGGGTCAGCGGGGTGGACCGGATTGCCCGGTTCCGGAAAACCGGCCTGGTGGCGCTGGAGACCTGCCCGGTAAAGCGGTATCTGCTGCCCAAGGCCCGGGTGATGAAGGAGGTCCTGGTGCCGGAGCCCTTCGCAGAGGTGGCGGAGGGGAAGGCGTTCTACGTCTCTGTTCCCAAGCTGAAAACCAACCTGTATACTCAGGTGACCCTTGGCTTCAAGAACGCCATGGGCATTATCCCCTATGCCCTGCGGGAGCGCAACCACAGCTACCGCATCGACGAAAAGCTGACGGACCTGCTGTATCTCATCCGTCCCAACCTGACGCTGATTGATGGACTGGTGGGGGGAGAGGGGAATACCCCGGCGCCGGTGGACCCGGTGGACAGCCGGGTGATCCTGGCCGGTGTGGACCCGGTGGCAACCGACCGGTTGGGCACCCGGATCATGGGCCTGGACCCGGACGCCATCCCCTTGTTCATCCAGGCGGAGAAACGGGGCTTTTTCCACGGGGAAGCGGAGCTGGATGGGGACGTACCGCAGTTTCACTTCCGTCCGGCAGACGCCAGCCTGATGGGAGAGACCTTCCACCGGCATTTCCCCAATGTACTGGTGCTGGCTGGGCACAGCCTGCCCCATGCCCCCAAAATTGAGGATCCGAACGCCGTGACGCCGGAGCTGGCCCGGCAGCTGGAAGGGGCCTGCCGGGGCGGATGCCTGGCGGCGCTGCGTTCCGGTTTTGAGTATGTGGTGTATGCGCCGAAGAAGGATCAGAACCGGGCGCTGGCTGTGGTCATTGGTGCAGGCGTGGAGTGGGGCGGACAGCGCTGGTGGTTTGACCGGGATGGAAAACCCTACTCTGAGCAGCAGGTGCGGGCCCTGCCCCTGCCGCTGCTGACCCTGGGCAACTGCGCCGAGACCCTGGCGGATGCCGCCAAGTGGCGCACCCCCGGCTGCTGCAGCCCCTCGGTGTGTATGCTGGCGGCAACCTCGGCCATGAAGATCCCCTTCCCGCTGCTGTCGCTGAAGAACCAGGCGTTCTTCAATTTTGGCTGGGAAGCGGTGCGGATGGTGCTGGTGCGCTGCGCCATGTCCCTGGCGGGTGTCTGGGTGGACTGCCCCAGTGTGCACAAAGACCAAATTTATCCCGTCCCGGAGGTTCAGCCCGGGCAGGAAAACCTGGATTATGTTCCCTGGCCCCTGCCCAGGATGGACTGGAAAACCCGGCTGAAGCTGGCGGGAGACCAGCTTCGGATTCTGAAACTGTGATACAGCCTGCGCCGCCCTTCCCCCTGGGGGAGGGCGGCGTCTTTTGCCCGGAAGAAACAGTCCGAATATTCCCTTTTTTCCGGCATTTGTTGACAGACTTACGAAGATATGGTATGCTGAGTGAAACTATTTTTCACTTGCGGCAGCCAGGACGTTTTCCGCTCCCATCCCGGAGGCGGAGCGGACAGCCGCTGCAAAAGCCCGTTCCCGGACACAGGAGAGGACGGGCTTCCCAGAATACTTGGGGGGATGTCAAATGGATCATGCATATTTTGAGTTCCGGCAGCTGAACGACCAATCCGTGCTGGAGAACTGGCCGGAGATGCTGGCTGGCGAGTGTTTTCTGCTGAACTGCGAGACGGGGGATGTGCACCTGAGTCAGCGGCTGGCCCAGGTGCTGTTCAGCGATTCCGCCAAGCCGCCTGCGCATATATCTGCGACGCAGCTGGCGGAGATTCTGACGCCTCGCAGCCGGGAGGTTTTCCTGCGGGATCTGGAGCGGCTTCGGGAGAACCGCACCACCCGCACGGACAGCCATCTGAATCTGGTGCTCAATGGACAGGTGACCAATTTCCTGGTGATAACCCTTCCGTTGCAGGTCCCGGGACTGGCACTGGGCGTCTGTCACATCAACTATGATCTGATGCACGAGTATGACCAGCGGATGGAGGACATTATCCAGCAGCTCAAGCACGCCCAGTCCGTGAACCAGCTGATTCTGGAGGGAAGCACCGACTACATCTACCAGCTGGACCTGGTGAACAATGTGTGTACCTTCTCCCCCAAGGCCTTGGATGTGCTCCCGCTGGAGTCCCCCACCTTCTCCAACGCCATGGACCGGATACTGAACTTCATCGTGCCGGAGGACCGGAAGATTTTCCTGGAGTCCTTCACTCCCTTCCTCACCGGGAAGAGCGATTACCATGTGGCGGAATACCGGGTCATGACCAAGCAGGGAGAGATTATGTGGATCAGCTGCCACGGCAAAGGCCTGCATGACGCCACCGGAACCCCGGTGATGATTGCCGGTTCCCTGATGGACGTGACGGAGAAGAAGCGCACCGACGAGCGGATGCACCAGATGCTCTACTACGACGAACTCACCGGGCTGAAAAACCGGCACTGCTTTGAAAAGGAAATGCCGGAGTTCCTTTCCCGAAACCCCAACGCCACCGGCAGCGTGCTGTGTGTGGACATCCGCAATTTCAAAGTTTTCAATGAAATTTTCGGACACAGCTTTGCCAATACCATTTTGAAGGAATTTGCCCGGATTCTTCAGCTGTACATCACCGATAATCTGGGACTGTACCGGCTGGAGGGGGACGAGTTCCTGGTCCATCTGGCGGAAAGCGAGCCTGCTGCCATTGTGGATAAGCTGACGCCCTTCCAGATGTATCTCAGCTGCCCCCGGCTCATTGAGGGACATACCATCTACGTCCGTGCCAGGATTGGCGTGGCGATCTATCCCATGCACGGAAAAACCGGGGAGGAACTGATCAAAAACGCCAACACCGCCCTGCAGCTCCATTCCAAGTCGGATTCCCAGCAGACGGTGTTCTTCCGCAGCGAAAGCACTGCCACCCTGAATAAGAAGTATCTGCTGGAGACCGAGCTGCGGAAAGACATCGATAACGGAATGAGGCATTTCCGCCTGGTGTACCAGCCAGTGGTGGAATTCCGAAACAATGAGCCGGTGTGGCACGGGGCGGAGGCTCTGCTGCGCTACAGCAATCCGGAACTGCCCAATCTGACCCAGATGGAGCTGATTGAGACACTGGAATTTTCCGACATGATTATTCCTGTGGGCCGCTGGATTGTGGAACAGGCCATCAAGGAATGCGCCCGCTGGCATAAGATGGGTCTGCACGCCTATATCAACGTGAACATCTCCGCTCAGCAGGTCTCCGACGCCAACCTGGTCAACCACATTGCCGCCTGCTGCCGTGCGTCCGGACTGGATTACCGGTGGTTGGTATGCGAACTGACGGAAACCTCCCTGGTGAAAAACTTTGAGATTGCCAATCAGTTCTGTGATTCGCTGAAAAAAATGGGAGTGGGTGTGGCGCTGGATGACTTCGGCACCGGCTATTCCAGCTTCAACTATCTGCGGCGGCTGCCCATCAGCCAGATCAAGGTGGATCGGGAGTATGTCCAGTATCTTGAGACCGAGGAGTATCACCGGATCATCCTGCGCTGCCTGTACGACTTGAGCCAGACTCTGAATTTGAGCCTGTGTGTGGAAGGCGTGGAGAATCAGAAAACCGTTGATCTGCTGCGGAATATGGGGGTTCCCCTGATGCAGGGCTTTTACTTTGACCGGCCCATGGAGGCGGATATGTTCCGGAGGGAAATCCTCCACCATGCGGCAAAGGGAGCGGAAGTCGACGAGAAGCCGCAGGATAACGAATCGAATTGAACCAGAGAAGGAAAGAATAAGCCCCCTCCGGACCGTTGAAAAGACGGTCCGGAGGGGGCTTTGTCAGCGGAGCTGACTCCAATCGTGGAGAAAGAGGGTTACTGCCAGCAGGTCTGCGCAGCCTCCGGGGGACAGACGCCTGTGGATGAATTCCTGGTCCAGCCGGGCAATTTCTTCCGGCTCCGGCAGGGGTTCCCGTTCCAGCAGACGGCGTACCTGCTCTCTGGCCTCTGCCGCCAGCGCCATGCCGCCCCGGGCAATCATGTTGGTGTCGTCTACCTGGGCAATCAGATACAGAAGGGTGACGGCGGCGGCGTCGTTGCGGCTTTTTCCCGCTGCCAGCGCCCGCTCCAGGGCGGGAAGCCCCACCCGGAGCACCGATGGAAGCCCGTCCGCCACTTCTCCCCGGATGCCTTTCATTCCATACTCCCGGTACAGCTGCTGTCCCACGGTCATGGGAGCTGGAGCGGCAGCCATGGCAGCAAAGTCCGCTTCCATGGCCTGGGCAGCCATTTCTCCGCAGGCCCGGGCAATGGCTGCCGGCTCCCGGCAGGGGGCTTCCGGCGTCCACAGCCGCCCCAGAGCACCGCAGACGGTGCCCATGGTAAAAATGGCGCCCTTGTGGGTGTTGATTCCGCCGGTGGCGGCAAACATGGCCTGCTCCGCCTGAATGCCTGCCTTGCGCAGGGCATGGAAGGTCTGCTCCGGGGAAAGCTGCTGGGTTTGCTGCCCGATTTCCACGCACCGCCGGAGGTAAGGAGCCAGGGCAGCGGCGCTGGCAGTGAAGGTGAAGATGTCCATATCCCGATGGCTGCCGCTGTTGGCCCGGTCCACCAGTCCCGGCTTGGGGGTGGTGCAGACCTCGTCCAGCAGCCCTCTCAAAGCCAGAGCGGCGGCGGCATCGGCGTCTGCTCCGGCAAAATGCTCCGTCAGAATCCGTCGGGTGGCCTGCTGAAGCTGCTCCACGGTGTGAACTCGCCGGGAGGCGCAGCCCCGGCCCGGTGCGCCGCAGACAATGCACCGGCGCTGGTCCGCCTCTGCGACGTCCCGCCGGAGCTGTTCCCCCTGAGGGGTGACAACATCCATGTCAAACAGACGGCCCAGGGGGCAGCTGTCCTCAATGGAAGCGCACAGCAATTTTATTGCGGCAGCATCCCCGGCAATCACATAGTAGCCTTCGCATCCGGTATGGGGATATTCCAGTTCCCGTTGCAGGATTTCCAGCCTTGCCTGGGACAGCGCCGCTTCCAGCATCCGGCAGCCAGCCTGAAATCCCCGGCGAATCAGCGGGGAGTTCTTTACCGGGCCGGGAATGTTCAGGGTAAAGGATACCAGCGGGCTGGAATATTCCTGCAGCAGCACCTGCTGCCGCTGAACCCGGTGCTCCCGGGCGAAAAGCATTTGGGGCAGGGTGACCTCCATAGCAGGCTCCTTTCAGTGGTGAATCAAATCATGGGCTTGTTTCAGGACGGCGACGACCTGGGCGCCTTCCGGCCCGGCAAAATAGCGGTAGGTGCTCTCCGGCAGCATATCCCGGACAGATTCCAATTGACCGTCGTGGATGGCCTGACGGACGGTGCTGGCGCTGATGATCCGGCCGCCTGCTTCCACCCGGGGGACAATGTGGCATTCCATTCCCATTTCCGGCATGGCCCGGGCCATGACCTCGTTATACAGGCAGGTGGTGCGGCTGGTGGGCTCTTCGCCTACATAACGCCGCTGAATGCCCAGGGCGGCGGCAATTTTGCCGAACACCGCCAGGTCCAGGGCGGCCTGGGTCCGGACCACATCTTCTTCATCTTTCAGAAAATAGCTGGGGAAAGTGGCGCTGCTGATGATGTAGGCGTCGGAGTCGTGGCAGATCACGTTGGGCAGATCCGCCACGCCGGCATGCACCAGCTGCCGCCGTACCCGGAAGGGAATGGGCCCTGCCTCCTGACTGAGGATGAACAGATGCACCACATCGTTTTCCCAGGCGGCCCGTTCCACCAGATGCCGGTGACCCAGGGTAAAGGGGTTGGCATTCATCACCACGGCGGCAATCCGTTCCCCCTCCCGGCGGGTCTGGGCCAGCCGGGTGCAGTAATCGGTGAAGCCGGTGCGGCGGTTCTCCATGAACACCAGTTTTCCCGGCACCCGGGCAATTTCATAGAAGCCCAGATCGGACATGAATTTGGCGGAAGCGGGCTTGGTGTACAGGAACAGTCGGAAATTTCCCCTGGCTGCCTGATAGTCCGTCAGATGGCTGATGATTTGATTCAATAGTCCCTCTCCCTGATGCCGGGAGGAGACGGCCAGACACCGCAAAGTGTTTTCAAAGCAGCTTCCGGTGGCGATGACAACGCCGTCCTCGTCAAAAATGCCGCAGGTGTAGTCCAGATTGCCGTCCAGACGGATTCCCTCCTGATGGAGCAGGGCTTCCACCTGCTTGATATCCCGGCTGCCCGGGGAGATGGCTTCTACGGTCTCGTACATAGGAACCAATCCTTTCTCAATGGCTCAGGCCAGCCCCAGCACACCGAAGAGAATCAGGCCGCACAGGCAGCTGAGAATCAGCAGCTTGGGAATGCTTACCTTGTATTTCAGCAGCAGCACTACATCCACGATGGCGATGACTACACTGGGAATGTGGATGCCGCCGGCCACAAAATAGTTGCTCAGACTCAGGGAAATCAGAACCCCCAGCACCATGCCGAAGCAGGCGGGGCGCACGCCCACCAGAATCCGCTGCATGACGGTGCTGTCCTTGAAGCGCTGGAAGAAGATAGCCGCCACGGCGCACAGGGTCAGGCTGGGGGTCAGGGTACCCAAATTGGCGGCGATTGCCCCGGCGATGCCCGCTGCCTGCATTCCGGCGAAGGTGGCGCAGTTCAGGCCCAGGGGGCCGGGGGTCATCTCGGCAATGGCCACAATATCCGTCACCTGGTCCACGGTCATCCAGCCGTGGCTGAGGACCTCGTTGGAAATCTGGGGAATCATGGACAGACCGCCGAAGCTGCCGAATCCAATGAGCAGAAAGCTCCAGTAAAGCTTAAGCAGCACCATGGTTCCGGGCCTCCTTTCCGGCGTAAGCGGTGCCCACAATCAGCCCGGACACCACGCCGATGAGCACCAGGACAATGGGGTTGAGGGAGGTGAACAGGTACAGCGCCAGACACACCGCCACAATGACATAGCAGGGGGGGTACTGGACGCTGCCCTTTGCAAGACCCACTGCGGCGCCCAGGATGATGGGAACCACTGCGGCCTGCATTCCCTCCATGGCTGCCATAACCCAGTAGTTGGTCCGGAAGGCCTGATAGAAGAAGCTGATGACAATCAGCACCACCATGGGCGGCATGCACATTCCAAACACGCAGATCAGTCCGCCCAACAGTCCGCCCACCCGATAGCCGTAGAGCATGGCCACGTTGGCGATCATGACGCCGGGCAGACTTTTGGCCACGCTGGTCAGGTCCAGCAGCTCCTGCGAGGTGATTACCTTCCTTTTTTCTACATATAATTGCTGCATCTGGGCAATGATGCTCCAGCCGCCGCCGAAGGTGAAGCATCCGAAGCGGATGAATTCCATCAGCAGCGAGAAATATTCTTTCATCGTTAACGTAATAACCACCTCGATATAAAAATAACACATTGGAGATTATACCATGTTGCCTCTTCCTTTGCAACGAAGAAACGCCCCGGTTCCCCCGAATTCACATTCAGGGAAACCGGAGCAAATGGAGGAGGAGGCGAATACAGTGCACCCGGAACAGGAATGGAGCGGAGCCGTCCCCGTTCTCCGGGCTTTATCCGCTTGGGACACAGACAGGCCGGAAGAAAAACAGCCGGAAAATGGAGGAGAAGTGACAAAAATGAATACTATGTTAGAATTTGTGTGGTTCCGGCAATTCTTCTCCCAACCGGCCTGCGTGCCGCACGATTTCCTCCGGGAAAATCCCGGGAAGAAACAAAAGTTACAGCTCCAGGGGCTTGATTTTCCGGACCACGTCCAGAATGGTGCCGTCCCGGGCTTCCAGAACCGCCACCACCTTGTCCTCCCACTGCAGGTCGTCGGGACGGCCCACCAGGGAGTAGGCTTTTTCCTTCAGGCTCTCAATGGTGACATGGGGGATGCCGGCCTTGTCCAGACACTTGATCAGGTCGGGACGCAGGGGATTCACGGCGATGCCGTAGTCGGTAACCAGCACGTCCACGCAGTCGCCGGGGGTGGTGACGGTGACAACCTTCTCGCAGACGGTTGCCATCCGGCCCCGGGTCAGGGGCGTGACAATGATGCAAACCTTGCTGCCTGCTGCGGTGTCGGGGTGACCGCCGGGAGCGCCCCGGAGCACGCCGTCAGAGCCGGTGAGCACGTTGACGTTGAATCCGGTGTCGATTTCCAGAGCCGCCAGCACCACGAAGTCCAGCTTGTTGACGAAAGCGCCCTTGTTGGCGGGGTTGGCGTACTGGGAGGCGGACATTTCATAGTGGCCGGGGGTCTGGTTGATGGAGTTGACGGCGTCCAGATCGAAGTCCTGGACATCGATAACTTTGCCCACTTTGCCCTTCTTCAGCAGCTCCACCATGGGGCCGCAGATGCCGCCGATGGCCCAGCCCATCTTGATGTTCCGCTCGTCCATATATTTTTCCAGGAACAGGTTGGCTGCCAGGGAGGGGCCGCCCACGCCGGTCTGGAAGGAGAAGCCTTCCTTGAAGTAGGGAGTGGAGGCGATGACCTTGGCCACATTCTCCGCCATCATCAGATCCCGGGGGTTCTGGCTGATCCGGGCAGCGGCGGAGGCGATCTTCTTGGGGTTGCCGATGGAGTCCACCACAACCACGGCGTCCACGTCAATGGCTTCCACGGAAGCGGGGAAGTTGGGGAAATCCACCAGACAGTCGGTGACCACCACCACATGGTCGGCGTACTTGGCGTCGGTCATGGCGTAGCCCAGGCTGCCGCAGTTGGACTTGCCGCCGATGCCCCGGCAGTTGCCCACGCAGTCGGAAGTGGGAGCGGCCACAAAGGCGATGTCGATGTGGACTTCGCCGGCCTCGATGGCACGGGGACGGCCACCGTGGCTGCGGATGATGGCGGGGGTCTTCAGCTTGCCGGCGGAGACCACTTCGCCCATCCGGCCCCGGATGCCGGAGGTCTGGATGCCCACAACCTTGCCCTGCTCGATGTAATCGGCAATGGGATCATGGGCGTTGCCCAAAGAGGTGGCGGCGATGGTCAGGTTGTCCAGGCCCAGCTCTTCGATGGCGGCCTTCATGACCATGTTCACCACAAAGTCGCCGTCCCGGAGGTGGTGATGGAAGGAGAAGGTCATGCCGCTCTTGGCGCCGCACTGACGCAGGGCGTCAGCCAGGGTAGCCACAATCTTGCTTTCCTGGGGCTTTTCATACCGGCGGGTGCAGGGGGCAGCCTTCTGGATGTACTTGCCGTCCATGTACTGCTTGCCCTGATATACTTCCTTGCCGTTCACCAGCAGGGAATCGGGAATTTCACGTCCTACTGCATTCTTCATACCAGATCCCCCTCATACATACCGCAGGCCTTGGCCAGCCGCAGCGTCCGCCGGGCGCCGGGGATGAAGGCCACGTCAATCATCTTGCCGTCCACAGTGAACACGCCCACGCCTGCCTTGGACTGCTCCTCGAAGGCCCGGACGATCTTTTCCGCCTGACGGATTTCTTTTTCGGTTGGTGCGAACACCTCGTGAACGAAGCGAATCTGCTTGGGGTTGATCAGGCTCTTGCCGTCAAAGCCCATGGCCTTGTTCTGCAGAACTTCGGCCCGGAAGCCTTCCTCGTCGTCCAGGTTGGTGAACACGGTGTCGAAGCACTGGATGCCTGCCGCTCTGGCGGCAATCAGCATCTGGCCCCGGGCAGCCAGCATATCCACGCCGTCGGGCTGGAAGGTGGTCTGCATGCACTTGCGGAAGTCACCGCCGGAGATGGCAACGCCGAACATCCGGTCGGAGGCAGCGCAGATTTCGTAGGCGTTGAGAATGCCCTTGGGGCTTTCCAGGGCAGCCATCAGCAGGGTCCGGCCCACTTCCACGCCGAATTCCTTTTCGGCAGCTTCCACAGCGGCTTCCACAGTGAGCACATCCTGGGCGCTTTCGCACTTGGCAATCCGGATGCCGTCGGCGCCGCCGGCCACACAGACCCGGATGTCCTCCTGCCAGTGGGGGGTGTCCAGACCGTTGATCCGGACGATGACCTCGGTATTGCCGTAGTCGATGGTGGTCAGGGCGTGGTACAGGCTGAACCGGGCGGCGTCCTTCTGGTTCTCCGCCACGGCGTCCTCCAGGTCCAGCATGATGGAGTCGCAGCCATAGATGTAGGCGTCCTTGATCAGGCCGGGCTTCTGGGCATTCATGAACATCATGGTCCGGCGCAGCCGGAACCGTTCGGGCTTGGGACGTTTGATCATTTCACGGCACCTCCCCAGGGAATGTTGGATGCAGAAGCATCACAGCTGCGGAACACGGCACACTCCACCCGAGCTTTCAGGGTGCAGTCCAGCGCACCCTTGTCCACCACGGTGACGGCGGCATTTTCCACGCCCAGCCGCTGCAGGGTTTCCAGGACGGTGGCCTTGATCTGACGGCCGTACTGGTTCATCACGCTGCTGCTCAGCTCCAGGGAAACGCCGCTGCCGGGCTCCACGGTGACCAGACAGTCGCTGGATTCCAGTGTGCCGGCGGATGCGGATTTCAGAATTTCCATGTTTGCTCCTCCGTTCATTTTTTGATTTCTTTATCTATAATTTATAATAAAGTACCTGAAATTTCAAATATCGATTTTCTGATTGCCACCATAATCTTCTCCCTATGGGACCAGCTTTTTCTTGACAATCATAAGAAAAATATTATCATATAAATAGGGATGCAATAATGTATTTTGTAGAGATCAGCCAATTTGGAGGGGAGAATTTATGAACCTGAAGCAGGCCCAATATATCAAGACCATCGCCCAGTGCGGCAGCATCACCGCCGCGGCGAAAAAGCTGTTCGTGAGCCAGCCCTCCCTGAGTCAGATGCTGCGGCAGGTGGAGCAGGAAATCGGTATGCCCATCTTTGACCGGAGCACGTCTCCCATCCGGCTGACCTTTGCGGGAGAGAAGTATCTGCACGCTGCGGAGCGGATTCTGGCGGCAAACAGCGAACTGGAAAGCCAACTCCGGGAAATCCGGCAGGAGCATGCCGGGCGGCTCCGCCTGGGCATCAGCGTCACCCGGGCCATGCAGGTCATGCCCCTGGTGCTGCCGATTTTCACGCCCATGTACCCCAATGTCACCCTGGAGCTGACGGAGAGCGGGTCTGCCACCCTGGAGGAACTGCTTCAGAACGGCAGCATTGACCTGGCATTGGCGGCGCTGGAATCCACCAGCACCAACCTGGCCTATGAGCTGATTGAGAAGGAAGAAATCGGGATTCTGGCGGGACGGGACTCCGCCACCGCCAAGCGGTTTCTTCCCGGCACGGCGATTTCCCTGGAGGACACCCAGGGCGACAGCTTTGTCTACCTGACCAAAGGGCACTCCTCCCGGGTGATTCAGGACAAGCTGTTCCGCCGGTCCGGCTTCTCCCCCCATGTGCTGCTGGAGACAGACTCTCTGGAAGTGGCCCGCCGGGTGGCGGTGGAGGCGGGGGCCTGCATGGTGGTATCCAATATTTACATGGACGAGTATGTCCGCCAGCGCCGGGGCGTGTTCTTCCCGCTGAAGAATTATGAAAACCATCGCCATCTGTACGCCTGCTATCGCAAGGATGAATTCATTCCCCGCTATGTCCGGGACTTTATCCAGATTGCGGCCCGGGTTCTCGCCCAGCACCGGAAGGGAACCGCCGAATAATTTTTCAAGAAGGGTTGACGAACCGCCCGATTCCGGATATACTATTCGGGTATTGGGCGGTATGCCTTGATCCACGTCTGTCAGGGAAAATTCTGACAGACGTTTTTTCTGTTAGTATAGAATGTAGAGAGGATGTGCGTTGATATGTCGTTGGAAGAAAAACGGAACCACTGGCTTTCCCTGGTGCTGCTGGTTGGGGGAAATCTCTTTTATGCGTTGACGGTGAAACTTTTTTTGCTGCCGGCGGAGCTGATCAGCTGCGGCACCACTGGAATTGCCCTGACGGTAAACAGCCTCACCGGAATCCCCATCTCTCGGTTCATTTTTTTCTTCAACCTGGCCATGCTGGCGCTGGGATGGTGCTTTTTGGGCCGCGGTTTTGCACTGACCACGGTGTTCTCCTCGCTGTTTTATCCCATTGCCCTGGAAGCGCTGGATTTTTTCCTGCCGGATGTGCAGATCACCCGGGAACCTTTGCTGAATGTATTGTTTGCGGGCCTGGGCCTGGGCATCTCTCTGGGCGCCGTGATGCGGGGCGGGGCCTCCACCGGCGGCATGGACATTCCGCCGCTGATTCTCAAGCGCTTTTTCCGGATTCCGGTTTCCGTGAGCCTGTGGACCTTTGACTTCTGCATCATGCTCTCTCAGATGCTGTTCCACACCCTGGAGGATCTGCTCTACGGGATTCTGCTGCTGATGGTGATTTCATTTGCCCTGAACCGGGTGCTTCTGCTGGGAACCAGCCGGACGGAGGTCAAAATCGTCAGCGCCAAAACCGACGCCATCCGCAATGCCATCCTGTCCCGGGTGGACCGGGGTGTGACCCTGCTCCATGGAGAGGGAGGCTACCTGCACAACCAGACGGAGATCATCCTCAGCGTGGTATCCAATCATGAAATGCCCAAGATTGAGCGGCTGGCCAGGGACATCGACCCGGACTGCTTCATGATTGTCAGCCGGGTGACGGAGGTCTGGGGCAAGGGCTTCTCCCGGGGAAAGCATTATGAGGAGCATCCGAAATCCTGAAACAGAACGCCGCCCGCAGAAGAAACTGCAGGCGGCGATTTGTTTACCATTCCAGCTCCAAGCCCACCGGACAGTGGTCGGAGCCAAGAATCTCGGTTTCAATTGGGGTGGCGGTGATGTTCTGAGCCAGCCGGTCGGACACCAGGAAATAGTCAATGCGCCATCCGGCGTTGTTCTTCCGGGCGTTGAAGCGGTAGCTCCACCAGCTGTAAATGCCGGTGGCGTCGGGGTTGCAGTAGCGGAAGGTATCGGTAAAGCCCGCCGCCAGCAGCCTGCCGAAGCTTTCCCGCTCCTGGTCGGAGAAACCGGCGTTTCCCCGGTTGGAGGCGGGATTTTTCAGGTCAATCTCCTGATGGGCCACATTCAGGTCCCCGCAGGCAATCACCGGCTTCTGCTGATCCAGCCGCTGCAGATAGGCCCGGAAGGCGTCGTCCCACTGCAGCCGGTGGTCAATCCGTGCCAGCCCTTGCTGGGCGTTGGGGGTATAGCAGGTGACCAGGAAAAAATCCGGATATTCCAGGGTAATCAGCCGCCCTTCGGTATCCAGAGCCTCCACGCCCACGCCGTAAGTCACGGACAAGGGTTCCTGTCTGGCGAAAACAGCGGTTCCGGAGTAGCCCTTTTTCTGGGCGTAATTCCAGAACTGGTGATAGCCGGGCAGCTCCAGCTGAACCTGTCCGGCCTGCAGCTTGGTTTCCTGCAGGCAGAAAAAATCGGCGTCGGCTTGGTTAAAATAGTCCTGAAAGCCTTTGCCGAGGCAGGCTCTCAGGCCGTTTACGTTCCAAGAAATGAATTTCATTGGGTTTCCTCCGTGGCGGCGGGGACGCCGCTGTCGTATAGTGTGAGCGTGGAGCGGTCCATGGTAACCTTCCGGTTTCCACTGATAACGGTGACGGCCTGAACCTGTGCGATTCCCAGAAAAGTCAGGGTCAGGCAGGCACAGCCCAGGGTGAAGGCGGCGTCGGTCATGGTGAGTTCTGTATCGGAGAGTTTGATTTGAATGCCGTAATCGGTTTTGGAGGCGGAAAGGAATTGGCAGCTCCGGGGGAAGGGGCTGACGAGGGTGTCTTGGGAGGGCCCCACAAGGTACAGCTGCACCAGATAGGCCAGGTCGCCGCTGTGGCCGGTGATTTCCTTCCACTCGGCGGCGATGGGGTTGCCCAGATCCGTCTGGTAGGCTGCCTGAACGTAGTAAAACTCCGCCGTTTCATTGGCGGTTTTTACCTGGCAGCCGGAAAAAAGCAGGCAGACGGCCAGAATCAGGGGGAAAATACGTCTCATGGCTTATCCACCTCCGCATCAAAGGCAGGGAAGGTCACGGTAAAGGTGCTGCCCTGTCCCAGGTCGCTGTAGACCTGGATTTCGCCCCGGTTGCGCTGTACAATGGTCCGCACAATGGAGAGCCCCAGCCCGCTGCCGCCGGTGGCCCGGGAGCGGGCCTTGTCCACCCGGTAAAACCGTTCAAAAATGTGCTCCAGGGCATCTTTGGGAATGCCTGCGCCGGTATCGCTGACCTGCAGGACGGCGTTATCCTCTTCCCGGAACAGCCGCACAGAGAGAATTCCGCCGGGCTGGTTGTATTTGATGCCGTTTTCCATCAGGTTAAACACAACCTGGTACAGATCATCCTCCAGAATCAGGATGGGACTGTCTGCATCCAGGTCCAGCTGAAAGCTGACCTTGGCCTGAAGGGCGGTCTGCTTCAGCATCCGGGCCACCCGTCGTACCGTGGGGGCCATGTAGATGATTTCGGTTTCCTGGCTTGCGGCTCCTTCTGCCCGGGTCAGACTCAGCAGTTTGGCGGTCATCCGGTTCAGCCGCTCCGCCTCATCGCCAATGTCGCCCACAAATTCCCGGACGGTTTCCAAATCCATGTCATACTGCAAAATGGAGTCGGCCAGCAGTTTGATGGAGGCCAGGGGTGTTTTCAGCTCGTGGGAGGCGTCGGAAACGAAACGGCTTCGCTTCTCTTCGGAATTTTTCAGACGCTCCGTCAAATCGTTGAACTCATTGCCCAGGATGGTCAGCTCATCGTTGCCGCCCATATTGACCTTGTGGGTGTAGTCCCCTTCCTGGATGCTGCGCATGTAGGTCATGATCCGGTTCAGCCGCCGGGAAAAAGTAAAGGAAAACAGAATGGTAAACAGCACAACCACGACCTCCAGCATCAGACTGATCCGAAGGACGGTGCGCTGCATGGACTGGATCAGTCCACCCTGTACGGTGTCAAATTCGGTCAGATAGACACAGCCCACCACGGTGCCGTAGTAGTCGATGGGGGCGGCGGCCCGGGTATCAATGGTGCCGTTTTTGAATTGCCAGGAGCAAACGTCGCTGCCCGCCATGGCGGTGAGGATTTCCGGAAAAAGGACATAGGTGCCCGTTGCTGTGCCGCTGCTGTCAAACAGGGCGTTGCCGCTCTGATCCGTGACAATCAGCCGGGTGACCTTCAGGCTTTCCATCTGGCTTACCGCCTCCGCCACCGTGGAGGGATTGAGAACGTCCAGTTTGCCGATTTCATCGGAGGCCAGCAGACATTTTTCCACCATAGAGGCCTTCTTGCTTTCATAGAACAGCTCCTGACAGGTTTTGGAACAGTAGATGTTCAAAATGAGCAGCACCACAAACGTGATGACCACATAGGTCATCCCGTAGCGGAACTGTGTTTTGCTGTAGCCGCGCTTCGCGGACGGTTCATTTCCGGAAATAATAGCCAACGCCCCACTTTGTCAGAATGTATTTCGGTTCCGCCGGATTTTCCTCCAGTTTCTCCCGGAGACGGCGGATGTGCACATCCACGGTGCGGATGTCGCTGCGGTATTCATAGGCCCAGATGGTGTCCAGCAGCGCCTCCCGGGAGTAAACCCGGTTGGGGTTGCGCATGAGGAATTCGATCACGTCGAATTCCTTGGCTGTCAGTTCTGCGGGCTGTCCGCTGCGGTAAGCGTTGCGTCCGTCCAGATCCAGGGTGATGGTGCCGATGGTCAGGGTGTTGCCGGCGTCCTGCTTCCCTGCGGAGTTTGCCCGGCGCAGCAGGGCCCGGATGCGGGCCTTCAGCTCCAGAATGTTGAAGGGCTTGGTCAAGTAATCGTCCGCCCCGTGGTCGAACCCGATGAGCTTGTCCATGTCATCGGCCTTGGCGGTGAGCAGAATGATGGGAACATTGGAAAATTCCCGGATCTTGCCGCAGGCGGTAAATCCGTCCATATTGGGCATCATAACATCCAGAATCACCAGATCCGGGGACTGCTCCTGGACGGCCTGGACAGCCTCCAGACCATTGGAGCCGGTAATGACCTCGTAACCCTCATTTTGCAGATTGAACCGAATCCCCTTGACCAGCAGGGCTTCGTCATCCACAACCAAAATTTTCATAGTTGTTCACGCTCCCACGATGATGTAATCCAGAATTGCTTCCAGCCGCTTTTCTCCGATGCCCTCCACGTTCAGCAGTTCCTCGGCAGCGGAGAAGGAACCGTGCTCCTCCCGATAGGCCACAATCCGCTCCGCCAGAACCGGCCCGATGCCGGGCAGCGCCTGGAGCGTATCCTCATCTGCGCAGTTGATGTCGATGGGAAAGGAAACGGATGTTTCCTCCGGCAGCGCCGCAGTTGTCTCAGCGGCGGTGGTCGGAGCGGTCAGCATTTGCGGGGGCACAGAGACGGTGACACTGCCCCGGAGGGTATTCCGACCCAGGAAAAAACCCAGGGTCAGCCCTGCAAAGAAAACCGTGAGCAGGACAAGCAGGTGCGGCAGCTGTTTTTTCAAAGGAATCGGCCTCCCGGATTGACGGCAAGAGAAAAAACTGATATAATGCCTGTATTATACACGATTTTTTTCAGCCGGACAAGTCCGGCGACCGGATATTGAGGACAAAACATGAAAAAATTCAAGCGTCTATTTTTGGTTTCCCTCTGCACCCTGCTTCTGGTGCAGGTCCTTGCCCTGCCGGCGGCCGGGACGGAAACCACAACCCAGCCCACAACGGAGGCCACCGTCCAGCCTACAGGCGGCGTGGTAGCCGTGCCGGAGGCGGCGTCGGAGTCGGAGTTTGGAACTGTCTGCGTCAACAGCGGATGCCGGACCATTGACGGCATGGTCCCCCTGGCCGGAAGCGAACAGAAGCTGGATACTGCCCAGGGCGCTTTCCTGTACGAGGTGAACACGGATACGGTGGTATACTCCTTCAATCCGGATATGCGTCTGGCGGCGGGCAGTATGACCAAACTGATTACCGCCATTGTGGCGCTTCAATACTGCGAGCTGGACGATAAAGTCGTGGTGCAGAGCGGCATCAAGAGCCGTCTGCCGGCGAGCAGCGTGACCATGAACCTGACCAGCGAGGAGGAGGTCACCGTCCGGGACCTGCTGTATGGTCTGCTGCTGACCAACGCCAATGACGCTGCGGTGGTTTTGGCGGAGCATATTGCGGGCAATCGCCAGGGGTTCGTTCCGCTGATGAACCAGTGGGTCCAGCAGATTGGCTGCACCGGAACGGAGTTCGCCACGGTTCATGGCGTGGACGGCGGCGAGTCCCTGACAACGGCCCGGGACATGGCGAAAATCATCCGGGAGGCCATTCAGAATGAGACGTTCCGGGAGATTTTCGGCGCCACGGAGTACGACATGGCTGCCACGAACAAATCGGAAGCCCGGGACACCATGCGGACCTACAACTATATGAGCGACAACCACAACATCCAGCAGTTTTATGACACCCGGGTTACCGGCGGCGTGCAGGTTTATGAGAGCAGCTCGGGGGCCTGCATGGGAATTACGGCCACCAGCACGGATGAAACCATGAATTACATCGGCGTTGTCTTGGGCTGCGTTCGTGTCTATCAGGAAAACGGATGGTCTGTTGTGACTTACGGCAACCTGGAAGAAATGACCAATCTTCTGAAGATGGGTTTCAACGATTACAAGATCAACCGGGTGTTCTATGACGGGATGACGCTGAGTCAGGTCAGTGTCAGCGGCGGAGAATGCAGCGCAGTTGCCTTGGTTAAATCCAACGTGGATTCGGTGGTTCCCGGCAGCGCCCAGATGAACAACCTGACGATTAACTTGAAAATGCGTGACGGCGGACTGAAGGCGCCGATTGAAGCAGGAGAGCAGATTGGAACCGTGGAAATCTGGTACCGGAATTCCTGTCTGGCCGAGGCCGAAGTCTATTCGATGGGTTCCGTGAAAGCGTCCGGAAAGACCGGCGTCACCATCCGCTCCACAGCGGTGCGGAGCGACCTGGGAGATTCCGGAATCCTTTCGGTAATTGGTACGATCTGCGTGATTGTCCTGGGGCTGGCGGCAGCCTATCTGGCTTTTAACGCCTATATGCGTTCCAGGATTCGTGCCCAGCGGCGCCGCCGCAGAGCCAACCGGCGGAGGATTCGCTGATGCAGACCTGGGAGGAACTAAAGCAGGATTGCGCATGCTGCACCCGCTGCGGCCTGTGCGAGACCCGGCATCATGTGGTGTTCGGAGTCGGCAGAGAAGATGCGGACGTGATGCTGGTGGGGGAGGGACCCGGGGAGCAGGAGGACCTGTCCGGAATTCCCTTTGTGGGACCCGCCGGAAAGCTTCTAGATGATATGCTCTCCATCATCGACCTGAGCCGGGAGCGCAACTGCTACATTGCCAATATTGTCAAATGCAGGCCGCCCCGGAACCGGGACCCATTGGAGACAGAGCAGGATGCCTGCATTGACTACCTGCGCCGCCAAACCGCTTTGGTACGGCCTAGGATTCTGATTTGTCTGGGCAGGATTGCGGCCAAACGGCTTATCGACCCGGACTACCGGATTACCCGACAGCACGGACAGTGGGTGCAGAAGAACGGCGTATGGATGACGGCAATTTACCACCCCTCTGCCTTGCTGCGGGATGTAAGCAAACGGCCGGAAACCTTTGACGACTTGCTGGCAATCCGGGAAAAAATCCAGGAAGTTCAAGCAAATGTATAAAAATCCCTTGACTTTTGCCACGCCTTTCGCTATAATAACTGGGCGAAAGCAATGCTAGTGTAGCACAGTCGGTAGTGCATCTCACTCGTAATGAGAAGGTCGCCTGTTCGAGTCAGGTCACTAGCTCCAGAAAACCCGCCGTTTTCACTGTGAAAACGGCGGGTTTTCTAACTTTTCAGGGCACTCTGAAAGGCTATCAGTTTTGCTTGGGGTTCATTTGGCGTCATTTTCATTTTTTTGGAAAGAAGGATTCAGCATATCATGAAACAAGCGCCGAGGACTTTCCTTGGCGCTTGCTGCTTTCGTAGAAAGACTACCACCCGCTATGCGGGTGAGGCGGAAAAAGTTATACTTATGCGTAGAAAAAAAGAACCTCCAGTGATAGAGTAGTAGCAGGTT
>CASFNR010000015.1 GCA_949296115.1 uncultured Eubacteriales bacterium | reverse complement strand
AAAAATACCGCCCGTAGTCTCGTTTGGGCGGTACTTTGTGTAAGATTGGCAGTCCATTATTAAGTTTTTTATTATGTTCCCTTTGTACACCGTTGCAAGATAGATGAATGCTACATTAACTCTACTGCTATTGGTGAGTATGTTATTTGTGTTAACGCTGTCCCTGTATTACAGGGCGTATCGGCCCTTAGACTACCTCAACTTAGCAATTTGAAAAGCGAAAATGCATATGCATCAAATTACTACTTATCTAATGTAAGCTTCCAGTTTTCACCTGATGGCGACTTGCTTTTTTTTGAGTTTCAGTCGCCGATAGATGTTTCCAGTGTTATAAATGAAAATGTAGCGGTTCTGGATGCAACAGAAATTCTGGAGAGACTTAAAGAAGTGCTATCATTAAGCGATATATACGCCTATGATTACGATAGCATTGTAGATTTGTGCAAGGAGTCGGAGATAAACATCGGAGGTAAAGTACTCATAAATCAAATTGAACAAGGTTTGATTCGAGTTAAAAAACCAAATACAGATGATTTTTATTACTATGTACCTGGTTATTTGTTCGGTGGCAATATAGAACTTTTTGATGAAACCTCAGGGGAAGTTTTTTCGTATTTTGAAGATATGAATCTTATAGCATTAAATGCTGTAGATGGCTCGATTGTTCACATGAATGATTTTGTATGAATGTGGACATGCATGCACTACAGATGGTTAATCAGGAGTGGTTGAAGTAAGAGCGCATTTTCTTCAGAGGTCAGATGTCTATAATGCCATTACTGATACCGATTTGGGCTATGTCAAGAGCATGGCTAGCCGGTGCAAATGTGGTACTCCCCAGAAATGCTGAAGAAGCCAGACGATAAAACGCAGAGCATTAAATACAGGATGTGATCTTGTGTGAAAAAGCAAGATGGATCCCGATGGATTCGCTGTCCAATTTGCGATTCCAAAACAAGAACCAAAGTATACGTAGATACAGTGATGTTTAATTTCCCACTCTTTTGTCCCAAGTGTAAAAAAGAAATTAGGATAGATGTAATGGAAATGAAAATGGCCATAAAAGAAGAACTGTAAAATAGAGCAGAGCCAAGTTCCCAGTAAAAGGGAAAAGGCTCTGCTCTTTATCTTATATCACGTTTTGTGCTGTTTCTAACCATATTGATGGCCGATTCTACGATTGGGAGTATTGCGGCGGCCTCTTCTTCGGTGCAGTCGCTGATCAATGTCCTGAGTTGGGATATAAATGGAGAATCCTGCTGCATTTCTGGATAGAAGAGGATTCTAGGGTCTAATTTGTAAAACCGGACTAAGGGGTACAGATTTGAGAACACTGGATTCCCTCTGTAGTTTTCAATATTCAGAACAGTGCGGTTATCTATACCAGCAGCACGACCTACCTCCTGTTGAGAAAGGCCAGTCTTTCCTCTGGCAGTCTTAAATATATCGCCTAACATACGAGAGAGCTCTGACATGCGTTTCACCTCTCCCATATTTTACATTACACTTTGTTTTGTGGGAATCCGATGCTTTCCATATCTTATATGAAAAAGATTTCACTATAGGAAAGAGGCTTCCTATGTATGAGATACCCATGGCCTAATTCTATGTCACATAGTTTGCATTTCGCTCATGTTTGCGAACCCCCAATACAATTCTATGTGAAACATATTTCATATATCAAACCTATGCTCGGATAAACTATAGGCTCGATCTTCGGTGCCGTAGCCCTCCAACCGATCTGAACACAAATTTCAGACCGATTGGAGGAACAAAAGATGGATGAAAGGCATCCAAAACGTAAAAAAGATAAATTTAACCCCTATGTGCTTTCTGTCGACAATAAGGAATACTATGTTTCCTTTTCAGATGGCCAGGGAGTTTGGCATAAAGAAAAAATCAGCAGGGAACTATATGAACTGTTTGACCAATTTGAATTGGAAGATATTTCCCAGCTCAATGCAAATAGCCGCCATGAAGAACATTCAGAACTGACTGAAGTAACATTGAACAAAAGAATACTCGTCCAACCGGAGCCTATGGAAGATGGAGTCTATCGTAATATCATGTACGAACAGCTACATACTGCCATCGGCAAGCTTCCCTACATTCAGCGTCGACGGGTACTATTATATTACTTTGGCGGCTATACTTACGAACGGATTGCGGAAATGGAGGGATGTACTAAAATGGCAATTAAATTCAGCATTGACATTGCAATAAAAAAGCTGAGAAAGCTACTTTGTAATAATTTGATCTAAGACTATACTTTTGATCAATAAGTGAGCAAACAGGTGAAGGGGTTATTCTCCTTCACCTGTTCGCTTTTTGGCGGATGGGTCTGTACCTTGAAAACCCCATACCCATTCATCAAGCACATTCCCATTGCTATTGTGATGAGCATAAGCCAGTTTAGAAACTGCGCCTGGATGTGTTGTGAGAGAAAGCAGCGAGATCTCAAATTGATTGCTTTTCGGTCTGTACTTGCTTTCCCTTTCAGCACGGAGCGAAAAACAGATTCTATGACTGCTGGGCAGCTCCCAGCAGGGCGACAACCAGCAATGGGGACAATGATACTCCCGTCCAGTCACAGCTAGGAACGCAATGAGGGCGGTCACATGAGAACCATGCGAGGGCGCTTTAACCCGTGGAGCTGGTACGCTGCCAGCCGTTTGATGACTTCCCATAACGCCGGGGTGTCGAGGACAAATAGGCTACTTTCTAATCGTTTATCAGCCAGCATCGGAAGAGGGTGCTGGCTGATTTTACATAGGCAGACTTCTGTCTATCACTTTAGAGGAGGGTATAACACATATGAAAAACACATATTCCAGGGGAGACCTGTACTTTGCTAACCTGGGAACTGGGATTGGGTCTGAGCAAAATGGCAAACGGCCCGTGGTGATTATCCAGAACGATATGGGAAATCGCCATAGCCCTACCACCATTGTGGCTGCCATTTCCACCCAAGTAAAAACCAAGGCAAATCTTCCTACCCACTACTATCTGAAGCCCGGCAGCGGCCTTGTGCAGGCATCTATGGTCATGCTGGAGCAGATTCGGACCATCGATAAAACACGTCTGAGTCAGTATATTGGTAAGCTGTCACGGGAGGATCTTCTGGGGATCAATCACGCACTGGCCATCAGTATTGGGCTGGCCGGTAATACACCTCTCCGAACTAAATTATGCCTTTGCCGCACCTGCGTTGATACCCTATTTGGCGCAAGTGCTTATGTTATTAGGCGCACAAATCTCTTGTATAAAGAACCAATTTTATGTTCCTGCTGTAATCATAACTACGGGCAGGAATATGAAGTTACCTTTCACTCATGGGGGGGCATCCATGGATAAAATGAAAATCGATAGATATTATGCTGCACTGAAAATGGTCGAAATTTTGTTCCAAAAAGGACTTATCAATCAGGCTACCTATGCTAATATTATGCGGAATAAGGATTCACACATTTCACAAACGGCTTGATTTTTACTAAACTTACCTCATGAAAAAAGGAGGTTATTTTCATGAATACAATAGCGAATCACTATAACTATAAATTCCGTCTGACGGACTATGCAATGTTTGACAGGAACAGGCTTAGACGAATTGCTATTTATGGGCGTGTGTCTACGGAGCATGAAGCGCAGCTTTCCGCTTTAGAGAATCAGTTACAGTGGTACGATGATCAGGTGCGGTATCACCCCAATTGGGAGGTAGAAGAGCGGTATATCGATGAGGGAATTACTGGTACTCAGGCAAAAAAAAGACCAGCTTTTTTGAGAATGATCGAAGATGCGAAAAATGGAAGATTTGATTTAATCGTCACCAGAGAAGTGTGCAGGTTTGCACGAAATGTGGTTGATACGCTTGTCGTTACCCGGGAGTTGAAGGGTATCGGCGTTGAGGTATACTTTATTGACGATAATATCTGGACAATGGACGGAGATGGAGAACTTCGCTTATCCCTAATGGCAACCCTTGCTCAAGAAGAAAGCCGAAAGACTTCTGAGCGGGTAAAAGCCGGTCAAAAAATTAGTCGGGATAATGGTGTCCTCTATGGAAATGGGAATATTTTAGGATATGACCGTGTTGGCGGCAGTTATGTGATTAATGAGGAACAGGCAGAAACTGTCAGGATGATTTATGATCTTTATTTGCAGGGCTATGGTTCTATGCGGATTGCCAATATTTTGACAGAAAAGAAACGTGAAAATGCTTCCGGTGTAATAAAATGGAGCATCTCCAACATTATGAGAGCTATTCGGAATGCGACTTATACAGGAAGAATATGCTATAATAAATCCAGAAGCAACAATTTCTTAGAACAGAAGCGCATCAATAATCTGGATATGTCCACATATGAATATGTGGAGGGAGATTTCCCAGCAATTATTTCAAAGGAAGTGTGGGAGAAAGCACAGCAGATCCGGGAGAGCAGAAAGAAGCCCACATTGGTATCGGCGGAGAAAACTACGATCAGTAGGCGGGATTCCAGGGATATTTGGGTCAATAAGTTGCGGTGTGCCTGTGGATCGTCCTATCGTAAGAATAAGTGGCACATCCGAAGTGATAACAGTATTGCATACGGATACCAGTGCTATAATCAACTTAACAATGGTAGCAAAAAGAAGCGGGAGGGCTTGGGACTGGATGTAGAAGGATTCTGTGATATTCGGATGATTGCAGACTGGAAGCTGGATTTCATGGCAAAAGCGGTTCTGGAACATCTTTGGACAGACCGCAGAGAATCTGTTTTGATGGCAATCGATCTAATTAAGCGGTATTACAGAGATGAGCGGACAAACGCCGGCACAGCAGATGCAGCAAGCATTCAGATTAAGTTGGATAAGGCAACAGTCAGACTGCAAAACCTGATTGCTATGAGGGCGGACGGAGAAATTACCAAGGAAGAATACCAGACCATGCGAAGTCCTATCGACGAGCAGATCCGGAGCCTACAAAAATCGTTGGAAGAAACACCTGCAGCAGAGGTATCCCCTGAGGGCCTGCAATTGGAGAAAATCATTGCAGCACTCAATACCATGATCGACTTCAGCAACAGTACCATCAGCCATGATGTGATCAACCAATTTGTATATAGGGTAACACCAACATCCGATTCCACTTATGATTGGTATCTCAATCTGAGCAACACAGCCAAAGCTCGTGCGACCTATAGTGTCGAGGGAAGGAAGAAGGATTGTATCATAAAGCTGGAGGAAATCGAGAAGATTTCCTCGTTACATACAGACTCTACAGCGAATAAACAACAGCACATAAATGACCCCCTGGTATTTACCTTACTGCACAGGCTGCCATCAAGGAGTCTGCTGACTGAATTGTAACGAGGCAAAGCAAGATATTCTCTGCGCCTGCGAAAAGGGCAACCTGAGATAATCTGAAAAACGAAAGAATAGACCTTGTGCTTCCCGAGATTCGGGAGGTACAAGGTCTGTTTCTGTTTGCGGATGGTTTTGTGTAGCCCGATGAAATTCTGACGGCATTCAGACAACTTTATATTGGGCCAAGTAGGCTTGAAAACCATCTACGTCTGCCGGGTCCGGCGCAATGGTAGTTCCATGGCGGTTGACAAACACTTTTCCCGCAAGGAAGGCCTCCAGAGTCTCGTCTGGCTCCCGGCTGATGCGATAAGCGGCAAGCAGCGCCATGCCGAAGGGACCGCCTTCCGGAGCGGTGTCCAGACAGGTGACGGGGGTCTCGCATGCCGCAGCCAGGTACCGCTGCCCCACCAAAGGTGTTTTGAACAGCCCGCCATGGCCTGTGAGACGATCAATGCCAACCTGCTCCTCCTTGAGGATATCCATTCCAATTTTCAAGGTTGCGAGTGCTGCATACAAGGTTGCCCGAAAGAAGTTGGCAAGGGTGAATCGGCTGTCCGGACGGCGTATCACCATGGGGCGTCCCGCATCCAGATGGGTGACGCCCTCGCCGGCCAGATAGTTGCAGACCAGCACGCCTCCGCAGTCCGGCTCTCCCTCCAGGGACTTGGTGTAAAGCTTGGCATAGGCTTCCCCCGGAGCGGCGCTGCCGCCCAGCAGCCTGGCGGCCTCCTGCATTACGCCGACCCAAGCATTGGAGTCGCCGGTGCAATTGTTACAGTGAACCATGGCCACCGGGGCCCCGGACGGGGTAGTGACCAGGTCGATTTCTTGGTAAACCCGGCGCAGGGGACGTTCAAGAACCACCATGGAGAAAATGGACGTGCCGGCTGATACATTCCCGGTTCGTGGAGATACCGCATTGGTGGCGGTCATGCCGGTCCCGGCATCTCCTTCTGCGGGGGCAAAGGGAATGCCCTCCGGCAGCAGTCCGCCCAGCCGCGCGGAGCCTTCCTGTGTCAGGCTGCCGGCATCCGCACCGGCCGTCAGAACTTGAGGCAGAATCTCCTTCAGCTTCCAGGGCAAGTTCTCACCGGCAACCAAGCTGTCGAAGATGTTCATCATGGCGGCATCGTAAGTATGCGTTTGGGAGTCAATGGGGAACATTCCGGAGGCATCCCCCACGCCGATGGCGTTGACACCTGTGAGCTTATAGTGAATGTAGCCTGCCAACGTGGTGATGTGCGCAATGCGGGACACATGAGGCTCCTTGTCCAATATGGCTTGAAACAGGTGGGCAATGCTCCACCGCTGCGGTATGGCAAAGTGAAATGCTTGGGTCAGCACGGTGGCGGCCGGTCCGGTGCAGGTGTTCTGCCATGTCCGGAAAGGCGTCAGCAGGTTCCATTCCCGATCAAATGCCAGGTACCCGTGCATCATGCCGCTGATTCCCATGGCGGCAATGTTCTGACGATTGTCAAGCAGTTCTATGGCGGCCCGAAGTCCTTCCCAGGCCTGATCCAGGTTGTAAGTCCAAATGCCATTTTCCAATGTGCTTTCCCACAGAAAGGAGCCGGAAGATTGGGGAAGAAAGTTTTCGTCAACGGTAACGGCTTTGATTCGGGTGGAGCCAAGTTCGATTCCGAGGTAATATTTGTCAGCGTTCATAGGCAGTGACCTCTTTGTCGTCAAGTGGTGAGGGGACATATCTCAACGGGGGGAGAAAGGAGGGCCTAGTCGAAAGTAAAGATCACCTTGAGATCCCCGGCCCGGCCTTCTGCCTTCTCAAAGGCTTTTTCCCACTCGTGCAGAGCATAGCGGCCCGTGACCACGCCTGCGGTTTTCAGCGAACCATCGTGCATATGGGAAATCACATAGGGATAGCAGGGTTATCAACAGGCAGCCCACTACCAGCGCATCCTCAAAGGTGTAGACATCCTCCAGCTGGTGCGGAGCCACAGTCCACCGATCCAGCATCTTGTCCTGCTCGTTGGAGTGGAACCACACATTCCACTCGTCGAAGGCAAGGTACATGGTTTTTTGGGAACGCTTGCGGGCCTTCACCACATCACAGACTGCGGCAACGGCGGAAATAAAGCGATCCATATCCAAAGAACAGCCAAGATATTCGAGGGTATCATTTTCCGGGTTCCCGTAGTAGTTGTGCATGGAGAGGTAGTCCACAACGTCATAGGTGTAATTCAGCACCGTCTCTTCCCACTCCAGAAATGTGGGCATCTCCGAGTTGGAACTGCCGCAGGCGATCAGGCGGATGGATGGATCAACCAACTTCATGGCCTTTCCCGCTTCTGCCGCCAGATGCCCGTAGGCTTCGGCGGTCTTATGACCAAGCTGCCAGGGGCCGTCCATTTCGTTGCCGAGACACCAGAGGGGAATGGAAAAGGGCTGGTCAAATCCATTCTTTCGGCGGCGGTCGCTGAATTTGGTGCCGCCGGGAAAGTTGCAGTACTCCACCAGGTTGACCGCATCTTCGACACCGCGGGTGCCCAGATTCACCGCCATCATCACCTGCGCACCGGCACATTTTGCCCAGTGCTGGAACTCGTCGATGCCAACGGCATTGGGCTCAATGGCAGTCCAAACCAGATCCAGGCGGCGGGGGCGCTGATCCCGGGGACCGGTTCCATCCTCCCAGCGGTACCCAGAGACAAAATTCCCGCCGGGATAACGGATGACCGGTATCTTTAGCTGACGTACCAGATTCAGAACATCCCCGCGGAAGCCATGTGCATCGGCAGAGGGGTGGGAAGGATCGTAAATTCCGCCGTAAATCGCCCTGCCCAAATGCTCCAGGAAGGACCCATAGATGCGGTTGTCGATCTCTCCAATGGGGAAGTGCCGGTGGGCGTATATGGATGCATGCATATACGATCTGCTCCTTTCTCCCAGCGTTCCATGGAACGGCTGTGTGCAAATTGGATAACATTATCGTTAATGCAATCATTACATTAACGATAATATACTAATAGCACTGGCGTGTCAAGGCACGATGCGAGATTTGTAGAATGTAATAATTCTGTGCGGCTGGAATTGTGGTTTCTGCCGAGGTGCAGGAAAAAAAGAAAACCGGCCGCTTGTCCGCGACCGGAATTGGGAAATGCAGAATCAGTCAGGATGGAACCGTGCAGTTGTGCTCATTCACTCCCGGATAGGTCCGCAACGGAATTGCGCCAGACCAATTCCGGCATGGTGATGATCCCTTGCGGAGACCGCATCCGTTCATTCTCCGGAAGATCGAGAATATCCAGCATTCTCTGGGCAGAGCGCTGACCAATTTCAAAAAAATGGTTGTCAACCGAGGTAAGGGGAGGTTCGATGATGGTGGAAAATTCATTGTTGTCAAATCCGATTACAGAAATATCCTTGGGGATCTGGTATCCAAATTCTTTCAAAGCGGCGTACACGCCACAGGCAACATAATCAGAGAATGCGAAAATAGCGGTGACGGGTAAAACATGATCCTGCTGCTTGGCTTGAATCCAACTGCGCATCTTCTGGAAAGCGCCTTCCCTTGTGGCGTCCGTTTCCAGTGTGTGAATGTTGTCATGAGAAATGCCGAATAAACTCAGACGGGAGGAAAAGCCCTGTAAACGATCACGGGAAACGGCACTGCTGTGGCTGGCTGCCACATACAGGAAACTCTGATGCCCCTTTGCATAAAATGCATCTGCGACCAGGCGGGCGCCCACCAGGTCATCACAGTAGACAAAGTTGCAGAGGCAATCCGGATATTTTCGAGCGGCCAGAACATAGGGCTTCTGACTCTGATCCAATTTATGCAGCAAATCCGGATTCAGCAGTGTTGGGACCAGAATCAGACCGTCCACACCCTGCTCCAGCATGCGGCCAACAATTTCCTCCTCAATAGCGGCATTTTCATTGCTGGCACCGATCATCATGGTATACCCATGTTTCCTTCCGACGGCTTCAGCCCCGTCAATGATTTCACTCATAACAGGATTGCTGTAGTCCGTGATGATGATTCCGATGCTGTACGAGCGCTTGGTCCGCAGACTGCTTGCGGCCAGATTGCGCTGGTATCCCAGCAGCTGGGCAGTCTCCTGAATCAGCATGCGGGTGGGCAAAGAGATGTCATCCATATTCCGCAAACCACGGGAAACCGTGTTTACAGATAGATTCAACTCATTGGCAATGTCTTTTAGCGTTACTCGCATAGCTTGCCTCCCTTCCTGACTGTTATATGTTAAATATGCAAAATTTGTGCATAAAAATGCACATCAAAATACATTCTACAAATATACTCTAACATCTGTGATTAGTAAAATCAAGGGATTATTTCCAATAATTTACAATAAATGAAATAAAGATGAATCGATACAAGCTTTCTTCGAAGTTTTCCGGAAAAAACTTTAAAGTAGCTCAAGGAGCACGGGAAGCAGGATAAAACAGCTGAGAATGACAAAACAAAAACTTCAAGAATGTTCGGAATCGTTGAGAAAAAAAGGACGAGGAATAATGAAAAAAGGGTCTATTTTGGGGAAAGCAACAAAATTGAAGAAAATATTTTGTAAAGAAAATCAATAGGAAGAGGTTTGCATTGATGGATACTGTCTGCTACAATGAAATGCAGAGCAAAAAAACAGAAAGGAGATCTTAACATGAAGTATCGGAATTTGGCGCAGACGGGGCTGATGGTGTCTCAGGTGTGCTTGGGAACCATGACCTTCGGAGATCAGCTGGCAGAGAGGGATGCCGTTGAGGCGGTAAGCTTTGCGGTGGACCAGGGTGTGAATTTTGTGGATACTGCCGATATTTATTTCCGTGGTAGCTGCGGCACCAGCGAGCAGGTCCTCGGAAAAGCGATCCGGCCCTACCGGGACAAAATCGTACTTGCAACCAAGTGCGGAGGGCCTATGTCTGGCGACATTAACGATAAAGGACTTGGGCGCAGACATGTGATTTCTGCCGTGGAAGGTAGTTTGCGCCGGATGGGGACGGACTATGTGGACCTGCTGTATTATCATTTCCCCGACCCCAATACAGATACGGAGAGCTTGATTTTTACTGCGAATGAGCTGATTCAGGCGGGGAAAATCCGCTATTATGGACTCAGCAATTTCCCTGCCTGGCAAACCTGTGAACTCTATCTCACAGCGAAGGCGATGAATCTGGTGCCGCCTGTGGTGACGGAAAGCGTGTACAATCTGCTGACCCGGGGCGTGGAGGACGAGATGATCCCCATGCTGAAAAAACATCCGATGGCGATGGTCGCATATAATCCGCTGGCGGGCGGGCTGCTGACCGGAAAACACAAACGAAACGCACCCGCACCGGATAGTCGGTTTGCAAGGGAAAAAGGGTATGCCGACCGGTACTTCCAGGAGAACAACCTGGAAGCAGTGGATAAATTGCAGGAAATTGCGAGAGAATCTGGGTATTCCATGATTGAAATGTCTCTGAAATGGCTGCTGGAGACGGGAGATGTGACATCTGTTATCCTGGGCTTCAGCCGTCTGGAGCAGCTGCGGCAGAATCTGGAATTGCTGGACAAAAAGAGTGAACGTCCGCTTCCGCTGGAGAAGATTGATCTGGTATGGAAGGAACTGCTGGGCAATCGATTCTCTTATCACCAATAAAAAGAGCCTTTACCTATAAACCTGCTGCAAATTCCAAGGCGGCCAACAACAGCATATCGAACACAAGCCGCATCTTTCTTCGGGAAGATGCGGCTTGTTCTCATAAAAGGAGAACTGGGCAAAAACGACAAATTTGACAGCCACATTTTGGGAATAGCACTAAATTATATTTTCCCTCTTGATATCCCAAAAGCACTATTGATATTATCGTTAATGTAACTTCAATATTAACGATAATGTTGTGCAAGATTTCGTTATTCCTGTGGTTTTTAATAGATGTATGAAGAAAAAATTGCAAAATAGAAGCAGATTGCACACCGCCGCCGCCGCTTCTAAGGAGCTAACACCGTGAAAAATTACTGCCTTTGCAGCGCAGGACAGTGAGATGAAACGACAGGAGGGACAGTCTATGAAAGTGCATCCATTTTCTCAGGAAGAGCTGAACATCCGATACCGCTATCCAGCGGGAAACCCCAGCGGTTTGGGGAAACCGGAGTTCTCCACGCCGGTCGGCGTCAAAGAGAACATGCGCCGGTTTGCGTCCGGGGAAGCGCCGGTATGGATGCCCTATGGGCAGTATCAGGTGTTTGGCCCGGAGATTCTGCCGGACAATGTGGCCAGAGGAAGGGTCTTTGAGGAGAACGCAACTTCCCACAAGGGAGGCGCGGATCTGTTTGGTGTGAACTGGGTTTACGACTATTCCGCCCGGGGCTCCATGGTCCGGCCCGGAAACCCCATGCTGACAGATGTTAACGATTGGAAAGCGGTAATACCCTTTCCGGATGTGGATGCCTGGGATTGGGAGGGTTCGGCGAAACGCAACGCCCGGTTCTTGCAGACGGATCTTCCGATCCAGATGACGCAGTTTAGCGGACTGTTCGAACGGCTGATCTCCTTCATGGACTTTGAAAATGCGGCGTTGGCGCTGATTGACGAGGAGCAGGAAGCGGCGATGGACGACCTGTTTTCCGCACTGACGGATGTGTACATTCAGATTGTGGACAAATGTGTGGAACACTTCGGGTTGGACTGGTATCTGTTCCACGATGACTGGGGTTCACAACGACAGCCGTTCTTTTCCAAAGCCACCTGGGAGAGGCGAATCGCACCCCACGTGAAACGGCTTGTGGATCACTGCCACAAGCGGGGTGTGATTTTTGAATTGCACTCCTGCGGGCACACGGAGTCTATGTTGGATGTCATCAGCACACTGGGGATCGATATGTGGAGACCCCAAACCATGAATGACCTGAAAGGAATGTATGACGCCTTCGGGGACAGAATTCACCTGGGACTCAGCGTCACCCTGCCGGATCATGCCACACAGCAGGAGCAGATTGACGCAGCACGGGAAATCCTGGAGCGCTACACCTCGCCGGGCAAATATGTGTATCTGGAGGCCATGCCGCTTCCCGATGACGGCGGAGAGGCGTTCTTCCGAACCCTGTATCAGGGCAGCAGACAGGCTTATCTGGAGCAGAACTAGCTGCCGGCGTAAGCAGCAGTTTGAATAAACTCATACCGGGAACATAAGGAGGAAAAAAGAATGATAAGGTACCTGGGCCATTTCTCTGGCACAGGGATATACCTTCGTGCAAACGGGTGTGGCTGAATTGCTGGCGCAGTATATTAAAGTGGCGCTGATTGCCGGGGTGGTGGTGGATGCACCCATCATTTTCTGGCAGCTGATGCGCTTTGTGGGACCGGGATTGAAGCGGTCAGAGGAAATCAAGCTCCTGGTGATCCTGTTTGGCGGCGTGTTTCTGTTTGCCGTTGGTACCGGCTTCGCCACATTGATTGTAATCCCCTTTACTTTACAGTTCTTCCTTTCGCTTAACACCATCCACATTGGGGGAATGTACAGCATCAAGGAGTATATCAGCTATTTGGTTTCCGTTTTGTTCTCCTTCGGACTGATTTTCGAAATTCCTGTGGTAGCGGCGGTGCTGACCGCTGCGGGGCTGCTGAAGCCGCACTGGATGCGCAGTGCCCGACGGGCGGTGGTGGTGATTTGTTTCCTGGTTGGCGCCGTTATTACGCCGCCGGATGTGGCCTCTCAGGTCCTGGTGGCGGTTCCGATGTACCTGCTGTTTGAACTGAGCGTCGTCATTTGCTCCCTGGTCTATCGCCGCCGCTGTGCGAAACTCCGGGCAGCGGGACTGGACCCGGAACAGGTGCAGGAGCAATCCCGCGGCGCAAAGCACAGTCGATGGGCCGCTGCAAAGGCTGCGGTGGAACGACGGGATGCCCGGAATGCGAAGCAGGAATAACGCAGGAGAGATTCGGATGCCTGCCTGCGAGGATACCATATGAAGAATACGCTGAAAGAACAGCTGGAGGAGACGTACGGCATGAAGGCAGTGCCGCTGTATTTGCCCAAGCGGTGCGCAGCCCGGAAGTCCCGGGCAGAGCCGTGCAGCACCTGCGTTCAAGTTTGTCCGGAGCAGGTTTTTCCCGCAGGGAAGCGTAAGCATCCGGACTGGGATCGCTGCACACATTGCGGGGTGTGTGCGGGGGCGTGCCCGACCCGGTGTATTACGCCGCCGGTGGACAGAGTAAAATCGTTTCTGATGGCTTTGGCCAAACGGGGCCCGCTGTCGATGGGCTGTGACACGGATGAACACAGCTTTCGGCTGAGCCTGCGCTGCCTTGCGGCGGCATCCTGGGAACAGATGGCGTGCGCTGCGCTGCATGAGGGTGTGGTAATTTCCCTGCGTGCCTGCGAGGCCTGCTCCAGACAGGCAGAGAAGGACGCTATCCAGGAAAACCTGCGCCGTCTGCGCCAATTCCTGGGGGAAACACGGTTCCGGGAGCGGGTGACGATCCTGACCGACGAGGAACCGGATTATGTCCCCCAGGAGGCGGTGATGAGCCGGCGGGAATTGCTCCGCTTTTCCGGGGGATTGACGCTGGACAGAGCGTTTTCCCTCCTGCCGGCTATGGACGAAAAGCAGGACAGCAGCCTGTTCTACCGGGCTCTGCTGCGGGATATGGTGGAACAAACTGAGACAGGGGCAAAATCCGGGGAAAAATATGGACTTGCGCTTCCACGGTTTCAGTCCTCCTGCTATGGCTGCGGCTACTGCGTCCAGGCCTGCCCCAGCAAGGCGCTGAAGCTGCTGCCGGGAGATGGTACGTTCACCATGGCGGTAGAGGCGTGGAAGTGTACCGGATGCGGAATCTGTCGGAATACCTGTCGGGAAGAGGGAATTGCCGGCATTATGCCGGTTAAGATTTCCCATCTCGGCACGGTGGCGCTGACAAAATTAAAGCAGCATTGCTGTCCGCAATGCGGAGCGCCGTATCCCAGAACCGATGATGCGGAAGTGTGCGCTGCCTGCGCCAGCCGGGAGCAGGCCCGGCAGCGGAGAGAAAAACGGAAAAATCAGGCGGGGAAAACCGATGGCTGATTTTTTAAAGCGTCGGTCAATGCGCCAGGTGTGCCTGTGTTATTTTTTTCTGACACTGGCTCCGGGATTGTTTTTCTACGGAGAGACACCGAACTTTGGGGAAGCGCTGGCCCGTTACATACTGCCCGGTGTTTTGGCCTGTTTCCTGGCAGAGAAGTGCTATGGCGCAAATTGGCGGGAAGCCCTGTGCGTCAGGCGAATGGCAGCCGGTCTGATCTGCTGCGCTCCGGTAGGGGCGCTGTGTGCCGCCAATCTTCTATGGGGCGGCGGCGGGGAAGGCGTGACGCTGGAGCGCCTGATGTGGATTTGTGCGGCAGCTTTGGGAGAAGAACTATTGGGGCGGTTCCTGCTGCTGCGTGGACTGCTCTGGGCTGCAGAAAACCACAACCGGTCTGCCTGGAAGGCGATCTTTCTGTCCGGACTTCTGTTTGGCGCAGCTCATCTGGTTAATTTCACCGATTCCGGCATTCTGGCGCTGTTTCAGTGCATATACACTTCTGCAATCGGTGTGTTGTTTTCCTGGTCTTACTGGAAAACAGGGAACCTGTGGGGCGGGATTGTCTGGCATATTCTGCTGAACCTGACAGGCCTTTGCTGAAGGCACGGTGAAGGAAGGGTGGAGGAAGAACCCGCAGACAACCCATGATATTGCCGAACCAGCCTGCCTTTTTCAAAAAAGAGATGCCCCATGGCGTGATTTATCACACCATGGGGCATTTTTATCACAAACCTGGGAACTAAGAAAGCGGATGGGAGGGACTCAGGATAGCGGCCAGCGCCTCCCGGATCCGGTCCATGTCGATGGGCTTGGCGATATGGCCGTTCATTCCCGCTGCTTTCGCTGCGGCAATGTCATCTTCAAAGGCATTGGCGGTCATTGCCAGAATGGGGATGGTTTCGCTGTCCGGACGATCCAGCCGGCGAATTTCCCGGGCGGCGCCATAGCCGTCCAGCTTCGGCATCTGAATGTCCATGAGGATGGCGTCGAACGTCCCTGCCGGGCTGCCGGCAAAGGTCTCCACCGCTTCCCGACCATTCTCTACTGCGGTGACCTGGGCTCCCTCCATACCCAGAAGCTCTGTGGCAATCTCCTGGTTGAGCAGATTATCCTCCGCCAGCAGCAGGCGGCAGCCGGACAGGCTGAAATGCTCCGTTCCTTCTGCCGGAACCTGGGCTTGGCTGGTTTCCTCCGGCAGGGCACAGGGGATGGTCACCACAAAGCGGCTGCCCTTTCCCTGCTGACTTTCTACCTGGATCTGACCCCCCATCATCTGGACAATGTTCTGGGTAATGGCCATGCCCAGGCCAACGCCGTTGGCTTTGCCGGTCATGGAGGTATCCTCCCGCTCGAAGGGAAGGAAAATTTTGTCCAGGAATTCGGGAGCCATCCCGATTCCGGTATCCGATACGGTGAAGCGGAAAACGGGCTGCCCCGGAAGCTCACTGCGGAGTTCCTCGGCCTGCAGAGTGATGGAGCCGCCGGCGGGGGTATATTTCAGTGCGTTGGACAGCAGATTGTTGAGAATCTGGTCCAGGCGATTCCCGTCGGTAATCACCATCCGGTGCTCCAGCTCCAGGGGGAGCAGGGTAAAATGCTGGTTCTGCGCCTTTGCCTGAAGCTGGAACAGGGAAGCGGTTTCCTCCAAGCGCTGATATAGATCCACCGGCTCGGGATGAAGCCCCATTTTCCCCTGCTCGATTTTTGCAGTGTCCAGAACCTCGTTGATCAAATGAAGCAGCTGCTGGGATGCCGCTGAAACCTTGTCCAGGCACTCGCCCACCTTCTCCGGATCGCTTATGTTCCGGCGGGCGAGATCGGCGAAGCCGATCACAGCGTTCATGGGGGTGCGCATATCGTGGCTCATCCGGGAGAGGAAATCGCTTTTGGCCTGATTGGCCATCCGAGCGCTGTCCAGGGATTCCCGGAGAATCTGGTTTTTCCTGAGTTCGGCGGTTTTGCTGTCATGAATCAGACGGAAGGCCAGGATAACCTGGTGATTCTCCTGGTCGTCTACGGAAAAAGCTTCCGCACTGACCCAGCGGGGACCCACCGGGAAGGTTCGCTCGTATTCCAAATACTGCCGCTCTTGGGTGTCCGACGTCAGCTGCCGCAGCTGGGGAAGGGAAAACTGCTCCAGGAAGGCGTCCCAGTCTCCGCTGTGAAGCATGGTCTGCCGCAGCAGCTCCAGCAGCTGGGCATAGCTGTGAACCTTCTTCCATCGGGCGGCGTCCTCTTCTTCCGTTTTCGAAATTTCGCAGCTTTCCCGATCCAGGTCCACCAGGGCCACGCAGTAGTAAGTCTGGCCAAGCGCCTCAAAACAATTGGTGGCCTTCCGGTTATGCCGGTCCGCCCGATAAGCCTGGACGAAAAAGTAGATGAGGGTCAGCAGGAAAGTCAGCTGCAGCCCCGTCTGAACCCAGAAAATTTTGGTGGCGGTAGCAGTAATGGAACTGCGGGGGATGGTAATGATACAGGTCCAGCCATCCTCTCCCACAATGTAATAATGCAGGTACGAATCCTGCGCCCCCTTCCAGGGAAGGAAGCCGCGGCTGCCCTGGAACTGTGCCATCAGGTCCAGGTAGTCCTGAGATGTAAAGCTGTCAAGGGCACAGCTGATGTGAACCTGCCCGATTTGCTGGTGCAGGATTACGTTCCCCTCCTGATCAAGGATGGTGGCGGTGCCGGGGAACACATCACTGCCCTGGGCCCACTCCACTACAACGTCTCCCACCCGGATGTCCAGGGCCAGCACGCTTTCTCCATCGGAGAGCAGCTGGGAGAGACTGATCATCCGGGTGCCGGTTCTGGCGTCCTGATATACCGTGGAACGGGCGCAGACTCCCCCTGCCTCTACCGCCTGGATGTACCAGGGACGCTCAAAAATACTGTACTCCGGTCCAGGATGCCATCCGCTGCTGTATATGCCCTCGCCCCGGATGACACCGTAGATGCCGCTTTCGTCATACTGCATGGTTTCGCTGTACTGCTGGGAAAAAGACGTGATCCACTGCTCAATCTCATCCGGGGTGGCGTCCTGCTCCAGCATGGCGTCAACCATATAAACGGCGTCCTCCAGAATCTGCTGATACTGGTGAATGAAGGAATCCACCTGCAGATTCAGATAGTCTGCGGTCATGGCGCCCATTTCATTGGCGGACTGGTAAGCGGTCCGCCCTGCGGCATATACCCCGACAAAGGAGAAAATCACCGTCATGGCAAACAGAATCAGGCTTTGCAGCAGAAACCGCCGACTGGATTTTTCCAAGACACGCATGGGTCTCATCTCCTTGCATCCGCTTTCTCCGGGGCGTCTTTCCGCACCCCAAAATGGAAAACGCATTACCATCTGACCACTGCGCAATTCCATTGATTATTTAATTATACCGAAACGAAACAAACCGGTCAAGAGTCCAGACGGGTTTTTCCGGGTGGAAAGGAACTGTTGACCGGCGGCGGTTCAGCAGAAACGCATCGCAATTTGAAGGGAGCGAGACATGACACGCCCCGGGAGGGAATCCCCTCCCGGGGCGGATTTTAATAGGCGAAGCTGCCCTGGTAGACGATTTCCGCCCCACCGGTGAGCAGCACCCGCTCCGGGGTGTAGTTTACGGTGAGAACGCCCCCGGGCAGACTCACGGAAATATCCGTTCCGGCGTCGCACAGACCCTTCTCCACCGCCGCAGCCACTGCGGCACAGGCGCCGGTGCCGCAGGCCAGAGTCTCTCCGTTGCCCCGCTCCCACACCCGGATGCGCAGGGCGGTTCGGCTGACCACCCGGACAAACTCCGTGTTCACCCCCTCCGGGAACAGGGGATGATGCTCGAACCGGGGGCCGATGGCGGGCAGCTCCAGATCGTCAATGGAATCCCGGAACACCACGCAGTGGGGATTGCCCACGCTGACGCCCCAGATGGGGTAGGTTGTCCCGTCCACTTCCAGGGGATAATCCCGGAGTTGGGGGACATCCACGGCGGCGGGAAGGGCGGCGGCATCCAGGGTGGCCCGGCCCATATCCACGCAGACGGAGCCCACCTGCCCATCCCGGAGGAACAGCTTCAGGTGCTTCACGCCGCTGTCCGTCTCCACGGTGATGTGCTCGCTGCGCAGGTAGCCCTGGTCATAGAGGTACTTGCCCACACAGCGGATGTTGTTGCCCGCCAGCTTGCCCAGACTGCCGTCCTTGTTGAAGCTGCGCATTTTCACGTCGGCAATGGAGGAGTGCTCCATGAGTACAATGCCGTCGCCGCCGATGCCGTAGTGGGGGCGGCACAGACTGACGCACAGGGACTCCGGGGAGGAGATGCTGCCGTCAAAGTTTTCAATGAAGATATAGTCGTTGCCGGTGCCGTGCATCTTGGTGAAGGATATGTTCCGCCGCCACAGCCGCATGGCGTTGATGTCCACCAGCTCCGTATTGCTCTGGTTGTAACGGCTGAAGGCCACGTCCGCCAGTGCTTCGGCGGTGTCCAGGGAGGTCAGGCAGGGGATGCCCAGCTGCATGGCCTTCCGGTGCAGGGCAATGTAGTCGCCCATGGTGGCGTCCTTCACCGCTCCGGTGTAGACGATGTAGCAAAGCTTGCCGGACTCCATCAGGGTGTGAATCCGGTCGCTTTCCGTGGCGTTGGGTACGGCGGTCACCGGAACCCCCAGGGCGGCAATGGCCTGGGCGGTGCCTTCCGTGGCGTAGAGGGTCAGCCCCAGATCGTAGAACCGTTTGGCCAGGGGCACCACCTCGGGATAGTCCCCGGTTTCCACGCTGAGCAGCACCCCGGCAGGCTTGCCGGCGTACAGGTCCGGCACGGTGAACCCCGCTGCGGTGAGACCCTTGAACATGGCCTCTCCCAGGGTGCGCCCGATGCCCAGCACCTCGCCGGTGGACTTCATCTGGGGTCCCAGAATGGAGTTGGCGTCGTTGAGCTTCTCGAAGGAGAATACCGGCACCTTCACGGCGTAGTAGGGGGGTGTCCGGTACAGACCGTCCCCGTAGCCCAGCTCCGGCAGGGTTGCGCCCAGCATGATCCGGGAGGCCAGGTCCACCACGGGTACCCCGGTGACCTTGCTGATGTAGGGCACGGTCCGGGAGGCCCGGGGGTTGACCTCAATGACGTACAGCTCGTCCTGATAGATCAGATATTGGATGTTCACCAGACCCTTGGTGCCCATGGCCAGGGCTAGTTTCCGGGAACACTGGCAGATTCGGTGAAGGAATTTGTCGCTGAGATTGTAGGGAGGATACACGGCGATGGAGTCGCCGCTGTGAACCCCCGCCCGCTCAATGTGCTCCATGATGCCGGGAATCAGGACGTTCTCCCCGTCGGAGATCACGTCCACCTCCAGCTCGGTGCCGGGCATATACTTGTCGATGAGCACGGGGTTTTCAATGCCCCCGGCGAGAATGCCCTGCATGTACCGCTCTGTTTCCTCCGCACTCCGGGAGATGGTCATGTTCTGCCCGCCGATGACGTAGGAGGGCCGCAGCAGCACTGGATAGCCCAGCGCTCCGGCTGCTTCCAGAGCCTGGGGCAGGGTGTTGACTCCCCGGCCCCGGGGACGGCGGATGCCGAACTGCTCCAGCAGGCCGTCAAACCGGGCCCGATCCTCCGCCAGGTCGATGCTGTCGGCACTGGTGCCCAGAATGGTCACCCCCTGGCTGTCCAGGTATTGGGTCAGCTTGATGGCGGTCTGACCGCCGAAGGCCACCACCACCCCCACGGGCTGCTCCACCTTTAGAATGTTCATCACATCCTCCCGGCACAGGGGCTCAAAGTACAGCCGGTGGGCGGTATCGTAGTCCGTGGAGACGGTCTCCGGATTGTTGTTGATGATCACCACGTCGTAGCCCATTTCCCGGAGGGTCCAGACGCAGTGGACGCAGCTGTAGTCAAACTCAATGCCCTGGCCGATGCGGATGGGGCCGGAGCCCAGCACCACAATCACCGGCTTGCCGCTGCGGGGCATGGCCCGGGCTTCGCAGTGATCGTCGAAACCGGAGTAGAAGTAGGGGGTCTGGGCGTCGAATTCTGCGGCGCAGGTGTCCACCATTTTGTAGGTCATGTCCTGGTGGGGCAGTTCCCGGCAGCCGCTGAGCCGGGCCAGGGCCTCGTCGGGATAGCCCAGAAGCTTTCCTTGCCGGTACAGTTCCGCCGTCATGGGGTTCCCGGCGATTGCCTTTTCATAGTCTGCCAGATTCCGGAGTTTATGGAGGAACCACCGGTCAATCCTGGTGAGGCTGTGGATTTCGTCAATGGAAATCCCGGCCTTCAGGGCTTCGAACACAGTGAACAGCCGATGGTCGTCCTGCTGGTTCAGCCGCTCCAGCAGGGGCGCATCGCTTAAGGGAAGGGCGTTCAGGGTGTCCAGGGAGATTTCTGCTCCCCGGACGGCCTTCATCAGGGCCATCTCAAAGGTGGCGGCAATGGCCATTACCTCGCCGGTGGCCTTCATCTGGGTGCCCAGCTTCCGGCTGGACCCGGCGAATTTGTCGAAGGGCCACTTGGGCACCTTCACCACCACATAGTCCAGGGCGGGTTCAAAGCAGGCGCAGGTCTTGCCGGTGATGTCGTTGGGAATCTCGTCCAGGGTGTAGCCCAGGGCAATCCGGGTGCTGACCTTGGCAATGGGGTAGCCCGTGGCCTTGGAGGCCAGGGCCGAGGACCGGGACACCCGGGGGTTGACCTCGATGACCGCATACTCAAAGCTGTCCGGATTCAGGGCGAACTGGCAGTTGCAGCCGCCTACAATGCCGATTTCCGAAATAATGTCCAGGGCGGCGCTGCGGAGCATCTGATACTCCTTGTCCGCCAGGGTCAGGGCCGGGGCCACCACAATGGAATCTCCGGTGTGGATGCCCACCGGGTCGAAGTTCTCCATGGAGCACACGGCAATCACATTCCCGGCGGCGTCCCGGATGGTTTCAAACTCGATTTCCTTCCAGCCGGAGATGCACTTTTCTACCAGAATCTGGTGGATGGGGGAGAGGGTCAGACCGTTGTGGGCGATGAGGGCCAGCTCCTCCGGAGTGGAGGCAATGCCGCCGCCGCTGCCGCCCAGGGTATAGGCCGGGCGGATAATGACGGGGTAGCCGATTTCCGCCGCAATCCGGAAGGCACCTTCCTCGGTTTCGGCGGTGGCGGAGGGAATCACCGGCTGGCCCATGGCCGCCAGGGTATCCCGGAACTGTTCCCGGTCCTCGGCCTTCTCAATGGCCTCGATGGGGGAGCCCAGGAGACGGACGCCGTACTTTTCCAGGGTGCCGTCCCGGCTCAGCTGCATGGCGATGGTCAGACCGGTCTGGCCGCCGAAACCGGCCAGCAGACCGTCGGGCCGTTCCTTCCGGATAATCCGGCGGACGGTTTCCGCCGTCAGGGGCTCTAAGTAGATTTCATCCGCCAGGTGCTTGTCGGTCATGATGGTGGCGGGGTTGGAGTTGAGCAGCACCGTGTTGATGCCCTCCTGCCGAAGCACCCGGCAGGCCTGGGCACCGGCGTAGTCGAATTCCGCCGCCTGGCCGATGACAATGGGGCCGGAGCCGATGAGCAGCACCTTGTGTATGCTTTTATCCTTGGGCATGGCGGGCACCTCCCATCATCTGAATAAATCGGTCGAAAAGAAATCCGGTGTCGTGGGGGCCGGAGCAGGCTTCCGGATGAAATTGGACGGTAAAGCACTTTTGCTCCGGGTAGTCCAGCCCCTCGCAGCTGCCGTCATTGGCGTTGACATAGGACAGCCGGGCGATGCCGGTCATGGAATCGCTGTCCACGGCGTAGCCGTGGTTCTGGCTGGTGATGTAGCAGCGGCCGGTGGCGCAGTCCTTCACCGGCTGGTTCCCGCCCCGGTGGCCGTATTTCAGCTTGTAGGTTTTTCCACCCATGGCCAGGGCCAGGAGCTGATGCCCCAGGCAGATGCCGAAAATGGGCAGTTTTCCCACCAATTGCTGCAGCTGAGCAATGCAGAAGGTGTTTTCCTCCGGGTCTCCGGGGCCGTTGGAGAGCATCAGTCCGTCCGGATTTCGGGCGAGAATCTCCCCGGCGGGAGTATCCTGGGGCAGGACGGTGACCCGGCAGCCCCGGGCGCAGAGGGAGCGGATGATGTTGGCCTTGGCGCCGTAGTCCAGCAGCACCACGGAAAACCGCTCCGGTCCCTGGGCCGGATATTCCATAGGTTTCCGACAGCTGGCCTGGGCCACCACACCCTGCACCCGGTAATTCTGGATGGGTGTCAGATCAACGGGAGGTCGGGAACAGATCCGGGCGTTCATCACACCCTGTTCCCGGATGATCCGGGTGATGTATCGGGTGTCCACCCCGGCAATGCCGCAGATGCCCTGGCGCTTCAGGAAGGCGTCCAGGGCATACTGACTGCGGAAATTGGATGGATTGTCACAGAGCTCCCGGACCACGTATCCTTTGGCCAGGCAGGTTCCCTCAAAATCTTCCTCGATGACCCCGTAATTTCCGATCAGAGGGAAGGTCTGCAGAATGATCTGCCCGGCATAGCTGGGGTCGGTGAGGGTTTCCAGGTAACCCACCATGCCGGTGGTGAACACCAGTTCCCCGGTGCTCTCCCCGGAGGCCCCGATGGCCTGGCCGGGGAACATCATGCCGTTGGACAATACCAGATAAGCCTGCTTGGTATCCATAGGCATTTCCTCGTCACTGGGCGCAGGCGGCCTTGATGACATCCAAAGCCTCCTGCAGCAGGTCCATGGGGATGTTCAGAGGGGGCAGCAGCCGGAGCTTGTCCTTGGCGGTGAGGCACAGAACCCCATTCTCCCGGCAGGCGGCCAGCACCTGGGCCACCGGTTTCTCCGTCTGAATGCCTACCATTAGTCCCATGCCGGTGACACCCAGAATTCCCGGGGCGCCGGTGAGGGCGGAGAAAATCAGCTGTTCCTTTTCCTTCACCTGGGCCAGGAAGTCGTCGGTCAGCCGGTTCAGAATGCTCAGGGCTCCGGCGCAGCACACCGGATTGCCGCCGAAGGTGGAGCCGTGGTCCCCGGGACCCAGGGTAAACTCCACCTTCTCTCCCAGCAGGGTGGCGCCCAGGGGCAGACCGCCCCCCAGACCCTTGGCGGTGGAGATGATGTCCGGCTGAACACCGTAGTTCATGTAGGCATAGAGCTTGCCGGTGCGGCCGTTGCCGGTTTGCACCTCGTCAATCATCAGCAGCACATCCTGCTCTTTGCAGAGTCTGGCGGCTGCCTGAACAAAGTCGGCGTTCAGAGGCACCACGCCTCCTTCCCCCTGGATGCACTCCAGAAGCACTCCTGCCACTTTGTGCTGAGACAGGGTTTCCTCCAGTGCGGCGATGTCGTTGGCGGGGGTATGGACAAAGCCCGGGGTCAGGGGCTGGAACAGTTCGTGATAATGGTCCTGGCCGGTAGCGGCCAGGGTGGTGATGGTACGGCCGTGGAAGCTGTTGCGCAGGGTGACGATGGTGTAACAGTCTGCACCCTTTTTCTCTGCCGCATACTTCCGGGCGGTTTTGATGGCGCACTCGTTGGCCTCGGCCCCGGAGTTGGAGAAGAAAACCTTCTTCATCCCGGTTCTCCGGCACAGCTGCTGGGCCAGCAGGGCGCAGGGCTGGGTGTAATACAGGTTGGAGGTGTGCTGGAGCATACCCAGCTGCTCCGTCACTGCCTGCTGCCAGAGCTTGTCCGCAAAGCCAAAGGCAGTAACGCCGATGCCGCTGCCCATATCGATGTAACGCTTGCCGTTTTCGTCGTAAGCCAAAGCTCCCTCGCCCCGCACCAGAGCCACAGGGAACCGGGCATAGGTGCCGGCTACATAAGCTTCATCCAGTTGCATCAGATCCGACATGACAATCATCCTCCTACTACCATGGTACCGGCGCCTTCGTCGGTGAGAATCTCCATGAGAATGGAATGGGGTACCCGGCCGTCCAGAATAATCACGCTGCCCACGCCCCGGTTGATGGCCTCAATGCAGCAGTCCACCTTGGGAATCATGCCGCCGGAGATCACCTTCTGCCCGAACAGTTCCCGGGCCTGGGACATGGAGAGCTTCCGGATCAGGGTGCTGGGGTCGTCTTTGTCCCGGAGAACCCCGGCAATGTCCGTCATCATAATCAGCCGTTCGGCGTGCAGGGCCCCGGCGATGAAGGCCGCGGCGGTGTCGCCGTTGATGTTGTATACGTTTCCTTCGTCGTCACAGCCCAGGGTGGAGATTACGGGGATATACCCTTTCTCCAGCAGGTCCACCACGGGCTGAATGTTCACGGAGGTGATCTTTCCCACATAGCCCAGCCGGGGGTCCTTCTGCTCCGCCCGGATCAGGGCGCCGTCCAGACCGGAGATGCCCATGGCGTTGCCGCCCCGGCGCTCCAGCATGCCGACCAGGGTTTTATTCACCTTGCCTGCCAGCACCATCTGGGCGATGTCCACGGTCTCCTGATCGGTGACCCGCAGGCCGTCCACAAACTCCGGCTTCTTTCCCAGCCGGGTCATCAGGTCGCTGATTTCCGGCCCGCCGCCGTGAACCAGCACCACCTTGACACCTACCAGCCAAAGAAGGACAATGTCCTCCATGACCTGCTGCTTGCGTTCCTCATTGATCATGGCGTTGCCGCCGTATTTGATGACAACGACTTTGCCGTTGTACTGCCGGATGTAGGGCAGGGCCTGGGTCAGTACCTGGGCCCGCTGGGCATTGGAAAAGCTGCATTCATTCATCATGTCCGGTAATCTCCGTTAATCTTTACATAGTCATAGGTCAGGTCGCAGCCCCAGGCGGTGGCGTCGGCGCCGCCGTCTCCCAGGCTGACCAGAATTTCAATTTCCTTCTCCAGGAGCACCTGCTTGGCAATCTCCTCAGAGAAGGGAATGCCTGCGCCGTTTTCGCATACGGCAACGGTTCCCGCCGGGGAGCGGAAGGCCACGGCCACCTTATTCACATCCACCGGTGCGCCGCTGTAGCCGATGGCGCACAGCACCCGGCCCCAGTTGGCATCGGCGCCGAACATGGCGGCCTTGGTCAGGCTGGAGCAGATCACGCTCTTGGCGATGGTCTTGGCGGCGGCTTCATCGGCTGCACCGGTGACCTTGCACTCCAGCAGCTTGGTGGCTCCTTCGCCGTCCCCCGCCAGACGACGGCAGAGGTAGACATTCACCGTGTTCAGGGCCTTCATAAATGCGGCGAAATCTTCGTTTTCTTCCGTGATTTCCGGATTTCCCGCCAGGCCGTTGGCCAGAATGGTGACCATGTCGTTGGTGGAGGTATCCCCGTCCACGCTGACCATGTTGAAGGTGTTCTGAATGTCGCCGCTCAGAGCCTTCTGCAGCATGGGGGTGGAAATGGCGGCGTCGGTGGTGAGGAAAACCAGCATGGTGGCCATGTTAGGATGAATCATGCCGCTGCCCTTGGCAATGCCGCCGATGCGGCAGGTTTTGCCTCCCAGCTCAAATTCCAGGGCGATTTCCTTGGGGACGGTGTCGGTGGTCATGATGGCCTCACAGGCGTCGCCGCTGCCGGTTTCCGATAGCTGGGCGGCCAGGGGGGCAATGTGGGCGGCTACCGGGTCCAGACTGAGGGGCTGACCGATGACGCCGGTGGAGGCTACCACCACATCCTTGGGCGAGATTCCCAGGGCTTTTCCTGCCAGATCGCACATTCCCCAGGCAATTTCCAGGCCGTTGGCATTGCAGGTGTTGGCGTTGCCGCTGTTGCAGATCACCGCCTGGGCCTTGCCGTCGGCCAGATTTTCCTTGGTGACGGTGAGGGGTGCGCCTTTGACCAGATTGGTGGTGTAGACGGCGGCGGCGTTGGCGGGAACCTGACTGTAGATCAGAGCCAGGTCCTTTTTGGTCCGGCTTTTCCGGATGCCGCAGTGAACGCCTGCGGCGGTAAATCCTTTTGCGGCGCAGACGCCGCCGGAAACGGTTTTCATATCTCTTTTTCCTCCCAATTTCGGTTATACAATCAGTCCCTGGGTCTCCTCCAGACCCAGCACGATGTTCATGTTCTGAATGGCGGCGCCGGATGCGCCCTTGCCCAGGTTGTCAAAGCAGGCGGTGAGGAGAATCCGCTCCTCGTTTCCCGCAACCCGGATCACCATGTCGTCCCGTCCGGCCATCTGGTTGGCCGGAAGCATGGCAAGATCGGCAGGGAAGGGTTCATAATGCACCACCGGGGAATGGTAGATCTCCTGATAGAGCTGCCGGACCTCTTCCGGGGAACCCAGCAGGTCCTCCCGGAATACCGACACTGTCACCGCCATGCCGCTGTAGAAATCCGCAACAATGGGGCAGAACACCGGGGCGGTGTCCAGTCCGCAGACGTGGACCATCTCCTTCAGATGCTTGTGCTGCTGGTTCAGCCCGTACTGCCGGGGGGATTGGTAGGCAGCGGCTCGGTCTGGGTTTTCATATTCGGCAATCATCTTCTTGCCTCCGCCGGAATAGCCTGTCAGGGAAAAGCAGGTCAGGGCAGCGTCGGCCTTGAGCAGTCCCGCCCGAACCAGGGGAGCCACCAGGGCGATGAATCCGCTGGCGTGACAGCCGGGGTTGGCAATCCGCCGGGACCCGGCGATTTTCTCCCGCTGACCGGACAGCTCCGGGAAACCGTACACCCAGCCCGGTGCAGTTCGGTGGGCAGTGGAGGTGTCGATGATCACCGTGTCCCCCTGAACCAGGGAAACTGCTTCCCGGGCGGCGTCATCAGGCAGGCACAGGAAGGCAACCTGGGCGGTGTTCAGCGCTTCCTGCCGGGCCTTGGGATCCTTGCGGTGGGCTTCATCCAAGCGAATCAGGGAAAGGTCCGGGCGGCTGCTGAGCCGCTCATAAATCCGCAGGCCGGTGGTGCCGGCGCTGCCGTCAATGAATACTGGAATCATACATGCGCACGCTTCCCCACAGGAAGCAGCTTCCTCCCTTGTAATTTAAATACAGTATGGTTTGGGGTGATTATACTCCCCCCGGCCCCGTCTGTCAATATGCTGATGGATATATATTCGCTGAATTTGTATATTTAGCCAAAATGAATGAATGAAATCAGAATATCGTCTGACGATTCCGTATTCTATACAAACACCGGCGGGAATTCTGTTCCGGGTGGTTGCGGGAAGGGACGATTTCTGCTATAGTTTGGATAAAGACAATGCGGAGGTAATTCATGACATACGAACATTGCACCCTGTGTCCCCGGCAGTGCGGCGTGAACCGCAGCGCCGGGGAGCGGGGATTCTGCGGCTGCCCGGACCGGGCACTGGTGGCCAAGACCATGATTCACCCCTGGGAGGAGCCGGTGCTGGCCGGGGCAGGGGGCAGCGGCGCCATTTTCTTCGGGGGCTGCACGCTGGGCTGCCGGTACTGCCAGAACCGGGCCATCAGCGGCGGCCCGGTGGGAACCCCCATGGACAGCGGGCAGCTGCGCCGGGCGATGGAGGCGCTGATTGCCCAGGGAGCGGAGAACATCGACCTGGTGACTCCCACCCATTTCCTGCCCACCATTGTTCCGGCACTGAAGCCCCGGCTGCCGGTGCCGGTGGTGTACAACTGCGGCGGGTACGAACGGGTGGAAACCCTGGCGGAACTGGAGGGACTGGTGGACATCTATCTGCCGGACTGGAAATACGGGGACAGCGGGCTGGCCCGAACGCTCTCCGGGGAAGGAGATTACCCGGAAATTGCCCGGGCCGCCATCCGGGAAATGGTCCGGCAAACCGGACCGGTGCGCTGGGAGGGGGAGAAGATCACCCGGGGGGTGGTCATCCGCCATCTGGTGCTGCCGGGACAGGTGGAGAACTCCCTGAAGGTGCTGGACGAAATCGGGGAAACTTTTGCGCCCGGACAGGTACTGGTGAGCCTGATGCGGCAGTATACCCCCATGCCGGGAATGGAACCGCCCTTTGACCGCAGCGTGACCCAGGCGGAATACGAGGCGGTGCTCAGCTGGATGTATCTGAACCGGCTGGAGGGCTTCACCCAGGAGGCTGAGGCGGCGGGAACGGGATTCATCCCGGATTTTTAACCGCCGGACCGTTGCAATCCTTCATGGAGTATGGTACAATGGGGAAAAATTTATCGATAAAGAGGAGCCGTTATGCAACTGGAAAATCACAAGGAAGAAGTGCCCTTCAGCTTTTACCAGGAGAAATTCCGGGAACTGTCTCCCCAGGCGGTTCCGGAGCGTCTGGCGGGGGTGGCCTGGGACGGGGCGGAATTCACCGTCACCCTGCTGGGGCGGCAGTTCGCCATTGCCCACCCTGAATATACCATCCGGGCCCTGGACGGCGGCCCGGTTCCGCCGCTGGCCACCCAGACCTTCCTGCTGCGCTACCTGCTGGAGTGCCGGGATACCAGCTGGGGCGGCGAATGGAAAACCTTCCGGGAGATGCCCTGGGGGGAGATGTACATTCAGCCATATACCGGCCGGGTGCTGACCCGGGCGGCTTTCACCTTCGGCACCCGGACGGCAGCTTACCGTGCCGCCGCTGAGAAGATGGGAGCGGAGAAGGTGCCCCACGGAGACGCAGGCTACCGGTTCACCCTGGTGCCAGGCTATGAGATGCAGCTGCTGGTGTGGGAGGGGGACGAGGAATTCCCGCCCAATGCCCAGGTGCTGTATTCCGACAACTTTGCCGACGGATTTGCCCCGGAGGATCGGGTTGTAGCGGGAGATATTCTGATTTCTACGGTCAAATCATACATGTAAACGAGACGCAGCCCCCGGGAAATGCCGATAGAGCGGTTTCCCGGGGGCGTTTTTGGGAAAAATAGAATTGTACGCCGTAATTTTTACCAAATATCTTGCATTCTTTTTGTTAAGGTGTTATAATTTCCGGTTGAGAGTAACTTTGAGACAAGCCACCTGAAGGAGAATCAAATAATATGGTATCGCAGGATAAAATCAGAAATATTGCCATCATTGCCCACGTTGACCATGGCAAAACCACCCTGGTGGACGAAATGCTGAAGCAGGGCGGCATCTACCGGGAAAACCAGGCCACGGTGGAGCGGGTTATGGACTCCGGCGACCTGGAACGGGAGCGGGGCATCACCATTCTGGCCAAGAACACCGCTGTGCATTATAAGGATTACAAAATCAACATCGTGGACACCCCGGGCCACGCCGACTTCGGCGGCGAGGTGGAGCGAATCCTGAAGATGGTCAACGGCGTCATCCTGCTGGTGGACGCCGCCGAGGGCCCCATGCCCCAGACCCGGTTCGTTCTCCAGAAGGCCCTGGAGCTGGGCCATAAGGTCATCGTGGCGGTTAACAAGGTGGACAAGCCCGACGCCCGGATCCACGAGGTCATGGACGAGGTGCTGGAGCTGCTGCTGGAGCTGGACGCCACCGACGAGCAGTTCAACTCCCCCACCATCTTCTGCTCCGGCCGTCAGGGCACCGCTTCCTACGGTCCGGACGAGGCAGGTACCGATCTGGTCCCCCTGTTCGAGACCATTGTCAACTATATCCCCGCCCCGGAGGGAGACGCTTCTGCGCCGCTGCAGCTGCTGGTTTCTTCCATTGACTACAATGAATATGTGGGCCGGATTGCCGTGGGCCGTGTGGAGCGGGGCACCATCAAGGTCAACCAGGAGGTCACCATCTGCGACTACCACGACCCTGAAATCAAGCAGAAGGGCAAGGTCGTGGCCCTGTATGCCTTCGACGGCCTGGCCAAGACCCCCATTCAGGAGGCCAGCGCCGGTGAAATCGTGGCCCTCAGCGGCATGGCGGACATCACCATCGGCCGGACGCTGTGCGCTCCGGACTGCGCTGAGCCGCTGCCCTTTGTGAAGATTTCCGACCCCACCATTGAAATGACCTTTGCCGTGAACGATTCTCCCTTTGCCGGCAAGGAGGGCAAGTTTGTTACCTCCCGGAACCTGCGGGACCGGCTGGAGAAGGAGCTGCTGAAGGACGTGTCCCTCCATGTCACCGAGCAGGGCACCGATGCCTTCAATGTGGCGGGCCGTGGTGAGATGCACCTGTCCATTCTGATGGAGACCATGCGCCGGGAAGGCTATGAGTTCTCCGTCTCCACCCCCCGGGTGCTGACCAAGGTCATCGACGGCAAGGTCTGTGAGCCCATCGAGCGGATGGTGGCGGACGTGCCGGAAGCCTGCATGGGCGCTGTCATTGAGAAGATGGGCCGCCGGAAGGGGGACCTGCTGGGCATGACCCCCATGGGCAGCCGGTACCGCCTGGAGTTCCTGGTGCCCTCCCGGGGCCTGTTCGGCTACCGGAACGAATTTCTGACCGATACCCGGGGCGAGGGCATCATGTCCTCTGTTCTGGAGACTTACGCCCCCATGAAGGGCGACATTGAGCGCCGCCTCACCGGTTCTCTGATTGCCTTTGAAACCGGCGAAGCCGTGACCTATGGTCTGGCAGCCGCCCAGGAGCGGGGCGCTCTGTTCATTGGCCCGGGCACCCCGGTGTATGCCGGCATGGTGGTGGGCATCTGCAGCCGGAACGAGGATATGACCGTGAACGTCTGCAAGCGCAAGCAGCTGACCAATATGCGCGCCGCCGGTTCCGACGAGGCCCTGCGGCTGACGCCTCCCAAGGTGTTCTCTTTGGAGCAGTGCCTGGAGTTCCTGGCAGACGACGAGCTTCTGGAGTGTACCCCCAAGAGCCTGCGGATTCGCAAGCGGGAGCTGGATCACGGCCTGCGGATGCGGAATCTGATGAAGCGCCGTGCTCAGGATAATGGGTAAGGCCCGAATCGGGGCCGCTTTGGCCCTGTGCCTGCTTCTGCTTGCCGGCTGCGCCGGTGGAGAACCGGCATCGGTACAGGCGGCGGTGACTGCTGCCGCCCCCACGGAGACTGCCCTGGTGCAAACCGAGTCTGCCACGGAAACCCAGCCGGGGCAAACGGAGCCAACCCAAGGCCAGCGGCGGTACCTGCTGACCTTTGCCGGGGACTGCACCCTGGGCAGCAACGAGGCCACCGCCTACGCCCAGTTGGGCTTTCTGAAAACCGTGGGGGATGACTATGACTATCCCTTCCGGAACGTGCAGGACTACTTTGCCCAGGATGATTTTACTTTGGTGAACCTGGAAGGTCCCCTGTGCGAGGTGGGCAATCCCGCCTCGAAGCGGTTTGTATTCCGGGGGCCCTCCGCCTACACTGCCATTCTCACCCAGGGGGGTGTGGAAGCGGTGTCCCTGTCCAATAACCATTCCATGGACTATGGCCAGGCGGGCTACGACGCCACCCGGGAAGCCCTGGACGCCGCCGGAATCCCCTTTGTGGAGCGGGACAGTTCTGTCATCATCCCCCTGGAGGACGGTACCACCATCGGCATCTACGGGGCGGTGTATTATCTGCTGGATACCCAGCAGATCACCCAGGACATTGCCCGGCTGGCGGAGCAGGCGGATATTGTGATTTTCGCCCCCCACTGGGGGGTGGAGGGAAGCTACCATCCCACACCGGCCCAGACCGAGCTGGCCCACGCCGCCATTGACGCCGGGGCGGACATCGTTTTCGGCACCCATCCCCATGTGCTCCAGCCGGTGGAGACGTACAATGATGGGGTGATTTTCTACTCCCTGGGAAATTTCAGCTTCGGGGGCAATCCCGCTCCGGAGGACCTGGACACAGCCCTGATTCAGCAGGAGGTGCTCCTGGATGAAGCGGGAGATGTGACTTTGGGGGAACGGACGCTGGTGCCTGCCAGCGTCAGCTCCGTGGAAGGCTATAATAATTTCCAACCCACTCCCTATCCGGAAGATTCTGAGGACTACCAGCGGGTAATGAGCAAGCTGGACGGGTCCTTTTCCGGCCCGAATCTGCCCTACGCCGGAAAGTAAAAGGGATAATTCAGGCAGATCCAGAAAAATCGGAAAAAAATGTTGACCTGACTGCCTTTTTCGGTTATAATGATTCAGCATGACCGTAATGGTCAGTCCATTTGTGTTGCTGCGGCCGGTTTCGGCTGTTGAGCATATTGACATTTGACAGGAGGTGTATCCGAAGATGAAGCGTACCTATCAGCCCAGCCGTCGTCACCGTTCCAAGGTTCACGGTTTCCGCCAGAGAATGGCTACTTCCAATGGCCGTAAGGTGCTGGCCCGCCGCCGTGCCAAGGGCCGCAAGGTTCTGTCCGCCTGATGCGCTTGTGAAGTGGGTCATACCAGGACAAGAAGCGCAAAAAGCGAAACGGGAGCTACAGCGGGGTGAATGACGCATTCGCCCCGCTCCCTTTTTAGGAGGCAGCGGCAAAACCATGAAATATTCCAGTGCTCTGAAGCTGAACCACATTTTCCGCCGGCTGTATCATACGTCCGGCTTTGCCGACGGCTATCTGGTGCTCTACGCCCGGAAGAACCGGACCCCTGCCAATCGGGTGGGGATTACCGTGAGCAAGAAGCTGGGCAAGGCCAATGTCCGCAACCGGATTCGCCGGCGCCTGCGGGAAATCTATCGGCTCAATGAGGACAAGTTCCAGCCCGGCTGGGACATTGTGGTGGTTGCCCGCACCCGGGCAGTGGATGCGGAATTTTCCCGGCTCACCAAGAGCTATCTGTCCCTGGCGGCGAAAGCGGGAATCCTCCGGACATCCGCAGAGGAGACCGGTCTATGAAATCGCTGCTGCTTTGGCTGATTCGCTTTTATCAGCGCCGGATTTCTCCGGCCTTCCCTTCTCAGTGCCGGTTCCGGCCCACTTGCAGCGTCTACGCCCTTCAGGCCATCAGCAAATACGGGGCAATCAAGGGCGGCTGGCTGGCCCTGCGCCGGCTGCTGCGGTGTCACCCCTTCTATAAGGGTGATTTTTACGATCCCGTACCCTGACTTCCAGAAATTTGAGGAGGAACGTCAATGTTTCTTGCATTCCAGTTATCCGACATCGTTACCGTGCCCTTCGGCTACCTGCTGAGTTTCCTGTACCAGTTCACCGGCAACTACGGCGTTGCCATGATCCTGTTTGCCGTTCTGGTGCAGGTGGTGCTGATGCCCATCAATGCCAAGAGCAAAAAGAGCATGATGAAGATGTCCCGCCTGACCCCCCGGGTTCAGGAGATTCAGTCCCGCTATGCCAACGACCCTCAGAAGCAGAATGAACTGATTCAGAAGCTGTACCGGGACGAGGGCGCTTCTATGGGCGGCGGATGCCTGTGGAGCTTCATCCCCCTGCTGATTCTGTGGCCCCTGCTGGCCGTGGTGCGCCAGCCCATCACCTATATCATGATGGAGTCCGCCGACGTGGCCCAGCAGATTGTATCCGTCATCAAGGAAGCGGCTCCCACCATGTTCTCCGGCAACAGCTACTATGACCAGGTTATCGCCGCCCAGGCCATCCCACAGTTTGTGGAGGAGTTGAAGGCCGCCATCCCCGGCATCAGCGAAGTAACCCTGGCCGGCATCAACTTCAACTTCCTGGGCATCAACCTGGGTACCATTCCCCAGTTCAACATCTTCTCGGAGACCTGGGTCTGGAACTGGGCCCACATCGGCGCATTCCTGATTCCCGTGATTTCTGCCGCCTCCCAGGTGCTGCAGATGTGGATTTCTCAGAAAACCAACAACTCCGTGGTGACCAATGAGAAGGGCATTCAGGACGAGGAAACCGCCAAGAAGTCCCAGCAGAACCAGTCCATGCAGACCATGATGTGGATGATGCCCCTGATGAGCCTGTGGATCGGCTTCAGCGTGTCTGCCGGCCTGTCCCTGTACTGGTTCATGGGCGGCGTGGTCCGGATGATCACCGACCCCATCATGACCAACCACTACCGCAAGATTTACGATGCAGAGGATGCCGTCCGGCTCCAGAAAGCCCTGGAGGAGGACCGGCTGGAGGCCGAGAAGGAGCGCATCCGGGCCGAGCGCCGGGCTGCCAATCCCGACGGCATTACCACCAATACCAGCAAGAAGAAGCTGCAGAAGCAGCAGCGGGATCAGGAGCAGGCCGCCAAGGCTGCCGCCGCCAAGGAGTACGCCGCCCGGAAGGGCATCCTGGAGGAGGACGAGGAGGATTCTTCCTGCATGTCCGGTATCCCCAGCCGCCCCTACTGCAAGGGCCGCAACTACGATCCCAACCGCTACGCGTCCCAGCCTACGGAGGAGTAAACCATGGAAAAGACAATTGTGACCACCGGCAAGACCATTGACCTTGCCATTGAATCCGCTCTGGCACAGCTGGGGCTGGACCGGGACAGCGTATCCGTCACCGTGCTCCAGAAGGAGAAGGCGGGATTCCTGGGCTTCGGCGCCCAGCCTGCCAAGGTTCAGGTGACCTACGAGGCACCGGACCCGGTGCCGGAAGCCCCCAAGGTTGCCCTGAGCGCTGCCTCCCGCTCCAAGCCCAAGCCCGCCGCCCCGGTAAAAAAGCCGGAAGCGCCTAAGGCGCCGGAGGCCCCCAAGGCTGAGCCTGTGAAGGAAGAGCCTGCCAAGGCTCCTGAGACGCCCAAGGCGGAAAAGCCCCGGCAGGACAAGCCCCGCCCCCCCAAGCAGGAGAAGAAGCCGGAAACTCCCAAGGAGCCGAAGTCCCTCAAGGAGCCCAAGACACCCAAGGGGAAGGCAGAGCCCAAGGTCTACGCCCCCGCCGCTCCCGGCTCCACCGAGGAGAAGATTGAGGTGTTCCTGAAGGGTCTGCTGGAGCATATGGACTCCCAGGCGGTGCCCCACTGCTGGTGTGTGGAGGGCAATACATACAAGGTGGACCTGGTTGGGGACGATCTGGGCTATCTGATCGGCCGCCGGGGTGACACCCTGGATGCCATCCAGCATCTGGCCAACTACACCATCAACCGGGATGTGGAGGGCCACATCCGGATCAATGTGGACGCGGAATGCTACCGGGAGAAGCGGGAGGACAGCCTGCGCCGCTATGCCCGGAAGAAGGCCCAACAGGTGCTGAAGGCTCGCCGCCGTACCACCCTGGAGCCTATGAACGCTTACGAGCGTCATGTGATTCACGCGGCGCTCCAGGACATGGAGAACATCACCACCCACTCCACCGGTGTGGAGCCCAACCGCCGGGTGGTCATCGAATACGTCCGCTGATCTCCGAAGTTTTGACAGCCAAAAGGCGCCGCTGATGCGGCGCCTTTTCTGCATTTCTGCCGGAAGGGGAGATGGAAAAAGCGGCTGGCTGGAGAATCGGTTGCATTCGCAGAAAGAATATGATAAGATTGTCTCAAACAACCCGCAGAAAGGGGAATCTGAGATGGGAAAAATTCGCTTTGGCACCCGGGTGCACGATATGGGAAAGGGCACCCCGGAGGAAATGTTTGAAAAGATCGGGACCCACGGCTTTCAGTGCGTCCAGCTGGCCTATAAAAAGGGAATCAGCGGCGTCAGCAGCTATGGGGATGTGACGCCGGAACTGGTGGAGCGGACCCTCCGGGCGGCGGAGAAAACCGGCGTGGATGTGGCAGTTCATGGCACTTATGTGGAGCTGAGTCTGGTGGATGAGGAAGCCCGGAAAAAACAGACGGCGGATTTCATCAGTCAGATTCCCTATACCAAATTACTGGGAGCAGGATGCCAGGGCAGTGAGACCACCAACATGAGCAAGCAGCCGGTGGGAACTACCCGGGCCCAGGCCCAGCGGGCGCTGCTGAAGTCCCTGGAGGAGATCATGCCCCACGCAGAGGCTGCGGGTGTTACCGTGGCGGTGGAACCGGTGTTCTACCATGCCATGAATACCCCGGAGGCGGCAAAAATGGTCCTGGACAGCATTGCCAGTCCCAACCTGAAAATCATTTTCGACGCAGCCAATCTGATCAGTTATGAGGACGTGAACCGGCAGGAAGCCATGTGGGACCGGGCCATGACCCTGTGGGGGGACAAAATCGTGGCGGTGCACATCAAGGGCGTGGCGTTTGACGATGCCGGGAATTTCCACAGTACCGTGCTGGAGGACTCCTGCCTGGATTATCCCCTGATTGCCCGGTATGTCCGGCAGCTGGAGCAGGATCTGCCGGTTATGCGGGAGGAAGAAAAGCCGGAGCGGACAGAGAACGACCTGCGGATGCTGCGGCAGTGGTTCCTGGAATAGCTGCGTTCTTGTATCGGCGCAAATAAATAACCGCACCCCTCCGGCACTGCGCCGGAACCGGGTGCGGTTTACTTTTTTTGCTGCTCCAGCAGCCACTGCCGGGCTTGAAGCATGTGACGATCATCCGGGGTGATTTGCAGGACAAAGTTGACTTGTCCCAGCAGACGGGCGAGATATTCTGCCTCTGATAGGGCAAGGCCCTTCCGGTTCAGATGATCGGCAACGCCGTATTTCCGGCAGCAGTAAAGGGTCTGGCGGAGTTCCCGGCGATAGGCGGCAGGGGCGTGCAGCCCTTGGTTGACCACCACGCCGGTGACATTCTGGCAGCAGCTCTGGGGGAGCAGGCGGATTTTGTTCCGGTTGAGAAGAAATCCGGCGCTCCGGAGCTGCTGCCTCACAAAGGCGATGACCGTCTGGGGGTCAAAATCCCCGGAGAAAGTCAGATCGTCGCAGTAGCGGGTGTAGGCAATGCCCCGGTCCCGGCACCAGAGTCCCACAGCCCAGTCAAAATCCAGGAGAATCCGGTTGCTGATGGCGGGGGAGGTAGGCGCCCCTTGGGGGAGCCTGTCCTGGTAGCAACAGAGCATGGACAGCAGAATCCGATTGGATTCGCTGTAAACCTCCTCCGGGAAGATCAAACGCTTCACCATGGAGTAGGAGATGCTGTCAAAAAAGTGGTAAATGTCCAGCTTCAGCACCAGGGGCTTTCCCGCATGGGGGGCGGCGTTGCGACGAACCGAACAGCCGGGACGGTAGGCCATGGCCCAGGGAGCCACCGGCAGGGAAGGAAGGAGCACCTGGGCAATCCGGCGCTGGATGGTTTTCAGAAGGCCGTCCGGAATGGATAAGGTGCGCACCGAGCCGTCGGATTTCGGAATCTCCACCTTCCGGTAGTGCCTGTTCAGGCTGTTGCTCACGGCGTACAGCGTGCTGGCGGGAAAGCCCAAGTCCCGCTCCAGGGAGGAAAGCTCCCGATATACAATCATGCAACTTTCCTCCCCTCGGCGTTTTTTCTGAAGCAATACCAAATGGTACGGCGAAGGGCGCAGCGGTATCTTGGAGCACACGGAACGTGTGCGGGAATACCGCGAGCGCTTCGTCTGAACGAAGAGAATGGGGCGGAATTCCGCCTGCCGGCAGCGACTCGCTGCCGGTGCCGCTGCGGGCAAAGGCTATTGCTTCGAGAGCATTGTAGCACAGCCCAGCCCCCAATACAAGAGCAGAAAAATCCGCCGCCGGAAACCCGGCTGCGGCAGACTGTCGAAAAACCCCTTCGGGGCTTTCCGACAGATTTTTGCAGTCTGCTGCGCGTATCATTTGTCCCCCGAGGGGGGACAAATTCCACACTTGCAGCCTGTAAAGTATGTTCCGCCAGGTACACGCCCCGGCGGAACATGGTTTGAACTTTATTTGCCGCCAGGGGCGGCAAACTTTGTGAGACTTTTTTGACACGTTCCCGCAGCCGGAAACCCGGCTGCGGATGAAATGGGTCAGGACAAAATCGTCCGGTCGTCGGTGAACTCGCTGCCGCTGGCCTTGGCAAACAGGCTCAGCAGGTCCTCCACCGTCAGCTTCTTCTTGTCCTCGCCGGAGATGTCTACCACCACATGGCCCTCATCCAGCATAATCAGCCGGTTGCCATGGGTAATGGCGTCACGCATGTTGTGGGTGATCATCAGGGTGGTGAGGTGATGCTCGCTGACAATCCGGTCGGTGAGTTCCAGCACCTTGGCGGCGGTTTTGGGGTCCAGCGCAGCGGTGTGCTCGTCCAGAAGCAGCAGCTTGGGCCGCTGGAGGGTAGCCATCAGCAGGGTGACCGCCTGCCGCTGACCGCCGGAGAGCAGGCCCACCTTGGTGGACAGCCGGTCCTCCAGGCCCAGTTCCAGGTCCGCCAGCAGCCGCCGGTACTCCTCCCGCTCGGCCTTCCGAACACCCCAGACCAGCCGGCGCTTGGTGCCCCGACGGGCGGCGATGGCTAGGTTTTCAGCGATTTCCATATCCGGGGAGGTGCCCTTCATGGGGTCCTGGAACACCCGGCCCAGGTAGGCGGCCCGCTTGTGCTCGGGCATATTGGTCACGTCCACACCGTCAATTTCGATGGTGCCGTAATCCGGCTTCCAGACCCCGGAGATGGCGTTGAGCAGGGTGGACTTGCCGGCGCCGTTGCCGCCGATGACGGTGACGAAGTCCCCGTCCTCCAGGTTCAGGTTCAGCCCGTCCAGGGCAACCTTGGCGTTGACCGTACCGGGATTGAAGGTTTTATGCAGATCAGTGATTTTAAGCACGGCGTTTCCCTCCCGGTACTTTCTTTTCCTTGTGGAGATACTCGCTCTGGATGTAAGGGATGCCCAGGAACAGCACCACAATGATGGCGGAGAGCATCTTCAAGTAGTCGGTCTTGAGGCCCAGCAGGATCACGAAGTTGTAGATGATGTAGTACACCACGCCGCCGCCCACCACGCCGATCAGGCTGACTACGAAGTTGGGCTTTATTTTCAGGGATACGGACAGGCCGATGAAAATGGCCGCCAGGGCGATGACAATGGCGCCCCGTCCGTCCTGGATGCTGATGGAGCCCTTGTACTGGGCGTACAGCGCCCCTGCCAGGGCCACAATGCCGTTGGCAATGGCCAGACCCAGCACTTTGTTGAAGTTCACATCCACACCCTGGGCCCGGCTCATGTCCGGGTTATCCCCGGCGGACTTCAGGGTCAGGCCGATTTCGGTGTAAAAGAACAGCCACAGCAGGATGATGGTGGCGGCCACGATGCCGACTCCCGCCACAATGGCCATGGGGTTGTTGCTCATATGCAGCAGCAGGGAGGTGGACCGGTAGTCGATGGCCACCAGGGATTTTCCGCTCAGAATGGCAAGATTCACGGAATAGAGCATGAGCTGGGTGAGAATACCTGCCAGAATGGAGGGAATTCCCAGGGCGGTATGCAGCAGGCCGGTGACGGTTCCGGCAATGGCGCCGGCCACCAACGCCGCCAGGACACAGACCCAGGCGGGGACGCCCAAGGCCAGCAGCACGGCACAGACACACCCGCCGGTACACAGGGAACCGTCCACCGTCAGGTCGGCAATGTCCAGAATTTTATAGGAGATGTAGACGCCGATGGCCATCAGACCCCAGATCAGGCCCTCTGCCACGGCGCCGGGCAGCGCATTCAAGAAAACCATGATAAACCTCGCGTGTGATTTTAGTTGGCGGGCACCTCAATGCCCAGCGTCTGGCACAGTTCCTCGTTAAAGACCACGGTGGGGGTCAGGGTTTTGATCTCCAGATCGGCGGGCGTGGCTTCTCCCAGCAGAATCTGGGCAGCCATCCGGCCGGTTTCTGCGCCCAGTTCGTAATAGTCAATGGCCAGGCTGGCGTAACAGACCGTACCGCCGTAGCTGGTGAACACCGGGATATTCTTCTCCGTGCAGATGGTGCCCACGATGGAGTCGTTCTGGGCCACGGTATTGTCGGAGGGGACGTACACGGCCTTGCACTCGGAAGCCATGGAGGTGACCAGTGCCTGCAGTTCCGTGGTCTCGGAGAAGGTGTAGGCATTGACAACAATTCCCTCGGCCTCAAACAGGGCCTTGACTGCTTCATACTGAATCAGGGAGTTGGACTCATTCAGGCAGTACAGCACGCCCACCACGTCCCCGGCGGTGAGGTTCAGAGTGTCGATCATCATGGCCGCCTGCTCGTCAAAGGGGACGGCATCGGAGGTGCCGGAGACGTTGGCGGGAATGGAACCCTGGAAGGTGTCGTCATAGTCGGTGACGGAGGTACCCAGCACAGGGATTTCCGCCGTGGCGTTGGCGGCGGATACCAGGGCGGGGGTGGCGTTGGCCATAATCAGATCCACCTTCTTGGAGACGAAGGTGTTGATGACGGTGGTACACAGGCTGGCTTCTCCGGCCACCTGGACATCAATATCCACGGACTTGCCGGCGGCTTCCATTTCCTCGGTGAGGGCATCCACAAAGCCCTGGGTGGCCTGGTCCAGAGAGTCGTGCTCCATCAGCTGGCACACACCCACGGTGTAGCCGTCGCCGGCGCCTGCGCAGCCGGTCAGTCCCAGACACAGGCACAGGGCCAGCACCAGGACAAGAGATAAGGTCTTTTTCATATCTTTTCCTCCAAAATGTATATTTTTCCTGAGAATCAGGATAACGACAAAAAGAAAACCGCCCCTGTTTTCAAACAGGGGCGGTAGATTTACCGCGGTACCCCGCGGTACCACTCTGCTTTCGTACCTGGCCTTGCAGCCAAGACCTTCATAGGCTTAAAAGTCTTAACGATGTAACGGTCGTACCCGTTGCGCCTACTGGAAGGTTTCAGCGCACGGCTCGCAGAAGGAACTTCACCTGGGTATTACTGTTGCCTCGCACCAACCGGCAATTCTCTGAAGCTTTTCCCCAAGCTACTCGTTCTGCTCAAACGCCTTTGAACAAATATGCATTTATGTTTTTCTTATAGTAGCAGGATGGAAAAGGATTGTCAAGCGTTCGGGGGAAGATTTTTGCATCGGATGGTTAAAAACACCCCGGTGCAAGGGGGGGCCGTGTTTATTTGCCATCCTGCAAAGTGCTCTGGATGTACTCGTGCATGGCCTGGGCTACTTTCTTGCTGAAGGCCACCGCTTCCACCACGGTCCGGGCACCCTTGACCACATCCCCGGAGGCGAAAATTCCCGGACGGGTGGTCTGACCGTTTTCATTGGTGACCAGCAGCCCCCGGTTGTTGGCCTCCAGACCGGTGGTGGTGCTGACAATGGCATTCTGAGGTCCCTGGCTGATGGAGATGATAATGCTGTCTGCCGGGTACAGCTGATCTGTACCGGGAATTTCTGTGAAGGTATGATCCTCATGCTCCTCCACATCCCGGAAAATCACGCCTTCGTCCACAATTTCAATCGGCTTCTTGTTATAGGCGAATTCCACACCCTCCAGCTGGGCATAGCTGAATTCATGGTGGCTGGCGGCTACCTGCTTGCTCAGGGAGAAGCAGGTCAGATACCGGGTGCCGTGGCGCATGGCGGTGCGGGCCACGTCCATGGCCGCATTGCCTGCACCGATGACAATCACCCGTTCCCCCAGCTTGTACACATCAGGGTTGTGCAGGTAGTTGATGGCGTAGTGGACATTGCCGAAGGTCTCCCCCTTGATGCCCAGGGTGTTTGCCTTCCATACACCGGTGCCGATGAAGATGGCCTTGTAGCCGTCCCGGAACAGATCATCCACCCCGATGGCACTGCCGATGCGGGTATTGGGGCGGAGCTTGATGCCCTTCATTTCCAAGTGCCGGTACTGAATGTCATCCAGCACGGATTTGGGCAGACGGAACTCCGGGATTCCATAGCGCAGCACTCCGCCGATTTTATCCTCGCCTTCAAAAATGGTCACCTGGTAGCCGTAGCGGGCCAGGAGAATGGCGATGGTGATGCCCGCCGGGCCGGAGCCGATGATGGCAACCTTCAGCCCGTTGGAGGGAGCGGGACCCTGAACCATTTTGGAGGCATAGGTGCTGGAAATGTAATTCTCAATGGTAGAAAAATGAACCGGCGCACCCTTTTTTCCAAGGACGCAGTGCCCTTCACACTGATTTTCGTGGTTGCAGATCAGACTGCAAACCGTGGTCAGTGGATTGTTTTCAAACAGCATTCGCCCCGCTTCGTCCAGCTTACCGGCTTTCAGAAGGCGGATGACCTCGGGAATGGGGGTACTGATGGGGCATCCCTTCTGGCATTGGGGATTCTTGCAGCCCAGGCAGCGGTTGGCCTCGTCCATAACATGCAGCGCCATAACGTTCCTCCTTTTTTGATCCAGAAAATCCGACGGATCGACTTTTCATTATTTTATCTTGTTTTCTCAAAGGTGTCAATGGGGCAAGCGGATGTTCCTCCACGGGATGAAGAATGCCCTGGAAGAAAATAGGTGAAAATAAACTGAAAACGACTGGTATTTTTTGACGCATTATGTTAGAGTGGAGACAACCTCGACTGCGCCGGGGAAGTGGGTCAGAGCGTTTATAAGCTCAATGCTGATACGCTGACGATTACATTTGCCGAGGGAACGGTTACGTTTACCCGGAAAAATTAGAGAGGAAGGGATACAGAATGGCAAGAGTAACAGTTCACTACACAAAATACGGAAGCAGCAAACTGGCAACAGTTTTCAGTTTCCTTGGCGGCAGCCTGTTTACGCTGTGCGTTGCTCCGGGTGTTATCCTGTTTGCGGTCAGCGTCATGCGGCTGGTAATGAGCGGCTTCTCCGATGGGGAAACGTGGACGATGCTGCTCAGTTCCTTGGTGGTGGCGGCTGTTGGCTTCGGAATTGGGCTGGTGCTGAATCTGCTGTTTGAGAAGATTGCCCGCTCCATTGCTCTGCACAAGGCCAAAAAGAATGTCCGGGGCAGCCAGCAGACAGCCAGATAATTCAAAACGGATTGCGCCTGCGCTTGCGGGCAGAAAAGAAGAAATCCCCCCGGATGGTGTTAGACATCCCGGGGGGATTTTCGGCTGCCTGTAAAAAGCTGATGGGCATTCTGCTCACCAGCTTCCTTGCTTGTGAAAGGGAAATTCCAGCTGGGCGACCCCAGCGTAAGACATTCGCTAAAAAAGACGGCTTATAACAAAAAAGTGGGAGTGAGGCCGATTCGAACGGCCTTCTGTTGGCGGATGCGGCCTATCCCAAACCGTTTTTCCAACGCGCAGCCTGCCACTCCCCATATGGCTCCTCCCAGCCGGAGACTTACGAAACCTCCGGCGCCAGGAACCCTTCTCCGATGACCTCCGTTGCGTCACAGACCATCACCATGGCGTGGTCATCCAGGCTGTGGGCGATTCTGCGGACGGTGGCGATTTCCCGCCGGCCGCAGGCACAGAGAACTACATCCAGGGCGTTGCCGGAATAGGCGCCCCGGGCAGGCATCAGGGTACTGCCCCGTCCGGTCTGCAAATTGATGGCGTCCGCCGTCTCCCGACCATGCCGGGTGATAATCAGGGCCATCTTGCCGCTGAGTTTGCCGTTGACAATCCAGTCCATGGTGAAGGACAGGGCGGCGGTGGCAATCAGGCCGTACAGGACTGCGTCGATGCTGCCGAACACGATGGAGCCTGCCAGAATGACCACTCCATCCAGAGCCAGGGTCACCTGACCAAAGCTCAGGTGGGGGTTTTTCTTTTTAATCACCGCCGTAACAAAGTCCATGCCGCCGGTGGAGGAACTCCGGGAATAGATGATTCCCATTCCCGCACCGGCGGTGAGGCCGGTGAACAAGCTGGCCAGAATGGGCTGCCCATCGTAGGCGGGAAGCAGGGGGAACAATCCGTCCATCAGGACTGCACACACCAGGCTGGTCCGGATGCTTCTGAGCAGAAAGCCACGGTCCAGACTCCGGGCGCAGACCAGCACAATGGGGATGTTCAGCCCAATGGTGAGCAGGCCCACCGGCGCATCGGTCAGATGATGGAGCAGAAGGGCAATACCGGAAACTCCGCCGGGGGCGAATCCCCCGTTGACGGAAAAGGTGTAGTATCCCAGGCTGAACAGAATTCCGCCCAGAATATCAAACAGCGAATCTTTCAGAAAATTGACAGTGGACTTCATGGATTCTATCTCCTTTCCTCCAGACGAGGAAGCAGGTCTGTTCCGCCGAACGGAAAACACAGCCGGCGGCGAAACAGGGAGCGCTTCGCCGTCCTGCTGTGTAATCTGACAAAATTGGGTTATGCGTTTGCTTTGGCCTGCCGGAAATCCTCCCAGAGTTTGTCCTTCACGGAGTCGTCCCGGATAATGTCCCGGGCGGTGCCGGCGAGAATCTTGGCGCCGTAGAGGACAGCGTCATGGGCGGCGTCGCTCTTACCGGCGGCCACATATTCCTGGCTGTGGCTGGAGGTGCCGGAGGGAACAAACTTCACCCGGATGCAGCAGCCGGGCATATGGTTGGTTACGTTGCCGAAATCGGTGCTGCCGGTCTTTTTCCGGGGAGAAGCCAGACTGGGAGCGCCGCATGCCCGGGCATTGTCCATGATGATGTCATTCAGAGCATAGCAGGGGATTTTGTTGTCCAGACCTTTTTCCTGAATCAGCTCATACTGGACATCCGCCATCAGGGCCGCACCCTGAACGATCTGCTCAAACCGGCGGCAGACATCATTGAGCACTTCCCGGGAGTAGCTGCGCAGGGAGACGGCACCCACCGCCTTGGCGGGAACCACGTTGGAGGGGCCGGGGTTTTCGGAGATGGTGTAGTGCATCCGGGTGTCCTCCCGAACGTGCTCCCGCAGGAATTCCACCCCATTGAAGCACAGCAGCAGTGCATCCAGGACGCTGCGGCCCTGCTCAGGAGCCAGAGCGGCGTGGGCGCCTTTGCCGTGGAAGATCACCTGGTAGTTAGACAGGGCAAGGCTCTTTTCATCCACGCAGGTGTCCGGGCCGCCGTGCATCATCAGGGCCACGTCGATGTTGATGTCCCGGAAGCAGCCCTTTTCTCACATGGTGATCTTGGCGCCCCGGGTTTCCTCTGCGGGGGTGCCGTAGACCACGATTTCGTAGGGTTTGTCAAAGTCCGCTTCCTTCAGCGCTACAGCGGCGCCGCAGATGCAGGGACCCTGCATATGGTGGCCGCAGCCATGGCCCAGCTGCCGCAGAGCGTCGTACTCACACAGCAAACCGATGCGCACGCCGCCGCTGCCCTTCCGGTAGACAGCCCGGAAGGCCGTGGGCCATCCGGCAATGCCCCGCTCCACAGTGAAGCCGTTGCGCTCCAGATAGTCGGTGAGCAGCGCACTGGCATGGTATTCCTCCCCGTCATACTCCGGGTCGTCAAAAATGGCGTCGGACATTTGAGTCAGCTCAGAACGCTTCTCCTCCAGAAGCCGGTACAAGGTTTCCTTCATGGTGAGTTCCTCCTTTGGGGCAGATTACATGGGGCCGTAGTTGATTATCTGGGCAATCACCACCAGCACAGCGCCAAGACCCAGCCAGATCAGGAACATCTTCCACATGAAGCGCATCCAGTGGTCATAGGGCACGTTGGCGGCGCCCTGGATGCCCATCAGGGCGGTGGAGGTGGGCAGGATGTAGTTGCAGAAGCCGTCGCCGAAGTTGAAGCTCAGGATGCAGGTCTGACGGGTAACGCCCAGCAGGTCGGACAGGGGAATCATAATGGGCATCACGGCGGCGGCCTGGCCGGAGCCGGAGGTCAGGACCACGTTAATCAGGGTGTTGGCGATCAGCATGCCCACGCCCAACAGCGCAGCGGGCAGACCGTACAGGGCCTGGGCCATGTAGTAAACGATGGTATCGGTAATGGCGCCGGCGCTGAGCACACTGCCGATGGCCCGGGCGAACATGATGATAAAGGCGGCGGAGAGCATGGTCTTGGTGCCGTTCATGAACTCCTTGCAGATGGTGTTGGCATCAAAGCCGGCAATGATGCCTACCACGATGCTCAGTACCAGGAAGACGGCGCTCTGCTCGGCGAAGTCCCACTCCAGGTTGATGCAGCCGTAGACGATTGCCACCAGGGCCACAACCAGGGCCACGATGCAAAGGATTTTCCGGGTGTCCAGGGTACCGAACTGATCCAGATCTCCGTTCTTGAATGCGCTGTTCTTGTCCAGGTCATAGGTGGGGCTGAGGGTGGAGTTCTTCTGGATTTTCTTGGCATAACGAACCAGCCACAGGCAGGTGATGACATAGAACACGGCGAAGCAGACCCAGCGGTAGCCAATGCCGGAGTAGTTGGGCAGGTCCGCAATTTTCTGGGCCACCAGGGTGGTGCTCACGTTCAGGGTGCCGGTGGAGAAGCCGATGGCGCCGCCCAGCAGAATGATGCCCACGCCTACGATGGAGTCCAGACCCAGGGAAAGGGCCAGCATTACCGTAATGGGGGCAAATCCAATAAAGGTATTCACCGCCTGGGTGGTGCAGATCAGGGCGAACACCAGCATCAGCAGGGGAATGAAGATTTCCACCCGGCTGCTGAACCGACGGACAATGGTGGCGACCAGCGCCTGCAGGGCGCCTGCTGCGGTGAGCATGTAGATGGCGGCGCCGCTGAGCAGAATCAGGGCAATCAGGTCAGCGTTACCAACAAAGGCATCCACAATCAGCATGGGTACATCAAGAGGATTTACCATCTGGTTCTCCGTGTAGGAGAAGGAGGTTGCGTCCACCACTTCCCGTCCGGACAGGGGATCTTCTACCCGGGCGTAGGAGCCGCTGGGGATGATCCAGGTCAGGACCACTGCTGCTGCGATGATAATCAGCAGGATCACAAAGGTGTGGGGCATGGTGAATTGTTTTTTAGTCGCTTTTCTGCCATTTTGAATTCTCTCCTTTGCTTTTTCCCTGAAATCCCTGGACATTCCTTTGACTTCAGGTTCTTTCTATACTATTACAACAAATATTTCCAAAGTTCAAATTAATCCTTTTAATGTAAATCATTGACAGAAACTATTGTTTTTTGGAGGATTTCCCTATGAATATGCGGGACGAAGAGTATATTATTGCCCTGGAACAATGCCGCAGCATCACCCGGGCGGCGGAGCAGCTCCATGTCACCCAGCCGACCCTGAGCATCTTTCTGACCAATCTGGAAAAGCAGCTGGGAAGCCCTTTGTTTCAGCGGATCGGGAAAAAAATTGTACCCACGCCCCTGGGGCAGGCATATGTCCGCCACGCCCAGCAGATTCTGGCCATGGAGCGGGATTTTCAGCAGGAGCTGCTGCTGTACACCAAAGGCATCCGGGGTGAACTGCACATTGGCAGTACCTACCGGGGGAGCTTTAACCGGATTCCCCCCCTTTTGAATCAGATGAAGAAGCTGTTCCCCCAAGTGCAGTGCTTTCTCCATGATGAAACATCCTCCCGGCTGGAGGGACTGCTGGAGGACGGAACGGTGGATGTGATCTATACCAACTATCCTCTGCCGCCCAACCGGTTCTATGTGGAGACAGCGGGGGAGGACCACCTGCTGGCTGTGCTGCCGGAGAACCATCCCGCCGCAGCCCAGGCCCGGGAGCTGCCCGGGATGGCCTATCTCTACCTGAACCTGAAGCTGGTGGAGAACGAGACCTTTTTCCTCATGGGTCAGGAGCGGGCTATCCGAGGACGTGTGAATCTGGCTATGGACTACTGTGGTGTGAAGCCCGCCAGAATCCACCCCCTGGAGCACATTGAACTGGGCTGCCAGATGGCGGCGGAGGGACTGGGGGTGGCCTTTACCATGGAGCACTATGTAAAGGACGACATCATTCGCCAGCCGGTGCGCTATTTCCGGGTGGGCAACCCGGAGGCCTATACCGAGTGGTTTGTTGCCTGCCGGAAAAGTGCGTATATTCCTCCATATCTGACAGCGTTTATGGACATTTTAAAAGAAAGTGCAAAAGACAGCCGCCTGTAGGCGGAAGAAGAGCCTGAGTCGAATCTTGCCGAAATCCTGCCAACAGACTTTCCCGTGTTTCGCATAAATCCCCAGTTCCTGCAAACAATAGCAGAGGAAACGCAAAGCAAGGAGAGAAAGGATTATGAAAGCTACAGGCATTGTACGCAGAGTGGATGATCTTGGAAGAATTGTTATTCCCAAGGAAATCCGCCGAACACTGCGCATCCGCGAGGGTGACCCGCTGGAGATTTATACAGAAAAAGACGGCGGGGTGATTTTTCGAAAGTATTCCCCCATGGGGGACTTGCAGGAGTTCGCCGCCCAGATGTGCGAATCCATTGTAACGGCTACCGGGCATATTGCCGCGGTGTCTGACCGGGACAGCATCATCGCCCTTTATGGCGCCCCAAAACGGGAACTGGTGGACAAACCGAACTCCCCGGAGTTGGAAAAGCTCATGGAACAGCGGAAAAATTATCTCTTTAAATCTGGGGATACGCCTATTTTTGCCGCAGAGGGGATGGAAAAGTACCACCTGGGCGCGGCATCCCCCATTGTGTCCCAGGGGGACCTGATGGGCTGCGTGATGCTGCTGCTGGGGGAAGGGGAGAACCCGCTTCAGGAGGCGGAGCAGAGTCTGGCCCGCACCGCCGCCGGCTTTTTGGGTATGCAGATGGAAAGCTGAAGCGCATTTCAAAGTTCCAAAACAAGCCCGGAATGAATCTCCAGTTCATTCCGGGTCTTTGCATCCCGAAAAAGGCGAGGACAGGCTTTTAAAAGAGAAATTGGAAAAGTCCTTTAGCAATATGTACAAAGTTATCGATAATGCTTGTTATTTTTCGTTTTATTTTGTATAATAAATAAAAACAATGGGGGGTTACATATGCTGGATGCGGTAATCATCGGCGGAGGAGTCTGTGGCTGTGCCATTGCACGGGAATTGTCACGAAAGAAGGGCAAGTTCCTGGTGGTGGAGAAAGAGGAGGACGTGTGCTGCGGAACCTCCAAAGCCAACTCCGGCATTGTCCATGCCGGCTTTGACGCAAAGCATGGGACATTGATGGCAAAGCTCAACTGCCTGGGCAGTCAGAAAATGCCCCGGCTCTGCCGGGAATTGGATATTCCCTTCCGGCAGAACGGTTCCTTGGTGGTGATGGTAGACCCTCAGGACCGACCCCGGCTTCAGGCACTGTATGAAAACGGACTGGCAAATGGGGTGCCGGGACTGCAAATCCTGGAGCGGGATGCCCTTCTAAAAATGGAACCCAATCTTTCCGACCAGGCGGTGGCGGCTCTATATGCACCCACGGGCGGAATCATCTGCCCGTTCACCCTGACCATCGCCCTGGCGGAAAATGCCGCACAGAATGGAGTAAAGTTCTGGTTCAGCGCCCCGGTAACCAACCTGACGCCCATCCCCGGAGGATGGCGGGTGGAAACAGACAAAGGCAGCGTGGATACCAGGGTAGTGGTAAATGCAGCCGGAGTGCGGGCGGACGAGATTCATAACCTGGCCTGCCCGGATAAAATGACCATTGTCCCCCGGCGGGGGGAGTATTTCCTGTTGGATAAACAGGCGGGCAGACACGTTTCTCACACCATTTTCCAACTTCCGGGAGCCCTGGGGAAGGGTGTGCTGGTGACGCCCACCGTCCACGGAAACCTTCTGGTAGGTCCCAATGCGGCGGATGTAGAGGAAAAGGATGACGTTGCAACCACCCGGGAGGGACTGGCGGAGGTCCGGATGAAATCCTCCACGGCGGTAAAAAATCTGCCCCTGAATCTGGCGATTACCAGTTTTTCCGGGCTGCGGGCCCATCGGCCAGAGCATGAATTCTATATCCGGGAATCTGTGCCGGGACTGATTGACTGCGCCGGGATTGAGTCTCCGGGGCTGTCTGCTGCTCCTGCCATCGGGGAAATGGTGGCGGAGATGGTGACAAATCTACTGAGGCTGGAAGAGAATCCCGGCTTTTATCCCACCCGGCGGGGCATTCAGAGTCCGCTTTCTCTGTCTCCGGAGGAACGGCAGGCGCTCATTCGCGGGAACCCTGCCTATGGCAGGCTGATTTGCCGGTGCGAGACGGTGACCGAAGGGGAAATTGTGGAAGCCATTCACCGTACCCCCGGGGCCAGAAGCCTGGATGGAGTAAAGCGCCGGGTCCGGGCGGGGATGGGCAGATGTCAGGGGGGCTTCTGCGCCCCGAAGGTCATGGAAATTCTGGCCCGGGAGTTGGGCGTTCCGCTGGAAGCGGTGACCAAATCCGGTGGGGAATCCCGGCTGCTGGAAGGGCAGAACAAGCAATGTAAGGGGGCGAAGCCATGAAGAACTATGATCTGGTGGTGATTGGCGGCGGACCGGCAGGACTGGCGGCAGCCATTGCCGCACGGCAGGCGGGCATTGCCAGTATTCTGATTCTGGAGCGGGACAGCCGCCTGGGCGGTATTTTGAACCAATGCATTCACAATGGCTTCGGCCTGCATACCTTTCAGGAGGAGCTTACCGGTCCGGAATACGCCGCCCGGTTTGTTTCCCAGGTAAAGGAATTGGGAATTGCCTATCTGTGCAATGCCATGGTGCCGGACCTGAGCCCGGAAAAAGTCCTGACGGTTATACATCCGGAACAGGGTACTTTCTCCCTGAACCCCAAAGCGGTGATCCTGGCCATGGGCTGCCGGGAGCGGCCCCGGGGCGCCCTGAATATTCCTGGCTTCCGCCCGGCGGGAATTTACACCGCCGGAACCGCCCAGTATCTGGTAAACATCGAGGGAAAACTGCCCGGCCGGGAATGCGTGATTCTCGGCTCCGGGGACATCGGTTTGATTATGGCCCGGCGGATGACCCTGGAAGGCGCAACGGTGAAGTTGGTGGCGGAGCTGATGCCCTACTCCGGCGGCCTGAAACGGAACATCGTCCAGTGCCTGGAGGATTTTGGCATTCCTCTGAAGCTGAGCCACACGGTGGTAAATATCCATGGAAAGGAGCGGCTCACCGGTGTGACCATTGCCCGGGTGGAAAAGGGAATTCCGGTACCGGGAACGGAAGAATATTACGCCTGCGATACCCTGCTGCTCAGCTGCGGCCTGATTCCGGAGAATGAACTGAGCCGGGGAGCAGGCGTGGAACTCAGCCCGGTGACCAACGGCCCGGTGGTGGATGACAGCCTGGAGACCAGCATTCCCGGGGTGTTTGCCGCAGGAAATGTGCTCCATGTCCATGACCTGGTGGACTGTGTCTCCCAGGAGGCGGCAGCAGCGGGCAAGAGCGCCGCACGGTACATCCTGGAGACCCAGACCCAGACGGGTCCGGAGATTCCGGTGACCTGCGGTCCTGGCGTCCGGTACACGGTGCCCCAGAGAATCTGCCCGGGAGCCGCAGAAGGGGAATTGACCCTGCGGCTGCGGGTGGACGGGGTTTACCGGAACCGGAGGCTGACGGTGCTGGCAGGGGACGCACCAATCTACAGCAAGAAGCGCCGCGCCCTGGCCCCCGGAGAAATGGAGACCATTCGTCTGCCCTGGAATTCCATGCAGGTGGGAATCCGGGAACTGCGGGTACTGCTGGAGGAGATTTGATATGGAGCGGAAACTGATCTGCATCGGATGCCCCCTGGGATGCGAGCTGACGGCCCAGGTGGAAGGGGGAGAGGTCCGGGAAGTCACCGGCAATACCTGCCCCAATGGAGAGCGCTACGCCCGGAAGGAACTGACCAACCCCACCCGAATCCTCACCACAACGGTGCGGGTCCGGGGAGGAACGCTGCCCGTGGTTTCGGTGAAAACCGCCGGAGACATTCCAAAGGGAGAACTCCTGCGCTGCGTGGAAACGCTGCGGGATTTGGAAGTTTCTGCCCCGGTGACGCTGGGACAGGTGATTGTGCCGGATATTCTGGGCACAGGCGTGGACCTGGTGGCCACAAAATCCGTGGAAATTGCATAAAAAACACACCCACCGGTTTTAGGGGCGGTGACGTAAGAAAACATTTATGTGAGAGAATCGGCGTAGTTTAGGCTACGCCGGTTTTCTTTTCTTTTTGGGCTGCTTGGGATTGCTCCCTTGCTTCCTCAAAATCAAATGCACCAATGAAGTT